>JAFRQH010000019.1 GCA_017428725.1 Bacteroidales bacterium | reverse complement strand
CGGGCGGCGCGCGCGAGCCGGAAGCGGAAGCAGGCCGCGCAGCGGCGCCCGCGCTCCGGCTCCGCCTCGAGCCCGCGGACCGCGGCCAGCCACGCATCGTGGTCGTACGCGTCCTCCACGAGCTCCACGCCCATCAGCGCCGCATAGCGCCGCAACTCCGCCAGGCGCAGGTCATACTCCTCCTTCGGGAAGATGTTCGAATTGCTGAAGAAGACCACCGGACGGATGCCGCTGTCCCGGAGACATTCGAGAATGGCCCCGGAACAAGGTGCACAGCACGCGTGCAGCAGTATTTCCCCCGCGCCGCCAGGCGCCGTGACCTTCAGCATGCTATTCGATGGAATTGATGTCGATCAGGTTGTTCAGGATGGCATACACCGTCAGGCCCGGCACCGTCTTGATCCCCGTCTTGCGGGTGATGTTCTTGCGGTGCGTGATCACGGTGTTGATGGAGATATGGTGCTTGTCGGCGATCTCCTTGTTGAGCAGGCCCTGCGCCACGCTCACGAGGATCTCCTTCTCGCGGTCGGACAGCTCCGAACGCGTCTCGTCCCGGGGCTCCGCGTCCACCCGCACCCCCACCCGGGCCTGTCCGGGATTCTCCAGCAGCCGGACCATCGGCACGAGGATGTTGTCCTCGATGTAGGTGTGGCACTGCAGGTCCTCCTGCAGGGCGAAAACCTTGTAGAGCAGGGACAGCCGCGCCCGGCGGTCGCACTCGGCGGGCAGGGACTTCATCACCAGGTTCTTGAAGTCGGAGAGCTTCTCGTCGATGTTGGAATGGTTCTCCTCGAAGCGGTCGATGCTGAACCCGCTCCGGTGCTGCCCGATGATCAGGTCCTGCACATACGGGATCACCTCCTGCTCCTCGAAGCCGAAATGGTTCTTGAGCTCGGTCTTGTACCCCCGGAAGAAATTCCAGACCACCTGCTGCTGCCGCTCCGGACAGGGCGCAAGCAGCCACTCGATCGACTCCTCGATCCCGACCAGCGCCTGGCTGAGATAGTAGTCGTGCGACTGGTGCAGGTAGCGGAGGACATCCCCCACGTGGCTGCGGCGCAACTGCTCCATCGACGGCTTGAAGTCCGGCGAAGAATACACCTCGCACAAGAGGATGACCGTGTCCGGGTCCAGCCCGGACTGCTCGCACAGCTCGGCGACCGTCCGCTCACCGAAGCAGCCGTCGATCCCGACACGCGCCAGGACGCCCAGCAGCAGGTAATTGGACTCGACGAGATCCGCGACCTTCATCTTGCTAGAAAACTTGTCCATATCCACACAAAAATAAGAAAAAAATTTTTGCGTTTCCCAGAATTATCCCTATTTTTGCAGTCCCAAAGTAGAACTGCGGCAGTGGTGAAATGGTAGACACGCTACTTTGAGGGGGTAGTGGGCATTGGCCTGTGTGAGTTCGAGTCTCACCTGCCGCACAACGAGACAGCATCCGAAGATGCTGCCTCTTTTTTATTCCCATAATGGACTGAAAATCTGTCCATTAAGTCGAAGAATCCATTCCTTGAAATGGTTCGATAATCGCCAATTTGCTTGTCCCAAAATATACCGCTAGGAAAGACTAAATTTTGGATTTTTCGCTTTCCATCCAAGTTGGTATTATGCCATAAACGACTTATATCTGAGGCGGTTGCAATAACCATTGGTATCTGCTTCTCGTAGTTCGATAAATTCAGGTTGCATTTGTCGAGTTCGAGTATCACCAAGTCCTTGCGGTTGTTGAATTCTTTAATTGCCGTATCATAGGTCTCGTTGTCGATTACTCCGGTTGCATAGCGAACACGCACATTCTTTATATCACTGTCGATTTCCGTCAGCCTTTTCTTCAGCAGCGTGCGCTGGGCAAAAAGTTCATCGGAACTTTTACGGAACAGGCCTTTAATTAAGGAAGAGAAATTCAACAAAACATTCTCAGGCAAATAGAATCTGTTAAGCACTCTTTCATACTTCTCGTGCATCTCCTTGGCGGTGACATTCGTTTTGCAGCCGGCCTTGTTGCACTTGTAGTAGTCATAGTGACGCACCGTACCCTTGGACTTCTTCTCCTTGGTATATGCGGTGAATGGCGTATCATCATCAGCACAGATGACATGCTTCGTCAAGGGAAAGCAAGGGTTATGTTTGTTCTGTGTGTACTTGCCTGTCCTGCCTGACATAATCTCCTGCACCTTCAAAAAATCAATGTACGTTACCGCAGGTTCTATCTGTCCGTCCACCATTTCATAGTGGGTGTACTGATGGCATATCTTACCTGCATAAAATGGACTTGTCAAGACACGGTGAAGAACTTGTTTGGTAATGACTAATCCCAATGCCGACAACTTGTCCAAAATCTCACTGTTGGAATAACCTGCCAACTTCCATTTAAAAGCATATCGGAGTAACTTGCCCTTTTCGTTGAGGTAACACCACGTTTCTCGGCTTTTACCTTCTTTACTATAGCCGAATGGAGGTTTTTGTACCCAAGCACCTGAACGGAAACACTTTTCACGTCCATCAACGAATTTGTCGGTTCGGTTTTGGTTGTCCCATTCCGCCATATTAAGGGTGTTCTTTGCCATTAGCATACCTTCTTTTGTCTCCGTGTTCAAGCCATACTTGGTTGCAATGACGATGATACCCAACGCACGCATTTCATCAAGCATCTTACACGCCTGCCACGATGCCCGTGAGAACCTGTCAAATTCAGATACTAAAATGGTTGATATTTCCTTATGCTTTCTAACATAGTTATACATTTCAGTAACCATCTTGCCCGGTGTCTTTGCACTTTCGTGCTTGCCACCAAAATAGTCTGCCACCTTGTAGCCATATCTGTTTGCATATTCTTCGCAGGTTTCCTTTTGTGTCTCAAGGCTACCGCCGTTATCTTCCTGGTATTTGGTCGATACGCGCGTCCAAACAACGCAATCTTTACCACTCCTTATATTCTTAAAATCTATCATCTGTTTCTTTATTTAATTGATTATTAATGAATTCGATTGCTTTATTGAATAGTGTGCTGACAAAATCAAGCACAATCCTTTTATCTTCGCCATCTGTTATTCCGTTTTTTGAAAAGAAAGCTTCATAATCCGTCATTTTTAAGTATAGGATTATCATCCGCATTGCTGCGGTTATATCGGCACATTCGCCTCTCCACGCCACGATGTGACTGACCGGAGACTTCGGTTCGGCAGGGGTTGTCGCGACCCCTTGTGACCATTATCACGCTAAAACTATTTCGAGATTCTTTATAATGATTTGAAGTGCCTTACGGCTTATTATTGCCGGGATTCCGGCAGAAGTCTAGACGCCTATTCGTCCCTTCCTGTTCAAAAATACAGTCAAAAAAAATAAAATACAAGTTAGCGGTCAAGGAATTTTGCTTGTAACCGTCGCAAAGTGTTGATAGATGTCCCGGTTAATGCTGCGGTGTTGCGAAGACTGAGGCCTTTCCGGAGCAGACTGAGTTCCCGTGAATACTGTGCCTTATAGGCATCATCAGTCTTTCGGTAAGTCGCAGGACGGCCCATCTTGATGCCCTGCTGCCGACACTTGGCAATATATTGATTGCGTCCGCTTGTCATACGTTCTTTGATGGTAAGGCGCTCCATAGATGCAATTTCAAGCAGGATGGTGCAAATGAGGCTTGCGACCGGGTTCACTTTGCCATCTGTGAGGGTTTCAAGATTGTAGTTCTTCACATAAAGGCTGACACCGTGCTCATTGAGGCATTGGATGACCTTCAACGCCTCCAAGGTATTCCTACCTAGGCGACTGATTTCAAGGCAAACCACGCGGCTAATTTCGTGCGTCTTGACATATGCAATGAGTTCTTGTATCTCGGTGCGTTCTTCGATGGATTTTGCACCACTAATCTTGTTGCAGAAGGTAGTCTCCACCATCCAACCAACGTGGCTGCAATAGTCAGTCAGTTCGTTCACCTGCCGCTGATACTCCTGCTTGTCCGTTGATACCCTTGCCAAAATCACAACCTTATCCATCATGCTTAATTTTAGTTTGTCTAACTATCAAAATCTGCCTTTGTCCTTTTGTTGGTACAAATTTAATGCTATTATTTAATATATGCAAGCTTCCGGGGTTAATTTTATTGCTTTTATTGAAAATTAGCAACTTTTGATATAACTTTGGGGTTTATGGAAGAAAAGAAGAAACAAGAACGTGCTATAGTTCATCTTGAAATAGATGGCAAGCACTATTACTACGGCAATTTAAAAGCCCTTTGTGACCACTGGGGTAAAGACAAAATTGGTGTGTCACACGCCTACCTAAAGAACCTCAACATATCGGATGAAAAACCATTCAACAATGGCAAATGTATAATCAGGCGTGGCATAATTGTTACTTCTGTACGCACCCCAAACGGCAAATAATAAATATCTGAACCGCATGTCGCGTAAGATTTACGACTACGACAAATGCTACGAGATAGCAAAGCAGTGTTCAAGTTCTTCAGAAATGCAGAAGTTGAACGGGAGCGCCTATAATGTGGCCAGAAGATACAATTGGATTAAGGATTATACGTGGTTCGTGAGAAAACAACATACACCTTACACATACGATGAGGTGTATGAGATTGCCAAGAATTATACGAGTTCATCAGATTTTCAAAAGGGGGACGGAAGCGCCTATGGTAAAGCGAGGCAAAATGGTTGGATTAAAGATTATACCTGGTTCACAATTAAGCATCGCTCGGCATATACATACGAAGAATGCTACGAACTCGCCAAGAACTATAAATCAAGAGTGGAGTTTGCAAAGAAGTGTAACGGTGCATATGGTGCTGCTTTGAATCATGGGTGGCTTGATGACTATGTGTGGATGACACTGTTGCAAAGACCCAATAATTACTGGAATAAAGAACGCGTTACAGAAGAATCCAATAAATATAAAACAAGGGGCGAATTCCATGATTGTTGCGGGACTGCTTACGGAAAAGCTAGAATCAATGGATGGCTTGATGAGTTTACCTGGCTAAAAGACGAAAGAATTGACTTCACGAATGACAAGATTGACTGTGTGTATGCTTACGAGTTCGTGGATTACCATTCCGTATATGTTGGAAGAACGCTCATGCGAAGGGTGCAGGAACGCGATTTTGAACACATCTTCACGGAATCTGACGCCGTTGTTCTGTTTGCCAAGGAACACAACATCCCGACACCCCCAATGAAAATACTGGAAGAAAACCTAACACTGAAGGAAGGGACCAAAAAGGAAGGTTATTATCTGGATTATTACCTCAATGGTGGATGGAACGTGTTGAATCGGGCAAAAACAGGTGGCATAGGTCTGCTATACAAAAATAAGTGGACCCAAAAGACTTGTTATCAGGAAGCACGGAAATATAAAACGAGAGGGGTTTTCGCAAAACAAAGCGCTCGCGCGTATGAGGTTGCAAGAAGCAATGGCTGGCTTGATAGTTATACTTGGTTTGACGAGATGCAGAAACCGAATGGATACCGGGATGATTATGACCATTGCTATGCTGCCGCTTCAAAATGTAAGAATAAAACAGAGTTTAGTAATAAGTATAATCGTGCGTGTGTGATAGCGAAAAAGAATGGCTGGATTACAGACTACACGTGGCTCAACAAAAAAAGACAAGCACACAATAAAAAATGGGATTATAATACTGTTCTTGAAGAGGCCCAAAAGTACGCTTCTAAAGTTGAATTCAAAACGAATGCAAATGGTGCGTATAAGGTCGCTATATCAAACGGCTGGATGGATGAGTTCGACTGGTTCGAGAACACACATGAATTGCGCAGCAGGAAACTAAAAAACAGTTGGAAGCGTCGAAAGATAAAATCAGATTAAGATAAAAAATAAGAGCACGGTGACATATTGAAACAAATAATATATATCTTTGAAACGCTACACTGAGTGGCAAACATATTTGCTATTATGTTAAAAAAACGAATATGATTATGAAAAAAATCCTACTATTCTCTGCATTTATCCTGTTTTCAGGAATAACGTCGATGGCGCAAGATGTTATTACAAAGAAGAATGGTGATGATATCAAGGCAAAGGTTCTTGAAGTTGGCACCAGCGAAGTCAAGTATAAACTGTTTGAGGAGCCAGACGGAGCTACGTACTCTGTAAGAAAAACAGATATTCTCTTGATTACCTACGAGACGGGACGGAAAGAAGTTTTTAATGATAGAGCCAGCTCAGATTTGTACTACACGAATAAAACACCTGTTGACAATGTTTCTCCAGGAATGAAGTACAAAGAACTTAAGAACCTCTATAACTACAAAGAATATGTTCCTGGTCTTGCTGACAGATATAGTCCAGGTTGGATGGGGGTGGCATCTTTTTTCATTCCCGGTCTTGGTGAATGCATAAATGGAGAGTGGGGACGAGGTTTAGGAAAATTTGGAGGAGAATTATTGCTAAGTATCGTTGCCGCAAGTGCTACTTATGCAAATCAATATGGAGATTCGCCAGACGCTGCTGCATCTCTTGCATTGGCTTGTTACGCAGGAATCATTGCCATAGATATTTGGAGTATCATTGATGCAGTTCGTATAGCCAAGGTGAAGAATATGTATGAGCAAGATTTAAAAAGACTATATTCTTTTGATGTGAAGTTATCCCCTTCGGTTAATTACATTCCGAATGGGAACACACTACAACCAGTGGCAGGGATGACACTTGCGTTCAGGTTTTAGTTATCATTTAACATAAAATCATAAGGTGATACATTCGGTAAAGATGTATCACCTTGTTTTATGTCTTAAAGTGATACAGTTGAAGTTCTGATACACTACCGAAGTTGGTCTAGCGTTTGGTTCCAGACCTTAGTATCGTCAGCATCTGCCATCCTAGCCATTAACGCCCTGTAAGGTTCCATCATTTTTTTGATGCTGGTCCCCCGGCTTGACGAGAATTGACGCATCTTTGCTTCCACCTCTTCCAAATCGTAATTACAGTCTTTGATGACAAGCATTGCTAAGTAGGTTTTCTTGTCGGTAATTGGTGGTGTTGTCGTGTCTTGTTCTACGGCCTCACACAAAAAATCTAAGATGGGGTTCGTTTCCGAGTTAAGCACTGTTGATAGCTTGGTGTCCTCAACGTGTAACGCTTTCCTAATTTGCGCCTTACTATTTAGATTTATCTCGAAGCGACATACACCGTCATAAGTGTCTTCAAGTCCATTGTTTTTAGTGAATTGTTTATTCTCAGCCATTTTCATTTCTTGTCCTTTGTCGTATATGGTCATTCTTTTTTTTGACCTGCTATTGAAAACATTCTTCTCTAGTATGAGGTTTCCATTCAGTAGTTTCCTACATATGTATTGACGATAATTCTTGATATGGTTACGCACATAGTTAGATAACTGTGGTATATCTTGAATCTTAGCATCCCGTGTTACGTCGCATTTTACAACGTCTGCTTCTAGCATCATTGTTTCAATATCAATAACACATATTCCTAACGCATTGATATTATCAAAACATTCCCTAATGGTTTCCTTTGTTATTAGTTTTGAATAGTTTTCTGACAATGCTTTGCCAGTAAATTCTAGAATCACTTCACTGTGCACGTAGTCCAATTCAATAGACAACAAGAAAGGTTTCTGTTTACGGTATTTTAATCTGGTTATTTGACCAGATTGTATTATACATGTAAATTGGTCTTCATCTATAACTTGTATTGAATGAATGGGTGAAACCAGTTTAATTTTATCAAGTGTTAACAATTATCTTCATCGCTTTCCATCATTATTTTTGATGCATCGTGCACCTTGACAAGTGGTGCATCAATCCATTTCATCGGTTGACTCTGGACGGTCCGGAACACTCTGCCAGTATTGTATCATACCTTGTCGGATATGTTCCTTGTGCTCCTCAGATTTAGGCCTATTCCGTGTGCTATCGCTAATCTGCTGCTTAACATCGTCATCGAGTTGCCGATACTGTCTTTTGTATTGTTTTGTCATTGTCATTACAGGCGCTTTATTACCTGCTCCATTAATAAATAGTCAATAACCCCAGAAAGTACAGAAAATATAGTAGCAAATAGCGTATTTCATGTAATAAAACAACTATAGCGACAAACTGATATATGACTTTCCACACTTACCTTTAGCCATCATTTTTAAGGGAGTGTAGCTAAACTGAAGGACGGGGGCAGGGACCGGGAATTATAGATGATATATTCCCATTGGATACCTGTTATTTCTATACAAAACGCCCTACGCTATCCATTCCAACACATCGGCGACCCTACAAAACTCCTCAACGATGGTTCGATAACTGTCCACGATGCCGCACAGAGGACCGGCTTCGGAACATTCCGAAGCCGGTCCTGTTTTCGTCTACCCGATCCCGGTCAGCGGATGCCGTACAGGTAGGCCATCAGGGCGGTCTTGCCGCGCATCGTCTCGCGCGGCGTGAACTCGCCGTTCACCCAAAGGTAACGCTGGTTGAAGAAGGATTCCTGGCGCGGCCAGCCGCCGGTATCCCAGTCGGGATAGCAGCGCTTCAGGAGGATCTGCGCGTCGCCGCCGTCACCGCGGGACCAGGTCTCCGTGCCGTTGAAAGGGGTCTGGCCGGGGTGGGTCCCAGGGGAGCCGTCATTGCGGCCGGTGGAGTAGCAGTCGGTGATGTGGCGCTGCCCCAGCCCGGTCATCTCCACGGTGTTGGCCGGGTTGCGGCCCAACCCCCAGCCAGCCTCCTGATACATCGCCTGCTCGTAGGAAAGACGCTCTTCCGCGGATACGGCCACGTGATGTGCCAGCATCACCAGCTGGAGATTCTCATTGGTCTGCCAGCGGGCGTCGGAGCTGCTGCGGCGCGAAGGACGCTCCGGCCAGCGGTCCAGATGGTCCGCGTGGGCCTGCGCCCGCACGGCCGCGAGCATATTGCGGTACAGCTCGGGATAATGCCGCTCCCGCTGGCAGCACAGATAGGCCGCCGTGCCCCAGAACTGATACCAGCTCTGTCCGAAGCCCTGCGAGATGATACGTACTTCGGGTCCCGTGACCACGCTCTCCGCAGCAAGGATATCCTCCCAGGCGCGGTCGCCGGTCAGGTTGTACAGGTAGGCGGCCGCCATCTGGCGGAAGTCGCGCCCCCGCATCCGCTCGTTGCCGACACCTTGCAGCTCGTCCAGTTGCCGGTCTTCCTGCCGCTCGGCATAGCGGAACGCTTTCACGGCCTCAGCCGTGTAGTAGTCGCGCAGCTGCGCATTTCCCATCACGCGGAAAGCCTCCGCGAGTATTGCGCAGTTGGCGGCGTTCGCCCAGGCGGCCATCGTCGTGCAGCCGGCCTGGAACATCATCTTCCAGTCCTTGTCCGGGTTCGTGACACCCTGCGAGTAGCCCTCCCCGTCCCGGATGGACAGGAAGAAATCCACTTCGTTGCGCGCCTCGTCAATCAGGTCCGGGATGCCGTTGCCGCTCTCGCGGATGCCCAGGTCGTCCTCGGACAGGCGTCCGCCCGTCAGCAGGTACGGCAGCAACAAGTCATAGATATTGCTCACGTGCGCGAGGTGCCGGTCCCAATCGAAGGCATCGGAATGCCCGCCGCGCACGGCGGGATTGGTCGGGTTGCCGGGCAGGCGGTGCTGCCAGAAGGCCGAGGTCTCCGCGGGCTTGAAGTGCGGCTCGTCCCAGACATCACCGCGCAGGCGCCGCCAGTCGGGGTGCCAGGGCTGCAGGTCCGTCTTGTAGACGACGAACCCGGCCGGATCCTCGCCGGGGACGAAGCGCGGCTGGCGCGGCACCGGCGTGATCCGTTCCGGCATCGCCGGCTCACCCAGGCGCATATAATAGTAGCCGCGCACGGCGAAGCGGTACGGCTCGCGGTAGATCTCTGGGGAAATATCGAACTCCATGCTGCAGCCGACATCCTCCACCACCAGGCGGTAGCGGCCGGGAACGGTCTCCCGGAAATCGACGCTCCACACGGCGGAACCCGTCAGGTCCTTGCCGCCGGCCTCGCGGCGGCTCTCGCCGGCGGCCTTCCACGGACGGACTTCGCCGACCAGGCGGGCCTCCCGCGTCCGGACATCGTGCAGGTACACCCGGCGCCCCTCGAAGGAAGAATAGTCCCGCGCACCACCGTCTCCGAGCCAGAGGTACAGGTCCGCCGTCTGGACCGGCTCCTGCGGTGAATAACCGAGGATGTTGACGTGGACGGCCTCGGAGGGCATCTCCCAGTAGTTGTAGGGGACCTGGACCGTCTGTACGTCTGCGCCGAGCCCGGGGGGAATCTCCACCGTGTACAGGCAACCCTGCTGCATCGGACGGGGCAGCTTCAGGAAGACCCAATGGTCGAGTTCGCTCGTCAGCGTATGGTCCGTGTTCATCGGCTTGCTTTTGCGGAACACGGCCAGTGGGTGCGCCGCCCGGAAGGAGCGGTCGTCGGCCGAACGGACCATCCAGTCCGTCGCCCGGGAGGCCGCCACCGCATCCAGGCGCGGAAGGAACACCCGCAGGGTGTCGTCGCCCTCAGCGAAAGAATGGCCCAGATAGGCGCTCGGGCCGGTACCGTCGTCGCGGTAGCGCACCTCCCCATCCCGGAAATGCAACATCAGGTATTCCTGGTCCACGACGTGGACTCCCAAGAAATGCGTAGCGCCCGCCGTCGCGGGAAACAGCAGGGCCGACACGAAGGCAGCCCAAAAGGCCATCATGGGTTTCATACCTCCAATGATAGCGAAAAATCAATGATTTAGCAAATATTACTTCCCCTGGCAGTGCGGACAGCCGGGGGCGCCGGCGCAGCCGCTGCAGCCGGCGGAGCCGCAGCTGCAGCCGCCCCGGCGGCCGGCGCGCACGTAGGCGCGCACCGCGAAGAAGAGCGCCACGGCGACCAGAAGCAGGACGATGAGGGTCGGAACGTTCATAGTGCTAGAAGAATAGTCCCGCCACCAGATAAGCCAGCCAGGCCACGACCCAGGCCAGCAGGCACTGGAAGACCACCATCGCGAGGGCCCACTTGCCGCCGAGCTCGCGCCGGACGGCGGCGATGGCCGCCACGCACGGCGTGTAGAGCAGGCAGAAGGCCAGCATCGGGACGGCGGTCAAGGCCGTCATCGTGGAAGCCACGTCGAGAACGCCCAACGTCGCCACCACGCTCTCCTTGGCCAGGAACCCCGTCACCAGCGCCGTCACGATGCGCCAGTCGCCCAGCCCGAGCGGGGCGAAGAGCGGCGCCAGCACCCCGGCGATGGCTGCGAGCATGCTCTCCCCCGGCTCCACGAGCTGCAAGCGCCAGTCGAAGCTCTGCAGCACCCAGATCACGATCGAGGCCACGAAGATCACCGTGAACGCCCGCTGCAGGAAGTCCTTGGTCTTGTCCCAGAGCAGGTGTCCCACGTTCTTGGCGCCCGGCAGGCGGTAGTTCGGCAGCTCCATCACGAAGGGCGCCGCCGCGGCCTTGCGCGGCAGGTTCTTGAGGATCAGGGCCACCAGGATGCCCACCAGGATGGCGGACAGGTAGAGGATCACCAGCACCAGGCCGCCGTGGCCCGGGAAGAAGGCATTGGTGAAGAAGGCGTAGATCGGAATCTTGGCCGAGCAGCTCATGAACGGGGTCAGCAGGACCGTCATCCGGCGGTCGCGCGACGAAGGGAGCGTGCGCGTTGCCATCACGGCCGGCACGCTGCAGCCGAAGCCGATCAGCAGCGGCACGATGCTCCGGCCGCTCAGGCCGAGCCGGCGCAGCAGCTTGTCGGTGACGAAGGCCACGCGCGCCATATACCCGCTGTCCTCCAGCATCGACAGGAAGAAGAACAGGATGATGATGATCGGCACGAAGCTGACCACCGTGCCCACGCCGCCGAACACGCCGTCCACGACCAGCGAGCGCACGGCGTCGCTGACCCCCCAGCGCGCCATCCCCGCGTCAGCCACGCCGGCGAGCCACTGGATCCCCTGGTCCAGCAGGTCCTGCAGCGGCGCGCCCAGCACGTCGATGGACAGCCAGATGACCAGCGACATCACGGCCACGAAGATGGGGATCGCCGTCCAGCGGCCCGTCAGCACCCGGTCGATGCGGCGGCTGCGGCGGTACTCCTTGCTCTCGTGCGGCTTGACGACCGTCTGCGCACAGAGCCTGCGGATGAAGGCGAAGCGCATGTCGGCCATCGCCGCGTTGCGGTCCAGGCCGCGCTCCTGCTCCATCTGCACGATGATGTGTTCGACCATCTCCTTCTCGTTTTCCTGCAAGCGGAGGGCCCGCTCCACGGCGGCGTCGCCCTCCACGAGGCGGCTCGCCGCGAAGCGCACCGGGATGCCGGCGCGGTCAGCGTGGTCCTCGATCAGGTGCATGATGCCGTGCAGGCAGCGGTGGACCGCGCCGCCGTGGTCGTCCTTGTCGCAGAAGTCCTGGCGGGCGGGGCGCTCCTGGTAGCGGGCCACGTGGACCGCGTGGTCCACGAGCTCGTCGACGCCCTCGTTCTTCGAGGCGGAGATGGGCACGACCGGCAGGCCGAGGATCTCCTCCATCTCGTTGACGCGGACGGAGCCGCCGTTGTTGCGGACTTCGTCCATCATATTGAGTGCCAGCACCATCGGGATGTTCAGCTCCATCAGCTGCATCGTCAGGTAGAGGTTGCGCTCGATATTGCCGGCATCCACGATGTTGATGATGCCGCGGGGTTTCTCGTCCAGGATGAAATTGCGGGAGACGATCTCCTCGGAGGTGTACGGGGACAGGGAATAGATGCCAGGCAGGTCCGTCACGCGCGTGTCCGCGTGGCCGCGGATCACGCCGTCCTTGCGGTCCACCGTCACGCCGGGGAAGTTGCCGACGTGCTGGTTGGCGCCCGTCAGCTGGTTGAAGAGCGTCGTCTTGCCGCAGTTCTGGTTGCCGGCCAGGGCGAAGGTCAGCAGGGTCCCCTCCGGAAGCGGGTCTTCCTCCTCCTTGTCGTGGAACTTGCCCTCCTCACCGAAGCCCGGGTGGGCGTCGGGATCCACGGAGTGGACCGAGGTGTCGTCCGCGAGGGTCTCGCGGGCCTCCGGGAGCTCCTCCGCCGGCTCGACCGTGATCTGCGCGGCCTCCGCCAGGCGGAGCGTCAGCGCGTAGCCGCTCACGCGCAGCTCCATCGGATCGCCGAGCGGGGCGTACTTGACGAGTTTGACGTGGGCCCCCGGGATGAGGCCCATATCCAGGAAATGCTGGCGCAGGGCGCCCTGGCCCCCTACGTCCAGAATGACGGCGCTGCCGCCGACGGACAATTCACGAAGTGTCATCTCTGCCTGTAAACCAAGATGCAAAGATGAGACATTATCGCGGTTATTTCAATCCTCATTTATGGGGATTGCCGTCTTGGCCTGTTTTTTGTCAGTAGTGACGAAAACTCGCTTATGAAAGCCCTGAAAATCCTATTCTTTGTGCTGTCGGCAGGATTGTTCCTTGCCGGATGCTCCAAGGACGTCTACTTGCAAGGCACGCAGATGTCCTATTACGACTACGATGTCCGCGCCAGTCAGTGGGTGGCGAAAGACGGGTATTACACGGTCACCCTGGATGTACCCGCCATTACAAACCACGTCGTGAGGAACGGCAACGTCCAGGTGTCCCGCTGCTATCTGGGCCAGACGGAGAACGATGATGTATGGACGCCGCTGCCCGCGATGCGCGTCATTTCAGAGCCGGCCGACGACGGCGGAGAGTATATCTTCACCACCTTTACGGATTACGAGTGGAGGGCGCTGACCGTCGACATCTTCGTCACCATGTCGGACCTGTATATGGGGGACCCGCCGGACGCCATGTCCTTCAGGGTCTTCGTTACGCAGTAGGATCCAGAAACGCTCCCCTGCGCTTGGACGCTTCCCGGTACTCTTCCAGTTCCGGGAAGCGTTGTTTTAGTACGGGTATGAACTTCCAGGGCACGGCGGAGAAATTCTTGACGCCCATCCCCACGAGTTCGAGCACCTCGCGGATGCGCACCCAGCGCCAGCCGCGGCGCGGGTCGCTGGCCTTGACCACCGTGGCGATGCACTTGAGCTGCAGCTTCTTGTCGCGGCTGAGCCGGCGGTCGGAGCGGTCGTGGACCGCGCGCGCCGCCGGCACCACGCCGCAGTGCAGCTTGTGCCAGTGCAGGCGGTCGATCCAGTTGTCGTCCTCGCCGTACTGCCGGAAGGCCGGGGAGAAGCCGCCCACGGTCTCGATGGCGCGGCGGCTCACCAGCCAGTGCGCCGCCATCACGAAGGGCACCTCAACCACTTGTCTGTCATTGTGATACCCCTTTAGCGCAACGTCCACAGCCCGGCCGCACTTCCTGTCGAACTGCCGGTCGCGCCGGCCGTGCCGGTCCAGCTGCACCGGGCTGAGGATCCCCCACTCCGGCTTGTGCGCAGCCACGAGCTTCTCCAGCGTGTCGGGCTCCAGCCAGGCGTCCTGGTTGAGCAGGTAGGCGAACTGGTAGCCCTCGTCCAGGGCGATGCGCAGGCCGATGTTGTTGGCCGCGCCGAAGCCCAGGTTCTCCCCCGTCTCGATGATACGCGTGGCGGGGAACTCCCCGCGGATCCGCTCCAGCGTGCCGTCCGTGGACCCGTTGTCGACCACGAGCACGTCGGCGGGGAGCGAGGACCGCTCCAGGCTCTTCAGGCTCTTGCGGACCCACTTCACGGCATTGTAGGTCACGATGATGACGAGGATGTTAGCCATTGGAGCAGCGGATGAAGATTTCTTTGGGACTGGCACCGGAGAATACCGTATGCAGGACATTCACGGCGGTGCGGCGCATCAGGACATTGCGCGGCGTGCGGGGCAGGAAGGCGTACTTGCACACCCGGAGGGCCTCGAAGCACCCGATGAAGAGCTTCAGCGGCAGGGGCTCGCCGTAGAAAAGCAGGGATCCCCGCACCCGCGCCGGCTTGATCGCCGCCTCCAGGGACGAGACGGACCCGCCGGCCACGTGGGTGATGGACACGTCGGCATCCGCCCAGACCGTATGGCCCCAGTCGTTGAGCAGATGCCCCAGGGCGATGTCCTCGGGGGTGAAGAAATAGCGCTCGTCGAACCATCCGGCCTCCCGGAAGGCCTCGGTCCGGATCAGGAAACAGGCCCCGTTGAGGGTATAGGTCCGGAAGAGCCCCTCCCGCATCGTCCAGGGAGTAGGACGGGTCTCGTCGACCCCGTGCAGGTAGTGGCGGGCGTAGCGCCACGCGCTCCAGGGGCCGCGCCCGCAGGTCTGGACCCGGCCGTCCGGGAAGCGGATGCAGGGGCTGACCGCCGCGGCGTCCGCGGGCAGCCGGCCGAAATCCTCCACCAGCCGGTCCACGACCGGCATCTCCAGGAGCGTGTCGTCGTTGACGACGAAGCAATACTTCCCGCGCGCCTGCCGCAGGGCCAGGTTGTTGTTCTCCGAGAAGCCCCGGACCCCCTCGCTGACGATCCAGCGCACCCACGGGAAGTCCGCCTGCGCACGCGCAAGGTTCTCCGGGCTGAAGCGGTAGGCCACCACGAGGGTCTCGTACGGCACGTGCGTGTACGCCCGCACCCCCTCCAGACAGGGATACAGGTTGTCCGGACGGTTCATACAGACGATGACGATGCTGACCAGCGGCGCCTCCATACCGCAAAGGTATGAAAATAAAGATTCCGGGTCAAGCCCGGAATGAGGGGGTCAGAGCAGTCCGTCGGGAAGGTCCAGGTCGAGGACGCGGGCGTCCGGGTCGACGGACAGGATGAGGTCTTCGTGGAGCGGGACCATCGCCTCGCCCACATACAGGCAGAGGTTGCCGGGGATGGGCTCCATCCCGGTCACGGTGCCGACGCGCTCACCGCGGTTGAGCAGGGTCCAGCCCGTGAAATCGAGCTCCTGCTCGTCCTCCCACTCGCCCTCGACATAGATGGCGCGGCCCACGACCTCCTCGGCATCCTCCAGGCTGTCGATGTCGTTCAGGTGGATGATGGCCTTGGACGTGCCGCGCTGCCGGATGTCCTGGATAAAAAAGGGAACCGGCAGTCCATCGAATTCGATGAACACCGGTTCCTGGGGGTCGATCTGCCCGACTTCGATGTCACGCACTCCGATGAGGAGTCCGCCATCGGTGCCGTTGGATTTGAGAATCTTGGCGATCTGGATCATTACGCCTCGGCGGGAGCCTCGACGGCCTCCTCGGCGGCAGCGGCAGCCTCGGCGGCCTCAGCGGCCTTCGCGGCGGCGAGCTCGGCGGCCTTCTTGGCGATGGCCTCTGCGCGGGCCTCGTTGACCTTGGCTTCCTCGGCCTTGGCGGCCTTGCGGGCCTCGATGGCGGCATTCTTGATGCCGGAGATCTTAGCCTCGACCTTGGCGTCGCGCTGGGCTTTCCAGTCATTCCACTTCTTGTCGGCCTCGGCCTGCGTGAGAGCGCCCTTGGCGACACCGCCGTCGAGGTGGTGGCGCAGCATCACACCCTGATAGGAGAGGATGCGGCGTGCAGTGAGGGTCGGCTCGGCACCCACCTTGAGCCATGCGAGGGCACGCTCGGAATCGAGGATGATCGTGGCAGGGTTGGTGTTGGGGTTGTAGGAGCCGAGTTGCTCGATGAAACGACCGTCGCGGGGAGCGCGGGAGTCCGCCACAACAATGTGGAAGAATGCGAAATTCTTCTTACCGTGGCGCTGTAAACGAATCTTAACAGCCATTGTGAATCTGTTGAATTAAAAAATTAAACCTTTATTCATTCCTACCCGAGGAATGGACGGCAAAGATAAGTCAAAACCTTGGAACACACAACACTTCCTATCCAAAAAAACCGTATCTTTGGGCAAAGCCACCATCCAAATCCGATTCCCATGCGCAAAATCCACCTGTTCTCCCTGCTCGCATCCTGCCTGCTCGCCCTGACCGCCGGCGCCCAGCCGCGCGTCAGCCTGTCCGTCGACGCGTCCCGCCCCGTGGGCGAGATGAATCCGCTCTGGGCCTGGTTCGGCTACGACGAGCCCAATTACACCTATATGAAAGACGGCCGCAAGCTCCTGAGCGAGATCGCGGACCTCAGCCCCGTCCCCGTCTACGTCCGGGCCCACAACCTGATGACCACCGGCGACGGCAAGGCCGCCTTCAAGTGGGGTTCCACCAATATGTACACCGAGGACGCGGCGGGCCGGCCCGTCTACGACTGGGACATCATCGACCGCATCTTCGACACCTACGTGGACCGCGGGATGCGTCCGCTGGTGGAGGTGGGCTTCATGCCTGAGGCCCTCACCTCCAAGGGCGGCCCGTACAGCCACCACTGGCAGCCCGGAGACAACTACAACGACATCTATACCGCCTGGACGGCCCCGCCCAAGGACTATGGGAAGTGGGCGGAGCTGGTCCGCCAGTGGGTCCTGCACAGCATCGACCGCTACGGCCTGGACGAGGTCAACACCTGGTACTGGGAGCTCTGGAACGAGCCCGACATCGCCTACTGGAGCGGCTCGGCCGAAGAGTACTGCAAGCTCTACGACTACACCTCGGAAGCCATCCTGAGCGTCCTGCCCACGGCCAGGGTCGGCGGGCCCGAGACCACCAATCCCTCCAGCCGCAACGCCGCCGCCTTCCTGCGGACCTTCCTCGACCACGTGACCAAGGGCACCAACTACGTGACCGGCCGGACCGGCTCGCACATCGACTTCATCAGCTTCCACGCCAAGGGCGCGCCGCGCATCGTGGACGGACACATCCGGATGAACGCCGGCGTGCAGCTGCGCAACATCGACGCCGGCTGCGCCATCGTGGCCTCCTACCCCACCCTGAAGCACCTCCCGATCATCATCGGCGAGTCCGACCCGGAGGGCTGCGCCGCCTGCGGGATGAAGACCAACCCCGAGAACGGCTACCGCAACGGCACCGTCTACTCCAGCTACACCGCGGCGACCTTCGCCCGCAAATACGAGCTGCAGGACCGCCACGGCGTGCGGATCGAGGGCGCCGTGACCTGGGCCTTCGAGTTCGAGGACCAGCCCTGGTTCAACGGCTTCCGGGACCTGGCGACCAACGGCGTGGACGAGCCTGTCCTCAACGTCTTCCGGATGTTCGGCAAGATGGCGGGACAGCGCGTGGCCGTGACGGGCAACACCTGCTCGCTGGACGACCTGCTCACCGGGAGCGTGCGCGAGCGGGACGACGTCTCCGCCATCGCCTCTCGCTCGGACCGCTCCGTCGCCGTGATGGTCTGGGACTACCACGACGACGACCTGCCGCACGAGGGCGGGGCGACCGTGGACCTGTCCGTGGCCGGCATCCCGGCCCGGGACGTACGCGTGTCGCACTACCGCATCGATGCGGAGCACTCCAATTCGTATGAGGTATGGAAGGCGATGGGAGAACCCCAGCAGCCCGACCGCGCCCAGTACCGCCGTCTCGAGCAGGCGGGGCAGCTCGCCGAATACGAGCCCGCCCGGCAGCTCAGACTCCGCAAAGGCACCTTCTCAAGCACCTTCGCCCTGCCCCGGCAGGGGACCTCACTGCTGCTGATCGAGTGGTAGGGCCGGACGGCCGTGCAGACAATAGCAGAACCCCGGATGGTTGCGGGTGTTCTGGCCGGGCGGCAGCAGGTAGTCCCGCGGGATGCCGCAGCGCCGCAGGCACCACATCAGCGAGAGCTGGTCGCGGCGGCTCAGGTGCAGCACGCGGTCCCACCACAGCTCGTCCAGGGCCACGATGTCAGGGTCGTTGTGGCGCCGGAAGATGACGTTGTTCTCGTTGAGCCCGGCATGGCGCGGCAGGCCGTGGAGCCATAGCCAGACCCATACCCGCAGCAGGCCGAAGGGCGTCAGGTATTTCATGTCCAGGCACTTGCGCGCCTCCTCGTAGCTGCAGTCCCGGTCGGGGTGCGTGACCCCGCTGTACTTCACCCCGGCGGCCTGCTTGATGCGCGTCGCGCGGTAGAGCGTGCCGTCCAGCAGCGCCACGTTGCCGTCGACCCACACGCTGCATTCATACTCGGGCAGCAGCCGGTGCGGGTGCATCTTGGGCCAGCGGGAGTCCAGCCCGGGATCCCCCAGGCTCTCCGGGATCTCGCGGATCTCCCAGACACCGATGCGCTCCTGGCGCTTCTCGCCCCAGCCCACGAAACAGATGAAGTCAAATCCCCCGTCCGTCACGCGCGGCTGCTGCAGTTCGTCATAGCCGCCGATGATACAGGTGTATATCGCTATCTTCTCCATTATCTGAACGGAATCATGAAATAGCCGCCCAACCGCTCGTCCGTCCCGTCGGGCTCATAGGGGACGAAGCCGCTCCAGTGGTAGAAGGTGTATTCGCCGAACAGGACGCGCCCGTCCGGGGTCTCGTAGAAGTCCAGGCGCACCTGCGGGAAGTCCTCCGCGAGGGTCTGCGCCAACGCCAGCATCTGCGCGAAGTGCGCCGGGCGCGCCGGCGGCACGGCGGCGTTGGGATGCCCGTTGCGGATGTCCAGGTGGTGCCACTGCGTGTCGAAGAAGTCGAACTTGGTCTCCTCTTCGGGGTTGTCGCGGTCCGTGGCCACGAAGAGGAATTCCGGCCGGCCGCCGAAGCAGAAAAGTTTGTAGTCGGCGAGCCCCGCGCCCAGGTATTCCTCGGCGAGGATGCGCGGCTGCACACCCTTGTAGGCCCACTCGCGGTCGCGCCGCCAGTAGTCCGACGCCAGGGCGGCGGACAACTTGGCACAGGCGGCCTCCCGGTCGAAGGCGGCCTTGTCCGTACAAACGATGGTGCTGCCGCTGTCGTGCGTGCACTTGAGCACGAACTGCGCGGGCAGCGCCTCCCAGTCGATCTGCTCCGGGCAGTCCCAGACGCCCAGCGTCGGCACCACATGCTCCGCACCGATGCGCTCCGCCACGTAGGGCTTGACCGCCGCCTTGTCCACCAGCGTGTGGTAGAGCGGATTGCGGTCCTTGAGTTTCTGCCACTGGATCTTCTCCGAGAAGCTGACCGGTCCGCTGACCGACAGGGGTTTGCCGAAGACCACGCGGTATTTGGCCTTGAGGAACAGCCGGTCGGGCAGCCACTTCCCCACCTTGCGGAGCACGAAGCCCCGCTCGCCGGCGGTCATCAGGTAGTACCAGGCGTAGTGGGCGATCATCGCCCAGCCCAGCAGCGTGCCGAGCAGCAGGCGCCAGCCGGGCGCGAGCTCCGTCCCGCGCAGCACGATGGGGAGTACCAGCGCGAAGCAGGTGGTCATCACCAGCAGGAGCACCAGCCGCAGGAAGGGCCGTACCGGGAAGTCCGCCAGGCGACGGGCGAACACCACCCGCTGTACGAAGACCACCAGGTACACGGCGATGAAGAGGATGTAGGCCCAGGCCGGCCCGGCCCCCAGCTTGAAGGCGAGCCACACCAGCGGCAGGCCCAGGTACGAAGTCAGGCCCGTGACCAGGTAGTAATGCTTGACGCGCCCCGTGGCCTGCACCAGCGTGAGCATCGGGTTGCCGGCCAGGTCCACCAGCAGTCCCGCGAGGGTCAGGCGCAGGAAGGTGGCGGCGTGGGGCGGCACTTTGTCGGGGCCCAGCCACACGTCCAGCAGCAGCTCCGCCTCGCCCAGCACGGGCACCAGGAAGGCCAGGATCACGAGCCAGGAGTACTTGACTCCCTTGTGGACCAGCGCGAAACAGTAGTCGCGGTCTCCGGCCGCCCAGCTCTTGGTGATCTGCGGGTTGACGGCCGTCAGGAAGTTGGAGACGAACTGCTTGACGATGTTCTCGACCTGCAAGGCCACGCCCCGGGCGGCGTTGACCGCCACGCCGAAGAAGAGGTTGGTCACCTGGTTGACGCCCTGCGTGTTGAACACATAGGCGCTCGAGCCGAAGAAGCTCCAGCCGGCGAAGGCGGTCATCTCGCGCACGAGCGCGCCGTCCCACAGGAGCGGGCCGCGCGCCTCGGCGAAATGCCGCCGGCAGTACAGGCCGTACGCGGCGCGCACCGCCACGGCCACCGCCAGCATCAGCACGGCGTAGCTCACCAGTTTGTCGGCGGGCGAGACATACAGCAGCAGCGCCACGCCCAGCTTGAGCAGGGCCTCGCCGAGGCTGATTACGGCGAAGGCGGACATCCGCTCGTGGGCGATGATGGCGGCGTTGAAGGGTACGGACAGCAGACTCACCACCAGCACGCCCAGCGAGCAGTGGAGCACCCAGCGGGCGGCGTCCAGCCGCCCCGGGGGGATGTCCAGCCGGTGGGTGACCCACCACAAGCCGGCCGTCTCCACCAGCACCACGAGCAGCAGGGCCAGGCCCAGCTGGATGAGCACGCCCGTGGAGAAGATGCGGCGCAGCCGGACGGGGTCGCCCTGGTCCAGGTTGGCCGCCAGGTAGCGGCTGATGGCCGCGGAGAGCGACGTGGTGAGGAAGGTGAAGACGGTCACCACCCCGCCCACGACGTTGTAGACGCCGTAGTCGTCGATGCCCAGGGTCCGCATCACCACACGCGAGGTGAACAGCCCGATGAGCATCAGCAGGAACATACGGAAATACAGCAGGAGGGTATTGCGGGCAATCCTCCTGCTGTTTTCCGAAAGCTGTCCTGCAGCCTGCGGCATGGATTATTCGGTCACGGCCATCTCGCCCTGCTCGGCCTTGAGGTCGTTGTAGAACGCGGCGACAGCCCCCTCGACGTACGGCGACAGCCAGAGGAAGCCGATACCGAGGGTGACGATCGCGAGCAGGGCCCAGCCGATGAAGCTGAGGTACAGGTAGAAGAGGTCGAACTTATGGCCTTTCATCATCTCGCGGCTGCGGGCGCTCGCGTCCCAGGCGCTGATCTCGGGATGCTCCTCGAGGATGTAGGGCGTCATCGCGTAGGCGAAGGCCATCACGATGCCGGGGATGATGAACAGGAACGTCCACAGGAGGACCTTCAGGTTCATCAGGAACATACCCGCCACCTTATGCAGATAATTGGACTTGAAGATGTCGAACATGTTCCGGGTCGAATCGTAGTCGCGGCGCTCATAGAGGATCCGCATGGAGTTGTGGTAGCCCACTTCCAGCGGATAGAAGAGGAAGATGCCAACGAGGAGCGAAGCGCCGCCGATGCCGAGCAGGAAGCCCATGCTCTCCGGCGCGGTGGGCATCGCGGGATTCAGGAAGGCCGGGGCCTGGTATGCACCGGCGAAGACCATCACGATGAGGAGGTAGACCAACGTAGCCAGCACGGCCGGCTTCCAGTTGCCGTCCAGGCGTGCAAGGGCGGCGTTCTTGTATTCCTTGTTCGTTCTCATATGTAACAAAAGGTTTTAGTAATGACAAAGATAGCAATAATTACTTCCGGAACAAGCCGAACACGGCGGAGCCGGAGCCGGACATCGAGGCGTACGCGGCGCCCTCGGCGTAGAAGCGCTGCTTGAGCCGCTCCACCTCCGGGTGGATCGGGAACACGGAGGCCTCGAAGTCGTTGAACAACACTTCCGGCCACATCTCCACGGGGTAGCGCAGCGCCTCGCGCAGCGGCGGCAGCGCCAACCGCTCGCGCGGGATCACGCGCGAGTAGGCCTCGCTCGTGCTCACGCGCACGCCCTCGGGCACCTCGACCCGGATCTCGTAGTCCGACAGGTCGAGGTCGTAGTCCGTCAGGACGTCTCCCCGGCCCTCGCCCAGCATCGGGCGGTTGTAGATGAAGAAGGAGCAGTCGGAGCCCAGACAGGCGGCGTAGTCGGCCAGCTGCCAGTCCTCCAGCCCCAGGTGGAACATCTCCGTGAGCGCCATCAGCGTGAAGGCGGCGTCGGCGGAGCCCCCGCCCAGGCCAGCGCCCACGGCGGAGCGCTTCTCCAGGCGGATCTGCACGGGAGGCAGGTCGAAGTCGGACCTGAGCAGGTGGTATGCACGCAGGGTGAGGTCGTCGTCCCAGGTCACGTTGTCGGAGGCCACGAAGCGCAGGCTCTCCGAGGGGGTGATCTCGAGCTCGTCCGTCATCCCGAAATACGGGACGAAGAGCGTCTCGATGTCGTGGTAGCCGTCCAGGCGGCGGCGCAGCACGCTGAGTCCGAGGTTGATCTTGACGTTAGGGTAGACTAGCATAGACTTCTTCGGCTAAGGCTTCGTCCAGGCGGCGCGCCACCGGAGCGAGGAAGGCCTGCATCTGGAGCTGCCGGGCTTCGTCTTCGGGGATGCCGCGCGAACGCAGGTAGAACAGTTCGTCGGGATTGAGGTAGCCGGTCGTGGCGCCGTGGGAGCACTGCACGTCGTCGGCGTAGATTTCGAGCTGCGGACGGGACTCCGCCCGGGCCGTCTCGGAGAGCAGGAGGGCATGGTTCTCCTGATAGGCCTCCGTCTTCTGGGCGTCGGGGGCCACGTAGATGAGTCCGTCGAAAGAGGCGGAGGCCGTCCCGCCGACGATGCCCTTGAAGAGCTGGCGGGAGGTGCAGCCGCCCACGGCGTGGCGGACGAGCACCCGCAGGTCCAACTGCCCGTCGGCCGGACAGAGGTACAGGCCGGCGAGGTCCAGCGAGGCACCGGGGCCGCACAGGTCCACCTCCAGGCAGTAGCGGCCGCCCGTGCCGGGCAGGAAAACCAGGGTCATCGCGAGCGCCTCCCCGGCCTCCAGCCGGAGATACTGCGGGGCGCTGTCGCGCCCGATGACATAAACCCTGTTATCCATGGATGCTCTCGTAACCTTCCTGTTCGATCTGGTCCACGAGTTCGCGTCCGCCCGTCCGCACGATGCGGCCCTCCTTGAGCACGTGGACGACATCCGGTACGATATAATCCAGCAGGCGCTGGTAGTGCGTGATCACGATGGCGGAAGTCTCCGGGGTCCGGAGGCGGTTCACGCCTTCGGCCACGATCCGCAACGCATCCACGTCCAGGCCGGAGTCCGTCTCGTCGAGGATGCTGAGGGTGGGCTCGAGCATCGCCATCTGGAAGACCTCGTTGCGCTTCTTTTCGCCGCCGGAGAAGCCCACGTTGACCTCGCGGCGGGCGAACTCGCCCTTCATCTGCACGAGCGCCATCTTCTCCTTGAGGAGATTGAGATACTCGCCGGGGGTGAGTTCGGGCCGGCCCTGCGCCTTGCGGCGGGCCGCCACGGCAGCCTTCATGAAGTTGGTGATGCTCACGCCCGGGATCTCCACCGGGTACTGGAAGCTCAGGAAGAGCCCGGCCCAGGAGCGCTCCTCGGGGCTGAGCGCGAGCAGGTCGCGGCCGTCGTAGACCACGCTGCCGGCCGTGACCTCGAAGGTCGGCCGGCCCGCCAGCACGGCGCCCAGCGTGCTCTTGCCGGCGCCGTTGGGCCCCATCACGGCGTGCACTTCGCCGCGGCGGATCACCAGGTCCACCCCCTTGAGGATCTCCTTGCCCTCCACGGAGGCGTGCAGGCCCTTGATTTCCAGTAAGACTTGATTATTCATCCTTGTTGAAGAGTTTTTTCCACGAAACGAGGGACCAGATGCCGTTGGCCAGGTACAGCAGGCTCACGATCGGCATCAGATAGAGTCCGGAAGTGATGTAGAGGACGATGTTGGCAGCATTGACCACCAGCCACACTATCCAGCACTCCCAGCACTTCTGCGCGCTGAGATACTGGGCCAGGAGCGTGAACATCAGCAGGTAGGAGTCCAGCCAGGGCGAGGGGTCCGGCTGGAACACGGTGGGCCACTTGACGGGCAGCCAGTCCAGGCACATCGCCCAGACCGCGCCGGCCAGGCAGACCATCAGCACCAGGCCCGGCCACTGCTCCTTGCTGATGTGGCCGACCTTGAGGCGGCTCGCGTCCGCCGCGCTGCGCTCCTCCTCCTTGGGGTGGGTCCAGCGCCAGTGGCCGAACGCGTTGATCGCGAAGGACACGGGCTGGAGCAGCATCGCACTGTAGAGGTGCTGCCGCCAGAAGAGCACGAACAGGAATATGTTGTAGACGTAGCCTACCCAGAAGTTATACTTCGAATTGCGGCCTGCGAGGAACACGCAGGACAGGCCCAACAGGGCCGAAACGATCTCTACCCAGCTCATCCGACGGCGCCTTCAAGTGATACAGACAGGAGTTTCTGCGCCTCCACGGCGAATTCCATCGGCAGGCGCGAGAGGACCTCGCGGGCGTAGCCGCCCACGATGAGCGCGACGGCGTCCTCGGGGGCGATGCCGCGCTGGGTGCAGTAGAAGAGCTGGTCTTCACTGATCTTGGAAGTCGTGGCTTCGTGTTCCACGATGGCGCGCGGGTTCCGGCTCCGGATGACCGGGAAGGTGTGCGCGCCGCAGGCGCTGCCGATCAGCAGCGAGTCGCACTGGGAGTAGTTGCGGGCCCCCTCGGCGGCCGGGCCCATCTGCACGAGACCGCGGTAGCTGTTCTCGCTGTGGCCGGCGGAGATGCCCTTGGAGACCACGCGGCTGCGGGTGCCGCGCCCCAGGTGGATCATCTTGGTGCCGGTGTCGGCCTGCTGGTAGTTGTTGGTCATCGCCACGCTGTAGAACTCCGAGGAGGAGTAGTCCCCTTTGAGGATGGTGCTCGGATACTTCCACGTGACGGCGGAGCCCGTCTCCACCTGGGTCCAGCTCAGGTGCGAGCCCGCACCCTTGCAGATGCCGCGCTTGGTCACGAGGTTGAGGATCCCGCCGCGGCCCTGCGCATCGCCGGGATACCAGTTCTGCACGGTGCTGTACTTGACGTCGGCGTCCTTCTCCACGATGATCTCCACCACGGCGGCGTGGAGCTGGTTCTCGTCGCGCATCGGGGCCGTGCAGCCCTCCATATAGCTGACCGACGAGCCCTCGTCGGCGACGATGAGCGTACGCTCGAACTGGCCCGTACCGGAAGCGTTGATCCGGAAGTAGCTGGACAGGTCCATCGGGCACTTGACGCCCTTGGGGATGTAGCAGAACGAGCCGTCGGAGAAGACGGCGGAGTTCAGGGCGGCGTAGAAATTGTCTCCCACGGGGACCACCGAAGCCAGGTATTTGCGCACCAGGTCCGGATGCTCGCGCACCGCCTCGGAGAAGGAGCAGAAGATGATGCCCTTCTCCGCCAGGGTCTTGCGGAAGGTCGTGGTCACGCTCACGGAGTCGAAGACGGCGTCCACGGCCACCTCCCCCTTGGGCTTCACGCCCGCCAGCACCTCCCGCTCGCGGAGCGGGATGCCGAGCTTGTCGAAGGTCTCCATCAGGGCGGGATCGATCTCGTCGGGGCGGTCCTCCGCGCGCTTGGGCGCGGCCCAGTATATGATGTCCTGGAAGTCGATGCGGGGCAGCTTGACGTGGCCCCAGTACGGCGGGGTCATCCGCTGCCAGCGCCGGAAGGCGCCCAGGCGGAACTCCAGCAGCCAGTCCGGCTCCTGCTTCTTGGCAGAAATCAGGCGGATGATCTCCTCGTTCAGACCCTTGGGCACATACTCCTGCGCCACGTCGGTCACGAAGCCCTCCTTGTATTCCTGCGAAGACAGGTCTTTGATCAAATCGTCCATAGAGGGGCAAAGATAATCATTCTTTGTTGTATATTTGCATCAAAACCGCCCGCAGAAATGAAGAATTTCACCATCCGGATCCTGCTGGCCGCCGCAACGCTGCTGTTCCCGGCGGCCCTGTCCGCCCAGTCCATCGTCTTCTGGACGCAGGACCAGGACCTCGTGCCCATCCGCATCTACATCGACCAGGAATACATCGGCGACGTGACGGCCGCCCATCCGACGAAGCCCGGACTGGACGCGCCCGGCGCCCTGAGTGTCGACACCACGCCCGTGCGCCACGAGCTGACGGCCGTGGACAAGTACGGCCGCGTGTTCAAGGGCTGGTCGGGCGAGCTCACGCCCCAGCCCGGCAAAATCTATTTCGAGGGCCTGGACGCCCGCGGCTTCCGCAAGGTGAACCGCAAGGACTACGCCTTCGTCTTCCTGGACTGGGTGCCGCTCTACCGCCTGCCTTGGTACCTCGGATCTCCCCGCGTCCTCGGAGACCTCGACCCGCACGAGGACAAGGGCCTGATGGTGGGGATGGCCGCCACGGCGGTCGGCGCCACCGCCGCGCTGGGCGTCGCCGCGGCCCGCAACTGGGACGTCGAGGACAGCCGGTTCCCGTACTGTGCCCTGGGGCTGGGGACGGAGTATTTCGCCACCCTGTACGAATGGCGCAACGTGGCCCAGTTCAAGGCCCGGTTCGGCGGCAAGGGCGGGTTCTCCCTGCTGGCCGACGCCGGCATCGCCTCCTACCCCCGCTCCTGGGAGCAGTACACCATCCCCACCTTCAGCATCGGCGCGGGGCTGGACTACGGCGGATTCGGCTTCTCGCTCCGCTACAAGCCGTCCGTCGGCAACTCCTTCGACACCTTCTTCGTCGGCCGGCTCGAATACGACTGGTGGATCACCAACGGATTCGCCCTGGACTTCCACGCCGGGTTCGGCGTGGGCGGGTACGGTCCCGAGGGGCTGATGGATTTCTATGATTTCCCGTTCGGCTTCGGCCTGCTGTTCCGCCTGTAAGGGATGAGCCCCGCCCTGCTGCTTCTCGCCCTGGCCCTCTACCTGGCCGCGGTCATCGCGGTCGGCTGGCGCATTGCCCGGCGCCACGCCGGCAGCGCCGACTTCTTCCGGGGCGGGCGCAAGTCGCCCTGGTGGGCCGTGGCGGTGGCGATGGTCAGCACGTCCATCTCCGGGATCACCTTCGTGTCCGTGCCCGGGATGGTGGCCGCCTCGCAGTGGGCCTACCTGCAGATGGCGCTGGGCTTCGTGGCAGGCTACGCCGTGATCGCCTACGTGCTGCTGCCGCTCTATTACCGGATGGACCTGAGCAGCCTCTACAGCTATCTGGAGGGGCGTTTCGGCAGCTGGAGCCACCACGCCGGCGCGGGATTCTTCCTGCTCTCCAAAGTACTCATCTGCGGGGTGCGGATGTACCTGACGGCCATCGTGCTCCAGCTCGTGGTCTTCGGCCCGCTGGGCATCCCGTTCTGGGCCAACGTCGCCGCCACGATGCTCTGCGTGTGGCTCTACACCTTCCGCGGCGGGGTGCGCTCGCTGGTCTGGACCGATATGCTCCAGACCCTGGCGCTGATCGCGACCGTGGTGATCTGCACGGTCGTGATCGGGCGCACGATGGGCCTGGACTTCGGGGGGATGTGCGGCAGCATCCGCGACAGCGGGATGTCCCGCATCTGGTTCCTGGACGACTGGCGGGACACGCGTTACTTCTGGAAGCAGTTCCTCGCGGGGATGTTCACCACCGTGGCGATGACCGGAATGGACCAGGACATGATGCAGAAGAACCTCTCCTGCAGGACCTTGCGTGAGAGCCAGCGCAATATGATGTGCTACGGGGCGGCCTTCATCCCCGTCAACCTGCTCTTCCTGGCCCTGGGCGTGCTGCTGTACCGCTTCGCCGCGCAGGCGGGCGTGGACTTCGCCCGCCCGGACGACCTCTTCCCGGCCGTCGCCTGCGGCACGGACGCCGCCGGGACCCCCTGGATGCCGCCCGTGGTGAGCCTGCTCTTCGTGCTGGGCCTCGCCGCCTCGGCCTTCAGCAGCTCCGGCTCCGCGCTCACCGCCCTCACCACCACCTTCACCCTGGACTTCCTGCACGCGGACCGGCGCCGGGACGAGGCGGGGCTGCTGCGCACCCGCCGCCGCGTCCACGCCCTCGCCGCCGTGGTCCTGGGCTTCGTGGTCCTGGGCTTCGGCGCCATCCGCAACGGGAGCGTGATCGACGCCATCTACACCGTCGCAGGCTACACCTACGGCCCCCTGCTGGGCCTGTTCTTCTTCGGAATCCTCACCCGGCGCCGCGTGCGCGACCGCTGGGTCCCCTTCATCTGCCTGCTCGCGCCGGTGCTCTGCTACGTACTCTCCACCCACAGCGAAGCCTGGCTGGGCGGCTACCGGATCGGGTTCGAGCTGCTGCTCATCAACGCTGCGCTCACCTGGCTGGGGCTGTGGCTGAGCGGGCTCGGCCTGCCGCCGGGTCCGGACGGACACGCCAGGGACTGACCTGCACGCCGCCCCCATTTTTTTGCTTCCCGGGACACAAAAACGGCTGATTTTCTCCCCAATCTTTTATCTTTGTAGGTATCAAACCATTTGAAAATGAGAACTGCTACATTATTGTCAATCATCGCTACTGCGACCCTGCTTCTCTCCTCCCCGGCCGACGCCTGCACCAACCTGATCGTCGGCAAGCGCGCCTCCGCCGACGGGAGCGTGATGTGTACCTACAACTGCGACAGCTTCGGCTTCCTAATGCCGCTCAGCTACTCCGCCCCCGGGCGCCACGCCCCGGGCGAGATGATCGCCCTGCGCGGCTACGGCCCCAACGCCACGCCGCGCTACATCGCCCAGGCCGACTACACCTACGGCGTGGTGGGCCTGATGAACGAGAACCAGGTCAGCATCGTCGAGACCACCTGGGGCGGGCGCAGCGGCCTGCGCGACCCGGAGGGGTACCTGGATTACTTCACTCTGATGGACCTCGCCCTGCAGCGCAGCACCACCGCCCGCGAGGCCATCGCCCAGATGCACAATCTCGTACAGGAGTACGGCTATGCCTCCACGGGCGAGTCCTTCGCCGTCTGTGACAAGGAAGAGGCCTGGATCATGGAGATGGTCGGCAAGGGTCCCGGCCGCAAGGGCGCCGTATGGGTGGCGCTGCGCGTGCCCGACGACGCCGTCTGCGCCTACGCCAACTCCAGCCGCATCCAGCAGTTCCCGCAAGCCCGCAAGGTCGACAAGAAGCTCGGCTTCTGCGTCATCGAGGGCGAGTGCATGTATGCCGCCGATGTCATCTCCACGGCCCGCGAACTGGGATTCTACTCCGGCACGGACGCCGACTTCAGCTTCCGCGAGGCCTACGGCCCGCTGGATTTCAGCGCCATCCGCTACTGCGAGGCGCGTGTGTGGAGCTTCTTCCGCCACCACACCGACCCGGCCAAGATGGACGCCTACCTGCCCTTCCTCAACGGCCACACCGAGGTCATCGACCACCTGCCGCTCTGGATCGTGCCCGACAAGCCCATCTCCGTGCGCGAACTGATGAACGACATGCGCGACCACTATGAGGGCACGGCCCTGGACATGACCGCCGACCTGAGCGCCGGCCCCTGGGCGTCCCCCTACCGCAACCAGCCCGTCAACTTCGAGAGCAGCGACGGCACGGCGATGTTCCGCGAGCGCCCGATCGGCTGCCAGCAGAGCGGGATGACGATGGTCTGCCAGATGCGCTCCTGGCTCCCTGACGCCGTGGGCGGCGTGACCTATTTCAACATGGACGACGCCACGATGGTCGCTTACGTGCCCGCCTACTGCGGCATCAGCCGCATCCCGGCCCCCTTCCGCCGCGAGAACAACAACCTCCGCGAGTTCAGCACCGAGAGCGCCTTCTGGATGAACAACTTCGTGGCGAATATGGTCTATCCGCGCTGGAGCGCGATGATCGGTGACCTGCGCGAAGCCCAGACGGAGCTCGAGGACTACTATGCCGAGGACCAGAAGGAAGTCGAGCAGCGCGCCGCGGCGATGACCCCCGGCGAGCGCACCGAATACCTCACCGCCAAGACCGAGGCCTACACGGACCGGATGATGACGCGCTGGGACAAGCTCGCCAAGCTCCTCATCGTCAAGCACAACGACCAGATCATGCAGCCCAGCGAGAACGGCGTGGTGGTGGCGGGCCGCCGGACCTCCCCGGCCTACGCCCCGGTCTTCGTCGACGCCGTCAAGGCGCAGACGGGCGACCGCTACGTGAACCCCGAGAAGAAGTAATAGCCAATATCGCAGTTATTTGCGCAGTGGCCGGATTATTTCGTATTTTTGCCGTATGAAAAAGCCACTCCTCTTCTTTGTGACGCTCTGTCTCGCCCTCCCCGCCCTCCGGGCGCAGGAAGCCCGTCCGGGCTGGTTCGCGCAGGCAGTCAGCTTCGCCAAGGACAAGCTGAGCGCGTCCGGCAAGATCTACGATACGACCTATGTGTGGAAGTTGGACGCCCCCTGGTCCGTCGCGCTGGATGCCGACCTGATCCGGACCGGGATGGAGACCCACAGCGACGTCTCCCTCCAGGGCTCCGGGGAGGTCCCGCCCACCCATATGACCGGCCACCTGCGCAATGACCGCTACCGGAAATTCGGCGGCGGACTGACCTGCGGCTCGCTCCAACTCATCTACACGACCGAGTTCGGCAAGCAGGGCGGTCCGCGCAACAAATTCACCTACATCGCCTTCACGCCGGCCCGGTTCGGGGTGAGCCTCCAGTACTACACCACCCGCGACTTCCTCGACGGGACCGTCAGCGGCGGGTCGTATTCCTCTCCCGTGAACTTCTCGAGCCAGTACCCGGGAGAGATGCGCAACCTGGTGGCCGACGCCTTCTACTTCTTCAATCCCAGCCAGTTCTCGTATTCGGCCATCACGGGACGCAACCGGATCCAGCGCCGCTCCGCCGGCAGCTTCCTGGTGCGCGCCGCCTACTCGCAGGGCGAGTTCCGCTACGACCTGCGCGACGTCCTCGTGCGGGAGTCCCACGACCACGTCGGCCGCTACCGCAACGGCGACTTCTCGCTCGGCGCCGGCTATTCCTACAACTGGGTCCCCCTGCACCGCACCCCGGCCGGCCGGGGCGTCAAAGGCCTGCGCAACCTGACCGTCAACGCGACCTTCGTACCGGCCCTGTCGGTCTACAACCACCTGCACTCCACCGTCTACGACGTCTCCGACCCCGACCACGTCACCGAAGGCAAGACCACCCGGGAGCATACTTTCGGCCTGCCCGGCGTCAGCATCGCCGCCCGGGCGGGAGCCAGTTTCTCCTGGGACCGCTTCATCCTCTGCGCGATCCTCACCTACAACCGCTCCGCGTTCCGCGGGATCAGTTCCGTCAACCTGGACGAGCAGACCCGCCAGCGCTACGAGACCAAGACCGGCGGCTCATTCTACGGTCTGACCACGCGTCTCCAGTTCAATGTCCGATTCTGATATGTACCTACATATGAAACGCACGTTATCCATCCTTCTCGCCCTGCTGGCCGCCGGCGCCGTGACTTCCGCCAGGGAGGTCACCAAGGCCGCCCTGGGCGAGACCAAGTACGAGGTCCGCTACACGCAGGGAATCCTCAACACAAAGGTGGCCGACGCAACCATCTCCCTGGAGAACGACCAACTGGACGGGAAGGCCGTCCTGCACGCCCGCGCATCCATCCGCGCCATATCCATCTTCCGCCTGTTCATGAATGCGGAATACCTGGCAGATGCCTACCTCACCCCCCGCAGCCACGAGCCCGTCTACTATATCAATCCCATCAAGAAAGGCGGTCGCGAAGGCAAGTTCGAATGTACCTACGACAAGGCCTCCGGTACCATCACCACCCTTGTCGTCCGGCCGCCGGCAGCGCCCGAGCAACAGACCCTATCGCTGGACGGCCGCACGATGGACCTGCTCTCCCTGCTGGTATATATCCGTTTCGCGGACATCCCGGACGGGAGTTCCCGCGCCATGCACCTGCTGATGGGCGGCAAGTCCGTCGCCGCCACACTCACCTGTGAGGGCGGCGACACGGAGCGTTTCCCCGGCATCGGGGCGAAACGCTTCCACGTCAAGATGAAGGACCGCGGCCTGATGGAGAATGGCAGCGGCAACGAGATCACCGTCTGGTGTTCTTCCGGGAGCGACTGCCGGATCCTCGGTTTGGAGACTGTACTGGGCTCCTCCGGCACGATGAGTGTCTCCGTCCGCGAATAATCCCTTACCGCGCCACGGCCGGCAGGCCGGGGTGGCCGCCGGGCGAGAGGGCCCGGACCGCGAAGTAGTAGTTGTCCTTGCTGAGCGGACAGCGGAACTCCGTCACGTCCGCCGGGACCTGGTCCGACAGGCCCAGGGGCAGGGCGGGCAGCCACGCGGCGCCGTCCGTCTCGCGGCAGAGGATCTGGTAGGAGGCGGCTCCCGGGACGGGATCCCAGGTCAGGACCGTATTGTTGTCCAGCTCCCGGGCGTTCGCGATCCGGGCCACCGCCGGAGCCGCCGGGGCCTGGGCCAGGGACATCACCGCGGCCAGGTTGACCCGGATGTTCCGCACCAGATAGGGGAAATCGACGTAGGCGGGCAAGTCGCCGTAGTCCACGCCGTCCTCCGTCCGCACATCCTGGTGGGTCCTTTCGTAATCCTCGCAGTATTCACACACGCGCACGGCCGTGAAGCCCTCGCGCTGGAAGGAGGAGTGGTCGCCGCCGCGGCCGTAACGGTCCGCGCGGTAGTTGAGCACGACTTCCTGCTCCGGGACGTAGACGGCTGCCATCTCCCTGATGTAGCGCGCCAGCTGGCGGGAATCCGTGTCCTCGCCGCTGCGGCTCTCGGAGAAGACGCGGACCTTGTGGTCCTCGCGCAGCTCCGTGCCGCTGGCGCGCACGTTCCCGATCATATCGTTGTTGAGCACGGCCTGCACCGGCCACCCTTCAGCGCGGGCCCGGGCCGCCAGGTGCCTGGAGCCGTCCAGGCCCTGCTCCTCGCCGGAGACGAACAGGCACTTGACCGTCTGCTCCAGCGGGATGCCGGACAGGATGCGGACCGTCTCCAGCAGGCAGGCGAGCCCGCTGCCGTCGTCGTCGGCGCCCGGTGCGAAGGCCGTGGAGTCCATCACGTCCCGTACCCGCGTGTCGATGTGGGCCATCAGCAGGATCTCACGCTCCCCACTTGTGCCGGGGAGCGTGACCATCAGCTCGGGGACCTGCGTGACGCGGTCATAGCGGCCGCCGTTCTCCCCCACGGTATAGGACACCCGCTCGATGACCGGCTCCGGCCGGCCTGCCGGCGCAGTCCGGGCCCAGGCCTCGCAGCGCCCGGCCAGGTAGTCCACGGCCGCACCGATCCCGCGCTCCGGGTCGGACTGGGCGCTGAGCGTGTGGCGGGTGTGGAGCGCCACAAGCTCGTCGATATAGGTGCGCACGCTGTCGATGCTCACGGCGGCGAGCGCCCGGGCGATCACCGGGTCCGCCCCCGCGGCCGGCGCGGCCTGGCGGGGCTGGCAGGAGCTGTACAGGCACACGGCGGCCGCGACCACTGTCATATAAGAAAGGAACCTTTTCATACTGACTGGGTTTTTCTGTCCAAAGATAATAAAAAAGAGACGCCCTCCTCCCGGAGAGCGTCTGCTTTCGTGCACTGGCAGATTACTTCACATTGATGGGAACGATGAAGGTATAGCCCACATTGACGAAGTGCGTGTACACATATACCTTCCACGCACCGGCCTTGTTCAGGTCGATCGAGAAGAATGTCTTCTCTTCGCCGGAATCAAATCCGAAATGACATCCCACAGCAGCACTGATACTGGCACCATCAAAGGTAACCTTTTTGGCGTCAATCTTTGCCGTATTGACGAAGTCATGCGCAACATCTGCAAGGTAATACTTGGAGTAGTAAGACTTGTGTTTGTTGTACAATGCCGTGAGGGGAGCGATGTCGACCGAGGTATCACCGACCTTCGCTTCGACGGGATCCAGCTCGATCACGGTATCGGCGGGACGGGCCTTGACGATGTAGTTGAACTCCCCGATATAAGTAATGTCCTCTACGGGATCGTATATCTGAATGGAGTGCAAATAGGTGGAATCACTAACCCCATACTCTGCGGCGGAACAGAGAGTCACATCGATGGCTTTCTCGTCATTGATATGCGTCGAAATTGCACCATAACCATCAAAATAATCAGCACCGGAGACAACGTTCCAAGAATGATCCTTCCTCACCGCCCCACCTATGAGTTTACTGCGGTCTCCGTCAACCCAAATCTTGGAAACGAGTGTGTCACAGATATCCTTATAGAATGCGTAATCCCATTTGATTTTTATTTCTTCGAAGGGCGTAAGTTTCATTCTGACGATTTTCTTGTCCACGTGGATATTGTAGAACGGGCTGGAGATGGATGCCCCAGTGGCGTTGATAACCAGCGCGGCGGAATAGCTTTTAGCCTGATCCGCTGCCGAAAGCGTGTTGAAGTTGCTGTTCACGGATACGTCCACCCAACCTTTGTCGGCATTCTCCGCGTTGAGCTTGACATCCGTCACCGTTAATTTGAGGGGGACCTCGCCGCCCGCGCGGGTGGCGACGGTCTTGACATCGAGGCTGAAGGAAGCGGGGGACTCGGCGAACGCTTCCACAACGGCCTGGGCGGCATCCGTCGGCATGACCTTGAACGTGTTGACTTCCGCTCCGCTGCCGACTATGGACATCTTGCCGTCATCGAAGGCAGGCACAAGCACGATGCTCTGCACGCGGGAGAATATTTCATCAAAGACACCATTGAGCTGATCAATAAGATCGTAAATAGAATCATCGGTGTAATCCTTGGCCGCATTGAGCGCCCACATGTCACCGGCATCAATGTAGCCCTGGAGGCCATCGCCATATCCGCCCGTATACCCATCGGCAAACTTTATGAGATCCCTGATCTTGTCAACCTGATTGAAATACTCGGCGGCGGCAGACTCGAGCACGTCCAGACGACCGGTTCCTTCCGTGTTGGTAATCTGGGCAAGCTGTCCCTGGAGCACGGAAATCTGGTCGTCGATGTACTGCTGCACGGTCTTGTCGCCCCATTCACCTTTCAGCAAGTCCTCGAGCGACTTGAAACGCCCGTCCAATTCCGTCTTCAGTTCGTCGAGCTTGTCCAGCGTGACCACGGTGGCGGTGAATGCGTTGAAGGTGCTGGTGAGGACATAATCGTCCAGCTTCGTGGCGAGGGCGTCGATGTAGTCCTTGATGGTCGTGTCCTCCGGGAAACCGCCCGTCAGCGCCACGAGCTTCGTGATGGCTTTCTGGAGAAGGCCGATGGTGAAGGCGGTCGCCTCCTTGTACTCATCGAAGGTCAGCTTGTCCAGCTTCTTGTTCTGGAGGTCCTCGATGTCCTTCTTGATCTGATCGAGGATGCCGCCCTCCTTGGTCAGCTCTTCGATGGCCTTCTCAGCCGTGGCGAGACGGCCCTCGAGGCGCGCGATTTCGCCATCGATGTATTCCTGCACGGTCGCGTACTTCACGCCCGCAGCCGTCCAGTCGCCCGCCGTCAGGGCGGCAAGGTCCTTCAGCAGGCCGGCGACCTGGTTCACGAAGTCCTTGTCCGCGTACTTCAGGCCCGCCAGGACCGTCTGGGCGTTGGCCACGGATGCCTGGAAAGCCTCGTAGGTGCTCTTGTCGAGCTTCGCGTCCAGCAGGGCGGTGATTTCACCCCGCAGGCCCTGCATGTCCGCATCGTGGTTCGCGATCGTCTCGTAGGTCGTCGCGAGGGTGGTCTGGAGGGCGCCCAGCTGGCTTTCCAGCGAGGCGACCTTGCCGGGCAGTTCGGAATACTTTTCGTCCACGCTCTTGATGTCGGCACCGATGTCGGTGCAAGCGGTGGCGAGCAGGGACGCTCCCGCAATGAGCGCCGCTGCGAATCTGAAGAATCCTCTTTTCATGGTGTATGGGTTTTTGTTTGTCATTTGCTATTCTACGGAGATGATGACGACGCGGTTGAGATCGTTCTCGGCGAACGGCTGGACCTTGTCTCCGTTGCCTTCGACGGCGATGATGCGGGACGCGGCGATGCCCCTGCCCACGAGGAAGTCCTTGACCGCGGCGGCGCGCTTGTCAGAGAGTTTCTGGTTGTAGCTGTGGGTGCCCGTGCCCTTGTCGGCGTAGCCTTCGATGGCGATCCGCACGCCCGGGTTGGCCTTCAGCCAGTTGATGTAGCGGTCGAACTTGCCGGCCTCCTCGCTGGAGATCTCGGCGGAGTTGATGGTGAAGAAGGTGTTGCGCTGGCGCATCTCCGCGGCCAGGCGCTCCGCCTCGGCACGCTCGCGTGCGGCGCGTTCCGCCGCCAGGCGCTCGGCTTCCGCCCGCTCACGCG
>JAFRQH010000018.1 GCA_017428725.1 Bacteroidales bacterium | reverse complement strand
GTGGCGGCGGTGCTCGCCGCCGTACTCCTCCTGCGCCCGGCGCAGCCCGCCGGCCCCGAGCCGGTGCGCCTCGTCGAGGCGCCTGCCGCCGGGACGCCCGCCGCAGACGATGCGCCTGACCTGTTGGTTGCCCAGGCGCAGACCTCGGCACAGCCGGCCGTCGGAAAGGCGCGGTTGTCCTCCGCGCCGCCCGCAAAGGTGGACAGCCCCGCGAAAACCGCTCTCCCGTCCTCGGAAACGGCCCGAAACGAGGACGCCCCCGCGAATACAACCCTCCCGTCCTCAGAACAGACCCAAAATGAAGAGGACCCCGGAAAAACCGACCGTCCCTACTCAAAGCGGGTCCCCGATGAGGACAAAGCAGCCCGGAACGGGGTCGCGGCTGGTCAGCGGAGCCTAGAGGCGGTGTCTCGGGCGGATGTCGCAGCGGCCGGAGACCCGGAGCCGGCGTGGCCGGATACCGGGGAGCGGGCCGGGCATCCGCGCCGCCCCGTCAGCCTGCGGCTGCAGGCGGCGGGCCCCGGAGTGTCCCTGGCCTCGGGCGGTGGGACCACATCCAACACTCCCCAGTCGGACGTCCCTTATTCCAATTCTGATAAAACGATCGGAGGGCCGCAACCGGCCGGGACGCCCGGCCCCGCCTCCCGCCAGTCGGTGCCGTTCCCGTTCAGCCTGGGCGTGTCGGCGGCGCTGCCCCTGTCGCGCTCGTGGGCCGTTGCCGCCGGCCTGGACTACACCCAGCGCGCGGGCGCGCTGAGCGCAGCGGCGGCCGGCCGCGCCTCGGCTCAGAGCCTCACGCTCCATTACCTGGGCCTGCCGGTGGACCTGCATTACTATTTCAACCCCGAGAGCCGCCTGCGCGTCTACCTTGGCGGGGGCCTGAAGGCCGAGAAATGCATCTACGTGACCGGCGCAGAGCCGCTCCGGGACCCAGTGCTCTGGTCCTGGAACCTCCAGGCCGGCGCGGACCTGCGGGTCCTGCCTGGTGTGCGTCTCTACGTAGCGCCGGCCGTGACGAAATACCTCAACCACAGTGCCTATACGGCCGGTTGGGACGATGGCCCCGTCATCTCCCTGCGCGCCGGCCTGTCATTCGATCTCAAATAAAACAACATTTCCCTTTAAAACCGTATCTTTGCAGCATATGAAAAACATCCTCCTGCTCCTTGCCGCCACGCTCCTGGTACAGCCGGCGTGCAGCAAACTCGACCACGAAGGGAACCTCCGCGCCGACGAGGTCGCGCCCGTGGTCCCGATCGAGCTGACCAAGGGAGAGCAGTCCCTCCGGGACGCCTCCAACGAGTTCGGCCTCAAGACCTTCCGGAGCCTCTACGCCGCCAGCAACGGCGGCACGGTCTCCTTCTCCCCGCTGAGCCTCTCACTGGCGCTCGCGATGGCCGCCGAGGGCGCCGAAGGGGAGACCTGGCAGCAGTTCCGCGAGGTGCTCGGCTGGGACGCGGCCACGAAAGATGAGCTGGGGGCCTACTACGAGAAGATGGTTGCGGGCCTGGTGAAGGTCGACGCCAACGTGCAGTTCACCAGCGCCAACTCCTTCTGGGCCGCCAAGACCTTCCCGCTCAAGACGGACTACGCCAGCTTGCTGAAGCGGTATTTCGCCGCCGAGAGCTACACCGTGGACTTCGGCCTGCCCGCCACCCTGAAGCAGATCAACGGCTGGTGCTCCGACAAGACCGACGGCAAGATCCCCCATATGCTCGACGAACTGGATCCCGGGACGGCGCTGATGCTCATCAACGCACTGCTCTTCAAGGCTCCCTGGAAGCTGACCTGGGAAGTCCTGAAGGACCGGGATTTCACCACGGCCTCCGGGGCCAAGACCCGCAAGGAATACCTCCATACCCGGGAACAGGACCTGCTCTACGGCGATTACGGCGACTTCGAGCTGGTCCGCGCACCCTACGGCAACGGCGCCTACACGATGGACATCATCCTCCCCAAAGAAGGGAAGACCCTGGCCGGGATCCTGCCCGCCCTGACCTCGGAAGACATCAACTACAATCTCCGCTCCTCGAAAGTGACGCTCTACCTGCCGAAGTGGTCCACGGAATACTCGACGGAAGACCTGCTCATCCCCGCCCTGAAGGCCCAGGGGCTGACCCTGCCGTTCGATCGGAATGCGGCGGATTTCTCCGGCATCAGCGCCCAGCAGACCTACATCGACATGATCAAGCAGAAAGTCAAGATCGACGTCACGGAGAAGGGGACGGAATTCGCCGCCGTGACGGTCATCGGGATCAAAGTTACCTCGGCGGCTCCTGTGACGCCGCCCCGGGTCACGGTGGACGTCAACCGGCCCTTTGCCTACACCATCCGGGAGTCCACCTCCGGCACGATCCTCCTGCTCGGGACCCTGTCGGATTGATCTTCGCTTAGATACCGAGTTCGCCCTTGAGACTCCGCAGCAGGTCGAAAGCCTGCAGCGGGGTCATATTGTTGAGGTCGGCGGCCTCGAGCTTGTCCTTGATGGACGAGAGCGTGGGGTCGTCCAACTGGAACATCGACAGCTGCACGGAGCCGTCGTCCTCCATCGCCATCGCGCTGGCGTGCTTCTCGCGCCGCTCCAGGTCGCGCAGCGTCCGCTCCGCGGACTCCACGACCTCGCGCGGCATGCCCGCCAGGCGCGCCACGTGGATGCCGAAGCTGTGCGCCACGCCGCCGGGCTGGAGTTTTCGCAGGAAGATGACGTCCTTGCCCTCCTCCTTGACGGCGATGTGGTAGTTCTTGACGCGGGGATACTTTTCCTCCAGGTCGTTCAGCTCGTGATAGTGCGTGGCGAAGAGGGTCTTGGCGCCCTGGCCGCGGGTGTGGATGTACTCCACCAGGGCCCGGGCGATGGACATCCCGTCGTAGGTGGAGGTGCCGCGCCCGATCTCGTCGAGCAGCACCAGCGAGCGGGCGCTGAGGTTGTGCATGATCATCGCCGTCTCGAGCATCTCCACCATGAAGGTGGACTCGCCGCGGGAGATGTTGTCCGTGGCGCCCACGCGCGTGAAGATCTTGTCGAAGTAGCCGATCTGAGCGCGCTCCGCCGGCACGAACGAGCCGATTTGCGCCAGCAGCACGATGAGGGCGGTCTGGCGCAGCAGGGCGGACTTGCCGGCCATGTTGGGGCCGGTCAGGATGATGATCTGCTCTCCCTTGCTGTCCAGGCGGATGTCGTTGGGGACGTACTCCTCGCCCACGGGCATCAGGGTCTCGATGACGGGATGGCGCCCGGCCTTGATGTCCAGCACCAGGCTTTTGTCCATCTCCGGCCGGCAGTAGTGGCGGTCGAGCGCCTGCTGGGCGAAGCCCTGCAGGACGTCCAGACGCGCCAGGATGCGGCAGTTCTCCTGTATGTCGCGGATGGCCTGCTGGACGGCGGCGACGAGTTCGCCGAACAGGCGGCTCTCGATCTCGTAGATCGCCGCCTCGGCGCCGAGGATCTTTTCCTCGTATTCCTTGAGTTCGGGGGTGATGTAGCGCTCGGCTGACACGAGGGTCTGCTTGCGGATCCACTCCGGCGGGACCTTGTCCCGGAAGGTGTTGCGGACTTCGATGTAGTAGCCGAAGACATTGTTGTAGCCGATCCGGAGCGAGCCGATACCCGTGCTCTCGCTCTCGCGCTGCTGGAGTTGGAGCAGGTACTCCTTGCCGCCGCGCGAGATGGCGCGCAGCTCGTCCAGCTCCTTGTCCACGCCGGGGGCGATCACGTCGCCCCGGCCCAGCTGGGAGGCGTCCTCCGCCAGCGTGGCGGTGATGCGTTCCAGCAGCTTGTCGGTGTTCCGGAGGCCCTTGATGAGCTTGTCCAGGGCCGCGCAGCCGGTCTCGCCGCACAGTTCGCGGATGGGGGTCATCCGCGAGAGCGAGCGGCCCAGCTGACGGACCTCCCGTGGCAGGATCTTGCCGTTGGCGGCGCGGGAGATGATGCGCTCCAGGTCGCCGACCTCGCCGAGGTGCCCCTGGAGTTCGCCCAGCAGCTCCTCGTTGTCGTGCAGCAGCTGCACGGTGTCGTGGCGGGCGGCGAGCTCCTTGAGGTCCAGCACCGGCATCGCGAGCCACTGGCGCAGCAGGCGGGCGCCCATCGGCGTGCAGCAGCGGTCGATGGTGTCCACGAGGCTGACGCCCTCGCGGCCGGCGTTGCTCTGGAAGACCTCCAGGTTGCGGAAGGTGAACTTGTCCATCCACACGAACTTCTCCCCGTCGATGCGTCCGATCGAATTGATGTTGCCCAGGCCCGCGTGCTGCGTCTGCTCCAGGTAGACCAGCAGGGCGCCGGCGGAGCAGAGGGCGAGCGGGAAGCCGTCGATGGCGAAGCCCTTGAGGCTCTGGACCTTGAGCTGCTTGCAGAGCCGCTCCACGGCGGCGTCCTGCACGAAAGCCCACTCGTCCAGGCCGGTGGCGTAGTAGTCTCCGAAGCGCTCCTTGACGGCGCGCAGCAGCTCGCGCTGCACCACCAGCTCCTTGGGCTGGAGCGAGCTCAGCAGCGTGCCGATGTAGTCCAGGGACCCCTGGGCCACCTGGAATGTGCCTGTGGACACGTCCAGGAAGGCCGCACCGCATTCCTGTCCCTCGAAAGTCAGGCCGGCGAGGTAGTTGTGCTCCTTCTGGTCCAGCATTCCCTCGCCGAAGGCGATGCCCGGGGTGAGGATCTCCGTGATCCCGCGCTTGACGAGCTTGTTCTTGACGAGGGCCGGGTCCTCCAGCTGGTCGCAGATGGCCACCTTGTAGCCGGCGCGCACCAGCTTCTGCAGGTACCCCTCGATGGCGTGGTGCGGGAAGCCCGCCATCGGCGTCTCCCCCTTGTCGCCGTTGGAGCGGCGCGTGAGCACGAGGCCGAGGACCTTGCTCACGAGCACGGCGTCGTCGGAGTAGGTCTCATAGAAATCCCCGACGCGGTACAGGAGCACCGCCTCGGGGTGTTGGGCCTTGATGCTGAAATACTGCTTCAGCATCGGGGTATCTTCGCCTTTCTTTGCCATCTTTGAATGCTTGCCGGAAAGACAAAGATACGAAAAAATCCGCGATTAGCGCTGCGGCTGCACCGGCGAACCGGAGGAGCGGCCGCCGTACTGGACCTCGATGTAGCGGATCGGCTCCACGCCCTCCGGGACCGTGATGTCGATGCCGCTGAAGTCCTTCTGGTCCACGTTGGCGAGGTTCAGGCCGCGCTCCGCCTCGAGCTTGCAGCCCTCGAAGCGGAAGGTCCCCTCAGGGATGGGGGCCGCCGGGTCGCCGTAGATGTTGCCCACGGTGCGGACCTTGCCGCTGACGTTGATGACCTTGAGGTCGCGCAGCTGCGTGCGGGGGTTGTAGGGCTCGTAGTTCTCCACCATGCGCCAGATCATGTTGGCGTCGATGAAGGTGCCGCAGCCGTTGAGCGTCATGTTGCTGAAGGTGATGTCCTCCACGATGCCGCCGCGCGAGGGCTGGCTCTTGAAGCGCACCGGGGCGTTGTTCTGCTCGCCGCAGACGCAGTTGTCGATCACCACGTGGCGGATGCAGCCGGAGATCTCGCTGCCCATCGCCACACCGTGGCCGCCGTCGAAGTTGCAGCGCTCCACGAGGATGTTCATGCTCGGGCGCGCCACGCGCCGGCCGTCCTCGTTCTTGCCGCTCTTGATGGACAGGCAGTCGTCGGTGACGTTGGTGTAGACGTCGTGCATCCAGACGTTGGAGGAGGAGTCGATGTCCACGCCGTCGGAGCTCGGGACGTAGGAGGAGACGCTGATGTGCAGGTCGTTGATCTCGAAGCCGTCGGTGTACAGGACGTGCAGGCACCAGGAGGCGTGGTTGAGCATCGTCAGGTGCTCAATGTGCCCGCCGGGGCAGTCGGTGAAGCAGAGCATCCGCGGGCGGCCCCAGTGGCCGTCCTTGTTCTGGACCTCGCGCCACTCCTGGCCGCGCCCGTCGATCTTGCCGCCGCCGTAGACGTGCACGCCGCGGGAGTGGTCGAAGTTGAGGAAGGCGCAGCGGAACATGTGCTCGATGCCCTCGAAACGGGTGGAGATCTGCGGGAAGTCGTCGGAGTCGAGGGTGGAGCGCAGCGTTGCCCCCTCCTGGATCTCCAGGTCCACGCCGTCCTTGAAGAAGAGCGCCCCGGAGAGGTAGGTCCCGGCCGGGACCACCACGGTGCCGCCGCCGGCCGCGTAGGCGGCGTCCGCGGCGGCCTGGATGGCCTTGGTGTCGGGCGTTTCTCCGTCTCCCTTGGCGCCGAAGCTGCGGACGTTGTAGGTCCCGTGGGCCTTGGAGATGGTGTAGACGGCGCTGTCATAGCCGCCGAGCGTCACTTCCAGCACGGTCTTGCCGTCCTCCACGCGGGCGGGGACCTCCGTGACCTTGCCGGTGAAGCCGTCCCACTGGCGCACCCGTCCCACGGCGTCGAACTCCACGGTGAAGGTCTGCTCGCGCGGGCCCTCGTTGAAGAGGAAGTAGAGCTCGCCGTCATCCAGCGTGCGGTGCGTGTAGCGGATGCTGTCGGTGGGGATGATGACCTCGGTCAGGCCCATCTGGCGCTTGAAGGACTCGATCGTCACCCAGGCCTGCGAGTCCGTGGGGCGGTTCTGCTGGGCCGGACGCTGGGCCTGCGGCTGCTGCGCGGGGCGCAGCTGGCCGGGACGCGGCTGCACGCGCCAGGCCGAGGTGGGCCCCGTCAGGTAGCTGCCCGTCGGGCGCTCGGCGCGGATGCGCAGCTCCGGCTCGGGCAGCGCGGCCGTGACCTGCGCCGTCCAGCGCATATACGGCTCGTAGGTGGCCTGCGGACAGTCGGGGAAGGGCTTGAGCTGGGTGAAGGTGCGGCCCACCAGGTACGACGGGCGGGCGCCCCAGAAGAGCAGCTTGCCGCCCAGCGAGACGAACTCCTCGATCACGGCCCAGGCCCGCTCGGAGATCACGTCCGCGGGCGGGACGATGAGCGTATAGTACTTCTGGCCGCTCTTGTTCTCCAGGTAGCCCGGACCCACGGTGAGCGCCTCCCAGAAGGCGTCGTCGTCCACGTAGTCGAAGTCCACCTGGTGGATCATCAGCAGCTGGGACAGCTCGGAGAGGTCCCAGTAGACCTGGTTGTTGCCCAGCCACATGCTCTGGATGGGGTAGTACATCGCCACGCGCGCGCCCGGGACACCCATCGAGAAGAGGTAGGAGGTGCGGTTGATGTAGTCGGTCAGCTCCGCCATATGCGGGCGGGCGGCGAGCGACTCCGCCGTCTGGGACTTGCTGCTCCAGAAGTTGTACTCGAAGTAGTTGATGCCGCGCACGAACTGGTAGTTGAGCACCTGCTTGCTGGCCTTGAGGTCGCCCCGCACGGCGCCCATCGTCTCAGAGAAGGCGCGGGGCTTGCCGTAGACGTGCGACACGGAGGAGGCCAGCTTCGGGAAATCGTTGTCCACGCCGATGCCGACGTGGTTGCTGATCACGTCCACGCCCGGCACCTGCACGCGGTTGAGCACGCGGAAGAAGTTGCCGTTGGCCTCGATGTTGACGGGCATCTGGTGCTCGTTGTTGAGGTGGGTGATGTGCGCCATCCCGCGCTCGCCCAGCCAGTCGGCCTGGCGCTTGAAGAAGTTGTCCGCGAACAGCTCCGACCACACGTCGAAGAAGTCGGCCTTGACGCGCTTCTCCATCTCGGTGCGGGTGGGGGCGAAGAAAGAGGCGTAGTAGGGCGTGGGGTCGTAGCCCTTCTTCTCCCGGAAGATTTCGTTGAACTTCGGGGTCCAGGGGGTGTACATATATTCCGGCTCGTCGCCGCGGAAGCCCATCACAGTCTGGCCCATCTCCTTGCCCAGGGCCTTGGCCGCCGCGGCGTGGGTCCACTCGATGAACTGGTCCACGGCCGCGGGGTTGAGGTGGTCGTGCAGGAAGTTGGTCGTGTCCTTGCCGCGCGTGGGGTGGTTGACGGCGCGGGTGTCGCCGCTCTTGTGGGCATAACCCGCGAACTGGATGGTCCAGGGGTGCACGCCTGCGTTGAAGCTGAGCTTGCCGTCCTTGATCTGGAGCTGGCGGTTCTGCTGCCCGGGGCTCACGGCCACGGCGCTCACGGCGCCCTGCGGCACCTCGCGGTCCGCGAACTCGCCGCCCGCCGGGACCTCCCAGGCCTCGTCCAGCTGGATCAGGGCCCACATCTTGAGGTCGGGCCGCTCGCGGGAGAACTTGCCGCCCGCGAAGCCGCTCGGGTACTTGGCGTCGTCGATCAGCCAGACCTTCATGTTGCGCTTCCTGGCTTCGCCGACGGCCATCTTGATCATCTTCCACCAGCCGTCGGAGAGGTATTCATAGGGGAAATTGTAGCCCGGCTCGATGTTGATCACGCGCGTGTTCACGCTCTGCATCAGGTCCAGGTCCTGCTTCATAATCTTGGCGTCCATCGCGCCCTCCCAGCCCCAGAGGATGTGGCTGGCGTACTCTGCCGGCGGCAGCTGGTAGCCTTGTTCGAGGGTGGGAACGTCGCTGTGGTGGATGCCATCCCAGCTCTTGATCAGCGGCTGGGCCGCCGCGCCGAAGCACAGCGCGAAGAGGAAACAAGCGGAGAGAAAAGCTTTTCGCATATCGGTGGTTGATTGGTTGTCTTACCACAAATTTAACAATAAAAAAGGCTATCTTTGTGGATTGACGCGGACTTTTGACTGATTATTGTATTGTCAATGAAGAAAAGGAGTCTCTTGGAGAAGCGCCTGCTGATCATCACCTATTATTGGCCCCCGACCGGTGGTTCGGGGGTCCAGCGCTGGGTGAAGTTCAGCAAGTACCTGCCCCAGTTCGGCTGGCAGCCGGTCATCTATACCCCCGAGAACCCGGAGCAGCTCGCGCGCGACGAGAGCCTGCTCGCGGACATTCCCGCCTGCGCGGAGGTGATCAAGACGCACATCACGGAGCCCTACGCCGTCTACCGCCGGCTGACCGGCGGCAAGCCCGGGGAGGAGGTCAACCCCGTCAACGCGCAGAAGAAATCCTGGAAGAAGCGCCTCTCGCTCTGGATCCGGGGCAACTGCTTCATCCCGGACCCCCGGATCGGCTGGGTGCGCCCGTCGATCCGCTATCTCAAGGAATACCTCCGGGAGCACCCCGTGGACGCCGTCGTGACCACGGGCCCGCCCCAGTCGATGCACCTCATCGGGCGGGGCCTCAAGCGGGCGCTGGGGGTGCGCTGGATCGCGGATTTCCGCGACCCGTGGACGGAGATGTTCTATTACAAGCACCTGGGCCTGACCGCGGCCTCGGACCGCCGGCAGCACCGCCTGGAGCAGTCGGTGCTGGACGAGGCGGACGCCGTGATCAGCGTCACGCCGCTGGTACAGAAGGACTTCCAGGCCAAGACCCGGACCCCCGTCGTGCTCATCACCAACGGGTTTGACGAAGACGATTTTCCGGAATTATCCGCTCCTGACCGGGAAATCAAATTCCGGCTTGTACATACCGGGCTCTTCGCGGCGGACGGGAATCCGCTGAACCTCTGGGATGCCCTCGCGCGGCGCTGTGCGGCTGATCCGGCCTTCCGCGCCCGCCTGGAGATCCGCCTGGCCGGCAAGGTGGATGCGGCCGTCACGGACGCCATCCGCGCCCGCGGCCTCGGGGACAATCTTGTCGAGCTGGGCTACCTGCCCCACGACGAGACGGTCCGCGAGCAGCGCGCCGCGGACATCCTCCTGCTGCCGCTGCGCCAGGAACCGGAGTACGCCAAGGTCCTGCCCGGCAAGATCTTCGAATACCTTGCCGCCCGCCGGCCCGTGCTGGGCATCGGCCAGGAGGACGGCGCCGCCGCGGCGGTCCTGCGCGACGCCGGGGCGGGGGAGATGTTCGACTGGGACAAGCAGGATGAGCTCCTGGCCTTCCTGGACGCAGAGCATCCGCAGACCACCGGCATCGAGAAATACACCCGCCGCGCCCTCACGGCGCAGCTGATACAGATACTGCAATGAAGAAGAAGATCCTCCTGTACGCCGGCATCGTGGTCGGCCTGCTCGTCCTCTCCTACGCCTATGTGCCCCAGGTGCTGGGCGGCAAGATCGTCAACCAGAGCGACATCTCGGGCTGGCAGGGGATGTCCCACGAGATGATGGAATGGAACGCCGCCCACCCCGACGACCAGACGGCCTGGACGGAGTCGATGTTCGGCGGGATGCCCACGGCCACGATCCACGCCTCCACCAAGGGCGACTGGACGCAGGCCATCTATGATTTCCTGCTGACCGGCCGGCGTCCGGCCACTTACCTGTTCCTGTCGCTGCTCGGCGCCTGGCTGCTGATGCTCGCGCTGGGCATCCACCCGCTCGTGGCCGTGGGCGGCGCCATCGCCGTGACCTTCTGCTCCTACAACCTGCAGATCATCCAGGTGGGCCACAACACCAAGATGCAGGCCCTGGCCTTCCTGCCGTGGGTGCTGGCTGCGCTGATCTTCACCTACAGCCAGATCAAGAAGAAGAACTGGCTGCCGGCGGCCGTCCTCGGGGCGGCCCTGTTCGGCCTGGCGCTGAGTTTCCAGGTCAAGGCCAATCATCCGCAGATCACCTACTACCTGGCCCTGCTGATCCTGATCTACGTCATCGTGCTCGTCGTCTCGATGCTCCGCCGGAAGGAGCAGCTTTGGGGCCGGTTCTTTGCGGCTTCGGCGCTGCTGCTGGTGCTCGGCCTCGCCGGCGTCGCCACCAACGCCATCAAGCTCCTGCCCACGATGGAGTACACGCCGTACTCGATGCGCGGCGGCAGCACGCAAGCCGCCGAGGGCGGCGCGGGCGCCAAGGGCCTCGACCTGGACTATGCCACGGCCTGGTCCTACGGCTGGGAGGAGCTGCCCAACCTGTTGATTCCCAATTTCAACGGCGGCTCGTCCGCCGGCGCGGTGAACCCGAAGCACTCGGAGACCTACGAGCTGCTCAAGCGGGCCGGCCAGTCCAACCTCAAGGAGGTCAGCAAGAACCTACCGCTCTACTGGGGCCCGCAGCCCTTCACGGCCGGGCCGATGTATATGGGCGCCATCACGGTCTTCCTCTTCGTACTGGGCCTGTTCGCCTTCAAGGGCAGGGAGCGATGGTGGCTCGTGGCGGGCACGGTACTGGCCGTGCTGCTCGCCCTGGGCAGCCACTTCATGGCCTTCACGAAGTTCTTCTACAACGTAGCGCCGCTCTACAACAAGTTCCGCACGGTGTCGATGGCGCTGGTGGTGCTCCAGTTCACCCTGCCGATGCTGGGTTTCCTGGTGCTGGACCGCATCGTCCGGCAGCCGGACGCGGCGCAGTTCTTCCGGCAGAAGGGCTGGATCGCTGCTGCCATCACGGGCGGCTTCTGCCTGCTCTGCGCGCTGCTGCCCGGCATCGCCGGCACCTTCAGCGGGAGCGCGGACGCCGGCCAGCCCGACGTGCTCGTGGACGCGCTCGTGGCGGACCGCCGGCATCTGCTGGTCGTGGACGCGCTGCGCTCGCTGCTGCTGATCGCCGCCTCATTCGCGTTGCTCTGGTGGGGGACCTCCGTCCCCAAGGACGCGCAGAAGACCTTCGCCACGCAGCCCCAGATGGGGCAGGGGCGCCGGCTGACGGCCGCGCTGCTGGTCTCCTTCCTGATCCTGCTCGACCTCGGCATCGTGGGCAAGCGCTACCTGGGCGCGGACGACTTCGTCTCGCCGCGCGCCTTCCAGAGCCAGTTCAACAAGCGGCCGGTGGATGAGCTGATCCTCTCGGACACCGATCCTTCCTACCGCGTGCTCGACCTGTCGGTCAACGTGTTCAACGACTCTCATCCGTCCTACTGGCACAAGAATGTCGGCGGCTACTCGCCGGCCAAGCTCCAGCGCTACCAGGAGTTCATCGAGAGCACCCTCACGGGCGAGATCAACCAGATTTACAAGGCCGTCGGGGAGGCCAAGACGATCCAGGAGGCCGAGGCCGCCCTGCCGTACCTCCCCGGCCTGGCGCAGCTGAACTGCCGCTATATCATCCTGGACGGCGAGATGCCCCCGCTGAAGTATTCCTTCGCGAAGGGTAATGCGTGGTTCGCGGACGACGCGGAAGGCGGCACCATCAGGCTGACCTCCTACGCGCCGAACGAACTGCGCTATCAGTACAGCAGCCCGCAGGCGGCCCGGATGGTCTTCAGCGAGGTGTACTACCCGGTGGGGTGGACCCTGAAGGTGGAGGATACGGGCGAGGAACTGCCCATCGAACTGGAAGGCACGCTCCTGCGTGCCGCGCAGGTGCCGGCTGGCGCACACACGCTCGTGATGCGCTTCGACCCGCCGTCCTACCGGACCGGCGAGGCCGTCTCGCGCGCCAGCTCGATCCTGCTGATCCTCGCTGCGCTCGGCGCCATCCTCGGCGCCGCCCTCCCTGCCCTGCGCCGCAGGGTTATTGCATCATAGCGCGGGCCGCCCGGTCGGGGTCGTTCTCGACGCGGGAGACGTTGCCCAGGATCAGGGTCGCACCTTCTTCCTCGGTGTAGCGCGGCCAGTGGGGCAGACCGCCCTTCTTGCCGGTGTTGGGATCGCCGGTGCGCATGAAGGCCTCCAGTGCGTCACCCATCTTGTCGGAAAGCACGCGCGGTTCCTTGCCGCCGCCGGTGTGGGAGTACATCAGGTCCGTGTTGTTGAACCAGAAGCTGATGTCCAGGCAGTGGAAGGCCCGGGGCAGGCCGTCGAAAATGTGCGGATACCAGTTGAACCAGGCCAGGTAGACCGGCTGTCCCTGCGCGAGTTTGTTGTTGGCGATCCGGATGACATTCTGACGGGAGGAACTCACGATGGAATAGACGCCGAAGGGGCTGTTGCCGGGGAAGATCCGGTCAAATTCGTCATAGATGGCCCCGGCCTTCTCCCCATAGTTGCCCGAGAGCATCTTCACGATGTCTTCCCGGGTGAGGTTCTCCTGCTCGGGCGTATCGCGGTCGGAGACGAATTCGTTGGTCGTCGTGGAGAGGATCATCGGCACGCAGGGGACATCGTCGCGTCCGGAGGTGTAGAAGTCGCCCAGCGGGATGTCCACGCCGTCCGCCACGGGGCTGAATCCCCGGTAGCGCTGTCCGGCGGGCAGGGAGGCGTTGTACTCGGCGGCAGCCTTGTTGGCCAGGGCGAAATACTCGGGCCAGGGCATCTGCTGCAGCTTGTCGATCTGCGAAGGCTTGAGGCCGGCGGTCTTGAGGATCTGCGCTCCCAGTCCTTCGGCATAAGCCTTGTCGGAGGCTGAGGTGGATCCGCCGCTCATGGCGAAGGCCTTGTGTACCAATCCCTTGGCGGAAGGCATAGCCGCCGTGATGGTCACCTTCGATCCGCCGCCGCTCTGGCCCATGATGGTCACGTTGCCCGGGTCTCCGCCGAATGCTGCGATGTTGTCGTGCACCCACTGGAGCGCGAAGACGATGTCGAGCATACCGACGTTGCCGGAGTGCTTGTACTTCTCCCCGCCGACAGCGGCGAAATCACTGAAACCGAAACTGTTGAGCCGGTGGTTGAGGGACACGAACACGACGTCGTGGCGCCGGGCGAAGTTGCCGCCCATATAACCGTCCTGCTCTACGCCGTTGCCGGCGGAGAAGCCGCCGCCGTGCAGCCACACGAGGACCGGCCGCTTGGCGGCATCAAGTCCCGGGGTCCAGACGTTGAGCTTGAGGCAGTCTTCGCCGAAGCCGTCGTAGTTCCAGCGGTCGCGGAACTGGGCATAGGGTGTGGCGCCTTCGGTGTAGGGGCGCTGCGGAGCCGAGGTCGGATACCAGACCGTGGGCAGGACGCCCTCCCAGGGCTTCGGGGGCTTCGGCGGCATGAAGCGGTTCTCGCCGCTGGTGTCATCGCCGTAGGGAATGCCCAGGAACGTGTTGACGTTCTGGTAGATGAAACCCTTGACGGTGCCATAGGTCGTCTGGACAACGGCGATGTCCTTGCCGATCTGGAGTTGCTGGGCATCCGGGTCATAGCCGAGGTCGGTGGTGCCGGAGCCTCCGTTGCAGGCGCAAACGACGGCCAGGGCGGCCATCAGGAATAGAAAGGACTTTTTCATGGAACGAATGCTATTATGGGTTAATCAATCGGGTCAGGGCCACGAAGTCTTCGACGCCGAGGCGCTCGGCGCGCAGGTCGAAGACCGGGTCGGAGGCGTCGAAGCCCTCCGGCAGCAGGGGCTTGAGGGCGTTGCGCAGGGTCTTGCGCCGCTGGTTGAAGGCGGTCTTCACGACCGTCTTGAAGAGTTTCTCGTCGCAGCCGAGGTCCGTGCGCGCGTTGCGCCGCAGGCGGATCACGGCGGACTGGACCTTGGGCGGCGGGGCGAAGGCGCCGGAGCCCACGGTGAACAGGTATTCGATGTCGTACCAGGCTTGGAGCAGCACCGAGAGGATGCCGTAGGTCTTGCTGCCGGGCTGCTCGGCGATGCGCTCCGCCACCTCTTTCTGGATCATGCAGACCACCTCCGGGATGCGGTCCTTGTCGTCCAGGATCTTGAAGAAGATCTGCGAGGAGATGTTGTAGGGGAAGTTGCCGATTACCCGGTAGGGGCCCGGGAAGAGTTTGTGGATGTCCAGGCGCAGGTAGTCGGCCTGGTAGAGGCGTCCCTGCATCCCCGGGAAGTGCGTCAGCAGGTAGTCCACGGACTCTCCGTCCAGCTCCACCAGCTTCAGGTCGATGTCCTCCCGCTGCAACAGATACTGCGTCAGTACTCCCATTCCGGGTCCGATTTCCAAGACCGCGGTCTTGGAAATCGGACCCGTAGAGTCCGCTGCCGCGTCCTCTGGGCTTACCCCCCTGCACCCCCGGTGGGGGACGGGGGGCGTTCCCCCCGAAACCCCCTGCGTCGCTTCGCTCCGAAGACTATCTGCAAGAGGTTCCCGGACGCTTCCGGGACAGGGTGCTGCCTCGAAGGACCGTGGCCACCCATGGCCTCGTAAATGGGAGGGGCCCGCGCCGTCAGGCGTGGGAGGGATGAGCGAAGCGAAGTCCGGCGAGGCAGCACCCTGCCCGGAAAGGGCGTCCACGATTTTTTGAGCGACCGTCAGGTCGGTCAGAAAATGTTGGCCGAGGGATTTTTTGGCGCGGACTTCCATCTAGCCGAGTTTTTCAGCGAGTTTCCCGGCGAGTTCGAGGAAGGCGAGACCGTCCGGGCGGCTGCCCAGGGCCACGGGTTCGCCGGCATCGCCGCTCTCGCGGATCCCCTGCACGAGCGGGATCCGCCCCAGCAGGTCGACACCCAGCTCGCGCGCCATCTGCGCGCCGCCGTCCTGGCCGAAGATGTAGTACTTCTCGTCCGGATGCGCCTCCGGGGTGAACCAGGCCATGTTCTCAACCAGGCCGAAGATCGGGCGGTTGATGTTCTGGTTGCGGAACATGTTGACGCCCTTCTCCACGTCGGCGAGGGCCACCGTCTGGGGGGTCGTGACGATTACGGCGCCCTCCATCGGGATGTCCTGCACGAGGCTGATGTGGATGTCGCCCGTGCCCGGGGGCATGTCGATGAGCAGGAAGTCCAGCGGGCCCCACTTGACCTGCAGGATCATCTGCTTGAGGGCGCTGCAGGCCATCGGCCCGCGCCAGATCAGGGCCTGGCCGCGGTCGGCGAAATAGCCGATGGACATCCACTTGACGCCGTATTTCTCCAGCGGGATGAAAGTCTCCTGACCCTCTTCCTCGCCGGGTTCGGCCAGGGGGACGGACCCCTCGGTGCCGGTCATCACGGGGACCGACGGTCCGTAGACGTCGGCGTCGGCGAGGCCGACCCGGTAGCCCATCCGCGCCAGCGCGCAGGCCAGGTTGACGGCCACGGTGGACTTGCCGACGCCGCCCTTGCCGGAGGCGATGCCAACGATGTGCCGGACCTCGGCGAGTTGCTCCAGCCCGAGGTCAAGGCGTTTCTGCTTGGGCTTGGCCTCGTCGACGACCACCGCCTTGACCTCCGGCTCGACGCCGGAGGGCAGGTGGCGGATGAGGGCGGCGCGGGTGCTGCCCACGAGGTATTCCGTGAGCGGGTCGCGGCGCTTGGGGAACCCAAGGGTAACGGTCACCTTGCCGGTGGTAATCTCAATATTCGTGACCATCCCGAGATCGACGATGTCGCGGTCCTGGCGGGCGGGATGGTGCACTTCCCGCAGGGCCTGTAGGATTTCTTCCTGGGTCATTATTCTTTTACAAGGTTCATTTCGTTCAGGAGATAGCCCGCCCCGGCGAACTTGTCCACCATCAGCAGGACATAGCGGATGTCCACGCAGATGCAGCGCTGCAGGTTCGGCTCGAACATCACGTCGCTGCTCATCGCCTCCCAGTTGCCGTCGAAGGCCAGACCGATGAGGTTGCCGTCGGCGTCCATCACCGGGCTTCCGGAGTTGCCGCCCGTGATGTCGAGGTTGGTCAGGAAGCAGGCCACGACCTCGCCGTTCTCGTTGGCGTACTGGCCATAATCCTTGGCCTGGTAGATCTGCTTCAACTTGGCGGGGACGCGGAATTCGTAGTTATCCGGGTCTTCCTTCTCCATCACCCCCTTGAGGGTGGTGTAGTATTTATAAAGCACGCCGTCCTTGGGTTCATAACTCTTGATGGTACCGTAAGTGAGGCGGCAGGTGCTGTTGGCGTCGGGGTAGCTGGGCTGGCCTTCCTGCCACTTCAGCAGGGCGGCGCCGTAGGCCTTGGAGGCCTCGGCGAGGTCGTCGCGGCCGGCGTTGGCGGCCTGGGAGAGCGGCTGGCTCGCAGCGGTGATGGCCTCGGCAAGCTGCACGGCCGGGTCGGCGGCCAGGAGCTTCGCCGTGATGGGCTTGGCGTTCAACTTCTCCTCGGAGGTGAAGATGCTCTTCTTGAAGAGGTTGTCGACGAGCTTGCGGGTGTCCATGCCGAGGATGCTCTTGCCCTTGATCTGGACGGCGTCGGCCGGGTTGACGTGGGCTTTGTAGTGGTCGATCATCGCGATGGCCACCTCACGGTCCACATCGGCGTTGTAGTCCTTGTACTGGCGGGAGATGATGGCGCGGGCCTGCTCGACGGCGTCCTGCGGATTGACGTTGGCCGGGGCGCCGGGGCGCGCAGCGGCGTTCTGTCCCATCTGGAGCGAACGGTTCATCGTGGAGGCGAAACTCAGCAGCTCGATACGGCCGATGGACTCGCTGAGCAGGGTCGAGGCGAGTTTGGGCTCCTGCGCCTTGCTGACGGACTCCGCGATGCGGTCGATGGCGCCGCCGTAAGCGGCCTTGCGGGCCGGGTCGGCGTTGATCCAGGCGGTGAGGTCGCGCTCTTTCTGCTCCTCACGGCCGATGATGTCGAGGGCCTCGAAGGCTTCCTTCTCGCCGATCCACTTCTTCCAGCCGTTGGAGGAGCCGGAATACTTGCTGGCATACTGCAGGCCGACCTTGTCATCGGCGCGCATCGCTTTCCAGAGGACGTCCTGGCGCACGCCGCGGGCGGCGATGCGCACGTCGTTGGTCTCGAGCATATCCGCGAGCTGGGCGGCGGTCTGGAAGCGCTGGGTGCTGCCCGGATAGCCCATGATCATCGCGAAGTCACCTTCGTGGACACCCTTGAGGGAGATGTTGAGGAACTGGCGCGGGCGCATCGGGACGTTGGCGGGGGAGTAGTCGGCCGGCTCGTTGTCCGGACCGGCGTAGACGCGGAACATCGAGAAGTCGCAGGTGTGGCGCGGCCACATCCAGTTGTCGGTGTCGCCGCCGAACTTGCCGGAGGATGCCGGCGGGGCGCCTACAAAGCGCACGTCGCGGTAGGTCTTGGAGACGATGAGGTAGTAGACATTGTTATTGTAGAAGCTCACGATGCGCACCCGGCAGTTGGGGTTGGCTTTCTCCGCCGCGGCGATGAGCGCCTCGCGGTCCCTGCCGGCGGCGATTTCATCCGTCACGTCGGTCATGCTCTGCAGGAAACTCACGGACAGGCCCGGGCAGGGGAGTTCCTCCGCGCGGGACATTGCGAAATAGCCGTCCTCCAGGTAGTTGTGCTCCGGGGAGGAGAGGGACTGGATCTGGCCGTAGCCGCAGTGGTGGTTGGTCACCAGCAGGCCGCTGCCGGAGATGATCTCGGCGGTACAGCCGCCGCCGAACTGGACGATGGCGTCCTTGATGGAAGAATGATTGACGCTGTAGATCTGCTCCGGGGTGAGCCGGGAGCCGAGGTTGCGCAGGGCGTCGCTGTTCATCTTTTCGAGCAGCGGGAGCAGCCACATACCTTCATCGGCGCGCACGGCGGCCGGCATCAGCAGCAGGGCTGCGAGGGTGGTTAAAACGATCTTTTTCATATCCTTAAAACAAACTTGGTTCCAACTCCTTGGGATGGAAGGACTTCCGGTGCTCCGGGCAGTAGCCGTGGGCCTTGATGGCGGCGATGTGCTCCGGGGTGGGGTAGCCCATATTGTGGTCCCAGCCATACTGGGGGTACTGTCGCGCGAGCTCCCGCATCCGCTCGTCCCGCCAGGTCTTGGCGAGGACGGACGCTGCGGCGATGCTCGCGTAGGTGGCGTCTCCGTGGACGACGGTCCGGTAGGGGAACCCGTCGAACGGCCGGAAATAGTTGCCGTCGATCAGCAGGAAGTCCGGGCGCACGCGCAAGCGCCGCACGGCCCGCCGCATCCCTTCCATCGAAGCGCCGAGGATGTTGAGACGGTCGATCTCCTCCGCCTCCACAGCCTCTACGGCCCATGCGAGGGCTTCGCGCTCGATGATCGGACGCAGCAACTCGCGCGCCTTCTCGCTCATCCGCTTGGAGTCGTCCAGCAGCGGATGGGTGAAGTCCGGAGGCAGGATGACGGCGGCGGCGTAGACCGGTCCGGCGAGGGGGCCGCGGCCGGCCTCGTCGCAGCCGGCTTCCAGCCGGCCGGCCTCGAGGAATGGCGTCAGATGGGGCGTATGCACAAGATGCAAAGATACATAAAATTATGCATCCTTGCATCTTGTCTCAAACAGACCCCCGGGGGCCGCGTCAATCATTTTTGCGGAGTTGCTCCAGAAGATATTGATTGGTCTCGGTCAGGGTGCGGATGTTGTTGTCCTGATAGGAGATGATCTTGCTTGCGGCGTCGAGCTTCTCGTTGAGGGCCGCCAGTCTCTGTTCGAATTCGTCCACGATGTTCCGTTTCCACTCCTCCAGTGTGGACTGGTCGCGGAGCAGGGCTTCGTCGGGGCGCTGTCCGAACAGGAGCTCTTCCGGGGTGATCCCGAGCCGCGCGCACATCTTGCCGACGAGCTTGTTGTAGAGTTTGGTCCGTCCCGTCTCGAAGGCGATGTAGGTCGTCCGGCCGACACCGAGTTCTTCCGCCATCTCCGTCTGGGAGAAGCCGGCCTGTTCACGCGCCTGGCGGATGGGAATATGGAGCGAATCGAGAACCACGACCCAAAATTACAGCGTTGATTCGGAAAATGAGTGTCGGGTTTTCGGTACTATGTTCATAAAAAACATACAAAAGTGCAAAAAAACGTATTTTTCTTTGCCCGTACCCCCTTCCTACCCCCGCATTTTTGTTGCAGAATCCCGCTTGGAAATGCATTTTTGCGGAAAAACGGAAAGACGATATGAAGACCAACAAGACTACCCAAGCGTACCACGCACTGGCCTGGCTCCTGGAGACGGGCGCCGCGCCAGCCGATTTCCCCACCGCCTGCCGCCGCCTGCATGTCCTGCCGGGCGCGCTGAACGAAATGATCCTGCACGAGCTGGGCATCCCCGGCGAGGAGTTGCTGCTGCTATCTTCCAATTTGATTTGCGATTGGCCGCAAAAATGATTAGATTTGCGGACTTTCACGAAAATTAATAATACACATAGCATCAAATGAAAGATTATTCTACCAAAGACATCCGCAACGTGGCCCTGCTCGGAGCATCCAAGTCCGGCAAGACCACGCTCGCTGAAGCCATGCTCTTCGAGGGCAAGGTGATCGACCGCCGGGGCACGGTCGAGGACAAGAACACCCTCTCCGACAACGACGAACTCGAGAAGATTAACCAACGCTCCATCTACGCTTCCCCGCTGTACGCCGAGTTCCAGAACGCCAAGATCAACTTCATCGACACCCCGGGTGCCGACGATTTCATCGGTGGCGCCTATGCAGCCTTCAAGGTCTGCGAGAGCGGCGTGCTCGTGATCAACGCCCAGCAGGGCGTCGAGGTCGGCACGGAGAACTTCCTCCGCATGGCCGAGACCCGCAGCCTCCCGCTGGTGATCGCCGTCAACCAGCTCGACAGCGAGAAGGCCGACTGGGACAACATCCAGAATTCCATCAAGGAGTCCATCGGCAGCAAGGCCGTCTATGTCCAGTTCCCGGTCAACCCCGGCACCGCCTTCGACGGTTTCGTGGATGTCCTTTCGATGAAATACTACCACTTCAAGGATGCCAACGGCGCCCGTGAGGACCTCGACATCCCGGCCGCCCTGCAGGACCAGGCCGAGGAGGCCCGCGCCGCCCTCATCGAGAAGGTGGCCGAGTTCGACGACGCCCTGATGGAGAAGTACTTCGAGGAGGGCGAGCTCTCCGACGAGGAGATCCGCCAGGGTCTCAACCTGGGCATCGCCGCCGGCGAGGCCTACCCGGTCTTCTGCGTCTGCGCCAAGAAGGACATCGGCGTGAAGCGCCTGCTCGAGTTCATCAAGGACGTCGCTCCGGTGCCGGCCGTCAAGGAAGACGGCGCCCCGTCCCTGTTCATCTACAAGAACGACGTGGAGCAGCACCTCGGCGAGGTCTCCTACTTCAAGGTGATGAGCGGCACGGTCACCGCCGGTCTCGACCTCGAGGATCCCGTCACCGGCAACAAGGAGCGCCTGAGCGCCATCTACGCCGTGGCCGGCACCAAGAAGGAGGCCGTCACGTCCCTGCACGCCGGCGACTTCGGCTGCGCCGTCAAGCTCAAGAACGGCAAGTCCAACACCACGCTCTCCCTGCCGGGTTCGGGCATCAAGTACGACAAGATCGAGTATCCCGCCCCCAAGTACCGCTGCGCCATCAAGGCCAAGGTCCAGCAGGACGAGCAGAAGCTCGGCGACGCCCTCAAGAAGATCGCCAACGTGGATCCGACGGTGGTCGTGGAGTACTCCAAGGAGCTCCGCCAGACCATCCTGAGCGGCAACGGCGAGCAGCACATCAACATCGTCAAGTGGCTGCTCAACAACGAGTACAAGCTCGACGTCGAGCTCTTCGCCCCGAAGGTCCCGTACCGCGAGACCATCACCAAGGTGGCGAGCGCCCAGTACCGCCACAAGAAGCAGTCCGGCGGCGCCGGCCAGTTCGGTGAGGTCCACCTGCTGGTCTGCCCGGCCGAGGGCGAGCTCAACACCAAGTTCATGATCGGTGGCAAGGAGACCCAGCTCAACGTCAAGACCCAGGATATCACCGAGCTCGAGTGGGGTGGCAAACTGGAGTTCTATAACTGCGTCGTCGGTGGCGCCATCGACCTCAGCTTCATGCCCGCCATCCTCAAGGGTATCAAGGAGCGTATGGTCGAGGGCCCGCTCACGGGTTCCTACGCCCGCGACATCCGCGTCTTCGTCTACGACGGCAAGATGCACCCGGTGGACTCCAAGGAAATCGCCTTCATCATCGCCGGCCGCAACGCCTTCCGCGAGGCTTTCCGCAACGCCGGTCCGAAGATTCTCGAGCCGATCTACAACGTCGAGGTGATGACCCCGTCCGAGTACCAGGGCGCCGTGATGTCCGACCTGCAGAACCGCCGCGGCATCCTCGGTGAGATGGGCGCCGACAAGGGCTTCGCGATCCTTAAGGCCCGCGTGCCTCTCGCCGAACTCTATCGCTACTCCACGGCCCTGAGCTCCCTGACCGCCGGCTCCGCGACCTTCTCGATGGAGTTCGCCGACTACCAGCCGGTCCCGGGCGACGTCCAGACCAAGCTCCTCGCGGACTACGCCGCCGCCGAGAAGGACGAGGACTAAGCACCGTCCGGAGCGTCTCCGCTCCGTGCCGTATGGAAAAGCCGGAAGACCAAGCTTCCGGCTTTTTTCGTATCTTTGCAGCTGCAATGACGCTGATCCTGACAGGGAGTCCGACCCGGTACGGGGAGGACCGTTTCACTTCGGACAACGGCCTGTTGGCCGCCGTGCAGGCGGCGCTGCCCCCGCGGCCGCGCGTGTTGCTGGTCAGCGCGGCCCCGGACGACCGCGGTTTCACGGACTACGTGCTGGAGTCGATGACGGCCTGCATCCGCAATTCTGGGATCGACCCCGCGGACGTGACGATGCTGGACCGGCGCAACCAGGCGCAGGCGCCGGCGCTGGTCCGCTCGGCCGACTGGATCGTGCTCTGCGGCGGCCACGTGCCCACGCAGAACCGCTTCCTGCACGAGCTCGGCCTGCGCGCGTTGCTGCGCGGCTTCGACGGGCTGGTGATGGGTTGCAGCGCAGGGTCGATGAACTGCGCGGAGCGCGTCTATTCCCACCCGGAGCTGCCCGGCGAGTGCGTGGACCCGGACTACCGGCGCTGGCTCCCGGGCCTGGGCCTGACCACGCGCCAGATCATCCCGCATTACGACCAGGTGCGCTACGCGGTGGTGGACGGCCAGCGCCTCTTCGAGGACGTCCTCTTCCCGGACAGCTGGCGCCACTCCTTCTACACCTTCCCCGACGGGGGATACATCCTCTCCAAAGACGGCCACGAAACCTTGCACGGCACGGCCTGGGAGGTTTCCGACGGCAAGATGCGGCAGATTTCTGCCGAGAACCAAACATATACCTTTATGAACGTTATCTTCATATCCCCGCATTTCCCGCACACATACTGCCACTTCTGTTCGTGCCTGCGCGCGAACGGCGTGAACGTGCTGGGCATCGCGGACGCGCCGTACTACGAGCTCAACAACGAGCTGCGCGGCGCACTGACCGACTACTACAAAGTCAACAGCCTGGAGGACTATGACGAGGTGTACCGCGCCGTGGCGTGGTTCGCCCACAAATACGGCCGGATCGACTGGATCGAATCCAACAACGAATACTGGCTGGAGCAGGACGCCCGCCTGCGCACGGACTTCAACGTGACCACCGGCATCAAGAGCGACCGCGTGGCCGCCATCCGCAACAAGTCCGAGATGAAGAAATACTATGCCCTGGGCGGCATCCCTACTGCCCGGCAGGTCAAGGGCGCGGAGGGCGAGGCGAAGGTCCGCGCCTTCGTCCGCAAGACCGGCTATCCCGTCATCGCCAAGCCCGACGGGGGGATGGGCGCTTCCGGCACCTACAAGCTCTGCGACGCGTCCCAGCTCGACGCCTGGCTGCGGGACCACGCCCGGGAGCTCGATGCGTTCGTCGTGGAGGAGTTCATCACCGGCCTGCTGGTGAGCTACGACGCGATCTTCAACTCCAAGGGAGAGCCCATCTTCGAGAACAACACGATCTTCCCCACGCCGATCATGGAGATCGTCCACGACAACCTGGAGACCTGCTACTGGACCAACAAGACCGTCCCCGCCAAGCTCGCTGCCATCGGCCGGCGTACGGTCAAGGCCTTCGGCATCACGAGCCGCTACGTGCACCTGGAGTTCTTCCAGCTGGACCGCGACCGCGAGGGGCTCGGCAAGAAGGGAGACTACGTGGGACTGGAGGTGAACATGCGCCCGCCGGGAGGCTACACCCCGGATATGATGAATTTCGCGCACAGCACGGACGTCTACCAGATCTGGGCGGACATGGTCGCTTTCGACGAGCGCCGCAAGGGCGCCGGCGAGCAGTACTTCTGCGCCTACGCCGGCCGCCGGGACGGCAAGTCCTACCGGCACAGCCATGAGGAGATCCTCGCCCGCTACTGCGCCGACCTCTGTATGGCGGAGCGCGTCCCGGCCGCCCTGGCCGACGACCTCTGCGACATGGCCTACATCGCCCGCCTCAAGAACCGCAAGGACATCGACGCCTTCTTTGAGTTCATCTGTGCGAAATAGGAATCGCGGGGATTTTTTGTTACATTTGTAGATTGGAACAAAAGATCCTCGTGATATGTACAGAACCCACACTTGCGGCGAGCTGCGCCTCGCCGACCAAGGCAAGACAGTGACCCTCGCGGGATGGGTGCAGAAATCCCGCAAACTCGGCGGAATGACCTTCATCGACCTGCGTGACCGCTACGGCCTCACGCAGTTGGTCGTGGAGGCGGACGCCGCCCCGGAGCTGGTGGAGGCCGCCTCCGGCCTGGGCCGTGAATTCGTGATCCAGGCCACGGGCGAGGTGGTGGAGCGCCAGAGCAAGAATCCCAAGATGCCTACCGGCGAGATCGAGATCAAGCTCGCCGCCATCCGCGTCCTCAATAAAAGCGTGACGCCGCCCTTCACCATCGAGGAACAGAGCGACGGCGGGGAGGACCTCCGCGCCAAATACCGCTACCTCGACCTGCGCCGGCCGCCCCTGCAGCGCGCCCTTGCGCTGCGCCACCGCCTGGCGCAGGAGATCCGCTCCTACCTGGACGGCCAGGGCTTCATGGAGATAGAGACCCCGTACCTGATCAAGTCCACCCCGGAGGGCGCCCGCGACTTCGTGGTGCCGTCCCGGATGAACCCGGGCACCTTCTACGCCCTGCCGCAGAGCCCCCAGACCTTCAAGCAGCTGCTGATGGTCGCGGGCTACGACCGCTACTTCCAGATCGTGCGCTGCTTCCGCGACGAAGACCTGCGCGCCGACCGCCAGCCGGAGTTCACGCAGATCGACTGCGAGATGAGCTTCGTGGAGCAGGAGGACGTGCTCAACACCTTCGAGGGGATGATGCGCCAGATGTTCAAGAACGCCCTCGGCGTGGAGATCCCCAACCCGCTGCCGCGGATGAGATGGTATGACGCAATGGACGCCTACGGCTCCGACAAGCCCGACATCCGCTTCGGGATGAAGATCCACGAAGTCACGTCCCTGGTGCAGGGCTGCGGCTTCCCGGTGTTCGACGGCGCCGCGTACGTCGGCGCCATCGCCGTGCCGGGCTGCGCCGCCTACACCCGCAAGCAGACCGACGAGCTGACCGAGTGGGTCAAGCGCCCGCAGGTGGGCGCCAAGGGCCTGGTATTCATCAAGTACAACGCCGACGGGACCGTCAAGTCCAGCGTCGACAAATTCTATACGCCGGAGCAGCTGCAGGCGGTCGCCGCGGCCTGCGAGGCGCAGCCCGGCGACCTGGTGCTGCTCCTGTTCGGGCCCAAGCGCAAGACGCAGACGCAGCTGGGCGTGCTCCGCATCGAGATGGGGAACCGCCTGGGCCTGCGCGACCCGCAGGTCTTCGCCCCGCTGTGGATCGTGGACTTCCCGCTCCTGGAGTGGAGCGAGGAGGACGGGCGTTTCTACGCGATGCACCATCCGTTCACGGCCCCCAAGCCCGAGCACGAGGCCTGGTTCTACTCCGACAGGAAAGAGGACCTGGAGCGTGTGTGCGCCAACGCCTATGACTTCGTGCTCAACGGCACGGAACTCGGCGGCGGCTCCATCCGTATCCACGAAGCCGCGATGCAGGAGCGGATGTTCCAGGTACTCGGCATCAGCAAGGAGGACGCCGAATACAAGTTCGGTTTCATCATCAACGCCTTCAAGTTCGGCGCCCCGCCCCACGGCGGCCTGGCGTTCGGCTTCGACCGCGTCTGCGCCCTCTTCGGCGGACAGGAGACGATCCGCGACTACATCGCGTTCCCGAAGAACAACCAGGGCCGCGACGTGATGATCGACTCCCCGTCCCGGATCGACGATGCGCAGATGGAGGAGCTCTTCCTGGCATCCACCTACGCACCCCCGCAGCCGTGAGGATCCAGCTGAACTACGACCTGTCCGCGCAGAACACTTTCCGGATGAAGGTGTCCTGCGCGTGCTGGGTCGAGTACGAGACCGTCAAGGAGCTGGAAGGACTCAATTTCGACCGCCTCCCGCAGCCGCTGCTGCACGTCGGGGAGGGTAGCAACCTGTTGTTTACCAAGGATTTCCCGGGCACGGTCCTGCACTCCAACATCGAGTACATCAAGTACGTGGACATGGGCTTCGAGGAGGTGCCGGTGATGGTGGGCGCGGGCGTGGTCTGGGACCACTTCGTCGCCGAGACCTGCCGCCACGGCCTCTGGGGCGCCGAGAACCTCTCGCTCATCCCGGGCGAGGTGGGCGCCGCGGCCGTGCAGAACATCGGCGCCTACGGTGCGGAAGTGGCGGACATCATCTCCGGGGTGGTCTGCTTCGACCTGCAGGAGCGCAAGCGTGTCAAGTTCTCCCGCGCGGAGTGCCGCTACGGCTACCGCGACTCGCTCTTCAAGCAGCCCGAGGGCAAGGGCCGCTACGTCGTCACGAGCGTGCTCTTCCGCCTGACCCGCAAGCCCAGCCCCCGGCTGGAATACAAGGGCATCCGCGAGGCGCTGGAGGGGCGCGAGCCCCTCACGCCGCAGGAGGTGCGCGAGGCCGTGATCCGCATCCGGCGGCAGAAACTGCCCGATCCGGAAGAGATCGGCAGCGCCGGCAGCTTCTTCAAGAACCCGGTCGTGAGCCGGGACGATTTCGCGCGGATCTCCCCCGACGGGAGCGCCCCGCACTTCGACCAGCCGGACGGTACGGTCAAGGTGCCGGCCGCCTGGCTGATCGACCAGTGCGGCTTCAAGGGGGCGCGCGAGGGCGGCGCGGCGGTCTATGAGCGCCAGCCGCTCGTGATCGTCAACGCCAGCGGCGAGGCCACCCCGGCGGAGGTCCTCGCCCTCGAACAACGCATCATCAACGGGGTGCGGGAGCGCTTCGGCGTCACGCTGCACCCGGAAGTAGACCATATATGAGCAGCTTTGTCATCGAAGGCGGACACCGCCTCAGCGGCGAGATCCGGCCCCAGGGCGCGAAGAACGAAGCCCTGGAGGTCATCAGCGCCGTGCTCCTCACGGCCGAGCCCGTCACCATCACCAACGTCCCGGAGATCCTGGACGTGCAGAACCTCATCGCCCTGCTGCAGGGGATGGGCGTGAGCGTCGAGCGCGGAGCCAAGGGAGAGTACACCTTCACGGCGAACCACGTCAACGAGTTCTACATCCGCAGCGCCGACTTCGTGGCCAAGTGCGCCCGCCTGCGCGGCTCCGTGCTCGTGGTCGGCCCCCTGCTGACCCGTTTCGGCAGCGCCTTCTTCCCCAAGCCGGGCGGCGACAAGATCGGCCGCCGGCGCGTGGACACCCACATCGAGGGCTTCATGCGCCTGGGCGCCAAGTGCGCCTACGACACCGCCAAGCGCGCCTACAGCCTCTCTTCGGGCCGCTCGATGAAGGGCTGCTACATGCTGCTGGACGAGGCTTCCGTGACCGGCACGGCCAACATCATCATGGCCGCGGTGCTGGCCGAAGGCACGACCACCATCTACAACGCCGCCTGCGAGCCGTACGTGCAGCAGCTCTGCAAGCTGCTGACGGCGATGGGTGCGCAGATCGAAGGGATCGGCTCCAACCTGCTCACCATCCACGGCGTGGAGCGCCTGCACGGCGCCACGCACCGGATCCTGCCGGATATGATCGAGGTCGGCTCCTTCATCGGGATGGCCGCGATCACGCAGAGCGAGCTCACCATCAAGGACGTGTGCTGGGAGCAGCTCGGGATCATCCCGGAGTGCTTCCGCCGTCTGGGCGTCAAGCTGGAGCAGCGCGGCGACGACATCTGGATCCCCTCCCAGCAGAGCTACGAGATCGAGTCGTTCATCGACGGCTCCATCATGACGCTGGCGGACGCCCCCTGGCCGGGCCTGACCCCGGACCTGCTGAGCGTGCTGCTGGTCGTGGCCACGCAGTGCAAGGGCAGCGTGCTGATCCACCAGAAGATGTTCGAGAGCCGCCTGTTCTTCGTGGACAAGCTGATCGACATGGGCGCGCAGATCATCCTGTGCGACCCGCACCGCGCCGTGGTGATCGGCCACGACCACAAGATCAGCCTGCGTGCGAACCGGATGACCTCGCCGGACATCCGCGCCGGCATCGCGATGCTGCTGGCGGCGATGTCCGCCAAGGGCACCTCCACCATCGACAACATCGAGCAGATCGACCGCGGCTACGAAGACATCGAGAGCCGCCTGAGTGCGCTCGGAGCCCATATCGAAAGAATCTAGAAGCCTATGCAGGTACTCAAGTTCGGAGGCAGTTCGGTGGCCGACGCCACCCGGATGTCGCGGGTGCTGGACATCGTGTTGGCGGCTGCGGCGAAGGACCGGGTGATCCTGGTCAGTTCGGCCGTGAGCGGCTGCACGGACGCGCTGATCGCCATCGGCGCGGAGCGCGAGCCGGCAGCGCGTGCGCAGCAGATCGAAGCGCTGCGGGAGCGCCACTCCGCCATCGCGCGGCGCCTCTTCACCGGCGCCGAGCGCGCGGCGATGGGCGCCGAGCTGGACGCGCTCTTCGCGGAGCTCGCCGCGGCCGAGCCGGACGTCTGCGTGACCTTCGGCGAGCTCTTCTCCACGCGCATCCTGGCGCGCAAACTCGCCTGCGAGGGCGTGGCCACGAAGTGGCTGGACGCCCGCGCGCTGGTGCGCACGATGGGCGGCGTGGTGGCCGAGGGGCAGACCTACGCCAACGTCCGAGCCGCCGTGGAAGCGGCGCCCGAGGCGCGCGTGTTCGTGATTCCCGGCTTCATCGCCTCCGACGCGGAGGGGCGTGCGACCACGCTCGGCCGCGGCGGCTCCGACTACAGCGCAGCGCTCTACGCCGCTGGCGTGGGCGCCTCCGTGCTGGAGATCTGGACCGACGTGCCCGGGATGATGACCGCCAACCCCAAGGTCGTGCCGGCGGCCGTGACCATCCCCGACATCTCCTACAAGGCCGCCCTGGCCCTGGCCGAGAACGGCGCCAAGGTGCTCTACGCTCCGACGGTCAAGCCCGCGATGGAGGCGGGCATCGCCTTCTCCATCCGCAACACCTTCGACCCGCGGCACCCCGGCACGCTCGTGTCCGGGCGACCGGGCGTGCGCGAGGGCGCCTGGATGGGCGTGACGAGCCGGACCCTGCCCGAACGGGGCGAGTCCGTGGTGTGCCTGGTGGGCGAGGGCGTGTCCTCGCGCGCCGGCGGGGCCGGTCGCATCCGCTCGGCCCTCGCCGAGGCCGGCATCCTGCCCCTGGGCGAGGTCACCGGCGAGGGCGACGTCTTCTTCATCCGCGTCCGCCCGACCGTGGAGCAGGCGGCCGTGGGGGCCATCCACCGCGAGTTCTTCGAACATCGCGCGGTGACCGTGATCCCGGTCTTCATCGCCGGCTACGGCGCCGTGGGCCACGAGCTGGTGCGCCTGATCGGCCTGAGCGCCGACCGGATCGCCCGGCGCCGCGGCCGCTCCATCCGCATCGCGGGCCTGTCCGACAGCCGCCGCTTCGTGGTGGACCTGCGCGGCATCCGGCCGGAGGAGGCCGGCGCGCGGCTCGCCGTCGG
>JAFRQH010000017.1 GCA_017428725.1 Bacteroidales bacterium | reverse complement strand
GTTCATCCTGAGCCAGGATCAAACTCTTCTTTGTATATTTTTAATACTCTAAGTTCTCTCCCGACACTCTATCAATTTCCAAAGAAATCAACGCTCTCGATTCTTAGTTCTCGGTACTTGCTTGTACTTATCTAAGTCAGTCTTTTCAAAGATCTCTCAATTTTGGCGCTAAAAAAACCAGCCTCCTCGGCTGATGGCCAAACCCTCTCTTTCGATCGGGATTGCAAAGGTAGTCACTTTTTTTGAATCTGCAAACTTTTCGGAAAATTTTTCGAAAAATCTTGATCCAGATGTTGTGAAAGAGCTTTCTCAACCCCCCCGTTTCCGAAAGGGACGGCAAAGGTAGACACATTTTTTGAACTTGCAAACTTTTCCCGCATTTTTTTTCGCACCCATTTTCCCTATCTTTGTGGATAGCCAAGATAAACCGTTGATCCTTATGAAGAAAGCCGGATTCAGCCTATTTCTGTTTTTTTTCATCTTGCCCCTCGCCCACGCGCAGCAGGCGGGTTCACTCCTTTTCCACCTGTCCGCCGAAGAGGGCGTCGTGGCGGATTTCGCCCGCGGGAGCGGCGAGCCGACCTACCTCAGCCAGGTCTCCGTCATAGACGACGGCGTGCGCGGCAAGGCCCTGCGCTGCGGCTACAAGCAGCTGCTCACCTGGCGTGCGCCCGGGAACATTTATGCCCGGGAGGGCACGCTCGCCTTCTTCTGGCGTGCCGTCGAGCCCTTCACGCCCACGGAGTTCCCCATCTTCCGCGTCTCCTTCGCCGACCATACCAGCTGGGACATGACCTGGCTGCGCATCGACTACAACGGCCACGGCTTCGACGCCTTCGTCACCGATAACAATCTCGTACGCGTACGCGTGAGCACGACGGTCGACCCGCTCCCCGCCCCCGACAAGTGGACCCACTTCGCCCTCAGCTGGGACGAAACCCGCGGCATCCGCTTCTACATCGACGGCCGCGAGGCCGCCCGCCGCGACACCACGGTCACCCTCAACACCGGCCTGGACCAGTTCGGCCCGCACTCCCGCATCATCAGCCCGTACAAAGTCCAGAGCATGTACAATATGGTGCGCGGCGGGGATGTCGACGAACTCGTCATTTACGACAAGATGCTCTCCGAGGGCGAGATCGCGCAGCTCGCCGGGGGTGCCGTCCCCGACCCGGCGCCGGTGCGCCCGGCGGGGGCTGAGCGCGCCTGGCGGCACTTCTACGGCTTCGACGGCGCCGCGCCGCCCGTGCTCGAGGCCGAACACACCGCCGTGCGCAAGCTCGGCATCCTCGACATCTACGACGTCAAGCGCTGGTTCTGGAAGGCCGGCGACGGCATCCGCGAGACCACCTGGCCCGGCGTCTACAACCGTTCCCGCATCGAGGGACGCAACGACTACTTCCAGCTCCCCGACTGGGACTGCTACTCCACCTCCGGACAGCAGGTCCGCTTCCTGCTCCCCGACGAGCCGTGGAACTACGTCGAAGTCACCGGCGGCGCCTACGGCGCGCTCGGCGTCTCGGCCGATGCCGAAGGCACCGCCCCCGAGGCGCTCGCGCGCAAGGAGCGCGGCACCCAGCGCAGCTTCCACCGCCTCGCGGCGGAGCGCACCGGAGGGACCCTCGTCTTCACCAACGACGTACAGGAGACCCCCATCCAGGAGCTTAATACCTTTTATGTACACGAGGGGGACGCCCCGCAGGGGATCGCGCGGCTCGACTATGCCCCTGCCCCGTACTACGACTACCGCGACCCGGCGCTGACCCAGCTCCGGGACTACATCCTGGGGCGGCACCGCCCCGGCGAGCGCCAGATCGCGCTCGCACTGCCCGCCGGCGGCGCCTCCGCCCGGGACCTGCCGGCGGCCGCCCCCGGCGACGACCCGGTCGTGCACTTCCTCATCCCGGCCGACACCCGCGACCTGGACCTGGGCGTCCCCCTGCGCCCCGGCGTTTCCGTCCCGAAGCCCCGCAACGCCTCCTGGTCCCACCTGCGCGGCGGCCTGGACGGCATCCAGCTCGCCCTCCCCGCCCTGCCGGCCTCGCTGGCGCAGCAGGACGGGCTGATCCCCCTCAATATCACGGTCAAGGACCCGCTCTGGCCGCTGCGCGACCTGCTGGACTTCTCGTTCAGCGTACGGCCCGGCGCGGCCCGCACCCTGTGGCTGGACCTGCGCGACCGCATCCTCCCGGAGGGCAAACCGCTCTGGGTCTCGCTGGCCGGCGCCGCGCCGGGGCTGAGCCCCGCGCTGCTTGCCGACATGCGTATCTCACTGATATTCAAGCCCTATGAAGAGGCCAAGACCGAACACATCGCGGACCGCCTCAACCAGGTGATCGACACCTACGCGATGACCTGCGAGGAGAACTCCAGCAGCCGGCGGCAGGACAAGTTCAACCAGCTGAACGCCGATATGGGCGACCTGCTCAAGGTCGACCCGGACAACCAGGTCGGGCGCTCCTACTGGGGTCTCTTCTACGGCGAGCAGGCCGGCCCCGACTATGAGGAGCCGCAGGCCCCGGCCGGCGTGCCGGAATGGGCCTACCTGCAGCTGCGCCTGCTCCGCCAGTACCGGCACGTGCTCGCCTGGTACCTGGACAACCGGATGATCGAAAACGGCGAGCTGGGCGGGGGCATCTCCGACGACACCGACTACACCAACTACTACCCGGGCTTCCACGACATCGGGATCCTGCCCGACCGCCTGGCGGACGGCGTGGACCGCCTGCTGCAGGCGGCCTACGACCAGGGGATGCTCACGAATGGGATGAGCACCATCCAGACGGACGGCCTGCACACCTATGAGGAGGGCGTCAACGCCCTCGTGCAGATGAACATCATCGCCGCCGGCAACCCCAAGTATGCCGAGCGTCTGATGGAGAGCGCGCGCACGTACCGCGACCGCATCTTCGCCGTCAACCCCCAGGGGCATACCCTCGTGCGCTCCGACTACTTCAGCGCCACCAAGATGGCCCTCGAGGGCGTGTGGGTCTGGACCACCAACCGCAGCTACTTCCACACCGCCCCGGGATTGCTGCTCGGCGACCTCTACGCCAATCCGGAAGCGCGCCGGTACATCCGCCGCTTCATCGACTCGATGCTCGACCTGTCCCGCACCACCCCGGAGGGGCTGGTGCAGATGCCCGAGGAGGTCAACTTCCTCACCGGGCAGGTCCGCTCCTGGGGCTGGAACAACTCGATGCCGCCCCTGTGGGGCTGCTGGCAGTGGACCGGGGATGAGCGTTACCTCAAGCCCGTGCGCGACTCCCGCTGGACCCTCTCCTTCGCCGACGACGCCGACCAGGTCCGCCAGTACCGGCGCGACCTCAAGAACCTCGTGGTCAAGGACTTCATCTACACCAAGGGCAGCATCTGGACCGACCGGGTGCAGTTCCCGCACGACGCCATCCAGGTGGCGCGGCTGGGCGCGCCCGCGATGAACCGCCTGTCGCACTACACGCCCACCAACGCCGTGGCGTGGCGCTTCGAGCGCGAGGAGGACGCCACGGACGTGGCCATCCACGTGACCCGCCACAGCGACCGGGCGCTCACCATCCGCTTCTACAACACCGCCGCGCGACCGGTGCGCGTGGCGATGCTGGGCCGCGAGGCCCGCATCGGCACCTGGCGGCTGGACCGCGGACAGGGCCGGGAGGAGCAGGTCGGCTTCGGCCGCTCGCGCAGCATCGACCTGACCATCCCCGCCCGCCGGGAATACACTGTCAGGCTCGAGCTCGCCGGCCCCGTGCGGGACGATGCGACCTTCCCCGAGCTCGGAATCGGGCCGGAGGACGTCCGCCGCGAGGGCGGCGAACTGGCAGTGACGCTGCACAACCTCGGCGGCGTGGACACGCCCGCGATGGACGTGGCCCTGGTGGACGCCCGCGGGCGCATCCTCGCCCGGACCGCCTGTCCCGCCGTCCCTGCCCCGCTGGACCTGCAACCCAAGACCGCCACCGTCCGTCTGGCCGTTCCGGCCGGCAGGGACCTGCGCGGCTGCCGCGTCGTCATCGACCCGGATGACACCGTCTGCGAACTCTACGAAACCAACAACGCCGTCTCCCTATGAGGAAATCCGCCTTCCTGACCCTTCTGCTGCTCGTCCTGGCCGGCCGGCTGGCCGCCCAGGACCCGGGTGCCCTGCTCTTCCGCCTGTCCGCCGAACGCGGCGCCACGGCGGACTTCGCCCGGGGCGATGCGAACCCCAATTTCCTCGCCAACGTGTCCCCCATCCCGGACGGGGCGCGCGGCAAGGCCCTGCACTGCGGCTACCGCCAGCTGCTGGCCTGGAAGGCCCCCGGCAACATCTACGCCTCCGAGGGTACGCTCGCCTTCTACTGGCGGAGCGCAGAGCCCTTCACGCCCACGGAGTTCCCCATCTTCCGCGTCTCCTTCGCCGACCATACCAGCTGGGACATGACCTGGCTGCGCATCGACTACAACGGCCACGGCTTCGACGCCTTCGTCACCGATAATAATCTCGTGCGCGTACGCGTGAGCACGACCGTCGACCCCCTGCCCGCCCCCGACAAGTGGACCCACTTCGCCCTCAGCTGGGACGAAACCCGCGGCATCCGCTTCTACATCAATGGCCGCGAAGCCGCCCGGCGCGACACCACGGTCACCCTCAACACCGGCCTGGACCAGTTCGGACCGCACTCCCGCATCATCAGCCCCTACCAGGTCCAGAGCGCGTACAACATGCAGCGCGGCGGAGATATCGACGAGCTCTTCATCTACGGCAAGATGCTCTCCGAGGGCGAGATCGCGCAGCTCGCCCGCGGCGGCGCCCCGGCCGTGAAGGCTCCGCAGGGCCAGCTGGCCGACGCCGCCGCGGAGCAGGCCTGGCGGCGCTTCTACGGCTTCGACGGCGCCGCGCCGCCCGTGCTCGAGGCCGAACACACCGCCGTGCGCAAGCTCGGCATCCTCGACATCTACGACGTCAAGCGATGGTTCTGGAAGGCCGGCGACGGCATCCGCGAGACCACCTGGCCCGGCGTCTACAACCGCTCCCGCATCGAGGGACGCAACGACTACTTCCAGCTCCCCGACTGGGACTGTTACTCTACCTCCGGACAACAGGTCCGCTTCCTGCTCCCCAACGAGCCGTGGAACTATGTCGAGGTCACCGGCGGCGCCTACGGCGCGCTCGGCGTCTCGGACAACGAGCAAGGCACCGCCCCCGAGGCGCTCGCACGCAAGGAGCGCGGCACCCAGCGCAGCTTCCACCGCCTTGCGGCGGAGCGCACCGGCGGGACCCTCGTCTTCACCAACGACGTGCAGGAGACCCCCATCCAAGAGCTCAATACCTACTATGTCCACGAGGGGGACGCCCCGCAGGGCATTGCGCGGCTGAGCTATACCCTTGCGGACTTCGATGCCCGCAACCACCCGCAACTCACCGACATACAGGAATTCGTGGCGGGCCGCTACCGCCCCGGTGAGCGCCGGATGCTCCTCGCCCAGCCCGCCCAGGCCCGCCAGTACGACAATCCGATGGACTACGATGCGCCGCAGACCGCCGTCCCCGGCTGGCAGGGCGGCAAGCCCATCGTCCACATCGTCATCCCCAGCGACGTCCGCGACCTGGACCTCGGCGTCCCCAAGACCCTGGACACGGCCCCGCAGCAGTTCGGCGAATTCGGCAGTTCCTGGCGCTCCAACGTCCGCTCCTACTCCTGGATCAAGCTCCAGGGCGGCCTGGACGGCATCCGGGTCCAGCTCCCTGCCCTGCCGGCCTCGCTGGCGCGGCAGGACGGGCTGATCCCCCTCAACATCGCGGTCAAGGACCCCATCTGGCCGCTGCGCGACCTGCTGGACTTCTCCTTCAGCGTCCGGCCCGGCGAGGCCCGCACCCTGTGGCTGGACCTGCGCGACCGCATCCTCCCGGACGACAAGCCGCTCTACCTGACCCTCGCCTGGGCCGGGCCCGACTTCGACACGAATCTCCTCAAGAAGATGCGCATCGAGCTGGTATTCAAGGACTACGAGGCCGCCAAGGCAGAGCACGCCGCAGACCGCTTCACGCAGGTGCGCGACACCTATGCGATGCTCTGCGAGGAGAACACCACGAGCCGGCGCCTGAGCAAGTACCGCCAGATCGAGGCCGACATGAACGACCTGCTCAAGGTGGATCCCGACCACCGCATCGGGCGCAAGTACTGGCACATCTACAACAGCGAGCAGCCGCTCCCCTACACCGAGCCCGTGGCCCCCAAGGGGATGCCCGAATGGGCCTTCCTGCAGCTGGAACTGCTCCGCAAATACCGCGAAGTCTTCGAATGGTTCATCGACAAGCGCCAGATCGATGGCGGCGAATTCGGCGGGGGCATCTCCGACGACACCGACCTGACCAACCATTTCCCGGGCCTGGTCCATCTCGGCGTGGCGCCGGAGAAATTCGCGGAGTCGCTGCACCGCTTCATGGAGGCGGTCTACGCCGAAGGCACGCTCACCAACGGGATGAGCACCATCATGACCGACGGGCTCCACACCTACGAGGAGGGGACCAACACCGTCGTGCAGGTCAACACCACGGAATACGGCAACCCGCTCCAGGTCGAGCGCCTGATGGAAAGCGCCCGGAGCGTGCGCGACCACCTGCTCGGCACCACGCCGAACGGCCACCTGCACTTCCGCTCCGATTATTTCAGCGCGACGCGGATCGCCGAATCGGAGCCCTGGACCTGGTCCTCCTACCGGGAGTACTACCACACCGGGCCCGGACTGCTCCTGGGCGACGCCTATGGCAATCCCGCCGCCCGCGAATACCTCCTCCGCCTCGCCGAATCCACCCTCGCCCACGCCAGGACCGACGACCGCGGCCGCATCCAGCTCCCCAACGAGATCAACTTCCTGACCGACGAGGCGCGCTCCTGGGGCGAGCGCTTCGCCGTGCCTCTGATGTGGTACGCCTGGCGCTGGACCGGCGACGCGCGCTTCCTCCGGGCCGTCGAGGGCACCGGCTGGGACCACAAGGACTACACCGCGGAGACGCTCTCCGAACAGATCCGCCGCGACCTGCGCGCCATCGACGCCCGCGAGTTCATCATGACCGAGGGCAGCCTGTGGATCGACCGCATCAGCTTCCCCTGCGAGACCATCCAGCAGAGCCGCCTGGGCGGCGTCGCGATGACGCGCAGCCAGAATCTCGTGCCCAGCAACCCCGTCCGCTGGCACTTCACCCGGCCGGACGACGCGCAGCGCCTCGCCATCCTCGTCACCCACCCCGATCCGGGCCTGCTGGAGATCGAATTCTTCAACACCGCCCACCGGGCGATGAAGGTCCGCCTCGAAGGCGTCGAAGCCCCGGGCGGCACGTGGACGCTCACCCTGCCGGGCGGCCGGACGAAGACCGTGGAATTCGGCCGCGCGCGAAGCGTGGAGCTGCGCATCCCGCGCAAGGGCAGCCGGATCCGGCTGGAGCTGGCCTCCCCGGCCGAAGACTATGCCCTGCGCCCGGACGCGGGCGTGGGTCCGGAGGACCTGGAGCCCACGTCCGGGGGGCTCGCCGTGACCGTCCACAACCTGGGCGGCGTGGACCTGCCGGGCGTCACCGTGGCGCTGACCGACCGGCGCGGCCGGATCCTCTCACAAACGGAGACCCCGGCCATCCCGGCACCGTCAGACTTGGTGCCCAAGACAGCCAGGGTCGTCCTGGAGGTCCCGCGGGGCTGCGACCTGGAGGCCTGCAGCGTCATCCTCAATCCCGGCAGGGAGAACGAGGAGATCTACCCGGGGAACAATATTACATCATTCCGCCACCGGGCATCGCAGGAGCGGCCGGAGTAGGCTCGGGGATGTCCACGATGCCGCACTCCGTGGTCAGGAACATACCGGCCACGCCGGCGGCGTTCTCGAGGGCCACGCGCGCGACCTTGGTCGGGTCGATCACGCCGGCTTCGTACATCTTGACGTACTCGTCCGTGCGAGCGTTATAGCCGAAGTCGCCCTTTCCTTCCTTGATCTTCTGGATGATCACGGCGCCGTCCACGCCGGCGTTGACCGCGATCTGGCGGAGCGGCTCCTCGATGGCCTTGGCCACGATGTGGATGCCGGTGGTCTCGTCCTCATTGTCGCCCTTGAGGCCCTCGAGGGCCTTCGCAGCGCGGATGTAGGCCACGCCGCCACCCGGGAGGTAACCCTCCTCCACGGCGGCGCGGGTCGCATTGAGGGCATCCTCCACGCGGTCTTTCTTCTCCTTCATCTCCACCTCGGTGGGTGCGCCCACATAGAGGACGGCCACTCCGCCGCCCAGCTTGCCCAGGCGCTCGTGGAGCTTCTCCTTGTCGTAGTCGGAGGTACTGACCTCGATCTGCTTGCGGATGCTCTCCACGCGGTCGGCGATGGCGTCCGGAGCACCGGAACCACCTACGATGGTGGTGTTCTCCTTGGTGATCGTGACCTTCTCGGCGTGGCCGAGCATGTCCGGAGTCGTGTTCTCGAGCGTGAAGCCACGCTCCTCGGACACCACGACGGCACCCGTCAGGGTGGCGATGTCCTGCAGCATCTCCTTGCGGCGGTCGCCGAAGCCCGGGGCCTTGACAGCCGCGATCTTGAGGGCGCCGCGCAGCTTGTTGACCACAAGGGTGGTCAGCGCCTCGCCGTCCACATCCTCAGCGATGATGAGCAGCTCGCGGCCTTCGCGGGCCATCGGCTCGAGGATCGGGAGGAGGTCCTTCATCGCGGAGATCTTCTTGTCGGTAATCAGGATGGCGGGGTTGGAGAGCTCGGCCTCCATCTTGTCGCCATTGGTCATGAAGTACGGGCTGATGTAGCCGCGGTCGAACTGCATGCCCTCGACCACCTTGACTTCAGTCTCCGTGCCCTTGGCCTCCTCGACGGTGATCACGCCGTCGCGGCCCACCTTGGACATGGCGTCGGCGATGAGCTTGCCGATGGTGCTGTCATTGTTGGCGGACACGGTGCCGACCTGCTCCACCTTGGAGTAGTCGGCGCCCACCTGCTGGCTCTGCGCCTTGAGTTCGCCCACGACGGCGGCCACGGCCTTGTCGATGCCGCGCTTGAGGTCCATCGGGTTGGCGCCGGCCGTGACGTTCTTGATGCCGACGTTGATGATCGCCTGGGCGAGCACGGTGGCGGTGGTGGTACCGTCGCCGGCCTGCTCGTTGGTCTTGGAGGCGACCTCCTTGACCATCTGGGCGCCCATGTTCTCGAAGCGGTCCTCCAGTTCGACCTCCTTGGCGACGGTCACGCCGTCCTTGGTCACCTGGGGAGCTCCGAATTTCTTGTCTATCACAACGTTGCGACCCTTCGGTCCGAGGGTCACCTTGACTGCGTTGGCCAGCTGGTCCGCACCGGACTTCATCTTGGAGCGGACATCCACGTCGAATTTGATTTCCTTTGCCATAATTACAGGATTGCTAAAATGTCAGACTGCTTCACGATAAGGTACTTCTTGTCCTCCACCGTCACTTCGGTGCCGGCGTACTTGCCGTAAAGGACCTGGTCGCCGACCTTGACTTCCATCGGCTCATCCTTCTTGCCGGGGCCGGCCGCGAGGACCGTGCCCTGCTGGGGTTTCTCTTTTGCGGTGTCAGGGATGTAGATTCCGGATGCCGTCTTGGTCTCAGCCTCCTTGGGCTCGATCAGGACTCTGTCTGCTAAAGGTTTGATCATGATGTTATTTGTTTGATTTGTTGTCTGTCAGTGCCACGACAACGCCGTGGCAGCGAGATTTGAATCAATGTCCGTGCCATTGACATTTTGTCACGCGCGCTGATTCTGCCCGAAAATGATTACATTTGTAGGAATGGAAACCCGAAAATAACCGTTACTCCTGTCTTTTTATGAGAAAAATCCTCTTCCTTCTCGCAGCGCTGGCCGCCTCGGCCGCACTGCACGCCGAGTCGGTCGACCTGCACTGGATCGACAAGGCTCCGGCCTACAACCTCGGCCAGAGCTGGGGCGTCCCCTTCGCCAAGGGCACGATGAACGAGCAGGGCAGCTTCACCCTCACCGACGCCGCCGGCAACGTCGTCCCCACCCAGCACTGGGTGCTGTCGCGCTGGAACGACGGCAGCGTCAAGTGGATGGGCTTCTACGCCACCCTCGGTCCCGGCCAGGCCGGCAATCTCAAGCTCGAGGCCGTCAAGGCCGACAAGAAGACCCTGCGGGCCCTGGCCCGGCAGAAGCCCGTGGCCGGGCCCACCCTCGTGCTGCGCGACAATGACGACCGGATCGACATCGACAACGGTCTCTATGAGATTTCCTTCGCCAAGAGCGGCGACGAACTCATCAACTACATCAAGATGGACGGGTACGAGGTCGTCTCCAGCGGCCGGCTGGTCGCCCGGACCGAGGACCGCTCCCGCCTCGCCGACGGGGTCGTCTCCTACCACGAATTCGAGACCAACGTCCTCTCCGCCGAGGTGGAGCGCAGCGGTCCCGTCGCCGTGGTGGTCAAGATCACCGGAAACCACAAAGCCGTGAAGGGCGGCCGCGAGTGGCTCCCCTTCACCGTCCGGTTCTATGTCTACAAGGATGCCACGCCCATCAAGATGGTCCACTCCTTCGTCTATGACGGCGAGCAGCGCGAAGACTTCATCAAGGGCCTGGGCATCGCGTTCGACCTGCCTTTCCGCGAGGAGCCGCAGAACCGCCACGTCGCCTTCGCCGGCGATGACGGCGGCCTCTGGGACGAGCCCGTGGAGTTCCTCGGCCGCGGCGGCAACCTGATGCCCGCCAACATGCCGGCCCCGCAGCCCGGCCAGATGCCGCGCTTCGTCGCCTACGGCCCGGTCCAGTTCGAGAACGGCCGTCTTCCCAACTACGACGAGGTCAACCCGGCCTCGCAGAAGCGCCTGGAGGAGCTCGCCAAGTTCGACGACTACAAGCTCGTCCAGGCCAACTCCGACGGCTTCACCATCCAGAAGCGCACCGGAGAGCAGGGCAACTGGTTCGGCACCGCCGGCGGGCACCGCGCGCCCGGCTACGTGATGGCCGGCGACGTGTCCGGCGGCCTGGGCGTGTCGCTCAAGAACTTCTGGCAGTCCTTCCCGTCCGAGCTCGACGCCACCGGGATGCGCGGCCGGACCGGCACGATCACCGTCTGGCTGTGGAGCCCCAACGGGGAGACGATGGACATGCGCCACTACGACGTCGAGGGCCACGGCCTGGGGACCTCCTACGAGGACTGGGTCGAGGGCTACGACACCGCCTACGGCATCGGCCGCACCAGTGAGCTGATGCTCTTCCCGTTCAGCAAGATGCCTTCCCGCGCCGAGCTCGCCTGCCAGGCCGGCATCGGCCAGGACATCGTCCAGCTGCTCCCCACCCCGCAGGCCCTCCACGATGCCCACGCCTTCGGCTCGTGGTCCCTGCCCGCCCAGAACCCCAACGACACCCAGCAGTACCTCGAGAAGATGATCGACCGGTATCTTGAGTACTACAAGATCAACGTCGAGACCCAGCGCTGGTACGGCTTCTGGAACTACGGCGACATCATGCACTCGCTCGACGTCAACCGCCACGTCTGGAACTACGACGTGGGCGGCTACGCCTGGCACAACACCGAGCTGGAGACCGACCTCTGGCTGTGGTTCGGCTTCCTCCGCTCGGGCCGTCCGGACTTCTGGCGGATGGCCACGGCGATGACCCGCCACACCTCCGAGGTGGACTCCTACCACATCGGTCCGATGAAGGGCCTCGGCACGCGCCACAACGTGATGCACTGGGGGTGCGGCGCCAAGGAAGCCCGCGTGGGCCAGGCCTGGTGGAAGCGCTACTACTATTATCTGACGACCGACGACCGGCTGGGCGACCTGATGCACGACTCGCTCGCCGCCAACGAGGCCTTCCTGCAGTTCGACCCGCTCGTGCGCGCGCAGCCGCGCTCCGAGTTCCCGACCCAGCAGCCCACGCGCCTGCGCTGGGGTCCGGACTGGACCTCGCTCGTGGGCAACTGGTTCACCGAGTGGGAGCGCACCGGGGACAAGCACTGCCTGGACATGATCCACGCCGGCATGAAGTCTCTGTCCAACCTGCCCAACGGGCTGTTCACCGGCAAGGGCCCCTACGGCTACGACCCGGCGACGGGCATCCTGACCTACGAGGGGGATCCCGAATGGATCACCAACTCCAACCACCTCGCCAACCTGCAGAGCAGCGTGGAGATCTTCATCGAGGCGCTGGACGAGTGCGGTACGCCCGAGTTCATCAAGACCTATATGGAGTATGCCAACTGGTATGAGGTCCCGCGCGACGACGCGATCCGCGACCTGCCGGAAAATGCGAAGTACAAGAACTGGTGGGGGCACTGGAACATCCCGCGCCTGCTGGCCTTCGCCGCCAGCCGCAATGGCGACAAGTACCGCGCCGAGCTGGCCTGGAAGCGTTTCCTGAGCGGCACCATCGGCCCTGACGGCAAGCTGGTCGACCGCGTCAACCTCGACTGGATCGGCGGCACGGACGTGCTCAACCCCACGGTCGAAGACCGTCGCGTGAGCAGCAACGACGTGGCTCAGTGGAACCTCGACGCCATCATGATGATGGAACTCCTGGGGGACAGCATCCCCGCGCTAAAGGACATCGAGCCGTCCGCCAACGGCGCCCGGCCCAGATAGCATCTGCCAGAGCACGATTCCCACGGCCACGCTCACGTTGAGCGAGTGCTTGGTCCCGAACTGGGGGATCTCCACGCACGAATCGGCGGCGTCCACGACATCCTGTCGGACGCCGTCGACTTCATTTCCGAAGACCACGGCGTAGCGCCGGCCGGGCTCGCGCCGGAACTCCTGGAGCGGCACGGCGTGCTCGGTCTGCTCGGCGCAGACCACGGTCCAGCCGTCGGAGCGCAGGCGCTGCACGAGCGCGAGCGTGTCGGCCTCGTGCTCCCAGGGCACGCTGTTCTCGGCGCCGAGCGCCGACTTGTGGATCTCCGCCGAGGGCGGCACGGCGCAGATGCCGCACAGGTAGACCTTGTCGGCCTTGAAGGCGTCGGCCGTGCGGAAGGCGCTGCCCACGTTGTGGGCGCTGCGGATGTTGTCCAGGACCACCACCAGGCCGGAAGGCGGCAGTTCGCGGTAGCGCTCCGCCTTGATCCGTCCCAATTCGATATTTAATAATTTCCTGTCGCTCATTTTCGGCAAAGGTACGGAAAAAGTATTATATTTGTGATTGTACTTATTTTGACACAATGAAACAGGACATCCAAATCATCGATCTGATCAAGAAAGAGTACGAGCGCCAGAAGTCCGGGCTCGAACTCATCGCCTCCGAAAACTACGTCACCGACGAGGTGCTCCAGGCCATGGGCTCCATCTGCACCAACAAATATGCAGAGGGGTACCCCGGCAAGCGCTACTACGGCGGCTGCGAGGTCGTGGACCAGATCGAGCAGCTGGCCATCGACCGCCTCAAGGCCATCTACGGTGCCGAATGGGCCAATGTCCAGCCTCATTCCGGCGCCCAGGCCAACATGGCCGTGACGATGGCGGTCCTCCATCCCGGAGACACCTTCATGGGCCTGGACCTCAGCCAGGGCGGGCACCTCACCCACGGCTCCCCCGTCAACGCCTCCGGCCTGCTGTACCACGCCGTGGCCTACGGGCTCGACCCCGAGACCGGCCGCGTGGACTACGACAAGATGGAGGAGCTGGCCCGCAAGCACAAGCCCAAGCTGATCATCGGCGGCGCCTCGGCCTACTCCCGCGAGTGGGACTACGCCCGCATGCGCGCCATCGCCGACAAGGTGGGGGCGATCCTCTGGATCGACATGGCCCACACCGCCGGCTTGATCGCCGCCGGACTGCTGGAGAATCCTGTCAAGTATGCCCACATCGTGACCTCCACCACGCACAAGACGCTGCGCGGCCCGCGCGGCGGCATCATCCTCATTGGCAAGGATTTCGACGACCCGCAGGGGCGGACCACCCCCAAGGGCGTCGTCAAGAAGATGAGCCAGGTGCTCGACTCCTACGTGTTCCCCGGCGTGCAGGGCGGTCCGCTCGAGCACGTCATCGCCGCCAAGGCCGTGGCCTTCTTCGAGGCCCAGCAGCCCGAGTTCGTTCGCTACCAGAAGCAGGTCATCGCCAATGCGCAGGCGATGTGCGCGGAGTTCCTGCGCCGCGGGTATAAGGTGGTCAGCGGCGGCACGGACAACCACCTGATGCTGATCGACCTGCGCGGCAAGTTCGACGAGGTGACGGGGCGCATCGCCGAGCAGCAGCTCGAGCGCGCCGCCATCACGCTCAACAAGAACATGGTCCCGTTCGACACCCGCAGCCCGTTCCAGACCTCCGGATTCCGCATCGGCACGCCCGCCGTGACCTCCCGCGGCTTCGGCACCAAGGACATGGTGGACATCGTGGGGCTGATCGACGAGGTGCTCGCCTCCTGTGCGAAGCACATCGACGCCCTCTCGCTCAAGAAGGGCGAGGAGCCCACGCCCGAGCAGCAGGCGTCCCTCGCCGCCCACAAGGTGGTCCTGGACGACGTCCGGCGCCGTGTGCACCAGATGACCGCAGGCGTCCCGCTCAACCGTTCCTAGTGAGGTATTCCTCCGGCAGCAGCCTATGAAGTACTGGGACTTCCGGGAGAGCGGCAAGCCCCGCTACGACTATATCGCCTACACCGACGGCAGCTACCTGCTGCCCAAGAATTTCGGTGCCGCCGCCTGCATCGTGCTGGACGGCGAAGGGGCGGCCATCTGCTACAAATGGAGCGAAGTGAGCCGCTACTCCACCAGCAACCGCCAGGAGATCGCCGCCATCGTCCATGCGCTGCTGCACACCCCCGAGGGAAGCAGCGTGCTGGTGCGCAGCGACAGCGAGAACGGCATTGCGCAGCTCACCGGCGCCGTGCGCAGCAAGAAGGACGCCGACCTGGTCCAGCTCTTCCACAAGGTCCGGAAGGAGCGCTACCTGCGCGTCACCCTGGAGTGGGTCCGCAGCCACAGCGGAGACCCGTGGAACGACTACGTCGACAACCTCTGCATCGAAGCCCTCGACCTCTTCGAGACCGACGGGACGCGCGTGCGCGAAGGGGTTGACCCGCAGGCGCTTTATGCTTATCTTTGCAGGGAAAGTAATACTTTTTAGCATATGAAGATCGCAGTCATCGGCGCCGGCAACATGGGCGGCGCCACGGCCCTGGGCCTCGCGGCCGCCTTCCCCGACGCCCGCATCACCGTCACCGACAAATTCGCCGCCACCCTCGAGAAATTCGCAGCGCGCGGCCTGCAGACCTCGCTCGACAACGTCGCCACCGCCAGTGAGGCGGAGATTGTCGTGGTAGCCATCAAGCCCTGGCTCGCGCAGGGCGTGTTCCAACAGATCCGCGGCGCGCTGGCCGGCAAGATCCTGGTCTCGTTCGTGGCGGGCGTGCCCGCCGCCGAGCTGCGCGGCTGGCTCGCCGGCAGCGGCCTCGCCGCCCTGTACGCCGTAATCCCCAACCTCGCCATCGAATACCGCGAGAGCATGACCTTCATCCACGAAATCTCCGGCACCCCGGAGACCCTGCGCACGGTCCAGATGCTCTTCGACGCCGTGGGGCGCAGCGCCGTCGTGGACGAGCGCCGGCTCAACGCCGGGATGATGCTCGCCTCCTGCGGCACGGCCTTCGCCCTGCGCTACGTGCGTGCGGCCTCCGAGGGCGGCGTGGAGCTCGGACTCTACCCGCACGAGGCCATCGCCGCCGCGCTGCAGACCGTCAAGGGCGCAGCCGTGCTGATCGAGCAGCGCGGCACGCACCCCGAGGCCGAGATCGACCGCGTGACCACGCCCGGCGGCATCACCATCAAGGGTCTCAACGCGATGGAGGAGGCCGGCTTCACCGCCGCCGTCATCGCCGGCCTCAAGGCCTGGACCCCGAAGGGCTGAGCGGGAGGGACTAATTGTCCGCCTTCATATGCACGTCCAGCTGCGGGAACGGGAAGCGGATGCCGTGCTTGGGAAGTTCCTTATAGATATTCTCGTTGAGCCAGGTCTGCATCCATTTGTAATACTCTGACTTGATCCAGACCCGGAGTTCCACCTCGAGGCCGTGGTCGCCAAGTTTTCCTACATAGACCCGCGGATCGGCGGCTCCCGGTGTACGGGCGTCCATAATTTCCGGCTGTTGTTTCACCAGTTCCAGGAGTACATCCCGGAGCAAGTCTACATCCGCCCCATACGCGACGTTGAACCAGATGGAAAGCCGGTATGGGTTGCGGCTGGAGTAGTTGTCGATGTTGCCGTTGGACAGCGCCCCGTTAGGGATGGTAATCTCCCGGTTGTCCGTCGTCACAAGTTTCGTGTGCACGATATTAATCTCGGAGATCCAACCGAAATAACCTTGTGCAGAGACATAATCCCCAACCTTGAAGGGCTTGAAAGCCAGCAACATCAGCCCGCCGGCAAAGTTCTGCACCGTGCCGCTCATCGCCATTCCGATGGCCATGCCGCCGGCAGCCAGCAGCGCAGCAATGGAGGTCGTATTGATCCCGAGCGTTCCTACCATCGCGAGGATGAGTACTACCCAGAGGGTCACCGTCACCACGCTCTGGATGAAGGATGCAATGGTCGGATCCGATTTGCGCTTAGAAAAGCCTTTCGCGATGAGCTTCTTCGTCTTGCGGATCAGCCAGGCACCGATGATGTAGATGGCAACGGCCAAAAGGATCTTGAGCCCGAACCGGGCCACGGCACTGGCGGAGCTGGCCACCAACTCATCGGTGGGGGTAGTCTTGAGGGTCTCCACGAGATGGGCTCCCTTGGCGACAAGCGTGTCGGCGGAGAAGGTCTCGGCGGCAGAGGTGGCGGATGGAACTTGAAGGAGCATAATTACGTTGATTTACTGTTTTATAATCAAGGGAGACCCGAAAGGATCTCCCTTGATTGAGATAGAGACAGATTCTGCTTAATTGGCAACTTCGTAGGTAACCTGGATGTTGGTAATCCGGCGTCCGTAGTTATTGCCGGTATTATCGCTGGTCAACGTCGCCGGACCGGTTGCAGATAAAGTCCATGTGCCGGTCGTGCCTGAATAACTGTAGGTACCCGTGGTCACGGTCGGGGTCTGAGCAACATAACCATTCGCATAAGTAATCACTACCCTGGTCACTCTTAAGCCCTCCTGCGGCTTAACTGTGATGGTGCCGGCATTACCATTATAACTCATCCGGATATACCCGGTGTAATTATATTGACGATAAACATTGTTCAGCGAAACCGTGACATATCCATCGGCAGAAGTAGCTTGCCCACTGGTAGTATTGCCGCTAACGCCGAAAGAATTATAGGCGAAAGATGCCGGAGATGTAAGGCCACGCCCCTGAACAATAGTTGACGTCGCCGTCGCAACAGGATCCGTCATCCTGGCAGTCACAGTGAAGGATCGTTGGTTCGCGGTCCCATTGGCCGGCAGTGTAACCGTCAGTTCTGTCGTTCCAGTGCCGGAAGTGGCAGATAAGGAAGGATTGGTACCAGTAGGGCCACTGACCGACGCCGTCCAGGCCTTGCCCTCCTCAGCGTAGATCTTAACTTTAGCCGTAGTCGCGAAGCCGGTAATCGTTTGCGTTACAGGGCTGATAGAGAACGCAACCGGACTCTGGGTGACGGTCACGGTCCGGCTATCACTACCGGAGGTGATTGTTGCCGTACGCGTCACAACAGACAAACTGTTATTTGCAGTGAAAGTCATCTTGAAAGAGCCGTTACCCGTGCCACTGGCAGGGGTAACCGTGACGCCAGATCCGCCGGTGACCGACCAGGTCCTCGATTGACTATCCTCGTCAAACTCGACTTCCACATCCACGGATGTCGCACTGAAAGGAACCGTCGTATTGGTCGGATTGACATACAATCCGTCATTAAGCAGGTTGATACTCTGCGTTTTGAAATACTCGTTCGCAACGTAAATGGTCGTCGCGCTCTCTTCAGATACTGTCGTGAACTGGGTCGTGATTTTATGATTGGCATTGTATTCGTCCGGGTTGACAGTACGTATGAAATAGAACGAGTTGGTAGTCCCGTCAGCAAGGCTCTTAGCCGTTTTGACCGGAACGGTGACAGCATTGCCTTCACCATCCAACTGGGTCGGGTTGAGCGTATGGTTGACGTCCTCGATGTAGAATTCCAGCGGGAACATCGATTCTGGAAGGTTATCAGGCAACTGGATGCCAAGGACGGTGCTCTTCCCGGTACCCGTATCCACTTTTTTGGGGACCAGGGAGAGCGTCATATCCATCTTCTTGATTACACGGAGGGTGATGTCGCGGAACAAGGTGGATTTGTCTTCCCCAGTCTTGCCGTTGTCGGCCTTGACCTGCAGGACAGAAACGAGATCTCTTTCCTCGTTCTGTTCATTCAATTCGAACTCAAAGAAATAGTAGCCGCCGACGGAACTCGCTGCCGTCTTGGTGATTTCAGTGCCTTCGACCAAGGCGTCTCCCTGGGTCTTGACGGTCAAGGTCACGCTCGAGTTGTCCACCGTACCCGTTTTTGCATTCGGGACATACTGGACCCAAAGTCCCTTCTTACCACCGGACGTGAAGTTCTTCTCAACATATTCCACGTACAAGCGGGAATCACCGTCAGAGATATCCGTCAGTTTCATAGCTTCCGTGGACAGGGATACGTTGCCGCCGCTGTCGCGGTTCATCGCTTCGGTCGGAGTCTTGGCTCCACGGTTGCCAACCTTGTGGATCTTGACTTGGTAAAGGTAGTTTCGATAGAGCGGGAAATAGCCGCCCACATTCTCGTCAGTAAGATCCAGACGGTAGTAGGTAAAATCGCCGTCCGAATGGTATTTCGCCTTCATCAGGATACAGGTGGCCTTGTCCGTGCCGGGATGGACACGTTCGTAGACGAAACCGGGAGCGCTAAGCGCCGTAGTGATCGCATCCGCAGCAGGGACGGTATAATCCATCGGATCATCCGAGAACATAAAGCCGTCGTAGGTCAAGGTCCCGTTAACCATCTTGCCGGTGGCAGGGTCGAGATCATAATTCTTGTAATCATCCACGTACTCACCGTCTACCATCGGGGCTACGGAACCCAGAGTCGGGACATTCACAAGGGCCCAGGTAATATCGTGCAGTTCATCCGGGACTTCGTTCAGAAGTTTGACCTCAGCGAAATTGCGTACCAGCACCAGATCCTCAAAGAAGTGGGCCGTCTCTGCGCTCGGGATGAAGTTCCCTTCGTCGTCGGTCTGCATAATGCCATTCTGGTCCAACTGCGCAAGGATGCCGTCAGGCATAACGATGCGGGCCCAAAAAGCCCCCACGTTGTCCTGGGTCCTCATATTGGTCATAATGGACTCTTCATCCTCATCGACGAACTTGATGCTCTCATCGCCGTTGGCAATGATGTGCACGTGGGCCTCGCCATCATAGACGGGCAGGAGCACCTTAAAGTAATAGGTGACGCCGTTCTCAGTGGCATAATCAGCGGCGGGAGTCCCATCCGCATTGATGGGTTCGGCCAAGGTATAAGTCTGTGGATAGCCGGACGTACCGAACACGGCCACGCGGATGTCCTTGATGCTCGGCTGGTCCGAGCGGTCACCGAGCGCCTTGGTCGCATAAAGCTGGACCTGCGGAATCTGGACCTTCATCGTGACAGCCACCAGACCGGTCTCTTCAGCCTTCTGGGGCTTGGGCTCATCGAACACTGTCTTGGTGCAGGAAACCAGTCCAAGCAGGAGTGCAGAAAGAATGTATAGTGTCTTTTTCATATTCGCACAAGTTTAATTAGTCTGGAACCCCAACCAGCTGGTTGCATTCTCTTGATAAGGCTCTTCGCCCCAGAACCACGTATCGTAGACACAGCGAACATAAATGCTGTTCGACGTAGATCCTGATGACTCATAAAAACTCCCGTCAGATTGATAGTAGCGAGCGTTGAACAAAGAAGGAATAAAGCCCGCATCAGAGAGCTGGATCAGGAACTTGATTTCACCTGCAGTAGGGACTCTCCAACGTCCGGCAGGATAGCCGTTCTCCTGATACGTTGCACAACGCTCTTTGGCTCGGTCAAACGAGTCGAGCGGTTGTGTCTTTCCGTAAGAAGATGCGATCATAAATCCAGGAGAAACAACCTTCTTCGCAGCATCATCTCCTCTACCAGCCTTATAGTTGGTCAGATTGTTGATATACTGAAGAGTACTACCCGTTGCTTCGCGCGCCTCTCCGATTACCAGATCAAGGGCTTCATCCAGAACGGTTGGATGAACGATGATGCTGTGCTGACTGTTATTTGTCCCGGATCCATTCACACCGTCAGGATCGACAATACTGCCAATCCGCCGCTCGGAATCAGTCGTGGTATTTCGATTGTTCCACGCCCAATGGGTATTATTGCCGGTACCGGCAGCGGGGTTGTCATAGCTCCAAGTATTTACGAAGACGACACCATTTGACTTGACGCTCGTCGCGTACATCGACGGATACTGGGTAATCGTCACCGTACGGTCGAAAGTATCGTCCTCTTCGTCTTCCAGATGGAGGGTCACGACATAAACATACGGGCTCATATCGAAAGCCGTATTCTTCTCGCCATTGATCAGAAGCCTGTTGTCCAAGGCGTGATTGATCTTCAAATAGGAAGACTCTGCCGGGATAGTCACCCATCCCTCGATAGCCGCAGCGTTGATTCGTTTGGCAGTCATCAGAGCATCGGTCGCGACGACCTCGTCATCCTGCATAAAATACCGGGGAACCGGATTAGAACCGCTCAGATCCATTTGGTAGATTTCCTTTATGATGGGCACGACCGTACCGGAAGAAACGAAATTGATATCGATCTCGTCCACATACATATCATACTCATCTTTCGGAATCTCCAGGGAGATGTAACGGCCGGTTGCGACGTTGGCGCTGATGGGATCACCGGACAACCAGTTTTTCACGACATACTCTTCGCCGATGATCTTGACTTCCTTGTCGGAACCGATAATGTTCACTTTGACGCTATATTCATAAATGCAGTTGGGATCCTTGATGGTCTCGCGCGGGAGGACGATCTTGTAGTATACCTCCTTCTGTTTGTAAAGAACCCAGTTCGGATCCTCCGGATCGTACTCCGGATCTTCATCAGGTCCATAGTACTTGTAGCCGTACCAGGGCAGGACAAGTTTAAGATATGGCTGATTGTCATCACCCTCCGCGACATTGATCGGATAGGTATAGAAATGGGCCGTCTTCTTGCCGTCAACCACGGGAACATCGTTCATAAAGTTGTAGGCATATTCGAAGATGTCACGGGTACCGTTGCCAAGCGGCTTGGTCGCCGTGCTCCAGGAATCTGCCACATAGTCGCGGGTCAACGGGCCACCGATGGTGGTATGTTCGATGGCGTTGGAAAGGAAGACCCGGGTTTCTCCTGCAGTAGACTGCGGGACCCACATTATGTTGCCGGATGTCTTCTCCTCCAAGCAGTTCTCGTAAGTGAAGTTGACGCTCACCTTGGAGGCCAGGCGCTTCAAGGGCACCTCGGCATCAACGGCGTATGAACCCGTGGTCATCAGATCCACAACCAACTCCCCGGTCATCACGAAGAAGAGATTGTCGTCGTCGGTCGGGAGCACGTGCGGCCAGCGAAGCTGGAAATCAGGATCCTTGTCGTCATAGAAGAAGGTCGGACCGACTTCCAGGTCGTGCAGGGCCTTCCAGGTCTTCGCATCCTCCGGCAATGTCGTATTCGGGTTATCCATATCGTTGTTGGCACCGTACTTGTCCACGTAGTTGGCAATGGCAAACACCATCGCCTGGGTGGCTCCGTCGGGGAAAATCTGCGACAGGACTCCAGGTTCGACGACCGTGGAATAGCTCCCGGCGAGACCGTCGTCCGTCGGGGTCAGGGTATTCTTGTAGACATACTCCGTCTCATCGTCAACTCCCCCTTCCGCGTTGAGCGGGAAGAAGAAATAGTCGATCCGCTTGATCAGGTTCTCATTGTTCAAACCATCAGTCGTGGCCTTCGTGACCATCTCGCTGCTGTAGAACTTGAGGGAAACCCCCTGATCGGAAAGTGGATCGGTGAAGAAATCCACATTCTTTGCGCAGGACGCCGCAGCGAGCGCTGCCGCTGCCAAAGCTATATAAATGATCTTTTTCATACTTCTCATCAGCGATTAGTTGGTTTTCTGAATGACGCACGCATAATTCGCCCGGATCTCGGAATAAGCACTTACCCATTCAGCGCCCTCTTCGGTACCCTTGAACCAGATATCAATCTGGGCCTTGTAGTCCTTTTCACGGGTAGCAGGGACATCGGCAGTGGCACGCACCTGGAAGTAAATCGTGTTCGCTCCGGTACTCGTGTGCCAGTTGGCTAAATCCTCTCCATCCGGATTGATCGCACGGAAAGCAGGGGTCTCCAGGGCATCATCGTAGATAAAGATTTCGTACATCCCTTCGGGCACAGGATCAGCCCAGTAACTTGCCTGGATCAGATCGATCTTGAAAGAGCCTTCGAGGGGGTAGTTGACGGTAAAGAAACCCTGTGCCGGGAAATAGCCGTTGTTGGCGGTGTATTGGGTCCAGGCCCCGGTATTGTCCTTATAATAAGGCTTATAATACATATACACGGAGAACGCGTCCATATCCAGCGTATTCACTTCTTCTCCATCCTGCGTCAGCTTGACCTTGGTGTTCTGCCAGGTCACGTTGGACATATTGATGGATCCGTCTTCGGTGTCAATCGCACCGACTGCAACGCTGTCCCACGGCTGGACGACAAACGTCAGGCGGACATCGGTCGGGAGGATCTGAAGGACATAATCGTACTTCTGGCCAGCCAGCCAGGTGCCTGCAGGAAGGGAGACGGTCTTGTTCGTGTAAGTCTTGCCGGTGGTATCATCGGCTCCGTCATAGACCGTGTAACTGACGGTGACGGTAACGGCGCCTTTGGCCAGGGTCTGGGGCCAGACCATCTGATAGCTCTTGGCGGTCGCGCCGGCGTTGAGGACATCAAGTTCACCGTTTGCGGCGAGTTCGATGTTCGCAGGAACTGCGGTGGTGACAAAATCTCCATTGACGACCGGTGCAGTGTAGGTCACGACAGGGACGTTTGTCGCATCACCGGTCTCCGCATCGACCACCATCGTAGTGAAATCCACCTCAGCGCTGCCGCTGTTAGGGATGGCCGGTTTGGAGACGGAATTCACGACCACGCGCTTGTCCGCGTCCAGACTGTTCTTCACGGTAATACTGACAGCGGAGAACAGGTGCTTGAAGTTCAGGGGCACGGGGTCACCCATCGTATGGGAAGCTTTCCAATCTACGTCCGTAGATGTGACCACCTCGGAGTAAAGCAGGTCCGTCTGGGCGGCTGCGGCCGTAGTCAGAACCTTGCTCGCCGTCAGTTTGTTGGCAGTAAGGGTCCCCATACCGTCAGTATAGCCGAAGAACTTGTGCGTGCCGGGCAGCCAGATATAAGTGGCATCCGTAACGTAATTCCAGGCTCCGTCCGCATACTTGATGGAATTCTGGAAATTGGCAGCATCGTTCAGCAGTCCCACGACGGCAAACGTCTCGTTGACAAGACCGGCGTCGTCGTTGATCATGGCCTTGGTCTCGACAGTCCGGGGCGCAAAGCGAATCTGATTTTCGCCGCCGGGGACGCCGATTCCCTTATTGCAGGAGGCTGCAAGCACGAGTATAAGTGCTGCAGAAGCAATGTATTGAATGTTCTTTCTCATAATTCGGTCCTCCTATTCTACTATCAGATTGGTTGAGCCTTCTGCAGGAATCCACTCATCCACGGTGAGTTCTCCGAAGAGGATCTTCCAGCGTCCACCCAGTTTGAGCAGGTTGATACGGTACTTGTGACCGGCTTTGAAGACGTACGGAGTATTCTCTCCGGCGGTCAGCTTAAGCGTTCCGACCTCCGTGGTATCCGTACCGGTCTTGATCGTAACCTTCAGGCTGATTATGCCAGTGTTGTCTTTCGGAAGGGTGAAAAGGGTGAAACTGATGCCAGTGGCAGTGGTCAGCGCCTGATCCATCGTCACATACACTGAATTGCCGGCATCGCTTCCGACGGTGATCGGCGTAGTGGCGAAAACGTCACCGGCCGTCATCGTAAAGGTGCCGTAAAGCGGGAAGTCATCAGTAGTCACTTTAGGGGTTCCGTTGTCGCCGACAAGTTCGACCCTGGAGATGGTGAAATCCTCATCGCCGCTGGAAAGATTGATCTCGAAAGCAGTGAAGGCAGGGTCGAACGCCATATCGACATTCGGGCCACCGTCCACCAGCTTGGTGACGTAGTTGTTGTCGCCAAAGGCACTGCTCTGCAGATTATAGACGGTCTTGGACGTCATATAGGCGTAGAGCATATCCGGCTTGTACTCGTCGTACGTGATCGTGGCATTGCCGTCCGCCACCTGCTTGGATGAAGCCGTTCCGTTCAGCGGTTGCTCACCCGGAATGTAAGCAGAAACGGCGCCGGCGCTGGTCAAGGTGATTTTGGAGTTCTTGGTCGTGGACGGATAAATGCCGAAGAAAGTGTACGTCGCAGGAGCATCACCCCAGGCAAGACCATTTTCGGCGACGTTCGTGAGCGTGCCCTTGCTCGGCACGCCGGACGTGGTCAAGGTCACGGAGTAATCCGCAAAGTCAAGGTTGGGATTGTCAGTGACGTGGGTCGAAGGGCTCGCAATCCGGATGATATCTCCGTTCACCCAGTTCAACGCCTGTTTGGTGCCGGAGACATCGCCGTACTGCGTCTTGGTCGACGGCCCGTTGGAGACGGACGAGAACCGGATTTCCTTACCCCGGATCACGTCAAGTCCGTTCTTGTTGCATCCCGTCAGGATGGTTGCGCCGAGAATGGCTGCGCAAGCGAGAATTTTGATTTCTGTTTTCATGCTCGTTTCCTCCTTGTCATTACCACTCCCACTGATGATTCCAGTCCTGATCATCGGCAGGGACGTCGTGGACATCCTGTCCGTTGGAGACAACGACTGCGTTGTCTACGACGGAACCATTTAGGATCGGCGAGTCCCCCAGGAGTTCAACCTCCTGCAGGATTACCGGTCGGATGAATTGTTGTTTCTGTCTCATTTTATGCATAAATTTTTGTCTGATTTCGCTTTCACTTTATGGGTTCCAGCCAGGCGCGCGGGACACTGGCCTTGGCAAACCAGGAGTCGAGGAGCCGGACGACGACGTAGGTGCGGCCGCGGAGCTCAAGGACAAAGCCCTCGACGCCGGCGAGGACGCCCTTGGTCACGCGCACGCGTTCACCTAATTCCAAAGGGCGGCCGACCAGTCCACCCTCGTCGGTGGACAGGTCGAGCACGCGCCTGAAGTCTTCCATCTGTTTGTCGGGGACGACGAGGAGCGAGCGGGTGGCGGGATCGATTAGGTAGCGCACAGGCAGGGATTCCTCGTTGGCAAGCTGGCAGGCACGGCGCTTGGTGGTCCGAAGGAACACCAGCGCCGGGATGACCGCGCGCTCGTAGGTCGCGGCCCCGCGCGTACGGCGGTGCGTCTGCGTGGGCACGAAGCGCTCGACGCCCAGGCGGTCGAGCCGTCCGGCCACGGACAGCTCGGCACCACAGCGCGTGCGCGCCGCGAACCAGTAGTCAGACTGCAGGTTACGGCTCGCTCCATCAAGAGCAGATGTCGGATTTTCCGATATTTCCATATGTGCCCTTCTCGCCATATCCATTCAGCATTCAGCCGATAATCGATTGATATACAGTGATTTAACTAGCAGATGATTATCTCTTCAGTAGAGATATATCCACTACACTAAACTCAATTTCAATAAATCACGTATTAGTATTGCACAATACTACAAGGTGCAAATATAACACCTAAAAAGTAAAATGCAAGAAAAATGGGCTTAAAAAACTCAAAACTTTTTGCCGCCGATGATGCGGAAAAAGGTCAGAGCCAACAAGCGCGCATCAAACCACAATGAGTGGTTACGCAAATAATAGAGGTCGAGGTCCAGACGCGTCAGCATCTTGTCCAGCGTGTCCGTATAGCCGTTGTATAGCGTGGCGTAGCTCGTCACGCCCGGCCGGATCTGGAAGAGGTATTCGTAGCGGGGGTTGACCGCCATGATCTTTTCAATGTAGAATCGGCGCTCGGGGCGGTAGCCGATGAAGGACATATCGCCGCGAAAGACGTTCCAGAGCTGCGGGAGCTCGTCCAGGTGGTGCTGGCGCAGGAACTTGCCCACGCGCGTCAGGCGCGGGTCGTCGTCGCCGGAGTAGAGCGCCGGGGAGCCTGCGGCCTCGGCGTCGATACGCATCGAGCGGAACTTATAGATGTGGAAGGGCTTGCCGCCGCGCCCCAGGCGTTCCTGGGCGTAGATGGCGGGGCCGCCGTCCTCCAGCCGCACCGCCAGCGCACTCAGCGCTGCCAGGGGCGAGAACACGATCATCAGCAGCCCGGATCCCAGCAGGTCGAAGCTGCGCTTGACCACGTGGCCCATCAGCGACATGGCGTCGTTGTTGGCCGGGGTTTTCCCTTCGGACGCCCCATCACCCGCAGAGCCGCCCTCGCGGTGGCCCTTGGGGAGCAGGATGCAATCGATGCCCCCGAGCCGCCACTGCAAGGCTTCAAGGTCCTCGTTACTGGCAGCATAGTAGACGATCAACTCCCCGATGACGCGGCCCGACTGGGAAGGGTCGTCGCTCAGGTAGCCCAAGACATTGTAGTGTCCGGAGGCATCGGCATTCTCCGCCAGCGTGACGGCGACGTCGTCCGTGCCGGCCACCAGCGCATTGAGCCGCTTGGAACCACCCTTGATCTCCCGCTCCTCCCGGCGCACGCTGCGAACCAGGAAACGGGGCAGGAACAGCGCAGCGGCCGTGAAGAGAATATCGGAGAGCACGGCCACGAAGGACAACGAGACAGAGGGGAGGCGGACCAGACCGGCAAGGAGCAGGATAGCCATCCCGATCTCCTTGACCAGCAGCGCATTGCCCAAACGGGCATACCCGCGCAGCGAGGCGTAGCGCGTCACCACGTCGCCGCTACGCGTCACCAGCAGGCCGGCCAGCGTCAGGACGGCGGCCGCGGCGACCCACAAAGCCACCCAGGTGACAAATCCCGGGATTGGATCTGTCAAGGCACGCACCAGCAGGATGGCCGCCAACGAACCTCCGCAGGACAGGATGGTGTCCACAATCGTACGCCGGCACATCAGTATTTTGCTGGTTGAGTTGCTCATCTGCCTGTATTTGGACCGACAAAAATAAAAAAAACTCCCCAAAATTGACATGAACTCCGAAAGTTTTTTGTCTAATTTTCGGGGTTCATGTCAAATACCGAGCTCTCTTCCAATCTAAGGCCTCGTAACTAATGTTAAACCGTCCAACTTTTGGGGGTCACATCAGAGATGAGATGAAACACCTCTCCCGGTCAGGTAAGATTGCCGCGGATGAGTTCGGCGAGCGTGGAGACAGCCTCGCGGGGAGCAATCCGCAGCGAGAACGGCAGGCGGCGCAGAAATGCGCTGCCTGCGTGTATCTTGCGGGCAGCGAGCCCGCGGCGTGCAGCCTGCAGGCGGGCGGGGTCGGCGTAGCCGAACGCGCCGCCGCGCAGCACGATGCGCCGCAGGGGCGCCGGATCGCAAGGACGGAAATCCGGCAGGCAGTGCGCCAGGTCGAGGCCCAGGTCACTGACCAGCAGCGAGCAAAGCAGGCGGTGCCAGCGCTGCAGGCCGCAAGCGTGCAGCACCCCGGCCAGCGCAGCCTTGTCGTAGCGGCCTTCCGCCCGGTCGAGCGCCCGCGCTACGTCGCAGAGTTGCTTGCAACCCACGCCCTCGCCGATGGCGTGCTTGAGGATATGCGCCGAGAGCATCACCAGCTCGGCGACGACCGAAGGAACTTCCGGCAGGCGCTCCGCCCGCACGTGCAAGTCAAAATAGCGCCCGTGGTGCTCGACGGTGACCCCCTTGTATTTATAGACCAGGCTGCCGTCTGAGGCGGTCCAGGGATTATATTCTGCCACCAGCACAGCGGCGCGTCCGAACTCCCCTGCCGGGAAATACAGGTCGATGTCGCCGGCTTCGCGCAGCGAGGGCTTCGCGTAGTATTTCGCAGCCTCCGTGCCCTTCTGCACCGTCGAATGCAGGCCGGCGGCGGCGAAGCGCTCCAGCAGCTCCGCCTGCGCAGCGGCGAGCATCCGCCCGCCACGCTCCAGCCGGTCCACGTCGGCGAGCAGCCGCAGGCGTTCCGCGCCCGGCGGCAGCTGCTCCGCCGGCAGGTGCGCCATCCCGCGGTACACCAGGCCCAGCACGGCCTGCGCCCGGGCGGTCTGCAGCACCTGCTGCCACTCCGCCGCCGAGGGCGCGGCGTCCAGCCGCAGGTCCTGCTCCCACAGCCCCGCGCGTAGCACAGCGAAGAATATGTCCGTGGCTTTGTCCATCGATCAGAGAGGGTTTTCGGGGTAAAGATACGGAATTCCGGCGGATATTGCTATCTTTGCAGTATGCATCTGAAGGAAGGATATGTCCTGCGCGAGCTCGGCGATGACGCGATCGTCATCGGCGAGGGGCTCACCGTGGATTTCCAGCGGCTGGTCTCGCTCAACTCCTCCGCCGCTTACCTCTGGAAGCAGGTAGAGGGGCGCGAGTTCGACGTGCAGACGCTCACGGACCTGCTGCTCGACGAATACGAGGTGGAGCGGTCCGAGGCCGAGGAGGCCGCCACGGAGCTGGCCCAGGCCTGGATCCGTGCCGGCATCGCCGAAGCGTAAAAAAAGCCGCCAGGGTATTGCATTTCCGGCAGAATGCACTATCTTTGCAGTCGGATGGGATTCCGATTCCATACTTTTCCCCACGTGATTGACTGACAATCACGGCGGCGAAGCCGTATTCTCCGAACTAATAAATCTATTCAAAATATGCGCAAAATTGCAGTAATTTTGGCGACTCTCCTTGTGGGGGTCCCCTCCCTTTTTGCCCAGGGACCTTTCGACTACTCCGGCCGTTGGAATTTCTCCGTCCAAGGCGGTCTGGCAGTCACGGTCAGTGATAATGTCTTCGGCTACACCGACAACGGTATGTTCAAAGACCTCCTCAAACTCCAGGGCCAAGCAGCCATCGGCTACGATTTCACCGGCTCCTTCGGCGTCCGCCTCGCCGGCGGATATGCCAACCACGCCGGCAGTTCCAACATCCTCCAGACCGCGGGCGGCAAGAATGTCTGGCCCTTCACCTACAGGAGCGTCTTCGTATTTGCCGACGCCGTTATGAACCTCAACGGCTTGACGGGGCATTTCTCTCCTTTCGCCCCGAAGTTCTATGCCGGTCTCGGCGGAGCAAGGACCTTCGGCTTCACCAACCCGCACCACCCGTTCCAGAACCCGCACGACCCCAACTACGTGTTCGGTATGCGCGGCGGTTTCATCGCCGAGGTTAATTTCCCTGCCGGCATCGGTCTCTTCGCCGACCTCGGACTCGAGGCCTATGGCGACTGGCACAACGGCATCCGTCCGAACGACAAAGATCAGAGCTATTTCAAGGGCTACGCCGGATTCCCGTTCGACCTGGTCCCGAAGCTCTCGCTCGGTCTCATCTATCACTTCAAATAGTCGAAATCTAAAAGCTCTAAGAATATGAAAATTAAGAGATTCGTTATCACGATGCTCGCCCTGGCGGCCGGCCTGACGGCTTTCGCACAGGAGACCGAGTATGTCCAGAACAACTGGTTCGCCGGTATCGGCGGCGGTGTCAACATCAGCTGGGACGGCGAGAGATTCGTCGACCGTCCGGGTTCCCATATCGGCGCAGGTTATGCTGCTGATGTCTATATCGGCAAGTGGCTCAATGACATTGCCGGTCTTCGCGTGGGCTGGCAGGGCCTGACCACGAGCGACCAGTACACCGACTTCGCCAAGAAGAAACTTATGTACATCCACGGCGACATCCTCGTGCGTGCGCACCGCAACGTCATCCCCTACGTACATGCCGGTTATATGAAGATCGACAAGGGCACCGCTGCCGGTGGCCTCGGTCTTATGTTCCCGATCTATCTCGGCAAGGTGGTCCGGATCGTTCCTGACTTCCGCTATGCCATCTTCCCGAATGCCGCCATCGAGCGGAGCGGTGCCAAGACCGGACGCGTGGGCCCTGGCTCCAACCTCAGCGCAACCCTCGGCCTCGCCTTCAACCTTGGTGGCAAGCTCAAGCCGAAGACCGTCTATGTGGACCGCGAGTCCATCAAGTACGTCGACAAGCCGTACGCCGTCCACGACACTGTCTACATCCGTGAGTCCGTGCCCGACACCGACGGTAAGGCTGCCGAGGTCAACGAGTTCCTCCGCAACACCACGCTCTTCGAGTTCGACTCTTACGAGATCACCGAGGAAGCCAAGTTCGGTCTGGACAAGGTGGTCGAGTGGCTGAACAAGTACCCGAAGGTCACCGCCAAGGTCGACGGCCACACCGACAACATCGGTACCGAGGCTTACAACCAGAAGCTCTCCGAGAACCGTGCTAAGGCCATCGTCGACTACCTCGTCAAGAAGGGTATCGCAGCCAACCGTCTCAGCTACGAGGGCCATGGCTTCAGCCAGCCTGCCGGCGACAACAAGACCTGGTTAGGCCGTCATCAGAACCGTCGTATCGAGATTACCTTCACCAATCACGAGTAGGTCTTAATCTTCTGACACACAAAGCCCTTGGTGCTTCTCCCCGCAAGGGGACGCACTGGGGGTTTTGTGTATAAAGTAGTGAAATATTCTTTCCTTCTTCCGGCCTACAAAGGCGCTTTCCTAAAGGAAGCACTTGACTCCATTCAAGCGCAGACATATGAGGATTTCTCCGTCGTCATCTCGGATGACTGCTCACCGGATCCCTTGTATGAGATCGTGCAGCCTTTTCTGGCAGATTCGCGTTTCCGTTACCGCAGGAACGATTCCAATATCGGAGCAGAACAGCTCGTCACGCATTGGAACCTCCTCGTGAAAGAATGTGATTCTCCCTACCTGATCATGGCCGGAGATGACGATCTGTATGAACCCACCTTCCTGGAAGAGATGGACAGACTGGTTGTCAAGTACCCGGATGCGAATCTCTTCCGAAGCAGGATGAATATTATCAATGGGTCGGGCGCCATCTCCCGGACCGACCCGCCTAACGAAGAATATCAGACGAGATCTGAATTCATAGACTCGCTCTTCGACGGGCGATATATTCACTGTGTCGGGAACTATATATTCAAAACCGGTTTCCTTAAAGCCGCCGGTGGGTTCAAATATTTCCCGCTGGGTTGGTTCAGCGACGATATCACGGCTCTGATTTGCAGCGAGAATGGCGTTGCACGCTCCCAGGCGGTACTGTTTCATTTCAGACACTCCGGCATCAGTATTTCAACCAAGGAGAATGTTTACGACCATTTAAAAAGCCAGGCTACCATCTCGAGCCATAAATGGATCCGGAAGCAAGTCACCATCCCAAGAGATGCTCGGAAAAAACATAAAGAGTACTGTCTTAAGCTTTATCGGCATTATTGGAAGGGACTCTCTTTCAAGCAAAGGATTTGCGTTCTCTTGAACTTTCCCATCTATGGATGGAGGATTGTGAAGGATCGTCTCAATGTAGTTTAATCCAGAATTCTAGTGCCCATCTCTACTTCTCCCGCATTCTCAATCCTGATTCCTCACCAGAATATTCCGCATCTTTTGGAGCGGTGTCTCTCTTCTATCCCGAAGAGGCCGGATCTGGAGGTATTGGTTATAGATGATCACAGTGACTCTTCCCTGATTCCGGCCATTGAGAAACTTGAAAAGAATTATGCTCCTTGGCAATTTGTCTATTTGGCCGGGGAAGGCCGTGGAGCAGGACATGCCCGGAATATTGGGTTGGATTTGGCCAAAGGAGAATGGATATTATTTTCCGATGCGGATGATTTCTTTGTAGAAGATTTTGATGAAATCCTTGACAAGTACAAGAATGCGACTGCTGATATCCTGTATTTCCGGAATCGTTCAGTAATGTCGGAAAACACGGAGTTGCCGTCTCACCGCGATGATTGGACCGACGAATTGATTGACCGATACAAAGTCACGCACGATGAGACCGTCATCCGTTGCAACCATTGTGTTCCGTGGGGGAAAATGATTCGGGCCGGTTTTATCAAGGAGCAGCATCTTCGCTTCGATGAAGTAATGTATGCCACTGATGTCATGTTCGGCGTTCTCTCCGGATGCAAAGCCAATTCCGTAATGGTCATTGACAAAGAGCTGTATGTCCTTACGGAGCGCGTCGGTTCCCTCACATCCAGTTTTGGGGAAAAGCCCAACGAACTGAAGACCCGCATGGACGTTTGTTTTCGTGCACACGGTTATATCAACCAGCTCGGCGAACCCTTTGTATCAAGTATTCATACCCCCCTCGCACGCCTTCTGTCCCTATCGTTCCAGACAGACAAGAAGTTGTACTCCGAATACTTTGACAAGATCCTGGAAATATATCCGTCACGCCTCAAAGCACTGAAACAGATACGCCGTTATCTTGGCTCCCGAAAGGATAAACTGATGCTTTATCTCTATTCTGCACTGCTATCGACCAAAGGTCTTTGATTATCCGCCCCTGTATCATATTCCCGATAATGAACCCCAACCTTTCCGTTATTGTTCCCGTATACAATACGCCCCGGGAATTACTGACAAAGTGCCTGGACAGCTTACATTGTCAGGACTATTTAGAGGCGGAATTCATTATTGTGAATGACGGGTCGACTTCACCATGGATAGAAGAAGTCATTCAGGTATTCTGCAAGAAAGACCTTCGGTTCATATACATCCAAAAAGAGAATTCGGGCCCTGGTGCTACCAGGAACAAGGGGATGGAAGCGGGTCAAGGTCAGTATTTCATGTTTGTTGATTCGGACGACATCCTTCTTGAAGGTGCCTGCAGATATGCCGTCGATTCCATTGAATCCACAAACAGCGATATCGTTCTCCTGGGACAGTGTAATTCTCCGAGGCAGCAACTGCATCCCATAAAGAAGTTGCTGGCAACCGAAGAGATTATCGACCTGAAATACAGCGCTTTGGCATTTTCGTCGAATTATCGGGATCTTGACCTGGTCACCGATTCTATCTATGCCAAGATTTTTCGGAAGGATATCATCGAAGATAATCATATCAGTTTCACAGACTTGCGACGCTCTGAAGATGCGTTGTTTTGCCTCTACTATTATGACCATTGTTCCAGTATCTGTTTTGACAATGAAATCATATATGTTTATTGCGACAACTCCGAATCCATCATGCGCAAGTTCTCAGATAACAGTGTGAAAGCCCTGCCACCGGTTCTCGAAGAAAAAGAGCGTTATGTGAATCAGGATGCTGGGCATCAGCATTATTATGCGAAGGGGCTCCCGGAGAGAGCGGCGAAAGGAATTGCAGAGGGGCTGAACAATTATTTCCTCAACAGACAAAACAAAAAGAAAATCAGCACTTTAGCCAAAGAGCTCAAAGCCTTTATAACCACCCCGATCGTAAATAAGTACTTTAGGGATTCGCATTCACCCGACACAAACGGCAGGAAGTTTGAATTATACTGGGTTTTCCTTCGATTAGGTCTTTACCGGTCGGTCTTCGTATCAGAAAGAATCTTTCGTCTTTTCAAAACCAAGATGTCTTGAAAAGAAATGAATCAATACAATAGAGCAGATGAATATCGCGTTAATCATAGCCGGGGGATCCGGCTCCAGGATGGGACAGAGCATCCCGAAACAGTTTATCACGATTCACGATAAACCTGTCCTGTTCTATACGCTGGAAGGATTCCAACGCCATCCGATGATAGACGCCATCGAGGTTGTCTGCATTGATGGCTGGCAAGATGTTGTCTGGGCATATTCCAGACAATATGGGATTACTAAACTCAACTGGGTCGTCAAGGGGGGTAATTCCGGGCAAGAATCCATTCGAAACGGGGTTTTCAACTTGGAGGACAAGTGTTCGGATGACGACATCGTCATCATCCACGACGGTATCCGGCCGCTGGTGGAGGACTTTGTCCTGACGGATGTCATAGAAATTGCACGCCAAAAAGGGAATGCTGTCACCTCAATGCCCTACAACGAGCAGATTTTCATCGTCGACGAAACGGAGCCTGCTACGACGCGGAAATACATTCCCCGCGAGACCCTTCGCCGGGTAGCGACACCGCAGGCCTATCGTTTCGCCAAACTTGACTGGGCGTATCACGAAGCTTTCGAAAAAGGAATTGGCATTTTCGGCTCCTCTTATACCAACACGATGATGGTCGAGCTCGGTGAGACGCTCCATTTCGCCAAAGGCAGCGACAAGAACATCAAGCTCACGACCCAGGACGACCTGGAACTCTTCAAGGGTTTTCTTGAGAGAAACGGCAAATGATCAAATCCCATCACCTCTATCAAGAGGACCTTGAACGCATCCTGCAAGTCGAAGGCAAGGAGCGGTTGGCCGGGAAAAGTTTCCTGCTCACCGGCGCTACCGGGATGGTCGGCACTTGTCTTGTCGATGCCTTGATGAAGTTCAATCAAAACGAACAGGCAGGCATAACCATCTATGCGATTGGAAGAAGCCGTGACAGAGCGGCCCTCCGTCTGGGAGAATACTTCTCGTCGGAGCTTTTCCATTTCATCGAACAGGATGTCCGCGATCCCTTACCTGCCAGCATCAATGCCGATTACATCATCCCGCTCGCCAGCCACACACACCCCGTAGCTTATTCCCGGTATCCCGTCGAGACGGTAGAGATCAATGTCAAAGGTGCAGAGAACGCCTTGAAGAAAGCTGTTGCGTGCGGCGCCACGGTGCTCTACCCTTCTTCAGTAGAGATCTATGGGAACGGAGATGATGTTTTCACGGAAGAATATACCGGAAAGCTCAACCTTGCTACAGCCAGGGCCTGCTACACAGAGTCAAAGCGCGTCAGCGAGGCTCTGTGCCAGTCCTATATCGCTGAGTACGGTTTGGTCTGCAAGATCGTCCGCCTGAGCCGCCTGTTCGGTCCTACGATGCTGATGAGCGACACAAAAGCATCTTCACAATTCATCCTCAAAGCATTGGCCGGGGAGGATATCGTGCTCAAAAGCAAGGGAAATCAGCTATTCTCCTACACCTACGTCCCGGATGCCGTACAGGCAATGCTGTTTGTCCTGCTCCATGGTGCCTGCGGACAAGCTTATAACGTCGCCTCCGAGACCTGTAATGTACGGCTTGCGGATTTCGCATTCAAATGCGCAGCGCTTGCCGGGAGGTCCGTTTCATTCGATCTTCCGTCCGAAATGGAAGCCAAAGGTTATTCGATAGCGACGAAAGCGGTTCTTTGTACGAAGCGCCTGTCTGACCTGGGTTGGGAGTCTTCTTACTCATTTGAAGATGCACTCGGGCGTACTTACAAGATATTGGCGGGACTGACGTGATGATACGGCTGCTGATTGTCCTGCCTTCTTACCGGTGGGGCGGGGATGCCACCGCTTTGTACAATCTGCTCAATAGATTGGATACAAACCGGTTCAAGGTGGATCTCTTCCCGCTTATCGATGAGGGACCTTATCGGGAACGTTACTCGAACTGTAGCCTGCTCGGAAGCAGCGGCGTCCTGGAAGCATTGCTGAAAAGAAACCAGGGTCCTGTCTGGCGGCGATCCCTCCCGAGCATTGTTTTAAAAACCGTAAACAGGTTGTCCCACGGGCGTTTTCTCACTGCCGCATACAGGAGGATAGGCAGAAGATTGACCCGAAATACCAAGTACGATGCCGTCATCGCCTGGACGGAATGGGATCCGACTGCGTTCGTCGCTCAAATCCCCCACAAATACAAGGTGGCTTGGATCCACTGCGACTATACGTTCAACCGACATGCTGTTGACGACATTGAAAACTACCGAAGGATGGACCGGATCGTTCTGGTCTCTTCTTTCTGCAGAGAGCAGTTCCTGGGGTTTTATCCTGAATTTGAGGACAAAGTGTATGTATCCCATAATATCCTCAACGTGCCTGTGATCCTGGAAAAATCGAAGGAGCCCATTGGAGATTTTCCTGTCGGCACAGGATTCAACATCCTCTCCTTCGGACGCATCGCTCCCGGGAAACGTTTTTCGCAGATACCCCGGATTGCCGCCTCCGTCCGACAAGCCGGGATCCCCTTCCACTGGACCATTATGGGGCCCGACCAACACCCGGATGAACTGGCATTGATCCGGGAAAAGATTGATGAGTACAAGGTACAAGACTGCGTAGAATATATCGGAGTCCGGTCCAACCCGTATCCGTACATCAAAGCAGCCGATCTGGTTGTCAACACCTCCGCTTCTGAATCCCAATCCCTTGCCCTTGTAGAAGCCTCCCTCCTCGGGACTCCGACCATCAATGCGGATTTCAAGGTCGCATATGAGGTGATTGTCGACGGGAGGGACGGCCTGATCGTCCCCCTGGAAGAAATAGCCGATACGATTGTCCGGTTCTTCAAAGATGAAGGATTACGGAATGCTTTAAGGGATAATCTCAAATCCTTTCATTACAGCGACAAGGAAGCTTTGAGCGATTTTGAAAAACTGTTTGCCTGATGTCAGAAACACAAAAACTGTCTTCCGACGAAATCAAACGGCATCTGGTCAGGATGTTCCTGGATATCGATGCCTTCTGTAAAGCACACGGCTTGAGGTATTTCCTCGCCTGGGGGACACTCCTTGGTGCCATCCGGCACCAAGGGTTCATCCCTTGGGACGATGACATCGATCTCTGGATGCCCCGCCCGGACTATGACCGCTTCATCCGGGAGTTCCGGCACGAGCACCTCCGCTTCCGCTGCCCCGAGACGGACACGGAGTGGCCGCTCAATTTCGGCAAGGTCTGCGACGAGCGGTATTCGGCCCCGGACCGCTTCGGCAACGATTTCGGGATTTTCGTCGACATTTTCCCCTTGGAGGGGATGCCGGATGATCCGCGGGAAGCGCAGAAATATCTCAAGAAGGTCAGACGTCTCGAGCGTCTCTGGAGCAACCAGCTCTTCACCCGGAAGGTTTCCCTCATCGGGAAGGCTCCGTTCAAGTTAAAAGTCAACGCCACCGTCGGCAAACTGATCCACCTGCTGATTCCCTTCCCCGTGATCCGCAAAAAGCTCAACCGGGAGTATACCCGATATGACTTCGATGCTGTCGGACATACCTGCAGCATCTCCGACAGTGATGTCATCTTCGAGACGAAAACATTCGTCCCCGCCAAAACCGGCATTTTCGAAGGGTATCCTTCCGACATCCCGAACGACTATGAGCTCTGCCTACGGCTCAGGTATGGCAACTATATGGAGCTTCCTCCCGTAGAAGAGCGCTATTGCCACGAGATCATCGCCGTACGCAAACAAAGCCCCGATAATTGAACGGCTTGTCTCGTCTTGATTACCTCATCGTCGGCTCCGGCCTGTTCGGCGCTACCTTTGCCCACCTTGCCCACAAGGCGGGCAAGCGCTGCCTGGTGATCGACAAGCGGCCCCATCTGGGCGGCAACGTCTATTGCGAGGACGTAGAGGGTATCCACGTCCATAAATACGGGGCGCACATCTTCCACACCTCCAACAAGGAGGTCTGGGACTTCGTGAACGGCATCGTGCCCTTCAACCGCTACACCAACTCCCCCGTCGCCAACTTCCGCGGCGAACTGTACAACCTGCCGTTCAACATGAACACCTTCCACCAGATGTGGGGTGTGGTCACGCCAGAGCAGGCCCGGGCCAAGATCGAAGAGCAGCGCGCCGAGGCCAAGGCTTCCCTGGAAGAGGCCGGCGCCGCGGAGCCGCGCAACCTCGAAGAGCAGGCGCTCCTGCTGGTGGGGCGGGACATCTATGAGAAGCTCATCAAAGGATACACGGAGAAGCAGTGGGGCCGTCCCTGCACGGAACTCCCCGCTTTTATCATCAAGCGCCTGCCCGTGCGCTTCGTCTACGACAACAACTATTTCAACGACAAGTTCCAAGGCATCCCGGAAGGTGGCTACAACAAGCTGATCGACGGGCTTTTGGAAGGGATCGAGACCCGGACGGACTGCGATTTCTTTGCGGACCGGACGTACTGGGAGAGCGTCGCCGAAAAGATCGTCTTCACCGGCAGGATCGATGAGTTCTATGGCTACCGTTACGGCAAGCTCGACTACCGGACGGTGCGCTTCGAGCAAGAGTTGCTCCCCTGCCCCAACTACCAGGGCAACGCCGTCGTCAACTACACCGACCCCCAGACGCCCTACACCCGTATCATCGAGCACAAGCATTTCGAGTCTTTCGGCCAGGCGGTCTACGACAACCCGCACACCGTCATCTCCCGGGAGTACTCCATGGAATGGCAGGAAGGGATGGAGCCCTTCTACCCGGTCAACGATACGAAGAACAACGATCTATACCTGAAGTACAAGGCCCTGGCAGATGCGGAAGAGCGCGTCCTCTTCGGCGGACGCCTGGCGGAATACAAATACTACGACATGGCACCCGTCATCGAGCACACCCTTTCGCTATGGAAATGAACAAGAAACTGATTACCGTCGTCGTACCGGTCTACAAGGTCGAGCAGTACATCCACAAATGCCTGGACTCGCTGATCGTCCCCGAAGAACAGCTCCCACTGCTGGAGATCCTGGTGGTCAATGACGGCACACCCGACCGCTCTGCCGATATGGCGCGTGAGTACGAGGAGCGTTACCCTTCCGTCTTCCGCGTCATCGACAAGGAGAACGGTGGACACGGTTCTGCCTGGAACCGGGGGTTGTTGGAAGCACGCGGGAAATATATCCGTTTCCTGGACAGCGACGATTGGTTCACCACCTCGGAGTTCTCCCGGCTCATCACCCAGCTGCAGACCCTGGACGTCGATGTCGTGCTCTCGCACTACAACCGGTATTATATCCAAGACGGCAGGAGCGTACTGCACCCGATGTACAGAGAGGATATCGACCAGACCTTCCCGATAGAGGAGTTCCACTGGGACAAGTTGAGTTGGGAACAGTTCAATTTCTGGGGCTGTACCTACAGGACGGAGATGCTCCGGAAAGAGTATCCCCTCTTTCTTGAACACATTTTCTACGACGACTCCATCCTCTTCATCGCTCCGGTTCTGCTGGCCCGCACGATCCATGTCTTCGATGCCGTGGTCTACAACTACCTGATCGGCCGGCCCGGGCAGACCGTCGCCCCGGAAGTCAAGAAGCGGAATCTCGACTCCTGGAAAAAATCGCGCTTCCAGATTTTCGATTTCACCCTGTCCCATATGGCGGAGGTCCACGATGCCGGAAGGAGGGATTACCTGTTCGACTTCCTGAAGAAACTGCTGCACTATGCCCTGGTGAAGTTCTCCGAGCCTTCCTACAGGGAGAGCAAGGCCCTGTCGAAGGAATGGATTCCCTATTATGACCGCTGCGTCGAGGTCTTCCCCGCCTTGAAGGATTCCTCGCATTCCATCCGGTGTTACTTCCGGCTCCCCTTCCCTGTCTACTATGTATATCGCAAGATCCTGTCCAGGATCTACCCTTCTGAAAAAAAGTGATTCACATCCAAGATAAGGCTGACTGCTGCGGCTGCAACGCCTGCGGGGACGTCTGTCCCAAGCATGCCATCACCTTCCGGACCGACCCGGAAGGGTTCTGGTACCCGGAGGTCGATCCCGGCAAGTGCATCGAATGCGGCTTGTGCGAGAAGGTCTGCCCGGTACTTAATGTCAAGGAACTGAAGAAGAACGACCTGGCCGAGCCTGTCTGCTATGCGGCGGAGCACCGGAACCTGGAAGTAATCTTCGACAGCACCTCGGGCGGCGTGTTCTCGGCAATGGCCGAGATCCTGTACCGCTCGGGCGGGTATGTCGGCGGGGCGGTCTTCAACGAGGATTTCTCCGTCAGCCATTACATCTCCGCCGACAAGGGCGACCTGCCCCAGCTCCGGAGTTCCAAGTACCTGCAGAGCAGCCTGGAGGGGTTCTACGCCCGCGTGGGCGCGCTCGTCAAGGCGGGCGAGCAGGTGCTGGTCTGCGGGACGCCCTGCCAGATGGCAGCCCTGCGCGCCTTCCTCGGCAAGGACTACGACAACCTGCTCATCGCCGACTTCATCTGCCGCGGCATCAATTCCCCGAAGGTCTGGCAGAAGTACCTCAAGTCTTTCGAAGAGCGCTACGGTTCTCCCGTCGTTTACGCCAAGGCCAAATCCAAGGAATATGGCTGGCGCAACCTCACGCAGAAGGTGATCCTCGCGGACGGGCGGCACCTCTACGAGACCCTGGACCAGAGCAATTTCACGAAAGGCTACCTGCGGACCAATGTCTACTGCCGCCCGTCCTGCTACGACTGCAAGTTCAAGGGATTCCCGCGGATCGCGGACATCACCCTGGCGGATTTCTGGGGCATCGAGCGGGTGAACCGGTCGATGGAGAAGAACCTCGGCACGTCCCTGGTCCTGCTCAATTCGCAGAAGGGGGTCCGCTTCTTCGAGCGCTTCAAGGCGCGGCTCCATTGCTTCCCCGTGACGTTCGACTCCATCCTCGCCGGCAACCCGGCCCTGACCCGTCCGCTTGACCCGCCCAGCGTGGACCGCGCGCAGTTCTTCCGGGACCTGGACGCGATGAGCTTCACGCAACTGGCTGACAAATACATCAACACGCCCCCTTCGGGCACCAAATACCGACTGAAAATGTTCCTCAAGCGATGCTACCAGGTGGCCGACACGTTGCTCCGGCCGTCCACGGCCACGATCAAGACCCTCAGGCACTCCAAGCTCCGGGACATCTTCCGGGGCGACTACCTGCTGGCGGGCCGGTACACCGCCGTGGATGTGGCCAAATCCGCGACCTTGGACGTCCACGGCACCTTCTGGTTCGGCGCCCGGCGGATCAAGGGCTCCAAACTGGAATCCCGCTTGCTGCTCGAGGACGGCGCGACCCTCGCCACGGAAGGCCCGGTCAAGCTGTTCTACGGGGCGGACATCGAAGTCTTCCGGGGCGCCAGACTGGTGCTGAAAGGCGGCATCGCCGCCAATACCGGATTCACCGTCGTCTGCGGCGACTCCATCGAGATCGGCAAGGACGTGCAGATCGGCCGGGGCGTGACGATCCGCGACAACCACGGCGGCCACTACCTGAACCGGGCCGGGTTCAAGGACACCCGCCCCATCGTCATCGGGGACAAGGTCTGGCTCTGCGAGGGCTGCACGATCATGCCCGGAGTCAAGGTCGGCGAGGGGGCGATCGTCGGTGCACACGCCTTCGTGACCACCAACGTACCCGCCCACGCGATGGTCTCCGGCAACCCCGCCGTCGTGGTGGACGAAGACATCCTGTGGAAATATTAATATTGAACCGATATGACACTTGAAGAATTCATCACCGCATTCGCAGACCTACTGGACGAGACGGATCCCGCCGAGATCGGCGCCGGGACCTATTTCCAGGAGCTGGACGAGTGGAGCTCGCTGAGCAACCTGTCCGTGATCGCCTTCGTGAAGACCGAATACGGCAAGTCGATCACCGTCAAGGAGATCCGCGCTTGCGAAACGATCGAGGACCTCTATAACTACGTGGAGAATGCAGCCTAAGGACGACGTATTCTCGCTCTGCGGCAAGACCGTCCTCGTGACGGGCGCCTCCTCCGGCATCGGCCGGCAGGCGGCGGTGTCCTGCGCCGAGCGGGGCGCGGCCGTGGTCGTCACGGCGCGCCGGGAGGAGGCGCTCCGCCAGACCCTCGGCGAGCTGCCCGGCGAGGGCCACCGGCTCATCTGCGCCGACCTGACCCGTCCCGACGAGCGCGAGGCGCTGGTCGGAGCGCTCCCCGCGCTGGACGGCGTCGTCCACTGCGCGGGAGTCAGTACCCGGACGCCGTGCAAACTGATCACCGAGGAGCACATCCGGCAGGTGATGGACGTCAATTTCACGGCGCAGGTCCTCCTGCAGACCGCCCTGTTGAAGCAGAAGCGGCTGAAATCCGCCGCGTCCGTCGTGTTCCTGGCCTCCCGGGCGGCGGAATATCCCAGCCCCGGCAACGCCATCTACAGCGCCTCCAAAGGCGCCCTGGTATCGTACGCGAAATGCCTCGGACTCGAACTCGCCGGCCGGGGGATCCGCGTCAACTGCATCCGCCCGGGGATGGTCTGGACGGACCTGATCCTCGGACAGGGCATCGACGAGGCAGAACTTCGCGAGGCACAGCTCAAATACCCCCTGAAGCGCTTCGGCACACCCGCCGACGTGGCCAACCTGATCGTCTACCTGCTCTCCGACGCCTCCGCCTGGATGACCGGGAGCAGCCTTGACCTCTCGGGCGGCGGCGAAGGCATCCTGATCTGACCATTATGGCTTTCATCAAGGCAATCTCCTATTACCTCCCCGAGCGGGTCGTCACCAACGAGGACCTCGTCCGCGAATTCCCCGAATGGAGCGTGGACAAGGTGGCCGCCAAGGTCGGCGTCAGCCAGCGTCACGTGGCCGGGCCGGACGAGACGGCCGGCGACCTGGCCGAGAAAGCCGCTCGGCGCCTGTTCGAAGAGTATGGCATCGCTCCTTCGGAGATCGATTTCGTCCTGCTCTGCACGCAGAGCCCCGATTATTTCCTGCCCACGACCGCCTGCGTCCTGCAGGACCGGCTGGGCATCCCCACCTCGGCGGGAGCCCTGGACTACGACCTGGGCTGCTCGGGCTGCATCTACGGCCTGGCGCTCGCCAAGGGGCTGATCGCCGGTGGGATCGCCTCCAACGTCCTGCTCCTCACGGCCGAGACGTACAACAAGTACATCCACCCCTCTGACAAGGGCAACCGCGCCATCTTCGGCGATGGCGCCGCCGCGTGCCTGGTCTCGAAAGACGGCTTCGCCGAGATCGGCGGATTCGCGCTGGGCACGGACGGCAGCGGAGCGCAGGACCTGATCGTGAAGACCGGCGGTGCCCGCCAGCCTGCCGCAAGCGGCCACGAGAGCGTCGACGAGGACGGCCACGTCAACCGCGAGGACTTCCTCTATATGAACGGCGGGAAGATTTTCAATTTCACGCTGGACGTCGTCCCGGCCCTGCTCGAATCGGTCCTGAGCCGCAACGACACGGCCAAAGACCAGGTGGACTACTATATCTTCCACCAAGCCAACAAGTTCATGCTCAACACGATCCGAAAGGTCTGCGCGATCCAGAAGGAGAAGTTCTACCTGGATCTTGAGCAGGTGGGGAACACCGTTTCCTCCACCGTGCTGATCGGACTCAAAGACTGTATGGACAAAGGGACCATCACCCCGGGGCAGCGGGTCCTGCTCGCCGGATTCGGCGTCGGACTGAGTTGGGGTGCCACCCTACTTCGATTCTAGTCACCATGGCGCAACCCGGAGAAGGAAAGACCATCGCCAAGAACACGTTGTTCCTCTACACCAGGATGCTGATCACCCTGGTGGTGTCGCTGTACACCAGCCGGGTCATCCTTCAGGTCCTGGGCATCGACGACAACGGGCTCTACCAGACCGTCGGCGGCATCGTCGGCTTCCTCTCTTTCCTCAACGGGGCCCTGTCCACGGCGACCTCGCGCTTCATCACCTTCGCCCTGGGCAAAGGTGATGAACTGGAACTGAAAAAGACATTCAGCGCCACAGTGACCGCCCATTTCTTGATAGGCCTGCTCATCGTCGTCCTGGCCGAGACCGCGGGCCTGTGGTACGTGTACAACAAGATGGTCATCCCGCCGGATCGTTTTGATGCTGCAATCATCGTTTTCCACATATCCATCCTCACCTCTTTCCTCTCCATCCAGCAGGTCCCGTTCAGTGCGGAGATCATCGCCCACGAGCGGATGTCCGTCTTTGCCTATATCGGCATCATCGAAGCCCTCGGCAAACTGGGTATCGTGTATCTCCTGAACGTCGGCCATATGGATAAACTGGTCCTGTATGCTATCCTGCTGCTACTGGTCACGGTCTGTCTGTTCATTTTCAATACGTCTTACTGCCGGCACAACTTCCCGGAAATCTCCTTCCGACTGTCGTTCGACAAGAATCTCTTCGGCAAGATATTCAGTTTCTCCGGCTGGAGTTTGATGACCAACTGCGCCATCGCCCTGTCGAGCCAGGGTATCACGTTGCTGCTCAACCTGTTCTTCCCGCCTGCCGTCGTCACGGCGCGTGGAGTCGCATCACAGGTCAGCCACGCCGCCTCGCAGTTCGTCGGTAACTTCCGGACGGCGGTCAATCCGCGGATCGTCAAGCAATTCGCCGCCGAGGACTATGCCAGCTCCAAGCGCCTGATGCTGGTGTCGGCGGAGTTCTCCTACTACCTGATGTTCCTTTTCGCCCTGCCCATCTGCCTGCTGGCGGCTCCGCTGCTGGACCTGTGGCTGGTCGAAGTCCCGGAGTATGCCGCCACCTTCCTGCAGATCGTGATCATCCAGAGTCTGTTCACCGTCTTCAACATCTCCTTCTTCACCGCGATTTCCGCATCCGGGCGTATCCGCGAGAACGCCTGGTTCACGACAATAGCGCTCTTTGCCTGTTTCCCAGTGGTCTACTTCCTCTTCAAGCGAGGGGCCTCCCCTACGGTCCTGTCCTGGGCCTATCTGGTGGCCGAAGCTTTCCTGGCCCTCTTCGCCAAGCCCTACCTGCTGGTCAAGATCGTGGACTACCGCTGGGGCGAAATCCTGCGCGTCTTCTGGAACTGCCTCAAGGTCACGCTGATGGCGGTCCCCATCCCACTGATCATCTACTTTAAGCTGGGAGTCTCCAACCTCTGGTACTGCGCCGCCATCCTGGTCGTCTCGGTCCTGAGTGTCCTGGTGTCCGTGTGGACGCTGGGATTCACGAAAGAGATGCGCGCCCAGGTCATCCAGGCGGCCAGAGCCCGCCTGTCCAAGCGATGAGAATCTGCATCCTTACCCAGCCGCTCGAGAAGAATTACGGGGGCATCCTGCAGGCTTACGCCTTGCAGAAGGTCCTCGCAGCGATGGGGCACGAAGTCACGACCCTTCGTTTCAAGCCCCTGTATGCACAAGCTTCTTCCAGGATCGGGTTCTACTGGAAGATCTTCCGGCGTTTCCTCTCCAAGCTCAAGGGCAACAAGGGAATCCGACATAGCAATCCCGACAGGCAATGGGCGCAGTATCGCCAGGTCAACCGCGTGCTGGAGGAATTCATCGAGAAACAGCTCCATTGCCTGGAAGCGGACATTCCGCTGGACAGCCGCAAACTCCCGCCCTTCGACGCATTCATCGTCGGGAGCGACCAGGTGTGGCGGCCGGTCTTTTCTCCCTGCCTGACGGATTTTTACCTGGGTTTCCTCCGCGACGACCGCCCGCTCAGGATCGCGTACGCCGCCTCGTTCGGCGTCGACGAATGGGAATCCTCCGAGGAACAAACCGCGGTCCTTCGCAAGCTCGCCCAACGCTTCGACCGGATCTCCGTCCGGGAAGCGTCCGGCGTGGCGTTGTGCAAAGACCATCTCGGCGTCGAGGCCGAATTGATGCCGGACCCGACGCTCCTGCTGACCCGGGAAGATTATCTGGGACTCTGCCAGGATGGCTCCTACGGCCTTCCCGACCAACCCTACGTGGCGACCTATTTCATAGACCCGAATCCGCGGAAAGAAGAGCTGGTCGCTGCTTTCGCCGAACAGCATCACCTGCCGGTTGTCCCGCTGGGTCGGTTCAACTGGGACTCCGGCTCCGACTCGATGGAGAAATGGCTCACCGGGCTGGCCGGCGCCGAATACATCGTCACGGACTCCTTCCACGGCACCGTTTTCTCCCTGATCTTCCGCAAGGACTTCATCTCTTTCGTCAATTGGTGGCGAGGTTCCTCCCGGTTCCATACCTTGCTCGAGGCTTTCGACCTGCAGGACCGGCTGGTCGATCCGGATAGCATCTCCGCGTTCGACATTTCCCAGACAGACAAGGAAGCATTCGCCCGGAAATTATCGCTGCAAAGGGAGAAAGGGCTCACCTACCTGTCTGAAGCCTTGGCAGCAAACAAGCGTTGATATGATCCAGAAAGCACGTCAATCCAGTTTCGAACTCCTCCGCCTGATCTGCATGTTCATGATCCTGGCGGCGCACGCATCAGGGTATCTCAACGAGGAGGACCTGGTCGGCGGGCAGGGGGTATTCAAACTGTTGGTCAACCAGTTCTGCCTGGTCGGTGTGAATGTCTTCGTCCTGATCTCCGGGTGGTTCGGCATCAAGGCGTCCTTCCGCGGAGCCGGGAAACTGCTGTTCCAGATTTTGTATGTCACGGTAATCTGCCTCATCGTGAGCTTGCTCGCCGGATTGCCTGTCTCGTTCCGGGAGGACGTCCTGCCCTTCCTACTCCTAGGCCGGCCCTACTGGTTCGTGGCGTCCTATCTGATCCTCTTCGCCATCTCGCCCGTACTGAATGCTTTCGTCGAGAATGCGACGCAGGGGACCTTCCGGACGGTACTGCTCGCATGGTTCGGACTGGCATTCTTCTATGGTTTCCTGCTCGATGCCGGTCATTTCGATTATGGATTCTCCGCTCTGTCTTTCATCGGCCTGTATCTTCTTGCCCGGTTTGTCCGGCTGTATCCGGGTCGTCTGACTTCATTCAGTGCCTGGACAGATGCTGGCATCTACACGGGCTTGACCCTGCTGTCCGCACTCTTGTTCTGGTGCGGATACAAATGGTTCGGTATGGGATTCCACCTCAACCACTACGACTCTCCGCTGGCCATCATCGCAGCCTTGTACCTCCTGCTGGCATTCTCCAAGATCAACCTGCAAAGCCGGACAGTCAACTGGATGGCCGGCTCGGCCTTCGCCATATACCTTATCCACGAGCACAACCTTGTCTCTCCCTACTACCACCAGCTGTTCCATAATCTCGGTCAGTGGGTGCCGGCCCCGGCCGTCGTGCCTGTGGCCATAGCTTTCCTCCTGCTTATCGGGCTGGCCTGCATCCTCGCCGACAAGCCCCGGGAATGGTTGTGGAGACGGATCACCCAAGCGAAATGACCCACGCCTGGCTCATCATCGCACACAATGAGTTCGGAATCCTCCAACGGCTGGTTTCCGCGCTCGACGCAACCCTGAGCGACATTTATGTCCATATTGACCGGAAAGTCCGGACGCTCCCGATTCTTCACACGGAGCACAGCCGGCTTTTCATGCTGGCTGACCGGGTGGATGTCCGCTGGGGGACCGTGTCCCAGATCCAGAGCGAATACGCCTTGTTTGAGGCAGCTTCAGCGAACGGCCCCTATGATTTCTATCATATCATTTCCGGGACGACCCTGCCCCTGAAACCTTGGCCGGAGATCCAATCCTACTTCGTCCGGAATGCCGGGCATTGCATTCTTTCCGGCTTTTGCCAAAGCGGCTCCTACCAAGAGACTTTGAAGCTGCGCCGCCACAATCTGTTCCTGCGCAATTATGCCTCTCCCCGGCTGCTACCCAGGAAGATGAGCCAGTTCCTATGGCGCTCAGCCCTGCTCATCCAGCGCATCTTCGGTATCGAAACCAACCGCGGGAAGGTCTTCTACAAGGCCAGCAACTGGCTGAGCCTGACCGAAGAAGCCGTCCAGCTTCTGGTCGCCCGAAAAATGGAGATCCTCCATACCTTCCGCCACACATTTTGTGGAGACGAGTATTTCGTCCCCTCGGTCCTGATGGCCTCGCCGCTCAAAAGCACTCTAGTCAGCGACGACCACTATCTGCTGCACAACATCGCCCGCTCCAACGCCGGCGTTTTCCACCTTGCCAATTACGATGAACTCTGCAAGACTGAGTACCTGTTTGCCCGCAAATTCACGGAACGATGAACCTGTCCAAGACCTTCCTCTGGCGCAAGTTACGCGAACGCAAGATCCTGGCCACCCACAGGCGCGTGGCCACGGTCTGCGAGCAGTTGATAAACCGATACCACGAGCATCCGGAGCATTTCACGTTCGAAGCCAAACAGGAGTTCGGCACGGACAAGATCATCTGGCAGTATTGGGGCCAGGGTTATGACGAGGTCCCGGCCGTGGTCCGGACCTGCCTGGATTCCGTGGACAAATATGCGGGCGACTACACCGTGGTCCGCCTGACGGACGCCAACTTGTATGAGTATATCGACCTGCCGGATTTCGTCCAGCAAAAGCGCGCGGTCTATTCCCGGGCGCATTTCTCCGACCTGCTGCGCCTGATCCTGCTCAAGACCTATGGCGGCGTTTGGATGGATGCGACCATCCTGATGACGGGCCCCATCCCCCGGAAATGGGCGGAATCGGAGTTCCTGGTCTTCCGCCGCGATCCGCATGAGCCGGATTACAAGTACTGGAGGGACACCTACGCCTACTATTTCGGATGGGCCAAAGGCTTCAGGGTCAATATGCTGAACAGCTTCATCATCGCCCGCAAGGGGGGCCGGACCATCTCCGAGCTCTGCGACCTGATGCTGCTCTGGTGGAGGGACCACGACGCCCTGCCGGACTACTTCTTCTTCCAGATCCTTTTCGACGTCTACGACTGCCAGGATGAGTTCCAGCTCGTGAGTGATACGCTCCCCCACTACCTCCAGCAGTCCATCAACGACCCCCGCTTCTCCCTGATGCAACGGGAAGACATCTTCAAGCGCTTCCCCATCCATAAACTGACTTACAAATGAGTGAAATCGGACATACCAGACTCGCAAACTTCGAGGTGCTGAGGTCACTGGCCATGTTGTTGGTCGTAATCTGGCATTCCTTTTTCTACATCTGTGGGGCGCATCCCTTCCCGACTACCGCGACGGGAATATCCAATTATATCCTTTCTGAGTTGGTGGTCATCCTCTGCAATGCCCACGTGGATGTTTTCATCCTGGTGTCGGGGTATTTCCTGCTAGGGAAGAGTTTCAACACGAAACGGGTCCTGTCCCTGTGGTTTCAGGTCTTTTTCTATTCATTCGCATTCACGGTCCTGGGCTGGCTGATCTTCGCGAACAAGCCGTCTTGGGACAGCCTTCGATACGCATTCTTCCCGCTGACGAACGACAACTATTGGTTTTTCACGAGATACATCGGGCTGGTCGTCCTGTGCCCGTTCCTTTCCAAAGCTGCCACCGCTTTGTCGAAAGTGGAGTATCGCTACTTTCTGATTGCCCTGATCGTCTTCTGCTGCACATTCACCTACGTCATTCCCTTGGGGAATACGATGGGGGCTGCTAAAGGATACTCGCTTCTATGGTTCATTGCTCTGTTCTTCTGGGGAGGGTATTTCAGGCTGTTCGGCTCCTCACTGGACAGAAGGCGTTGCCTGCGGTATTTTTTTGCGACCGCACTTCTCGTCGCTCTGTTCTGTTTCGGCAAAGCCGTTTACCGCTACATTTCTGCTGGGACGGCTCCGGAACTCGAATTGCTCGCATACAATGGCTTCGCCTTCCCGCTGGCCGTTTTCCTGTTCCTGGTTTTCTCAAAATCCAGTTGTGACAAAGGTTTCCTGTCAACCATTCTCAAAAAGGTGTCCCCGTTCTCCTTTGGCGTATACATCTGCTCCGAGCATTTCGTCATCCGCCCTTTGCTCTGGGAGACCGGAGTCCCCTGGCGCACGCTCATCGACACTTTCTGGTTCATCCCCACCGTCATTGTCTTCTGCATCCTGGTGTTCTTCGCGTGTGCCGGTATCGACTTGCTGCGTGCCCGGTTGTTCGACTTGATGCACGTGCCCCAGGCGGCAGACAATCTTGGCAAGTGGCTTACGCAAAAGATCAATCCGCTAATTTCCCGCCTATGATGCATCTCAAGGAGTCCTTTCTGGAATGGCTGATCCGCCCGGAGAGGTATTATATCTGCCGGTATCTGAGATTCCTTCGCAAGGAAGAGAAGTATTCCTTCTCTTCTCCGAACAAACTGCTCGCCTATTGGTACAAGGCCCGCAAGAACCGGCTCGGCTCCCGGCTGGGATTCATCATCAGCGCCGGATGTTTCGGAGAAGGTCTGCAATTGGAGCATTTCGGTTCCGTGATTGTCAACCCCAAAGCCCGGATCGGCAAGAACTGCAAGATCCACGGTAACTGCTGCATCGGCAGCGACGGCGGATATCCCGACGATTCTCCCGTCATCGGAGACAATGTGGACATCGGCCAGGGAGCACAGATTCTCGGCGGAATCCGTATCGCGGATGGCGTCAGGATCGGCGCCGGCGCCGTCGTCGTGAAAGATGTTCTCACTCCCGGTGTCACGGTCGTCGGCGTTCCCGGCAAGGTGCTGGTCCGTCCATGAGACTTCCCTGGAGCCAGATTAACCATTCAACCATCAGCGATCATGCCTAAGATTTCATTCGTGATGCCCGCGTATAAGGCTCGTTTTCTAAGCGAGGCCATCGGCAGCATCCTGTCTCAGACATCGTCCGAGTGGGAATTGATCATCGTGGATGATTGCTCGCCAGAGTCGCTTCGCGAAATCGTTGACACATTCGCCGACCCGCGCATCCGGTATGTCCGTAACGAACGGAATCTGGGCCGGGACGATCTGGTGCAGCAGTGGAACCATAGCATCTCTTTCGCGACTGGCGACTATATCGTCCTGGCGGCAGATGATGATCTGTATAAACCAAGTTTTTGCGAGGAAATCATCCGGCTGTCAGAGAAGTATCCGCAGGTAGACTTAATCCACTCTTCCGTTGAGCAGATTGACGAGGAGGGCAAGCACCTTTGGGATGACAGCATCCTTCCCGAATTCACCAGCAAATACGAATACCTCCACTGGTGGCTGACAGGCCACTCGTTTACTTGCATAGGCAACTTTGCCTTTAGGCGCTCCGCGCTGCTCGACCTGGGCGGATTCATGGACTTTCCCTGCGCCTTCGGATCCGATATCGCCACCCCGATTTCCCTTTCAAAGAACGGTGTGGCCAACACCCGGAAGATGCTGTTCTGTTTCCGGCAGTCCACGCAGCACCTGTCTGCAGACAGTTCCCGCTTCAAAGAAAAACTGGAGGGCATTTCCAAACTGTCGGAGTTCCTTCGCGCCATACGATATGAAGAGCCCGACAATCCCGAAGATAAGGCTTTCTACTCTATCGTTAACGAGGATTATCTGCACAAGAAGTGCGTATATGATTACTTTAATCTCGTCGTCAAACATCTTCCGCTCCACGACCTGTTTCCGTATCTGAGACTTTGCCGGCTGGCCGACTGGAAAGACAAAACCATGATGACACTCCGATGGATAAAGAGAAAAGTATGGGACTGAAGCCCGAGATTTCCGTCATCATCCCTGTCTACAACACGGCATCGTTCCTTGAAGGGTGTATAGACAGCATCACCGTCCAGACTTTCACGGATTTCGAACTGCTGCTTGTCGATGACGGGAGCACGGACGGTTCCTCCGCCATTTGTGACCGAAAGGCAAAGGAAGACACCCGGATCAAATGCATCCACCAGAAAAACCAGGGGCAACAGGATGCCGTCCGAAAGGGTATCTCGCAAGCCAATGGCAATTGGCTCTGTTTTGTCGATTCGGATGATCGCCTGACGACCGACGCTTTGGAAATCTTGTTTTCGAACGCGAAAAATGGCTCCGACATCATTGTCGCTTTCTCTTTCCCAGGTAACGGAAACACAGAGACGATATCCATCGAGGACTGGCGTGCTAAGATGTTTCGTGGATCAGAAGTTCTATGCACAAGATGGGGAAAACTCTTCCAGCGCTCCCTCTTCGATGATGACAGTTCCTTTGTCCCTCCGGAAGTCCGCGTCGGAGAAGATATGATCATGAATATCAAGTTGGCCTTCAGGACGGAAAAACCGGTCACGATCATCAACAAGCAAGTCTATCTCTATAACCGAAATGCCGATAGCGTTTCCGCTACTTACAGGTGGACTGCCGATCGCTACGCCGTTTTATTCGATAATCTTTTAAAGGCCGTCCCCGTGGACCGCATATCGGCAGAGTCCAAGAATCTGTATCTTTCCAAGATTTGCGAGAACGGCATCTCCATGATCCAGTCTCTTCTGACTTTTGATCATGGCAAAGGCCTTCGGTCTCTATCCTCATCCCGGCTGGTCAACATGGTCAATAACGAGATCGAAAATGTCGGTCACGAGTTGTCCTTTGAAGACAATCTTGCCTGCCACCATCCCTCTTGGCAGTTCTCGCATTGGTTTTTTATTGCCAAACGTTTTCTAATCATTGCCGTTCAGTCGGTCAAAAGGCGGTTGCGCCTGTAAGTATCCTCTCTGTTCCCAAATAACAATCCCATGGATGAACGTCAGTCAACCCTCATCAAGGCGATGCGATTCCCGCTGATCGTCCTAGTGGTCTTCGCACATTCTGTCGGGGCCTTCGATTCCCCGACGGTGGAATGGTCGCTGGATGGATGGAATGTCTACCATTTTATTGCTGAAATGCTATCCAGGCATTTGTTCTCCATCGGTACCTGCTGGTTCTTCGTCTTCAGCGGATACCTGTTCTTAAGGTATCTCAAAGAGGAAGAGTTCGGCTGGCAGTGGGTGAAGGCCAAATGGAAGAAACGGATCTGGAGCCTCCTGATCCCCTACCTGTTATGGAATGCCCTGGCCGTCGTGGTCGTCGTGCTGAAAAATGAACTGTTCGGCTTGATACATCTCGAGAAGTCCGCAGGTGAATTATATGACATAGCCCGCGGTCCGCTCTATTGGTTTGTGACAGGTCCGGCGGACTTCCCCCTCTGGTTTTTGCTGGACTTGATGATCATGACTTTGATCCTCCCCTTGGCCTATCTGGTATTCAAGCGTTTCAAGTGGCTTTCCCTTGCAATCCTGTGCTTGGTATACCTCTCCCCATGGGTTCCCAAGATTCCGTCCATGAGAGGCATTTTCTTCGTGTTGCTCGGCGGATGGCTCGGGACGTTCAAGATCAACATGCTCTCAGTCTGCCGCAAGGTCAAGGTCCCCGGCTATATCGCCGCAGGCGTTCTGCTGCTCGTTGCCACGTCCCAGATCGGCCGGCCGCTCCACACCCTGCTGCTACGGCTGTTCTATCCCTGCGGGATGATCGCCTTTATGAACATCTGCGACGCACTGATCGATAACGAACGCCGCTGCCAGCGGCTCTGCGACCTGGCAGCCAGCGTCTTCTTCATCTATGCGGCACACGGAATTTACATCCTCGGATGGACCAAGGGCCTCTGCCTGCGGGTTTTCGGGGAGTCCCTCGCAGGGACTTGGATCAGATACTGGCTGGTGCCGGTTATCGTGCTCGTTGTCTGCTATGCACTTTACCGCCTGCTGAACAGGATCATGCCCCGCACGCTTGCCTTTGCCTGCGGAGGCAGGAGCAAGAAATGATATGACCACTCCCCTCGCCATCGCATTCACGCCCAACTACTTCGTACCGGCTGCGACGACACTGAAGTCGCTGTTGGATGCGTCCACGGGCGACTTCCGGGTCATCTGCCTGGTCACGGAGGAGATTCCGCGGCGGATGCAGGACAAACTCACGGCGCTCGGCGGTGGGAGGCTGTCCTTTGAGTACATCCCGCTGAAAGGGCGGCTGGAGGGGCTGTACATCGACCCGCGCTATACCGAAGCGGCTTCCTTCCGGCTCCTGCTTCCGGAACTCCTGCCCGAGCTGGACAGCATCGTCTACCTGGACTGCGACATCGTCGTCCGCCAGGACATCGGGGCGCTCTACCGCGACATCCGGCTCGGGGACAATTACCTGGCCGTGGTCTTCGAGGCGCCCATCGAGCAGCAGGCGGAGCGTTTCCGCGCCCTCGGCTGCGACCCGAACCGCTATTTCAACTCCGGCTTCCTGGTGATGAACCTGGCGCAGATGCGTGCCGAGAAGGTGTCGGAACGCCTGCTGGAAGCCTGCCGGGTGCCCTACTTGGAGTTCCCGGACCAGGACGCCCTCAACCAGGTCTGCCAGGGGCGGGTCCTACCCCTGAGCCCGGTCTACGACAGCATCCGGACCTTCTTCATCCGCAAATACAAGCCCGACTTCGTCCGACAGTACTCCGAGGCGCTCTGGGGCGAGGTGCAGCGCAGCGGAAGCATCCACTACACCGGCGGCAAGCCCTGGAACCTGTTCACCGTCCGCTTTGCGGACTGGTGGCGGGTCTACGACAGCCTGCCGGAAGAGATCCGCTGCGAGTGGACGCCGCCTGCCGGGATGTACCGGCTTTGGAAAGTTTACCGCATCCCGGTCTTCGGCCGGATATTGGATTCCGTGCGCGCTGTCAAACAGCACCTGCAGACAAGTTAATTCACGTTTCCATATGGATTCCTCCCGCAATAGAATCTTCGCCGTCGACTGGATGAAAGGCGTGATGATCACCATCATCGTGCTCCATCACTTTTTCTGTGTCCCCGGATTCAATCATACCTATCTGCCTGTAGATTTCTTTTTCTTCATCTCTGGGTATTTCCTGATGGGCGGTTTTTCGTCAAAGCGGTCTTCAGCATTCCAGTATACCACCAAGCGGATCTCGAAATTCTACCCGGCAGTTATCGTCTGTTTCATCCTCTCCTGCATCACCCTCCATTCCCGGCTCGATTTCTCCAGTCTGGATGCCTTCGTACGTACGGTCGGGTCTTTCTCTTTCTTGTTGACACTGACAAACGGCCTTGTCACGACCATTCCTTTTCCCGTAATGGATGTCACGTGGTTTCTCAGCATCCTGGTCATCGCCGGTTTCTTTGTCTACGCATTGCTGGATTATGACCCGAAGCTGGCGTGCACGATCGCGTTCCCCTTCGTCATCGTTTTCGGATACACGCTCATCTTCAGCCATGATGCTTCCATCCAGAGCGGCGGGGTCAAGTTTGGTTTCAACCTGAATCTCATCCGCGGATTTTGCGATATGTCCTTCGGTGTGCTGATCCATCAGCTTTACTCCCAACACAAGGAATCCGTCGACAGGAAAAGCACATTGTTCAACATGCTCTTTATCCTTGCGACGGTGCTCTTTGTGTTGATCATGGTCACGAAAGAATGTCATGACCTGCTCTCGGTAGTCTTGCTTCCTTTCATCACCCTCGGGCTCGTTATGGAGAAATCGTGGATCAATTCCCTGCTGGGCCATATCCGGGGTGGGTTGTTCTCCGTTATCGGCCGCTATTCCTTTGAAATACTGATCATCCATCAACTGGTAATGATCGTTTTCTATAAGCTCCTGGACATCATCGGATTACATCTCCCGTTCCTATTGCTTCTCCTGCTGGATTTCATTATCGTTCTATTCCTGTCTTTCTGTCTGCGGAAGTTTAGTGATTATCTGTCTTCCAAATTGAAAACCGCTTAGGATGAAAAGTGCCTTCCTGATCCTGGCCCATACGGAGTTCGAGGTGCTGAAGCTGCTGGTCTCCTGTCTGGACGACCCGCGCAACGACATCTACGTCCACTTCGACAAGAAGGTGCCGGTGCTGCCGGAGCTCCACACGGAGCAGGCGGGACTAACGGTACTTGACCGGCGCATTGACGTCCGCTGGGGCGCTCCGAGCATGGTCGAAGCGGAGTTCATTCTCTTCGAAGCTGCGCTGGTCCAGGGCCCTTACCAGTATTATCACCTGCTCTCCGGCGTGGACCTGCCGCTCAAGAGCCAGGACTATATCCACGACTACTGCGACCGCCACGCAGGGGATGAATTCATCGGTTACACCTGGGCCGAGATGCCGGACAACTTCAGGCGGAAAGTCCAGTGCTGGCACCTGTTCCCGGAACGGTTCAAAAGCCGGAACTGGTGTATACGGGCCCTGCGTGCGGGATTTCTCCGACTGCAGGAGGTGTGCGGACTATACCGCAACAAGGATGTAGATTTCAAGAAAGGATCGCAGTGGGTGAGCGTTACGGAGGGGATGGCCCGCTATTTCGTGGACCATAAGGCCTGGGTGCGAAAAGTCTTCCGGAACACCTTCTGTTGCGATGAGCTGGTGATGCAGACGCTCTGCTGGATATCGCCATACCGCGAGCATATCCACAGCCTGGCCTCCGACAGCGATGGTTGTATGCGCCTCATCGGCTGGCGGGAAAACCCCGCCGGCGGAGAATGGATTCTAAAGGACTGGACTGAAGCCGATTACGAGCAGCTGAAAGCCTCTCCTGCCTTGTTCGCCCGCAAATTCAACAGCCAAGACCTTCATTTCCTCGAAAAGATTGTATCTTTGTCCTTTAATTATCATTCCTTATGAAGGATTTCAAGACTCTCAAGAAGAATCTGAAAACTATCCCAGCCGGGCTCTCTTCTGTCAAAGTTGCCTTACTGGGCGATACCGCTACCCAGTTCCTTGCAACAGCCATCCGGGGCGAAGGGGTGGACCGCGGCCTGGACATCAACCTGTTTGAGGCCGACTTCAACCAAGTGCAACAGCAGTTCTTTGATCCCGGGAGTGAACTATACGCCTTCCAGCCAGATTATATCGTGGTGTTCCAGTCCACACACAAATGGCTGGCACAACACGCCCTCAGGGACGAAAGCGGAAAAGCGCAGCTGGCCGATGAACGGCTCGATTTCGTCCGCACCATCTGCTCACTCACAAACGCTAGGATCATCTATCTCAATTATCCGGAGATTGATGATTCCGTCTTTGGCAGCTATGCCAACCGTGTCCCCACTTCCTTTATCTGGCAGGTCAGGAAATTCAATTATCATTTGATGGAACTCTCCCAGCAGATCCAAAATCTGTTTGTCTGTGATGTGTCTGCCCTGCAGGCCAAATTTGGCAGGGATCTCTTCTTCGATGCGTCCGTTTATACCAGCACGGAGATGATCTTGTCCATCGATGCACTCCCTTGGGTCAGTGCACGCATCCTGGATATCCTTTGTGCCCTGCGGGGCAGATTCAAAAAATGTCTTATCTTAGATCTGGACAACACGATCTGGGGCGGAGTCGTTGGGGATGACGGGATGGAAGGGATCCAGCTTGGGCACGGACTCGGCATCGGAAAGGTATTCACCGAGTTCCAGATGTGGATTAAGAAACTCAAAGACCGCGGTATTATACTCTGTATCTGCTCCAAGAATGACGAGGACAAGGCGAAAGAACCCTTTGAGAAGCATCCCGATATGGTTCTCCGCCTCGATGACATCGCCGTTTTCATGGCCAACTGGGACACAAAGGTGGACAACATCCGCGCCATCCAGCAGATCCTCAACATCGGCTTTGATTCGATGGTTTTCCTGGACGACAATCCCTTCGAGCGGAATATCGTCCGCGAACATATTCCCGATATCACCGTCCCGGAACTCCCTGAGGATCCGGCGGATTATCTGGAATTCCTCTATGCGCAGAATCTCTTCGAGACGGCCTCTTACAGCGCGACGGACAAGGACCGCACAAAACAATATCAGGTGGAAGCGCAGCGGACCAGTTATGCCAAGTCCTTCAAAGATGAGGCGGCTTTCCTTCGCTCGCTGAATATGGTCTCGAAGGTTGAGGGATTCACCCGTTTCAACACACCCCGGGTCGCCCAGCTCACCCAGCGGAGCAATCAGTTCAATCTACGCACCGTCCGTTATACCGAAGGGGAAATCGCTGCGGTAGCCGAAAATCCCGACCGCATTCCCATCGCCTTTTCACTCAAGGACAAATTCGGCGACAACGGCCTGATCTGTGTCATTATCCTGGAGAAACTTGATGCCGATTCGCTGTTTATCAATACCTGGTTGATGAGTTGCCGTGTCCTGAAACGGGGGATGGAAGACTTCACCCTCAACACCATCGTGGCAGTAGCTCGGGAAAAAGGGGTTAAAAGAATCATCGGCGAATACCTCCCCACACCCAAGAACGGAATGGTTCGCGAACACTATGACCGTCTGGGCTTCAAGCCGTTGGGAGAGGGACGCTATGAGTTGAGGCTCGACGAGTATACAGACAGGACCTGCTACATCCAAATCGAATCTGAATAATTATGGAAAGAAACGAAATTTTCTCCCGGCTGGAGGAGGTGTTCCGCGATGTCTTGGACAACGATGAGATCGTCCTGACGGACACGACAACGGCTGATGACATTGAAGAATGGGACTCCCTGACCCACATCCAGCTCATCGTGGCGATCGAGAAGACCTTCCAAGTCAAGTTCACCTCCAAGGAGATCCTCTCCTGGAAGAATGTGGGCGAGTTGGCCGACTGTATCCAGAGCAAGTAAACGATGGTTTTCAACTCCTTCATTTTCTGGATATTCTTCGCAGCCATCATTCTGCCGTACTATACCGTGTTCCGCGGTAAGGCAAACTGGCAGAACGGCTGGCTGCTGCTCGCATCGTGGTTCTTTTACGGCTACGCCAACTGGAAGATGATCCCGCTGCTGCTTATAGCCACCGGCGTCTTCTACTGGCTGGGAATCCAGATCGAGCGGCATTCGGAAAGTGAACCCAAACGAGCCTCCCTCCTGTCCACGCTGGGTGTCATCATAGGAATCGGGATACTCTTCTATTTCAAGTACCTCGGTTTCCTTGTGGAAGAGTTCGCTGCGTTGTTGGAAAAAATGGGGTGCATCGACAGCAAACCCGCACTCCGGATCGTGATGCCCGTCGGCATCAGTTTTTTCACTTTCAAGCTGATCGGCTACACCATCGACATCCACCTTGGGAAAATCAAGGCAGAGCGGGATGCACTTGCATTCGGAACGTTCGTTTCCTTTTTCCCAACCATCCTGTCCGGACCGATCGACCGTCCGGGGGAATTCCTGCCCCAGTTGAAGGAAGGCCGGTCGATAGACTACGACAATCTGGCAGAAGGACTGCGTCGGTTCGTCTGGGGTTTGTTCCTGAAGGTCTGCATTGCCGACAGGATTACTTCCTACCCGAACGCGGTATTCGGGAACGTATCTTATCACAACACCACCTCCATCATACTGGCCGCGGTCTTGTACGCCGTGGAAATGTACGCCGACTTTGCCGGCTACTCGGAGATGGCTATCGGCGTGAGCCGGATGCTCGGTCTCAAAATCCGCGAGAATTTCCGCCGTCCGGTTTTCGCGCAGAATGTGAGTGAATACTGGAGACGTTGGCACATGTCGCTAACCACCTGGATTACCGACTATGTCTTCATGCCCCTCAATATCGCCTTCCGAGATTGGGGGAAATGGGGCCTTTACCTGGCAACAAGCATCAACATCATCCTCATCGGCTTATGGCATGGTGCCAACTGGACTTTCCTGTTTTTCGGCATCTACCACAGCATTCTGTTGATTCTGGTCGCCGCCACGGAGAAGGGACGCAAAGCCTTCGAAAAGAAACACCGGTTGAAAGGAAGATGGTTCTACGTGACTCCGCGAAGGATCCTTACATTCATCCTCGTATCCGTCGGTCTTGTCATCTTCAGGGCCAAAGGGCTGTCCGACTTGGGTGCGATCATCTCCCAATGCGGGAAAGGGTTCGGCCCGGTCTTTACCAACGGGTTGTTGGAAATCGGCACACTTGGTCTGCTATCGGCAGTAATCCTCTTCCTGAAGGAGTGGAAAGACGAGAATCAATGGAACATCCATTTCCTGCATTCCGAGCACGCCTGGATCCGTATTCTGTCAATGGCGGTGATGATCGCCTTTATCATCTTTGCCGGCCAATGGCATGGAGGGGCCTTCATCTATTTCCAATTCTGATACTATGAAAGGATTACGCTTCTTAATCCGTTGCCTGATTGTCGTGGCTATCGTGGTCATCCTGGACCAGGTGTGCCACTTTGCGATGGACACAATCCGGAAAAAGGCCCTGCTGGCCAAACCGGACAACTACGAGATGACCTCCTATTATGGCGTGGAGATGGCTACTGAAGACTTGCTGGTCCTGGGTCCTTCTACCGCCACGCATCATTACATTCCCTCCGTTCTCCAGGACAGCCTGCACATGAGTGCCCGCAACGTCGGAAAAGATGGTGCTTTCCTGTACTGCCAGATATGCCAGCTCAGTTTAATCCTTGAACGTTACGTGCCGAAACTGGTCATCTGGGACCTTAGCGACGACTGTCTGTCCCATAACCTGGACTGGGGGGACTTCCTGGAAATCCGCGATTTCTGGCCCTATCCGCTGAACGATTTCAGCAAGGCCATCTTGAAAGAGATCGGCCCCGCTGAACAGGCCGCCCTGCACTCCTGGTTATACAGGTATAACTCCAAGCTTCCGGAGTACCTTTTCGCTTTCGTATCCGGGCGCAACTCCTTCCGAGGCTATGTGCCGCTTCCTGCGGATGCCCAATATGCCGCGGGGATCGGGACTGCAAAGGCAGCCGAAAACCTTCATCCTTTGAAAGTGGAGTTGTTTGAGAAAGTCTTGTCCTACGCCCGGGATAAAGGTTGTCAGGTCGTATTGGTCACATCGCCCCGCCTGGCTGATGACGATGTCCAGCAGAGCGAACAATACCGAAAACTCTGCGAGATAACGGAGCGCTTGGGTATCCCCTATTTCAATTATCACAAAGACCCGCGCTTCTTCGGAAATCTGTCATTGTTCCGCGACGCGGACCATTTGAATGAGAACGGTGCGGCTTTGTTTACACATAGTGTCATCCAAGATATCCGTCGGGAGATTTGAAATTCAGCATCATCATACCCGTTTACAATGCCGCCAGGACCCTCCCCGAGAGTCTCGAAAGTATCCGGCGTCAACACTGGCGCGACTTTGAGCTGATCTTCGTGGAGGACGGCAGCACGGACGGCAGCGCGGAACTGCTGGAAGCATTCGCCGCTTCTGCCGATTTCCCCTGCCACATCGTCTCGCAGCTTCGCAACGGTGGTGTCGCCGCCGCCCGCAACCGCGGATTGGCAGCCGCGTGTGGAGATTATCTGGCTTTTGTGGATGCTGATGACCGGATCGAGCCGGAGGCACTGGAAGAGGCGGCGCACGCGATCGACTCCGCGGAAGAGGTCGTGGATATCGTCGGCTGGGACTGGACGCTCGGATTCGAGAAGAATGGCAGGGTCATGCACCAGGCCGATTATGATTTGCCTCTGCAGGCGCTGAAGAACCTGATGGGCGGTACGATGCGTTGGAACCTCTGGCTCTTCGCCGTGCGCAGGGAGCTGTTGCTCGGCAACGGCATCCATTTTATCGACGGAGCGAATATGGGCGAGGATATGATGCTGATGCTCAAAGCTTTCTGCAAAGCCGGAAAGGTCGTACAACTGCACAAGCCGCTCTACCGCTACAACGCCGTCAGCGAGACTTCGCTCAGCCGGCAATTCAGCCCGGAGCGGCGGCGGGAGATTTCGGAGAATCTTGCGGGAGGCCTTGACGCCATCGCCGCAAGCGCATATGCAGCAGAACTGGAGCCCTACGGCAATCATTTGAAACTGTTCCTCAAACTCCCGCTCCTGATCAGTGCAGACCGATCCAATTATGAGACCTGGTCCAACTGGTTCCCGGAATCCAACGCCTATGCGATGGCCAACAGGGCGCTCCCACTGCGTACACGCCTCTTGCAAGGTCTTGCTGCCAGGCGATGCTGGGGAGCAGTAAAATTGTACTATTTGCTGGTTTATAAATTTGTGTATGGATTAATCTATCGATAAACGATGAAACGGAATATTTGGATTGTCATTCTGATGACCATCGTTGTCGACTTCTTCTTTTTCGATTTCCGATTTCGGTTTTTCCCTATCGCGAATACGAAAATGATGTTGGCCGTCGTCGGGTTATTGGCTTTTGCCTTTAAAAGCTTTCAGGACCGGACGGTCCACATATCCCGACGCGTCTTTATTTCCGCAGCTTTGGCCGTCCTGTTCTCCTTGTGGTGTTATTTCGCCATCGTCGCCAACGGGAGTTATGAACGGGAGTTCATCCACTATTACGCATCCTTTGCCACTTGGTTGGGTGGTGCATATGGCGTATATGTTATCTTGAAGACCCAATATGAGCGGGTGGACTTGAGGCTGCTCACTTTCTTCCTGGCCTATGCCTGTTCCGCTCAATGTATCCTGGCCCTTCTCATCGACAATGTTGCTCCAATCCATGATTTTGTCCATTCCACTATCTGGCAAGCCAGCCAAATGTATGAACGCGCCGGACGTCTTTATGGAATTGGCTGTGCGCTCGATCCTGCCGGAATCCGTTTCTCCGCAGTACAGGTAATGATTGCCCACCAACTGGCAATGGAAGACCGTGTCCGGGAAGATGTCAGACAATCTGGCATTCTGATCGCCGCTTTCCTGCTTATAACGGTTGTAGGATCCATCATTTCACGGACCACTGTCGTCGGGACTGTGCTTGGACTGGTCTACATTGTCTACGGCAACTTGAGGATGCAGCGGGGCGGTGTGATATCCAAAATCCAGGTCAACACATCTCTCCTGTTGCTCTTCCTGTTGGGAGCTGCGTTCCTCATCAGTATGATTTTTTATAATTCCAGTGCCAGCTTCCACGAAGACTTGCGTTTCGGATTCGAAGGGTTCTTCAACTGGGTCGAAACCGGCGAGTTCAGGACCGGTTCCACGGACCAGCTCAAACAGATGTGGGTATGGCCCACAACCCCGCGAGGATGGATTATCGGCGAAGGACGCATCGGTATTTTCCAAACCAATTCGGATATCGGCTACTGCAATTATATCATTTACTGCGGTCTGATCGGAATGGCCATCTTTTCCATCTATTTCCTTCACAATCATCTATCCTTGATTGGTAAATTCCGGAACTTCACCCTCGCAGCTCTCCTGCTGGTCGCCCTCACGTTCATCGTGTGGACCAAGGTGTTGACGGATATCTTTCTGCTCGACGCCCTGCTCTTCTGTATCGACGGCGACATTGACGAGTCCGGGAAAAAAGAATGAAAATCATCTACTGTTTCGCCTCCCTCTACAACCCCGGCGGGATCGAGCGGGTCCTGCTCAACAAGGTCCACTGGTTTGCCGCACAGGGAGGGTATGAGTTGATGGTCGTGACCACGGACCAGCAAGGACGGCCGCCTTTCTACGCCTTCCCGCCCGAAGTGCGGATGGTGGACCTGGGGATAAACTACTCCGTAGACAATGGACGCTCGCCGCTGAGGAAGATCCTCAGCTATTTCCGCAAGCGAAGGATCCATCGGAAACGGCTGACGGAGCTGCTGCTGCGCGAGCGGGCGGATGTCGTGGTGTCGCTCTTCCCGTCCGAGTCCTCCTTCATTCCGGACATCCCGGACGGAAGCAAGAAGGTGCTGGAGCTCCACTACAACCGCTTCTTCCGCCTACAGTACAACCGCAGCGGCTTGCTGGGCCTGGCCGACCGGTACCGGATGCGGCAGGACGACCGGCTGGTGCGCCGCTTCGACCGCTTCGTCGTGCTCACACGGGAGGATGCCGGTTACTGGGGGGCGCTGCCCAACCTGGCGGTCATCCCCAATGCGGCCCCCGCCGTGCCGGATGTCCGTTACAATCCGCAGAGCCGGCGGGTGATTGCCGTAGGCCGGCTGGACTACCAGAAAGGTTTCGACCGGCTACTGGATGCCTGGGCGCTGATTCCCGCTGCCACCCGCGAGGGCTGGAGCCTGGATATCTTCGGCCAGGGTGAATGGGAGCAGATGCTCCGGGAGAAGGCAGACCGGCTCGGGATTGCGGATTCCGCCCGGATCAACCCGCCGACGGGCCGGATCTTTGACGAATACGCCCGCAGCGCCTTCCTGGCGATGAGTTCGCACTTCGAAGGCCTGCCGATGGTGATGATCGAGGCGATGGCCTGTGGCTTGCCGGTGGTCAGTTTTGACTTTCCTTGCGGGCCAAAAGATCTCATCCGCGAGGGAGAGAATGGACTTTTGGTTCCTGAAGGCAACCTCGATGCCTTGGCGTCAGCGATGGCGAGAATGATGTCAGACGAGAATCTGCGTTCCTCCATGTCCGTAAAAACCGCTGAGATTCCGCAAGTATATTCAGAAGAAGTTGTGATGCAGCAATGGACCCGATGTTTTCAAAATCTTCTTATATGAAACGACACCAAAACAATTGGCTCGACCTGCTCATCATTTTGGTTACAGGCATCGTCGTACTCCGTCATGCTTCCATTCCGAGTTGGATCGATCAGGGTTATCCGGCCTTTGACGTCGTGGGAAAGGCGATCATCTGGGTCACAGGGATCGTCCTCCCCGCGTTTCTCTTTCTGGCCGGTTACCTGTGTTTTCGCGACACACCACGGAAACCGGACGTGAGATGGTTCGGCCAAAAATACCTGTGCGGACTCAAGCGGCTTGTCATTCCTTTCTTGATTGCAAATGTACTCTCCTGGGGGGTGTATGCTACCGCATACAAGTTTGCTCCCTCCATGATGTCCGGATTCCTGGACGGCGATTGGCAAGATCCGCTGTTTGTTCTATGGAAAGGACCCATCAACTTGTCGTTGTGGCTTCTTCGGGAAGTTATCGTGGCTTTTCTGATTCTCCCGGTATACTATTTCCTGATCCGCTATACCTGGGGCGCTGCGACGATTGCCGTTGGCGTGCTATGCGCATTCCATCTGTTGCCGGAGACCGTGTTTTGGTTCGCGCTGGGAGCCTCCTTTGCCATCCTCCCCCTACGTATCCAACGCATCAGCCTGTGGATGGAGCAGCATCCCTTACCTACCCCTGAAGACACTTTTGACTGGTGCTACTTCGTTTTTCTTTACCACTACATCCCGCAATTGGTCATGAAGAAAATCGGGGTTATGCTACTGCCTGAAATCAACAGTGGCGGTCTGATTGCCGTCTGGCTGCTCAACGCCCTGTTCCTGGTCTTAGGCTTGTCCGCCATTTATTTGCTCCTCCGGCGCTTTGCACCCAAACTCCTCGCCGTCGTGGTAGGGAGCGAGTAATTGTTTATGCCGAAGAAACTGCTGCAGATCAATCCGGTGGTCCGGGAGAACACGTCGACCGGCAAGATCATGCGCGAGCTCGGCGAGCTGGCGCAGGCGGCTGGCTGGGAGAGCTACATTGCCTACAGCCAGGCCCGGGACGGCGTGCCGCCGCATAGTTCCAGACTGGTTCCGGTCGGGGACAAGTTGGACTTGTTCATCCACTGGTTGGCGACGCGCCTTTTCGATGCTCACGGGCTCGCTTCGAAACGCGCCACCCGGCAGCTGATCCGGCGCATCCGCGAGATCGATCCGGACGTCGTGCACATCCACAACGTCCACGGCTATTTCCTCAACTATCCGCTGCTGCTCAGCTATTTGGCAGAGCGTGGAAAGCCCGTCGTCTGGACCGTCCACGACTGCTGGCTCTTCACGGGCCACTGCTACCATTACGTGGCCGCCGGCTGCGACAGATGGCAGTCGGGCTGCTACGACTGCCCGCAGAAGCGGGCCTTCCCGGCGAGCTGGCTGCTGGACCGGTCCCACCGAAACTATACGGCGAAGTGGCAGGCGCTAACGGGGCTCCCCGACCTGACCCTCGTGACCGTGTCCGACTGGATGCGGCGCGAGGTGGCGAAGTCTTTCCTAAAGGAAGTCCCCTGCCGGGTGATTCACAACGGGATTGACTTGGAAACCTTCCAGCCTATGCCGGATACGCAGGTCCGGAACCGTTTCGGAATTCCGACAATGCACTATGTCCTGGCCGTCGCCAGCATCTGGCTGCCAGAAAAGGGCATCGCTGACCTGGTCCGGCTGGCCGGTCTCCTAGCTTCCGACGAGGGCCTCGTCCTCGTGGGACGCATCGGCGAAGAGCAGAAATCCACCTTCCCGGCCGGTGTGACCTTCATCCCGCGTACGGAAAATGCCGCCGCCCTGGCAGCACTCTATTCCGGGGCGCTCGCGCTGGTCAATCCAACCTGGCAGGACAACTACCCCACCGTCAACCTGGAGGCCACTGCCTGTGGAACGCCCGTGATTACCTACAGCACAGGCGGCAGCGTGGAGTCCGTCACACCGCAGACTGGCTTCGTGGTGGAGCAGGGCGACGTGGAGGGTATGGCGGCCTGCATCCGGACGATCCGCGCCCATGGTAAAGATCACTACGCAGAGGCCTGCCGGGCATACGCCGTGCAGCATTTCGACAAGAAGCAAAGATTCCAAGATTATATCCGACTCTATGAAAGTCTTGCAACTCGGTAAATTCTACCCCATCCGCGGCGGCGTGGAAAAAGTGATGTGGGACCTGACCCGCGGGCTCTCCGCGCGAGGAGTGACCTGTGACATGCTCTGCGCCACCCTGCCGGACGATCCCGTGGACGAGGAGGACCGGGACCGCTGCACGCAGACCCCGGACGGGCGGGTGATCCGCTTCAACGAGCACGGGCGGGTGATCTGCGTCCCAGCGTTCGCCAAGAAGGCGGCTACGATGCTCTCCCCCGCCATGGTCCGCTGGGTGCGGCGCCACGCCGCAGAGTACGACCTCATCCACATCCATCACCCCGATCCGATGGCGGCGCTGGCCCTGTGGCTGAGCGGCTACAAAGGGCCTGTCGTCCTGCACTGGCACAGCGACATCCTCTCGCAGAAAGCGTTGCTTGCTCTATACCGGCCGCTCCAGCACTGGCTGATCCGCCGCGCCGACCGGGTCCTTGGCACGACACCGGTCTATGTCCGGGAATCCCCTTACTTGCAAGGGGCGCAGGACAAGGTCGGTTATGTACCCATCGGCATCAATCCGGTCATTTTCGAAGAAAATGCAGTCTCGGAATACCGCAACCGCTACCGGGGCAAAAAAATTGTTGTATCTTTGGGACGCCTTGTGCCATACAAAGGCTATAGCTCATTGATACAAGCAGCCGCCCTACTGGGAGGGGACTATCAGGTCCTGATCGGCGGGATGGGTCCACTGCGGGATGACCTGCAGGCGCAGATCGACTCTCTGGGCCTCAACGGTCACGTGAAGCTGCTGGGGTACGTAGCCAACGAAGATATACCTACTCTGTATGGTGCCTGCGATGTGTTCGTGCTAGCCTCCGTGATGAAGACGGAAGCCTTCGGCATCGTGCAGATTGAGGCGATGTCCTGCGGCAAACCTGTGGTTGCCACGCGCATCCCAGGGTCAGGCACTGCCTGGGTCAATGAACACGGCGTGTCCGGGCTCAACGTCGAGCCCGGGGATCCCGCCGCACTGGCACGGGCCATCAGGGAGATTTGTGCGGACGGAGGAACGTATGAGAAGTATTCCCGGGGTGCATGGAAGCGCTTTGAGGCGCTGTACACCTCCGACAAAATGATTGACAAGATATTGGACGAATATGAAACGCTTTGTTAAATGCTTGCTGCTGGCAGCCTTGATACTGCCCGTATCCTGCTCCACACCTGCCTACTACGCTTATCTGCGCGATTTGAAGTACGAGGCCCCTGAGCTTGCCAAGCCCGCCCCGGAGTTGCGTCTCCAAGTGGAGGACCGGGTCAATATCCAGGTGCTCAGCACCGACGCCCTCCTCGCCGCCCCATTCAACCTCAGCAGCGGGATGACCGACGGTGAGGGCATGCGGGCGACGACCTCGAGTTATACCGTGGATAAGATCGGAAACATCGACTTCCCGGTACTCGGGACTATCCACGTAGAGGGCAAGACCCTGAACGAACTCAAGGACTACATCACCGGCGAGATCATCCGTCTGGGCTATATCCGTGAACCGCTCGTCAAGGTGGAGATGGAGAATTTCAACATCACCATCATCGGCCAGATGGGCCAGTCCATTCTGCCTGTCCAGGGCAACAGCATCAATATCCTGCAGGTTCTCGCCCATACCGGCGGTGCCAGTGAATACACCAATCTGCAAGACGTAATGGTCATCCGCACAGAAGAGGGCGAGCGCGTCGCCCATTCGATCAACCTGCAGTCCAAGAGTCTGTTCGACTCTCCAGTATTCTACCTACAACAGAATGATGTGGTGTACGTCAAGCCGCGCGGTCTGAGACGTTCCACCACGCTCTCCGCCATCATGTCTGCATTTACCCCGATCATGACCCTGGGTTCAACCCTCGCCACCCTTGTCATTTTAGCCACCAAGCTTTAGTATGAGTGCGAATACAAAGAAAAACTCCCGTGGCGAACAGATCAACCTGGTCGACCTGTTCTTCTTTCTGCTAAGCCACTGGTACTGGTTCCTGATCTGTGTTGCCATTGCACTTGGTTACGCATGGTATAAATATTCCAAGACTCCGCTTGTCTACCAAAGCAATGTGACCGTTGTCATCAAGGACCCGAGCAACACCACCCGCTCTGTCCGGATGGATTCGTACAGCAACATCATCAACTCGGTCGATATGACCAACGAGATGTTGCAATTGCGCTCCAAAAGTATGATGGATGAGGTGGTCCGCTCGCTGGATGCCGATGTCAACTATCTGGTCCGTGATCGGTTCCGTGAAATCGAGCTTTACCGGAATTCCCCCGTGCGGGTGTTTTTCTCCCGCGATGAAGGCGAGGATCCCGGCACTTTCTCGATTCAGATCACGCCCTTGGATTCCAAGACGCTCCGACTGGAGAGCAGTGCCGGTACCCAGACTGTAGCGCTGGACGACACCGTCTCCCTGGGCCAGGGCCGCGTAGTTTTCCAACCTACTGCGGCCTATAACGCCTCTGCCATCGGCAAGGAAATCAAGATCCGGAAAGTTCCTGTCCGGTCCGCCGCTGTCGGTTTTTTGTCCCGCTTGAGCATAGACCAACGCTCCAACATCCTTACGCTCTCCCAAAAAGACTACAACGTTCAGCGTGCCAGCGACATCCTCAGCACCCTGGTTGATAAATACAATGAAGACGCCATCCGGGAGAAGAACCGCGTGGCCGTAAACACCGCCGCCTTCATCAATGACCGTCTGGTCATCATCCAGGACGAACTTGGCGCCGTGGAGGACAACCTCGCCGCCTTCAAGAGTTCGCAGCGCATCATGAACGTGGACGAAGCCGCTTCCCGCTACCTCAACGAGAGCCGGGGCTACAACGCCGATATCGTCAAGTTGGAGACCCGCATTTCCCTGGCCGAGTACCTACGGGACTATGTTCAGGGTTCCAGCGGATCGTATGAGATGATTCCGGTCAATACCGGTCTTAACGATGCCAATGCGGATAATGCAATCAGCCAATACAACAACCTGATCCTACGCCGCGAGAAACTGGTGGCTGCCTCCAGCCTGTCCAGTCCGGCCGTCAGGCAGATCGAGGGTGAGATCTCCGCGATGCGCCAGAACATCCTGGGCATCGTCCAGAACCTGCTGACGAGCCTCAACGTCCAGCGCCAGGACCTTTCCGCCCAAGAGAACGCTTCCATCCAGAAATTCACGGCCATGCCGGCCAAGGCCAAGCAGATGCTCAATATTGAGCGTCAGCAGCAGATCAAGGAGCAATTGTACGTCTATCTACTCAACAAACGTGAGGAGAATGCCCTGACCCAGGCCATGGCGGACAACAACGCCCGTATGGTCGACGTTCCGGAGGGCTCCTGGGCCCCGGTGTCCCCGCAGCGCAACCGGATGCTGCTGCTTGCCCTGCTGATCGGTTTGCTGGTCCCGGCCGTCGTCCTGATGGCCTGGAAATTCCTGGATTCCCGCGTCCGTACCCGCAAGGAACTCGAAGACCTGGTATCCGTACCCGTTCTCGCCGAGATCCCCCTGGATGCATCCGCCAAAAAGAAAACCCGCAAGAAGAAGAGCAAGAAGGAGGAGGCCGTTTCGCCTATTGTCTATAAACCCGGATCCAAAGGGGTTTTCACCGAGTCCATGCGTATCATGTGCACCAATCTGGACTTCATGAAGCCGGAGGGCGTGGACCACCCCGTCGTAGCCCTGACTTCCTTCGCCGTGTCCGCCGGCAAGACCTTCCTGACCGCGAATATGGCACGGTGTCTCGCCGATGCCCAGAAGCGCGTCGTGCTGGTGGACCTCGACCTTCGCAAGCGCACGTTGTCCAAAGCCTTCGGTCTCAAGCACAAGACCCTCGGTCTGTCCAACTACCTCTTCGAAGAGCGCTTCCAACTCGAAGACATCATCCACAAGGACGTTGCCGAGGGGGTCGACTTCATCCCCGCCGGTCACACCCCGCCCAACCCGACGGAACTGTTGAGCCGCAAACGCTTCGATGAACTCATTGTCGAGTTGAAGAAGCATTATGACTACATCCTGCTCGACAGCGTCCCCGTGCAGGTCGTCGCCGACCCGATGATCATCAGCCGCGCGGTCGATGTCAACTTGTTTGTACTTCGCGCCGGTCAGCTTGACCGCCGGATCATGCCGCATCTGGACGAACTTCAGGAAAACGGCCGGCTCAAGAACCTCGCCATCATCTTCAACGGATCGGAACTCAAGAAGGGCCTTGGGTATGGTGCTTATGGCTATGGATACGGTTATGGATACGGATACGGCTATGGTTATGGCTACGGCTACGGCGAGAACAGCGACTAACCTATGACCATCGCAGTTGATTTCGACGGTACCATCGTCGATCACAAATATCCCGAGATCGGCAAAGAGAAACCCTTTGCCATCGAAACGCTCATCCAACTTCAGCAAGAAGGCAATCGCTTGATCCTCTGGACTTCCCGGGAAGGCGAACTCTTGGAGGCCGCCATCAAATTCTGCCACGACCGGGGGCTCGACTTCTATGCCGTCAACAGCAATCAGCCAAGTGGAGCACTTTTCGCCAGCAAGGCAGGCACCAAGGTCGTTGCGGATGTCTATATCGACGACCGCAACGTCGGCGGCCTGCCCGACTGGGGGACGATTTACGAAATCATCTGTGCCAAACGCGCTTTCCACCACCAGAAGAATCTGATGCGCAAGAAGAAACCCTTCTGGAAAAAGATCTTTGGCAGATAAAGGCACGACCCCCTATCGTGTTCCAAGACCTTACTTGTTTGCCCGGCTCGGTAAAATACTAGGCCGGGCAAAAATTTATACATTTTTTTGGTACTATGTATTGCAAGGTATTAGAAAAATTTTATATCTTTGCGGTGTCAAAGTTCTATAAGAAATGAAAAAGGTACTGAACATCAGCCTCGGAAACAGAAGTTTCGCCATCGAAGAGGACGCCTACAAGCGTCTGAGTGACTACCTCAAGCACTTCCGCACGCGCCTGGCGCAGCAGTCGGGAGTGCCCTATACACAGAACGCGGAAGTAATGGAAGACCTCGAGTCCCGCATCGCCGAGCTCCTCCTGCAGGAGGTCGGCACGGACGGCCGCGTAGTCGGCATCGCCCTCGTGGAGCGTGTCACCAGCCAGCTCGGGATGCCGGACGGCGCGCCCGAGAGCCCGTCCGCTGGGGCGGCCCCGCGCCCGGAGCCGGGTCCGGACGGACAGATCCGCAAGAAGATCTACCGCGACTACGACAACAAGCGCATCGCGGGCGTGTGCGCCGGTCTGGCGACCTACCTCGACATCGACGTGGTGCTCACGCGCATCCTGATGCTCGTGGCGCTGATCGCCGGCACGGCCGGGTTCTGGATCTACGTGATCTGCTGGATCGCCATCCCCAAGGCCGTCACCGCCACGCAGAAGTGCGAGATGTACGGCCTGCCCGTCACGGCCGAGAACCTCGCCAAGTTCGCCACCACCCAAAAGCAGTAGCGTATGGAGAACACAGCTGAAAACGTGCGCGCACAGATGCGCAAAGGGATGCTCGAATACTGCATCCTGTCCCTGCTCAACAAGCGGGAAGCCTACGCGTCCTCGATCATCGAGGAGCTGAAGACGGCGGGGATGATCGTCGTCGAGGGCACGCTCTATCCCCTGCTGATCCGGCAGAAGAACCAGGGCCTGCTCTCCTACCGCTGGGAGGAGTCCACGCAAGGCCCGCCCCGCAAGTACTACGTCATCACGGACAAGGGCCGCGAGCAGCTCACGGAGATGGACTCGGCCTGGCACGAACTCGTGGACACCATCGAAACCCTCAAGCGCGTATGAAAGAGATAGAAAAGGTCAGCCTGGGCGGCTACGCCTTCACGCTCGACACCGACGCCGCCCAGCTTGCAGCGGACTACCTCGGCGAGCTGGAGCGGTTCTACGCCGGCCGCGAGGGCGGCAGCGAGATTCTCGACGGGATCGAGGAGCGGATGGCCGAACTGCTGCACGAGAAATGCGGCTATGACGGGGTGGTCTCCAAGCCCGTGATCGAGGGGATCATCGCGATTCTCGGACGGCCCGAGCAAATCGAAGAGGAAGGAGATGCCGGCTCGGAGCCCGGAATGGCGAAGGAAGCCGGTCCGGAGAAGGACGGCGCCCCGAAGCGCAAACTTTATCGCGACGTGTCCGACAAGGTAATCGCGGGCGTGTGCAGCGGACTGGGGACGTATTTCCAGACGGACAAGGTGTTCTTCCGGCTCCTTTTCGCCATCGGCACGGCCGTGACCTTCTTCGGCCTGGGCTGGCACAAGGGATTCTCCGTATCGCTCGAATTGATCTTCCCGGTCCTGTACCTGATCCTGTGGATCTGTATGCCGCCGGCACGGACCGTCCGCCAGCGCTGGGAGCAGCGCGGCGAGGACGGGACGATCCTCGGCATCCAGCAGAGCATCGAGAGCGGGGCGCGCGAGATCGGCGAGGCCGTCCAGGCCGTCGGCAAATCCAACGCCTGGAAGGAGATCGGCAACATTTTCGAGAAGGGCATCGGGCTGTTCCTGCTTATCATCGGCTTCAGCGGACTGTTCGCGGGCGGACTGGCCATATTCGGCTCCGGCGCGCTCCGCCACCAAGGCTGGCTGTCGGGTGAGCACGGATTCCTCGGACTGGCCCAGCTCTACAACGAGGGGCTGTCGGAGCTCTACAGCGAGGCGCCCGCCATCGCCGACGCCATCAGCCAGCCCTGGGTGCAGGGCTTGCTGATCCTGGTGGTGACCTTGCCTTTCGTGGGTCTGCTCTACGGCTCCCTGCAGTTGCTCTTCGGCTTCAAGTCTCCGAAATGGCACCCGGGACTCGTCATCTTCATCCTCTGGCTGATGTCCATCATCGCCGCAGGGATCCTCATCGCCACGGGAGCCGCCTCCACGGAGTGGCTCACAATCTGACAAGACCAAGGCCCGGCGCGTCCGGCAGGGTGATCCGGCCCTGCCGGACCGTCATCCCGCGGAAGCGGTCGTTGGTGATCAGCAGGTTGCCGTCCAGGTCGGCGAAGTCGACGACCGGAGAGAGATGGGCGGCTGCCGTGACGGCGCAGGAGGTTTCGGTCATACAACCTACCATTACGCGCATCCCCTCGGCATGCGCGTAATTGGCCATCTTCCAGGCCTCGCGCATCCCCGTGCATTTCATCAGTTTGATATTGATCCCCGTGTAGGCGCCTTTGATGGACGGAATGTCCGCGAGGCGCTGGATGGCTTCGTCGGCGAAGATGGGCAGCGGGCTGCGCTCCGTGATCCAGGCATTGTCGTCGAGCCGCTCCTTGGGCATCGGCTGCTCGACCATCACCACGCCGTGCTCCTGCAGCCAGAAGATCTCGTCGAGCGCCTGCTGGCGGTCGGTCCAACCCTGGTTGGCGTCGACCGCGATGGGCAGGTCCGTGATCTCGCGGATGGTGCGGATCATCTCGTAGTCGTTGTCCAGACCGACCTTGACCTTGAGGATGTTGAAGCGGTCGGCGCACTCACGGGTCTTCTCCCGGACGACCTCCGGCGTGTCGATGCCGATGGTGAAGGTGGTGTCGGGCGCCTTGGCGGCGTCCAGCCCCCATAGGCGCCACCAGGGCTGGCCCAGGAGCTTGCCCACGAGGTCGTGCAGGGCGATGTCCACGGCGGCCTTGGCCGCCGAATCGCCCGGGGAGAGGCTGTCTACGTAAGCGAGGATGTCCTCCAGCTGGAAGGGGTCGGCGAACTGCTCCAGGTTGACTTTCTGCAGGAAGGCGCAGACGCTCTCCACCGTCTGGCCGAGATACGGGGGCATCGAGGCCTCGCCGTAGCCGACAAAACCGTCATAGTGGATCTCCACCTGTACGTCAGGCGTGGTGGTGCGGGAATAGGAGGCGACGGTGAAGGTGTGCTGGAGCTGGAGTTCGTAGGGCTCCCAGCTGAGTTGCATGCGGGCGCGGTCGCCGACCCGGTACGGCTTCGGGGCCGTGGCCGGGGCGCAGCCGGCGCCCAGCAGCGCTGCGCCGGCACCAGCGGCCCCGGCCGCCTTGAGGAATTCTCTTCTTTTCATCCTTCAAAATTACTAATTTTGCATAAAAGATTGCAAATCGATGTCCAATACCGTCCGAAAGAATTTCCCCGTGACCGGGATGGGCTGCGCCGCGTGCGTGGCCCGCGTGCAGAAGGCGCTCCAGCAGAGCGCCGGTGTCTGCGAGGCCGAAGTCAGCCTGGCCTCCAACTCCGCCCGTATCGACTATGACCCTGCCCTCACCTCCCCCGCCGCCCTGCGCCAGTGCGTGCAGGACGCCGGCTACGACCTGATCGTGCCGGAGGAGGACGAAGACGGGGACGACTCGGACCTAAGCGAAGAAGAAGCGCTGGCGGCGCAGGCGGAGGAGGCGCACGAACGCGCCTACCGCGCCCTGCGCCGCGACGCGCTGCTCGCCATCGCCCTGGCCGTCGCCGTGATGGCCGTGGGGATGGTCGCGCCGGACTTCCCCGGCAAAGGCTGGGTGCTGGCCGCCCTGGCGGCCGTGAGCGTGGGCTGGTGCGGGCAGCGCTTCTTCGGCGTGGCCTGGCGGCAGGCGCGCCACGGCCACGCCGGGATGGACACGCTCGTGGCCCTGTCGGTGGGGATCTCGTTCCTGTTCAGCCTCTTCAACCTGCTCTTCCCGCAGGTGTGGACCTCGCGCGGACTGCAGGCGGAGCTCTATTTCGAGTCCTCGGCGATGATCGTCGCCTTCATCCTGCTGGGGCGGCTGCTGGAGGAGCGCGCCAAGCACCGCACCACGCAGGCGGTGCGTGCGCTCATCGGCCTGCAGCCCCGGCGGCGCGACGTCCGCCGGGGCGAGCTCATGGAGGTGCTCCCCGGCGAGCGGATCCCGGCCGACGGCACGGTCGAGGACGGGACATCCTACGTCGATGAGAGCATGCTCACGGGTGAGCCCCTGCCCGTCTTCAAGCAGGTGGGCGACGCCCTCTGGGCGGGCACGCTCAACGGCCAGGGCGCCCTGCGGATGCGCGCTGCGCAGGTGGGGCGCGACACGATGCTCTCCGCCATCATCCGGATGGTGCAGGACGCGCAGGGCAGCAAAACCCGCATCCAGCACACGGTGGACAAGGTCTGCGCGTGGTTCGTGCCGGCCGTCATCGTGGTCGCGCTGCTCTCGCTGCTGGGCTGGACGGTACTCACGCCCGGCGGCTTCGTGCGCGGACTGCTCGCGTGCGTGACCGTGCTCGTGGTCGCCTGCCCCTGCTCGCTGGGACTCGCCACGCCCACGGCGCTGACGGCCGGGATCGGGCGCGGCGCCTCGCGCGGCATCCTGATCCGCGACGCCGACAGCCTGCAGGTCGCCGCCCGGGTGGACACGGTGGTCCTGGACAAGACGGGGACCGTCACGAGCGGCCACCCGGAGGTCGTCGAACTGCGCTGGCTCTCCGACGACCCCGCCCTGCCTCCGCTGTTGCGGGAAATGGAGTCCAAGTCCGGACATCCGCTGGGCGAGGCGATCGCGGGTGCGATCGCCGCCCCACAGACCGCCATCACCCTCGATTCGGTCACCGCGCTGCTTGGCGAGGGCGTACAGGCCTCCTGGCAGGGCCGCACTTACTATGTCGGAAAGAATACCCCGGAGCGCTTCGAGGTGGCCGAGCGCTGGCGCGACGCCGGCCGCACCGTCGTGTATTTCCACGACGGAGAGCGCCTGCTCGCCGCCATCGCCATCGCGGATGCCGTCAAACCGGACTCCGCCGCAGCCATCCGCGCCCTCGCGGACCAGGGCATCACCGTCCACCTGCTGACCGGCGACCACGCCGCCTCGGCCGCCGCCGTGGCGCGCGAGCTCGGCATCGCCGCGGTGCGTGCAGACGCCCTGCCGGCCGACAAGGTGGAGTATATCAAACAGTTGCAGGGTCAGGGACATTGTGTCGCGATGGTGGGCGACGGCATCAACGACAGTGCCGCCCTCGCCCAGGCCGACCTCAGCGTGGCGATGGGCCAGGGCAGCGACATCGCCATCCACACGGCGATGGCCACGCTCGTCTCCTCCAGCCTCGCCAAGCTGCCGGAGCTCGTGGCGCTCTCGCGCCGCACGCTCCGCATCATCCGCGAGAACCTCGGCTGGGCCTTCCTCTACAACCTCGTCGCCATCCCCGTCGCCACGGGCGCCCTGTCCGGCGTCCTCGGTTTCGTACTGGACCCGATGGTCGCCGCCGCCGCGATGGCCTGCAGCTCCGTACTGGTCGTCACGAATAGCCTTCGGCTGCTCGTGACCGCTCGCCGCTCATGACTGGGGGAGGTTTCCTACCCCGCTGTCACGCATAACGAAGAAGCCGCAGACGACATCGTCTGCGGCTTCTCGGGTAGGGACGATCGGGGTCGAACCGATGACCTCTTGAATGTGACTCAAGCGCTCTGAACCAACTGAGCTACGCCCCTGTAAGTATCGGGACTGCAAAAGTAGGACTTTTTCGTCAAACGCGCAAGAGTTCAGGGACAAAAAGTTCACTCACCCACCAAGTCCCGTGCGGCAAGCACCAGGAACATATAGTGCGAGGAGCCTCCGCCGAGCACGTACTCGACCTGTTGCCAGAGGTACGGGAAGGTCAGCAGTTCCGGAAAATCCGGGCGGATGAGCGCCGTGCCGGAGACCGTCCCGCCGGGGATGTAGGACCAGTCGGCCCGGTTGAGGCCGTAGCCGACCGTGGCCGACTCGGCCCCCACGCCCCCGGCGAACGAGGCCTGGTTGGAGCCCGGATGCCGGCCCAGGATGAAGTGCAGGGCGTCCAGCACCTGGTCGGGCGCGAAAATCTCCGGGTACTCCTTGGCCAGGAAATAATGGCGGTAGCCGAAGGACTGGATGTCCCAGCCGGCGCCCCAGATGCTGGGCCGGTACGGCACGCCGTAGGGCGTCTCGGCGCTCTGGCGCTCGAGCTGCGTGCGGTAGCGCAGCAGCGCATCGCGGAAGCGCTCGCATTGCTTGACATACTTACCCTGGCTTTCCATCTGCTTCTCGACCCGCGCCATATACCAGGCGCAGTTGCCTGCCGATGCCACGACCGCATCCCAGTTGGACAGGATGAAATCGAAATACTGCGCCTCACCGGTGGTCAGGTACAGCTCCACGGCCAGCTGCATCCGGTCCATCGGCCGGTCGCGACCGGCCGTGGCGGCAGCCTGCGCCTTGGAGAACACCTCCCGGGCAATCCGCACGCAGTGCGTCGCCAGCGTGTCATTGAAACCGCGCAAGGCGCGGGCGGAGGCGGCGAGGTTGACGGCGTGGGACACGCCGCTGCCCGTGTCCGGGAAGATCCAGCGGTCGTCGTCATTGCCCAGCTTCCCGTCGGACATCGTGGAGGTGTCCCCCAGCAAGGTATATTGCCGCAAACTATTGGTAATGATACCCTTGGCGAAACGTCCCAGGGCCAGATAGCAGTTCACGTCGTGGAGCATCCCGTGCTCGATCTGCTGCTGGATGTCGTTGCGGCCGTCCGGCTCGTGGATCTCCACCACGCGGCGGACCTGGTCGATGGCCGTGGCGTCGATCTCGGGGTGGAAGGCCTCCAGGGCCATCGTGAGGATGTAGCATTCGTTGCCGGAGGTGTGCCGCACGTCGTCGTCGCCGGCGTCGTGCCAGCCGCCCACGTTGACGTCCGGCACGGGCTGCAGGGCCCGGAACTTCGTCCCGTTGTCGGCCGGCTGCACGTAGCCGTCGATGTGGTTGCCGGCCGGGGCCATCAGCGCATCGTCGAGGTGGCAGGTGTCGTGCCAGACCCGGTATTTCTCCATCACCTTCATATGGCACATCTGTACCGGCAGGAAGTACTCGATCACCGGCTGCCACACGCCCCGGTCATACACGTCGGGGGCGATCCGGAAGATGGGAGACACACTCTCGCCGTAGCGCACCTGGTAGAGCCCCTCCTCGCGGATCTCGGAGAAATCGAATTTGTAGTAGCTGTAGCGCAGGAATTCGCCCTCCCAGGGCACCACCGGGAAGTGGCGCACGACGTGCGCTCCGTCCGCATCGATGCGCAGCAGCTCCGCCCCGGCGCGCGGGATGTCGCGACGGTCGCATTCGATGATCGCGACCTTGCGCTGCGCGGGCAGGTAGCCCACCTGCGAGGTCTGCACGACCGGCTTGTAGATCCAATCCGGGACGACATGGGGCTCGATGTACCACTGCACGGCCTTCTGCGTCACCCCCGCGGGGATGTCCGAGCGGAGGACGAACCAGCCGTTGTTGTGGTTCATCCGCCCGTCGTAGAGCTTGAGCACCGCCCCGGCCAGGCTCCGGATGGTCAGCCGGCTGTACGGGTCGTCCGGGCGCAGGGTGAAGACCCGGCCGACGGCGTAGGGCTCGGCGATCACGGCATCGGCCGTGAACGGGCTGTAGCCCTCGCCGATGAGATGTTTCACATCCGTGTCCGGCGCTTTTGCCGGCCGGAAATCTCCCACGCTCTTGTAGACATAACTCTCTTGCGTCAGCAGGGGTGAGTTGGGCTGCGGCGGGAAGATGCCCTGGCGGTCGTCCATGATCCAGGGCTTGCCGAAGAGCGTCCCCGGGAAGAACTCGAGGTTGAAGCCCGCGCGGCCCGCAAGGGCCTCCGGCACCGGGCTGTCCAGGTCCACCGTGACCAGGAATCCCCGTCCGGACGGCTCCAGGGTGACCGTGTAGGTGAGCTGCACGTCCGGGTAGATCATCGGGTTGAAGCCCGTGAAGTGGCGGCTGGAGTCGGGATAGCAGAGCGTGGTCACGATGCGCTCGCCCTCCACCTTGCGGCTCAGCTGCTTGGGGACGGGCTGCCACTGGCCCGGCGTGGGCTCGAAACGGATGTCGCCGTTGCTCGCCACGCGGTGGCCGTGCATCAGCACGGAGATGCCGCCCTGGTGGCCTTCCGGATAGAAATCGTTGAACGCCATCACGTCCACGCCCTCGCGGTTGAAATACCCGGATGCATTGAGCTTGAAATCCTGGGCCCCGCAAGGGAGCACGGCGGCCACAAGCGTGATGAGGAGAAGGATACGCTTCATAATTATCGGACTAAGATACTGATGAAACTTTCGGCGGGCAGGTCCAGCGCCACGCACCCGTCCCGGACGGGCAGGCACTGCGCCACGGAATTGGATGCGGCATTGGTCACGTGCACGACGGCGCGAGCAGGGCCAGCAAGCCCAGCAGGAACGAGGAATAACGTGTCATACTAACGGTTAATAATGCACCCGGTCGTTAACGGATGAATTGCAGGATAATATCGGCAGCCGACTCTTCGTCGGCGAGTTGGTCCATATTGATGACGAGGTCGTAGTTGCGGGCGTCGTACCGGCTGGTTCCGGTGTAGCGCTTGATGTAGTTCTCCCGCTTGGTGTCGATGTCTTCGATCAGGGCCGCGGCGGCCTCCTCCGTCAGCCCCTGCTTGGTCATCACGCGCCGGACGCGGTTCGCCTTCGAGGCGGTGACGAGCACGTGCAGGTGGTTGGGATGCTGGCCGAAGACAAAGAATCCGGAGCGCCCGGCAATGATGCAGGAGCCCTCCTGGGCCAGCTCCCGGAGGATCTCCGTCTCAGCCTTGAAAAGGTCGTCCGAGGTGACTTCGGGCCGGTACACCGGCTTGTAGGACGGATTCACGCCCATCACCAGCGCCGGCGGCATCGGCGAGACGAACTGCAGGAAGTCGGCCAGCCAGTTCTTCTTCTCTCCCTTGAGCCGTTCGATTTCGCCGGGCGTAAGCTTGAACTGCTCCTGCAAGGCTTCTATGAGGGCTTTGTCGCAATACCGGACATTGAGTTTGCGGGACAGGATCTGGCCCACGGTGTGTCCGCCGGAGCCGACCTCGCGGCTGATGGTAATCACAAAAGGTTCTTTCGCATTCATAGCGTATGGGATTATTCTCTCAAATATAGTCAGAATCCGCCTCAATCGCAAACCACCCGCGTCACACCCTAGATTCATTTAATCAATAAGAACCGCGCGAGCGCGAATCCCTCACGAAACGCGAAAAGCGTCTGCGGCTGCAGACGCTTGAGCGGTGAGTGAGGGATTCGAACCCCCGGTACGTTGCCGTACACCTGTTTTCGAGGCAGGCTCCTTCAACCACTCGGACAACTCACCATAGGTCGGGACCACAAAGGTAGAAAAAATATTTTTGGGGTGCAACCTCTTTTTTCTTGACGCCATAAATCTTATATTTGTGGGTTAAAGGATAATAGCCATTACAGAAATATGGAAATCACGATCACCAACAACGACAACGCGATGGTATGCGCCTTCAAGGGACGTCTTGACACGCCTGCCTCGCTGCAGGCCTCCAAGGACATCCAACCCCTGCTGGACAACGCCGACAAGGAGATCATCCTGGACTGCACGGACCTGGAGTACATCAGTTCTTCGGGCCTGCGCATCCTGCTCGGGATCCGCAAGGAGACCGCCCGCAAGGGCGGCAAGGTCATTATCAAGAACATCCGCGAGGAAATCCGCCAGGTCTTCCTGATGACCGGATTCTACAACCTCTTCGAGATCCAGGACGCCTGATGGAGGACTACGGACTGGACCTGCACGGGACCCTTCTCCTCGAGGAGTACCGGAAGTTGCGCCCTGCGCTGATGAAGATGAAGGGGGTCGCCCTCTCCATCATCCGGGAGGACATCGCCGACAAGAACCTTTATGTCACGGCGACCGAAGCCCGGGTGAAGGAAGAGCAGAGCCTCGCCGGCAAACTTGCGCTCAAGGGAGCCAAGTACGCCAGCGCGCACGACATCACCGACCTGCTCGGGGTGCGCGTCATCACCTTCTACAGCGACGATGTGGAGAAGATCGCCGCGATGGCGGAGAACCTCTTCATCATCGACCGGGAGAACTCCGTGGACAAGCGCAAGATGCACCAGCTGGACAGCTTCGGCTACAACTCGCTCCACTACATCTGCCGCATCCCCCGCAGGCTCTACCAGGACAGCGAATTCCCCGAGATCAACGACATCCCGTTCGAACTCCAGATCCGCACCTCCCTGCAGCACGTCTGGGCCACGCTCTACCACGATTCCGGGTACAAATCCGGCGTCGAGGTCCCCAAGGAGTACCTCCGGCAGATGAACCGCCTGGCCGGCATGCTCGAGCTCGCGGACGAGCAGTTCTGTCTCATCCGCAGCGGCATCAACGACTACCGCCGCCGGGTCCAGTCGCTCGTGGCGGACGGACGGCTCGAAGAAGTGGCCCTGGACGGCGACACGTTCAAGAGCTACCTCTCGATGCGTCCTTTCGACGCGCTCAACCACCGCATCGCCTCCCTCAACCAGGCCGAGATCCAGGAAGCCCCCCTGCAGAGCTACCTCCCCGTCCTCAAGGACCTGGGGCTGACCACCCTGGGCGACGTCCAGCAGATGATCTATGACTGCCAGGAGGATGCCTACCGGCTCGCCTCGTACCAGCTCGGCGTGACCGACATCGACATCATCACCTCCGCGGTGGCCCTGCAGAATCTCTGCATCATCAAGATCCTGCGCCAAGGCGGCGGCAAACCCGGCCTGCAGGCCCTGTTCGACCAGATCAACGGCCACTCCGGGAGCAACGCCTCGCTCGCCGAGATGATTTACAAACAAGCCGAGACCCTCAAACTGATCTGACAATGCCCAACAAACCCCTGGATACGAGCTTGATGGACCGGGCCATCCGCTATGCCGTGCAGGCCCACGCCGGCACGGAGCGCCGCGGCAAGGGCTACCCTTACATCCTCCACCCGATGGAGGCCGCGGCCATCGTGGCCACCATCACGCCGGACCAGGAGCTGCTGGCCGCCGCCGTGCTGCACGACGTCGTCGAAGACACGCCCGTCACCGTGGAGCAGATCCGCGCCGAGTTCGGCGACCGCGTCGCCGACCTGGTGGCGGCGGAGAGCGACATCGAGATCAGCCACCTGTCCGTATCGGAGAGCTGGCACGCGCGCAAGCAGGCCGCGATCGACCGACTGGCCGCCGCGCCGCACGATGCCAAGATCGTGGCCATGGGGGACAAACTCTCGAACATGCGCGCCATCGCCCAGGACTACGCCGCCAAGGGCGATGCGCTCTGGCAGATCTTCCACGTCACGGACCGCCGGGAGCACGAGTGGCACTACCGCGGCCTCGCCGCCTCGCTCTCCGAGCTGGCCGGCACGGCCGCCTATGAGGAATTCGTCCGGCTGATCGACGAAGTCTTCTGCCAGCCCGTCCGCATCGACCTCGACGAGTACGAATACGCCGGCGAGGGCGCCAACGGCAGCAGCTACAACCACAAGACCGACCCCACGGTGATGCTCAAGCTCTACCGGCCCGGCATCCGCCAGCAGCCGCTGGACGAGCTGACCCTGTCCCGGAAGGTCTATGCCATGGGCATCCCGACCCCCGAACCGGGCGACTTCGTGACGGACGGCGAATGTTTCGGCCTGCGCCTCCAACGCGTCCCCGGCAAGAGATCCTTCGCCCGCGCCATCGGCGAAGAGCCCGCGCGGGTCGGCGAATACGCCGCCAAGTTCGCGCAGATGTGCCGCAAGCTGCACGCCACGCACGTGGACACTTCCTGTTTCGAGAGCGTCAAGGACCGCTATCTGCGCCTGCTCGGCGAGAACCCGTTCTTTACGCGCGACCAGAAGGCCCGGATTGCGGAGTTCATCCGCCGGGCACCCGACGCCGACACGGCCATCCACGGCGACCTGCAGTTCGGCAACGCCATCTTCACCGGGTCGCAGGACTATTTCATCGACCTGGGCGACTTCTGCTACGGCCATCCGATGTTCGACCTCGGGATGGTCTACCTCACCTGCAAACTGAACGACGAAGCTTTTACCCGCAATACCTTCCATATGGACAATGCGACCGCCGCCGCTTTCTGGGACGCCTTCGTGCCGGCCTATTTCGGCCCGGACACCGACCCGCAAGCCATCGAGCGTGACATCCGCGTCTATGCCGGGCTCAAGACCCTGATCGTCGAACGCGACACTTGCCGGCCGATGCCCGAGTTCCGTGCTATGCTGGAAGGAACCATTTATTGAGTTCACTATGCGCCTGTTCAATAAGAAATCCGACCTTATGCTCCTCCTGCGGGGCATCGGAGTCATCGCCACCGCCGCCATCGCCCTGGAGACGACCTCGTTGATCCAGTATTACTTCTCCAGGAAAGGCCTCGAGGAAGAGGCCACCCTGCGGGCTGAGGGCGAACTGAACAAGACCAACCTGGAGATCACCAGCGTGGTGGACCAGGTCGAGACAGCCATCCGCAACAACCTCTGGTCCGTACGCCAGGAGCTCGGCAATGTGGACAGCCTCTACAAGATCACCCGGCGCATCGTCGAAGACAATCCTGTCATCATCGGCTCCGCCATAGCGCTCCTGCCCGAGTACAGGACCGCCCGGGGCCAGCTTCTCGCGCCCTACTCCTATCTCGACGGCAGCGACATCCTCTCCAAGCAACTGGGCACCGACGAGTACAACTACCTCAGGATGGAGTGGTTCACCGAGTCGATGGCCACCCACGAGGGCCACTGGAGCGAGCCGTACTACGACGCAGGCGGCGGCGAGATGATGATGACGACTTATTCCTACCCGATCCAGGACAAGAAGGGCAACTATGTCGGGGTCGTGACTGCGGACCTCTCGCTGGACTGGCTGACGGAACTGGTCAGCAAAGTCCAGGTCTATCCGGGGACCCGCAGCACACTGATCAGCAACCGCGGGACGATGATGGTCGTCCCGGACGACGACCTCGTGATGCAGACAACCATCCTGGACGGCGCCAAGCTGACCGGAGACCCCCAGGCGATGGCAATCGGCCAGGAGATGCTTGCCGGACACAGCGGTTCCCGGAAAGTGACCTACTCCGGCATCCAGCGCCATGTCTTCTACGCCCCCATCCCGCGCACGGGCTGGTCGATGGCCATCATCATCCCTTCGGACGAGATCTTCCGCAGCGTCAAGCGCATAGGCCTGATCGTCACCCTCCTTCAGGTCCTCGCCCTGCTGACCCTCGCCCTGATCATCCAGCGCACGGCCCGGAACCTGGTCAGATACCAGAAGGTCGCCGACACCAAAGAGCGCATCGAGAACGAACTGATGATCGCCAGCAAAATCCAGATGGCGATGCTGCCCAAGATCTTCCCGCCCTACCCCGACCGCAGCGACATTGACATCTTCGCCACACTGGTGCCTGCCAAGGAAGTCGGCGGCGACCTGTTCGACTATTTCATCCGGGACGAGCGCCTGTTCTTCTGTATCGGGGACGTCTCCGGCAAGGGTGTTCCCGCCTCGCTCGTGATGGCGGTGACGCGCAGCCTTTTCCGCACCGTATCCGGCCACGAGATCTACCCTGCCCGGATCATCTCGCATATGAATGACTCGATGTCGGAGGGTAACGACAGCAATATGTTCGTCACCTTCTTCGTCGGCGTGCTGGACCTGGCGACGGGCCAGCTGCGCTACTGCAACGCCGGGCACAACACGCCGCTGCTGCTTCACGACGGGACTGCCAAGCCCATCGACGTCGTACCCAACCTCCCGCTCGCCGTGGCCGGCGGGATGCATTTCGTCCAGCAGGAGATGACCCTGCCGCCGGATTCCTCCCTGTTCCTCTACACCGACGGGCTCACGGAGGCGGAAGATGCCGGCCACCAACTGTTCGGTGAGCAGCGCCTGGAAGAAGCGGCCGGAAAGGTCACCGCCCTGAGTGCCCACGAACTGGTGGAAAGCATCCACGATGCGGTGCGCCAGCACGTCGAGACCGCGCCCCAGAGCGATGACCTGACGATGCTCTGCATCCGCTACCAGGGCCAGCCCGACCAACTGAGCGACCGCCACCTGATCCTGCACAACGACATCCAGCAGATCCCGCAGCTGGCAGACTTCGTGGAGACCATCGCCGAAGAGTCCGGGCTGAGCCAGCCCGTGGCGATGAGCCTCAACCTGGCGCTGGAGGAGGCCGTGACCAATGTCATCGTGTATGCCTACCCGGACGGGACAGACGGGCTCGTGGACATCGAGGCCATCCTCCACAAAGACCGCATCCGCTTCATCATCAGCGACTCCGGCCAGCCCTTCGACCCCACGCAGGTCCAGGAGCCGGACCTCAACCTGCCGCTCGAGGAGCGTCCGATCGGCGGCCTGGGCATCCACCTCGTCCGCTCCATCATGGACGAAGTCTCCTACGAGCGTACGGCAGACAAGAACATCCTTTACCTGCTCAAGCGGCTTTAGTATTTGGAAAACAGAGACTTTTGGCTATCTTTGCAGTCCCTTTCCCGGAGGTGTGGCCGAGTGGTCGATGGCGGCAGTCTTGAAAACTGTTGAACGGCGACGTTCCGGGGGTTCGAATCCCTCCGCCTCCGCATAGAATAAACGCCGCAGAGAACTGCGGCGTTTATCGTTTATTCCTTCTTATCGTCTTTGGCAAAGAACTTCCACTGGAAGAGTATCAGGTAGAAGGCGCCGACCGTCACGCACGAGTCGGCAAAATTGAAGACCGGACTGAAGAAGATCACCCGCGCACCGTCGCGGATGATCGGGAAGAAGAACATGTCCACCACCTTGCCGAACATGAACGGGGCATAGCCCCATAAGATGCCGTAGAACAGGCTGTCGATGATGTTGCCGATGGCACCGGCCGTGATGAGGGTCAGGCCGACCAGCACGCCGGTCGGGGCCGTACCCTTCTTGTCCAAGGACCGGATCCACCAGATCAGGAACCCGCTCAGGATGATGCGGAACAGCGACAGGAGGAACTTGCCGACCTGGCCGCCGAATGACATCCCGAACGCCATCCCTTCGTTCTCCACGAAGCACAGGCGGAACCACTGCCCGATCACGAAGATCTGCTCGCCCAGCTCCATGTTCGTCTTGACCAGGTATTTGATGACCTGGTCGATGACGACGAGCAAGACGCCGAGCAGCAGGAGGCGGATCCCCCGTTTGGATCTCATATCAATTCTTCCCTTGCTTGGCGAGCATTTCCTTGGCTTCCACGGTCAGCGTGGCGTGCGGGACCAGGCGCAGGCGCTCCTTGGGGATGAGCTTGCCGGTCACACGGCAGATGCCGTAGCTCTTGTTCTCGATGCGCACCAGGGCGGCCTCGAGGTTTTGGATGAACTTGTACTGGCGCTGCGCCATCTGGCTGGCCTCCTCCTTGGAGAGCTGGAAGGCGCCGTCGTCCTCGACGGTACGGAACGAGGGCGTGGTGTCCTCGATGTCGTTGGTACCGTTGTGCATCACGATGTGGCGCAGCGTGTTGTACTCTGCTTTGGCCTTGGCGAGTTTCTCTTCAATGATAGCCTTGAACTCGGCGAGTTCGGCATCTGAATAACGGGTCTTGATTTCTGCCATAGCGATAAAAGGATTAATTATCAGTGTGTTTTGTTACTTTAATACGGATTTGGGTATCCTCCCATTCGACCTGCACGGCCTCCTGGGGAGCCTCGGAGAGGGGCTTCTGCTCCAGCGTGAGCGAGAGGGTCTGGACGGCAACGTAAGCGGCGTGCTCGGAAAGGGCGTCGGCAATGGCCCTGGCGGCCGCGCCGTCGGCGTAGATGACGGTATGGATCCGGTCCGTGACCTCGAAACCGCTCTCCTTGCGGAGGGTCTGGATCGGGTGGATGAGTTCGCGGGCCGTGCCCTCGCGGAGCAGCTCCGGAGTCTGGACGATGTCCAGGGCCACGGTCAACGCGCCGTCGGTGGCCACCAGCCAGCCGGGCATATCCTCGGAGTGGATCTCGTAGTCGCCCTTGCGCAGGGTCACGTCTCCGGAAGGCAGGTGGAGGACATACTCGCTCTCCGAGCGCTCGATCGCGGCGATCTCCTCCTGGGAGAGCTGACCGAACGCGGCGGCGATCTCCTTCATCTGCTTGCCGTAGATCTTGCCGAGCGTCTTGAAGTTGGGCTTGATCTTCTTGGTGATGATGCCCGTGGTGTCGTGGAGATACTCGATCTGCTTGACGTTGACCTCGGACAGGAAGATGTCGCTCACGCGCTGGATGTGCGCCTTGACGTTGTCGTCCAGCACGGGCACGAGCACCTTGGCGAGGGGCTTGCGGACGTTGATTCCCACCTTCTTGCGGAGGGCAAGCACCATCGAGGAGGCCTTCTGGGCGAAGCCCATGCTCTCCTCGAGGCCCTTGTCCACGAGCGTGGGCTCGTACGCAGGCATCGCGCAATAATGCACGGACTCGGACTCCGGAACGAGGTCCAGCCAGAGACGCTCCATGAAGAAAGGAGCGATCGGGGCGCCCAGCAAGGCCACGCCCTTGAGCACCTCATAAAGGGTCTGGTAGGCCGAGAGCTTGTCCTCCTCCATCCCGGCACCCCAGAGGCGCTTCTTGTTGAGGCGGATGTACCAGTTGCTCAGGTCGTCGCAGACGAAATCCTGGACCAGGCGGCCCGCGGTGGTGATATCATAGTCCTCGTAGGCGGCCACGACGCCCTGTACCAGGGTGTTGAGCCGGCTGATGATCCAGCGGTCGAACATCGGACGGTGCTCGTAGGGCACCGCCTCGGCAGCCGGGTCGAACTTGTCGATGTTGGCGTAGAGCGCGAAGACGGAGTAGGAATTGTAGAGCGTGCCGAAGAATTTGCGGCGGACTTCCTCCACGCCGGCCTCGTCGAACTTGAGGTTGTCCCAAGGCTGCGCGTTGGTCATCATATACCAGCGGAGGGCGTCGGGGCCGTATTTGTCCATCGCCTGGAAGGGGTCGACGGCGTTGCCCAGGCGCTTGCTCATCTTCTCGCCCTTCTTGTCGAGCACCAGGCCGTTGGAGATCACGCGCCGGAAGGCGGGCGTGCCGCTGACCATCGTGTGGATGGCGTGCAGGGTGTAGAACCACCCGCGCGTCTGGTCCACGCCCTCGGCGATGAAGTCGGCCGTGCAGCCGAAATCCGGACTGTCGATGCCGCGCAGGCCGGTCTGGGCATAGGGCATCGCGCCGGAGTCGAACCACACGTCGATGAGGTCCGTCTCGCGGATCATCTTGCGGCCGGTGGGGCTCACGAGGAAGATCTCGTCCACGTAGGGACGGTGGAGGTCGATCTTGTCGTAGTTGGCCTTGGACATGTCGGCAGGGTCGAAACCGCGCTCGCGGAGCGGGTTCGCGGCCATCACGCCGGCAGCCACGGCCTTGTCGATCTCGGCAAAGAGTTCCGCCACGGAGCCGATGCAGACCTCCTCCTTGCCGTCTTCGGTGCGCCAGACCGGGAGCGGCGTGCCCCAGTAGCGGCTGCGGCTGAGGTTCCAGTCCTGGATGTTCTCCAGCCACTTGCCGAAGCGGCCCGTGCCCGTGGACTCGGGCTTCCAGCGGATCTGGTCGTTGAGCGCGATCATCTGGTCGCGCACGGCCGTGGTCCGGATGAACCAGCTGTCCAGCGGATAATAAAGGACCGGCTTGTCGGTGCGCCAGCAGTGCGGATAGGAGTGCACGTGCTTCTCGATCTTGAAGGCTTTGCCGGTGGCCTTGAGCATCACGCAGAGGTCCACGTCCAGGGTCGGGGCGTCGGCCGGGAGCGAGCTGTCATAAGCGTTCTTGACATAACGGCCGGACCACTCGGCATAGTCCGGGCTCACGTGCGTGGCGACGAACTGCGGGTCCATATCCTCCAAGCGGAAGAAACGGCCCTTCAGGTCCACCTGGGCCTGGAGGTCGCCGTTGCGGTCGACCACCTGCAGGGCGGGAAGCCCCGCGGCGTAACCCACCTTGGCGTCGTCCGCGCCGAAAGTCGGCGCGATGTGGACGATGCCCGTTCCCTCCTCCGTGCTGACGTAGTCTCCGGGGACCACGCGGAAGGCGTCACCGTCGGGACGGAACCAGGGGATGAGCTGCTCGTAGCGCAGCCCCACCAGGTCGCGGCCCTTGACGCTGCCGGGCAGCACTTCGAAGGGCACCTTGCCGTTGAAGACGGCGCCCACGAGCGCCTCGGCCACGATGTAGGTGGCGGGAGCGCCGGTATAAGGGTTCGCAGAGCGGACCTTGACGTAGTCGATGTTGGGACCGACACAGAGGCCCACATTGGACGGGAGGGTCCAGGGCGTGGTGGTCCAGGCGAGGATGTAGAGGTCCTCCTCGCCGAGGACCTTGAACTGCACGGTGCAGGTCGTGTCCTTGACGTCGCGGTAGCAGCCGGGCTGGTTAAGCTCGTGCGTGCTCAGGCCTGTGCCGGCGGCCGGGCTGTAGGGCTGGATGCTCTTGCCTTTGTAGAGCAGGCCCTTGCCGTAGATATCCTTGAGCAGGTACCAGAGGGTCTCGATGTAGCGGTTGTCGTACGTGATGTACGGGTCGTCCATATCCACCCAGTAGCCGATGCGCTCGGTGAGGGTACGCCATTCGGCGGTGTACTTCATCACCTCCTCGCGGCAGGTCCTGTTGTAGTCTGCGACGGAAATCTTGGAGCCGATGTCTTCCTTGGTGATGCCGAGCTTCTTCTCGACGCCCAGCTCCACCGGCAGGCCGTGGGTATCCCAGCCCGCGCGGCGGCGGACCTTGTACCCGGACTGCGTCTTATAACGGCAGATGGCGTCCTTGATGGAGCGCGCCATCACGTGGTGGATGCCCGGCATCCCGTTGGCGGAAGGGGGGCCTTCGAAGAAAATGAACTCGGGCGCTCCCTCGCGGAGCGCAAGCGATTTCTCGAAAGCGTGCCTCTTGCGCCACCGCTGCAGCACCTCTTCCCCCACGGAGACCAAGTCCAGGCCGTTATATTCGTGAAATGTCATATTTTTTGCCTATTTTTGCGTTTGTAATTAGCCTACAAATTTAGCGAATTCTACCCATTTAAACAAAACGTTATGGCTATTCTGGACATTATTCTTCTGCTCTGCTTCGTGCCTGCGATCGTCAGCGGCATCTCCAAGGGCTTCGTCAAGCAGGTGGTGGACCTGGCGGCCATCCTGATCGCGGCCTGGGCGGCCTTCCATTTCGCCCCGGTCGTCGGCGAATGGCTCTCCCAGTACGTCACGCTGGAGAAATCCATCCTGGATGTCGTCAGTTTCGTGCTCATCATCATCGTGGCGGCCGTGGTGCTCAACTTGATCGGCGCGCTCATCACCAAGGCAGTCAAGGCGCTCTCGCTGGGCTTCCTGAACCGCCTGCTCGGCCTGGTCTTCGCCATCCTCAAAGTGGCGCTCATCCTGGGCCTGGTCATCTTGCTGTTCGAGACGCTCAACAGCTCCCTGCATATCGTCAAGCCCGAAACCACGGCGGACACCGTTGTCTATAACGCTTTGAAAAACGCAGCCGAGAAGGTCTTCCCCATCCTCAAGACCTTCGTCACCGGCAATCCTGCAGCGCCCGATGCCTAAGATCCTGCTCATCGAGACCTCGACCTCGCTCTGCTCGGTCGCGCTCGCCGCGGACGGGGTCATCGCCGCCGTGCGGGAGAGTACCGAGCCCCGTGCGCACGCCGCACTCACGGCCCCCTTCGTCAAGGAGGTCCTGGATGATTGCGGACTGCGCGCCGGGGAGCTCGACGCCGTATGCGTCAGCGCGGGGCCGGGCTCCTACACCGGCCTGCGCGTGGGCGTGTCCACGGCCAAGGGGATCTGTTTCGCCGCAGGCATTCCGCTGCTCTCGGTCGACACGCCCGAGGTCCTCGTCCACCAGGCATGCGCGGAAGGCTTGCTCCCGGCCGGGTGCCGCTACGTCATCCCGCTGGTCGATGCCCGGCGGATGGAGGTCTACACGGCTGTCTACACCCCGGACGGACAGCGCCTGACCGAGGTGGAGCCGCGCGTGGTCGACGCACAGAGTTTCGCAGCGGAGCGCGCCGCCGGCCCTGTACTGTTCATCGGCGACGGCGCGGACAAGTGCCGCGAGGTGCTGGCCGGTCCCGATGCGCACTTCGTGCAGACCTGCCCCCGCGCCGCGGCGATGGGCGTCCCCGCCCTGCGGGAGTTCGAGGCGGGCCGTTTCCGCGACACGGCTTATTTCGAGCCGTTCTACCTCAAGCAGTTCGTCGCCACGGTCAGCCGGAAGAATCTCTTCTGATTTGCTTTTTTCGTCCCGATTCCCTAAATTTGGGATATGGACTGGGAAGTACTGATCCCCATACTGATGTTCCTGTTCCCGCTCGTCGCAGCTCTCCTCGACAAGCGGGCGCGCAAGCGCAAGGGCGCTCCGCCGGTCATAGCCAGACCGGTCTTCCCTTCTGCATCTGACGTTTCCGCAAGTCGCCCCTCGGAACGTCCTGCTGCGCAGGACCCCTCCCAACCTTATGGTTGGGCCCCTCCCTCTTACGATGCCGAGGGTGGCACGGTTCCCAAGGGGCGACCTGCGGAAACGGTCTTCAAGATGCAGAAAGATGACCTTCCTCCGGTCGAGGGGCAGCGCGCAATTGTCCGGCGCATACAGGAGGTCGAAGAGATTGACCCGCGGACGAAGCTGGAGATCGACAAGAAGAAGCTGATCCTCTACTCGGAGATCCTAAAGCCGAAGTTCGACGACTGAGACGCTCAAACCAACCACCATTCTATAGATAATATGAGACGCTTCCTCGTGTTGGCCTGCACGCTCGTCGCGTGCTGTCCTTTCGTGTCTGCCCGATCCGCAAACGAAATCGCCCGACCTGTCATCACGCCCGTCCCCTCCTCCGTGGCAGGCCGCCCGGCGCAAGTGCTGTCCCTGCAGGACGGCTGGCTCGCCCTCCCCGATCCGGAGGACGGATTTTTCCGCGAGGCGCCCGATTCCCGCTACACGCCGATGCGCTCGCCGGCCACCGGCCTCCCCCGGAGAAACGTCTCCCGACGGGTAGGCCTGCGGCGGGACGTCCGGATTCCGGCCGCTTTCGCCGGCAAACGGATCATCCTGCAGTTCAAGAACACCACGCAAGCCGCCCGGCTGTGGGTCAACGGCCGCTTCGTCCGGGATTACTGGGGAGCTTTCTCGACCTGGGACGCCGACATCACGGACTTCGTCACGCCGGGCGAAGAGGCTGCAATCGCCCTGCTGCTGGAGCGAAGCGACGGACTGGGAGCGCACGTCCGCTTCACGGGAACGCTGGATGACGCGAGCCTGTTCGCCGTGCCGCAGAGCCATATCCAACAGATGCGCCTGGAGACCTTCTTCGACGCACGATACCGGGACGCCACCCTGCGCCTCAAAGTCCGCCTCTCCGAGCCGGGCTCCGGCACGCTCCGGCTGGCGATGACCGACCGCTCCGGCAAGCGCCTGCAGCTCAGCCCCGCTTCCGTCCGGATCCCCGCAGGGATGACGGAGATGTCGTTCGATTTCGCGGTGAAGGCACCTCGGAAGTGGGATGCTGAGCATCCGAATCTCTATGACGTGCGCCTGACCCTGTCGGATTCCCGGGGCCGGGAGAGCGAGACGCTGACCTCCACGTACGGATTCCGTCAGGTGGAGCTGCGCGGCAAGCAGCTGTTCGTCAACGGCGACGAAGTGAAGTTCCGGGGACTGTGGGGCGGAGAGGATGTCCGGCAGCTGCGCGACCTCAACATCAACCACACCCGCCAGAAATGGGCCACCGAAGCCTTCCTGGACAGCTGCGACGTACACGGCATCTATGTCCTGGACGAACACGCCGTGGATTTCGCCAAGTTCGGCGCGGAGCTCGACACGACCTTCGCCTACCAATGGGTCAACCTGATCGCGGAGAAGATCGAACGCGACTTCAACCACCCCTGCGTCGTGATGTGGGGGCTCGGCAATGAGTCTTTCACGGGACCGAACGTACTGGACAGCTACAAATACGCCAAGGCGGAGGACCCCGCGCGCCCGACGATCTTCAGCTGGGGCTACCGTCTGAAAGAGGATGAGGAAATCCCCTACGACATATTCAGCGTCCACTACGCACCCGTGGCCGACCCCACCGTGGATTTCTCCGATTATATGGTCGCCATCTGCAATGCGCCCAACTCCTTGTACGACCGGAAAGGTCCCCTGCCGGAGATGCCGGTCCTGATTGACGAGAGCAACCACGTGACCATCCCGATGGCGGAACTGACCCGCGATCCCAATGTCCGGAACTTCTGGGGAGAGGGGCTCAAATACACCTGGGAGCGCATCTGGAACACCCCCGGCTCCCTGGGCCTCGACCAATTCGGGATGTACCGCTACATGAACGAATCGATGCCGGAGATCTGGGCCTTCCGCAAGGCCTTCTCGCCCTTCGTCATCTCCCGGCAGGTCTATGACACTCCGGAGCCGGGCCAGCCCCTGACCCTGGAGGTGGAGAACCGCTTCTGCCATACCAACCTCGACGAGTTGGAAATCCGCTGGCGCACCGCCCGGTCCGAGGGCGTCGTCAAGGGGCCTTCCGTGCCGCCGCGCGGAAAAGGCCGGCTCGTGATCCCGTACACCCGTTTCCAGGACGGCGATATCCTGGAACTCGCCGCCATCCGCAGCGACGGCTACCAGGTGGACGAGTACCGCCTCGAAATCGGCACACCGCCCGTAGCCATCCCGGAGCCGGCCACCATCCCGCCGACCCTCGAAGACGGATACCAGTTCATCACGATCCGGGGGCCGGAATTCACCTTCCTCTTCAACAAGTTCTCGGGCCAGATCCAATCCGTGGAATACAAGGGAGAGACCGTCCTGACGGGCGGTCCGCACCTGAATCTGCTCCGCTCGGGACTGGCGGTCGTGGAGTATTGGCCGATCAGCATCCAGTCCCGCATGGAGGGGCGGGAGGCGGTCATCGACATCGAGACCTGCTATGCCCCGATCTTCGTGGACATGCAGCTGCGCGTCGACGGCGCGGGGGTCATCACGACCCGGTACATAATCAAGCACGTGCCCAACGACCCGCCCGTGGCCTTCACGCTCCCCTGGAACGAGGCCGACCTCGGAGGCTACAGCGAAGTGGGCATCCAGTTCATCCTGCCGGCCGCGACCGACCGGATCCAATGGGAGCGGCGCAGTACCTGGACCGTGTATCCGGAAGACCACATCGGCCGCCCGCGTGGGACGGCCTGGAAAGCCGTCAGCGCAGAGCCGGCATCCTGGAAGGACCTGAACTACGACCTTTACTGGCTGTCCGGCTACCAAGACAGGAGGGAAACCACCAACAACGATTTCCGCTCCACCAAGGAATACATCCGGCGGGCGGACCTGCTCCTGGAGGGGAAGACCGTCGGCGTGGAGGTCTTCTCGCAGGAATGCGACGCCGTCCGGCTGGAGGCGGATGCGAGGAGTGGGGCCGTCCGGCTGTTTATCAATAACTTATGGAATTATCCGCAGCTGGCGGTCGGAAACTACATCAAGCCGCCCATCCTGATCGGAGACGGCTATGAGAATCTGGTACGGATGAGACTGGTCGACCTGGCGTCAGCGCAGAAGCCGTGACAACTCTTTGCGGAGGGCGTCCGCGCCGGAGAGGGGCTTGGTGTTGAGCTCGCCGTCCACGATCAGCAGGGAGTTGGGCAGCGCGGTCACGTGGTAGCTGCTGAGGGCGACCGAGGCGGCGCCCAGGCCGTCGTTGACATTGATCCACGGGAGCTTCTGCGCCAGCACGGTGGAGGCCCACTCGGGCTTGTCCGGGGTGCAGCCGATGGCGAAGATCTCGAATCCACGCTTGTGGAAGTCGTTGTAGAGCGGCAGCAGCGTGTCGAGGTTCATCATCTTCTGGGCGGCATCCGTGGCATCCCAGAAGTGGACGAGGATCACCTTGGCGTCCACCTTGCTGAGCATCTGCTGCTCACCCTTGATGTCCGGCATCACGATGTCGGGGAAGGACGCCTCACCGGCGTTCTGCAGGCGGCCGCTGAACTCCAGGATCCGCATCCGGCGGTCGGCCTCCTTGTCGAGGGCCTTGACATAGCGGGAATCGGGATAGACGGTCTTGAGCGAGTCGGCGACCTGGCGGAACAGCATCGCGTCCGTGGCCTGGGAGAAGATGGAGGCGTCGCCCAGGCGCTCGAAGAACACGGGGATCGTGGTGAGCGAGAAGGGGTGCTCCATCACGTACTTCACGTTGTCGCGATAGTGCTGGATGTAGTCCCGGGTCATCTGGGTGGGCGTGTCTTCGTGGGCCTGCAGGGCCGCGATGAAGTCGGCATAGGCCTTGTCCACCTTGGCGAGCTCGGCGGAGCCTTCGGAGCCCGTGACCGTGTAGTTGCCGAGCGTGTCGGCCTGGACCGTGGCGGTCTCGCCCTTCTCGAGCAGCAGGGCGGCCACACGCGTGTCTCCGTAGAACAGGTAGATGAATTCCGGCTGGCCGGCCGCCACCTTCACGTCGTAGCGGAAGGAGCCGTCGGAGCGCGTTTTGATGGTGTCGAGGTCGCGGTAAGTATTGATTTCCAGCTGCTTGACGACAATCTGCTTGTCGGGGGCGTCGGCGAGGGTACCCTTGATGCGGGCCTTGTCGGCGCAGGCAGCCAGTGCGAGCGCTGCCAGCGCAAGCACGATGATTTTAACGGTTCTTTTCATATTCGGCGAGGATTGCGGCGGCGGTCTGCGCCATTTGTTCCTTCGTGATCTGCGGGCGGTCCTTGCGGAAATCGAGGTCGCCCTCGGTCTGGAGCGGGACGAGGTGGATGTGCGTGTGGGGGACTTCCATCCCGAGCACGGCCACGCCTACGCGCTTGCAGGGCACCGCGGCCTTGAGTGCCACGGCAACCTGCCGGGCAAAGGCCCAGAGGCCGTCGTAGACAGGTCCGTCCAGGTGGAAGATGTAGTCGTCCTCCACGTGCTTGGGAATCACGAGGGTGTGGCCCAGCGTCAGCGGGCTGATGTCCAGGAAGGCGTAGTAGTCTTCGTTCTCCGCCACTTTGTAGGACGGGATCTCGCCCTGGGCGATGCGGGTGAAAATCGTTGCCATCAGAGGGTGATATCGAGGATCTTGAATTTGATGATGCCGGAGGGGGCCTTGGCATCCACGACCTCGCCCTTGCCGTGGCCCATCAGGGCCTTGGCGATCGGGGTCGTGGCGGCGAGCTTGCCCTTGGCGAAGTCGGCTTCGCTCTCGCCGACGATCGTGAACTCCATGATGCGCTTGTTGTTGAGGTTCTCCACCTTGACGGTGTTGAGCATCTGGACCTTGTCGGTATTGAGCTGGGAGCTGTCCAGCACCTTGGCGTTGACGATCTGGTTCTGAAGTTTCGCAATACGCAGTTCAAGCAGGCCCTGCGCCTCGCGCGCAGACTCGTATTCGGCATTCTCGGAGAGGTCGCCCTTCTCGCGGGCCTCCGCGATGGCCGCGGAGATGACCGGGCGCTGAGCCAACGCCTCGGCGAGTTCTTTCTTGAGCTTGTCCAGCCCTTCCTGGCTCATATAATGTACTTCTGCCATATTTGTTGTGTGTTTTCGACAGGTTAACTAAAAAGGAGTTCTGCCTCGTGCGGCAGAACCCTCGTTCAGTTGCAAATATAGGAATTATTCCGGAAAAAGGCAAACTTATCTCAGCATCTCCCGGCAGGTCGCTTCGTCGGCGGCGAGCTGGGTCTTGAGGGCGTCGAGGTTTTCCATCGTGCGCATTTCCCGCAGCCAGCGGCGGAAGCGGATCTCCAGGTCGTGGCCGTAGATATCCTCGTTGAAGTCGAAGATGTGGGTCTCGATGATGTCGCCGACGTTGGTCATCCCCCAGTAGTGGCTGCCGAGGACTTCGACTTCCGTCAGGTAGACGCCCCGTGCCGGGACGAGTTTCATCGGGTCGTAGAGGCGCAGGTTGGCGGTCGGGTAGCCCAGGGTACGCCCCAGCTGCTTGCCGCCTACGACCAGGCCCCGGAGCATATACGGATACCCCAGCATCGCCTCCGCCGCCTCGACGCTCCCCTCCTCCAGCGCCTCGCGGATCTTGGTCGAACTGATGACGGCGTCGTTGGAAGTGGAAGCGGGAACCACTTCCACTTCCAGCCCTAACTTCTCTGCCAAAGGAATGATGGTATCAGGGGTCAGGCGGTCGGAGCCGAGGCGGTTGTCGTAGCCCAGCACGAGCATCGTGGCGCCGAAACGGCCCAGCAGGACCTCGCGCAGGTACTGCTCCGCGGTCTTCCGGGCGAAGGCCCGGTCGAAGGTCAGCAACTCCACGCGGTCCACCCCGAGCCCCCGCAGCAGCGCCTCCCGCTCCTGCGGGGAATTCAGCAGGCGCAACTGGTGTGCATCCTGCTGCAGGACGGCGCGCGGATGCCGCGCAAACGTAACGACAATCGCCTCCTCGCCCCTTTGGCGGGCGGAGGAGACGAGTGTCCGGATGACCTGACGGTGCCCCAGATGGACCCCGTCGAAGAAGCCGGTGGCGACTACAGCCATTTGACCAGCGGGAAGTCCTGGCGGTGCGGCAGGCTGGGATTCTTCGGGAAGATGCGCTTGCCGACCTGGTACATACCCGTGTGCTCGGGGAGCACCTCGGTCCGGTACGTGGCGATGCCCTTGTCATAGTTGACAAGTTCCAGCTCCGCCACTTCCTGGATGTGGGACTGTCCCTTGGCGTCCTGCGAGGTGAAGAGGATCTCCACGCCGATGTCCTCGGGCTTGATGCGGCCCAGGTCCAGGACGACCTCGCTCTTGAGGCGGTCCTCCTGGGAGAGGACGTAGGAAGCGTCGGGCTGCGAGCAGGAGACCACGCGGATATTGCGCCACTCCACCTGCATCATCTGCTTCCAGGCGGCGATGGCGCGCGCCTTGCGGAAGCTGTCCGCCGCAAGCTCCTGCGTACGCGCAGCCTGCGGGATGTAGTACTGGTTGCAGTAGTCCGTTAGCATCCGGTTGGTCGTGAAGTCACAGGCCACGCGGGCGATCGTGTTCTTGATGTAGCCGACCCACACGGGCGACAGGCCCAGGGCCTTGTCCACGTCGTAATAGGTAGGGGCGATCGAAGTCTCGATCGTGGCGTAGATCGTGGCAGAATCCAACTCGTTCTGGTAGTTCTGGTCGTCGTAGGTCTTCTCGAGCGGAAGGGCCCAGCCGGCGCCCTCCTTGTAACCCTCGACCCACCAGCCGTCGAGCACGGAGAAATGCATCACGCCGTTCATCGCGGCCTTCTCTCCGGACGTGCCGGAGGCCTCGAGCGGGCGCGTGGGGTTGTTGAGCCACACGTCCACGCCCTGGACCAGGCGCTTGGCGAGCGTGATGTCGTAGCCGGGCACGAAGATGATACGGCCCAGGAAGCGGTCCTGCTTGGAGATCTCGATGATCTGCTTGATCAGGTCCTGGCCCATCCCGTCGGCCGGGTGCGCCTTGCCGGCGAAGATGAACTGCACCGGGCGCTTGGGATCGTTGACGATGGCGTCCAGGCGGTCCAGGTCGCTGAACAGGAGCGTGGCGCGCTTGTAGGTGGCGAAACGGCGGGCGAAGCCGATGGTGAGCACGTCCTCGCGCAGGCGCTCCTTGATGGTGACGACCTGGCGCGGGGTGTAGTGGGCGCTCAGCTGCGGATCGGACAGACGCTCGCGGATGGTGCGGACGAGCTCCTTCTTGAGGGTCTTGCGGATGTTCCAGATCTCGGAATCCTGCACGGAGTAGATCCCCTCGAAGCAGGTCTTGTCGTAGTGGTGGGTCTGGAACTCAGGGCCGAACACCTTGGCGTGCAGCTCCTTCCAGTACTTGGAAGCCCAGGTGGGATAGTGGACGCCGTTGGTGACGTAGCTGATGTACAGCTCCTCGGGGAGATACCCGGGATACATATCCGCGAAGATGTCCTGGCTGACCTTGCCGTGGAGCATGGACACGCCGTTGACATTCTGCGAGAGGTTGGCGGCGAGGTGGCTCATCGAGAACTTCTCGTCACGGTTGTCGGGATGGATGCGGCCCAGGCTCATCATCGTACGCCAGTCGATGCCCAGACGGCCGGGATAGTGGCCGAAATAGCGGCCGATCATCTCCTCGGAGAAGGCGTCGTGGCCGGCAGGGACAGGCGTGTGCGTGGTGTAGAGACCGGAGGCGCGGACGAGCTCCAGCGCTTCGCTGAAGGAGAGGTGCTCCTCCTGGATGCACTCGCGCAGGCGCTCCAGACCCGCGAAAGCAGCGTGGCCCTCGTTGTAATGGTAGATGGTCGGGCGCAGGCCCAGGGCGCGCAGGGCGCGCATGCCGCCGATACCCAGCAGGATCTCCTGCTTGATGCGGTTCTCCCAGTCGCCGCCGTAGAGCTGGTGCGTGACCTGGCGGTCCTCCGGGAGGTTGTCCTCGTAGTCGGTATCCAGCAGGTAGAGGTCGGTGCGGCCGACCGCCACCTTCCAGATGCGGGCGTGCATCTGGCGGCCCGGCATCTGCACGGACACCGTCCGCCATACGCCGTTCTCGTCCAGGACGGGCTCGGCCGGGATCTTGAGGAAGTCCTGCGGCTTGTACTCCGCCACCTGGTTGCCCTGCGGGGTGAGGCGCTGGGTGAAGTAGCCGTAGCGGTAGAGCAGGCCCACCGCCACGAGGTTGACGTTCATATCGCTGGTCTCCTTGAGGTAGTCGCCGGCCAGGATACCCAGGCCGCCGGAATAGATCATCAGGGAGGTGTCCAGACCATATTCCATGCAGAAATATCCGACGGAAGGCTCGGTGCGCTCGGACTTGGCGGCCATATAGGTGTTGAACTCGGCCATCACCGCATCCAGGCGGGCCAGGAACTCCTTGTCCTTGGCAAGTTCGTTATAGCGCTTGAGGCTGACCTTGTCCAGGATCACCATCGGATTGTGGCCGGATTTATGCCACAGTTCGTAATCTACGGTGCGGAACAACGCTTTGGCGTTGTCGTTCCAGCACCACCAGAGGTTCTTGCACAGGGTCTCCAGACCCGAGAGCGCCTCCGGCAGATGCCGCGTCACCATCACACTTCTCCACGCGGGCGCGGCCATTTCATAATTGTTGATCATACACTACTATTTAATACAATACTATTGTCTTTCGGCCATAGCGTTGTCTACCCGGATGATGAAGTCGCTCAGGACGTTCATATAGTTGATGAAAGCCTCGTAGGGGGTATCATACGGGTTGAAACGCTTGTGGACCTCGCCGTCGGAGAAGAACTTCGTGCACATGTAGTACAGGTGGTCGCTCTCCTGCAGGTGGCCGTAGTCGTTCCACAGGGCGGCGTCATTGAGGATGGAAAGCTTCTCCTGCAGGGCGTAGAGCTTGTTGTAGGCATCCTGCTGCAGTTCGTTGCCGAGCCAGGCGGAGGTATCACGCTCCTCGTCCGCCCAGGAGATGGGCTGCGGGACGGAGAGGTCGCCCACGGACTTGAGGCGGGCGGCGGCGCGCTCCGGCGTCACGAACTCGAGCTCCTTGTCCTTGGCCACGGCGTCCGGCAGGGCGCGCATGAACTCGAAGATGCCGCACTCGGCACCCTGGTGCTCGCCGAAGGTCTCGTAATCCATGAAGAGGTTGATGATGTCGCCCTCGGAGGCCTTGAGCCAGCCGACGAACTTCTCGACGGTCAGGGGCCACTCGGCCCAGCCGCGGTCGGAGAAGCGGAAGGCAATGTCGTCGCTGAGGTTATAGTTGCGGAGCAAGAGCTTCAGGCCCGGCTTGAGGTCGTTGTTGTAGACGTAGTCGGGGCTCTTCCAGCCCATGATGTGGCGGGCGCCCTCGGTGAGCATCGTCTTGAAGCCCAGGTCGTAGACCATCGCGCCGATGCCGTCGGAGTAGATCAGCTCGGTGTTGCGGAAGGTCTTGGGCGTGACGCCGAAGTACTGCTCCACGGCGGCCTTGTGCTTGAGCACCTGGTGCTCGAATTCCTGCTTGGAGGCCAGCGAGGACAGGGAATGGTTGTAGGTCTCGCAGAGGAACTCCACGTTGCCGGTCTCGGCGAGCTTGCGGAAGCTCTCGATGACCTCGGGGGCGTAGCGGTCGAACTGCTCCAGGGCGGATCCGGAGATGGAGAAGGCCAGCTTGAACTTGCCTTTGTTCTTCTTGACGGCCTCGAGCAGGAGCTCGTTCATCGGCAGATAGCACTTCTGGGCGATGCGCTTGAGGATCGTCCGGTTGGCGAAATCGTCATAATAATGGGAGTCCTTGCCGATATCGAAAAATCTGTAAAGGCGGAGGCGGGTGGGCTGGTGGACCTGGAAGTACAGGCAGATTGACTTCTTCATATTACTGGTTGACTACTGATTCATAAACTTTCTTGAGCTTCGCGGTGGCATTGTTCCACTTGAGCGCGTTGACTTCGTCGAATCCCTGCTTGTTGGCAAAGTCGGACAAGGCAGGGTATTGGAGCAGGGCGTAGATGTCGTCGGCCATCGCATCGACATCCCAGAAGTCCACCTTGAGGGCGTACTTGAGCACCTCGGCGGCGCCGGACTGGTGGGAGATGATGGAGGGGACGTTGGAGCGCATCGCCTCGAGCGGGGAGATGCCGAAAGGCTCGGACACGGACGGCATGATGTAAACGTCCGACAGGGCGAACATCTTCTGGACCTCCTGCCCGCGCAGGAAGCCCGTGAAGTGGAAGCGGTCGGAGATGCCGAGCCGGGCCACCTGACGGATGGCGCGCTGCATCATGTCTCCGCTGCCGGCCATCACGAAGCGCACGTTCTTGGTACGCTTGAGGACCTTGGCGGCCGCCTCGATGAAATACTCGGGACCCTTCTGGAAGGTGATGCGGCCCAGGAAGGTCACGACCTTGTCCCGGACGCCGCGCTCGACCGAGAGGTTCTCCCGGCCGCTGAAGTCCACGGCGTTGTGGACGGTCACGACCTTGGCGGGGTCGATCCCGTACTTGTTGATGACGATGTTGCGCGTGAGGTCGCTGACCGTGACCACACGGTCGGCAGCCTCCATGCCGCGCTTCTCGATGGCATAGACGCGGGAGTCCACCATGTCGTCCGAGCCACGGTCGAAGGACGTGGCGTGGACATGGATGACCAGCGGCTTGCCGGAGAGCTCCTTGGCGGCGATGCCGGCCAGGTAGGTCAGCCAGTCGTGGGCGTGGATGACGTCGAACTCGCCGGCGTGCTGCATCGCGATGGTGCCGCCCACCTGCGCGTAGCGGGACACCTCCTCGAGGAGGTTGGCGCCGTACTTGCCGGAGAACTTGAATTTCTGGCCGAAACCGACGGTGGTCTCGTGGACCTGCTCGCGCTTCATCTTCTCGATGGCCTCGAAATACTCATCGGGGTCTACGTAAGGGACGATGCTGGAATCCACGCTGATGAACTTGACCTTGTCGAGGAACTCCTCGACGGTGTCGCTGACGTGGGCCACGGCCACGTCGCTCGCATTGAGGATCGTGGTGCAGCTCTGGTCTTCGTCGCCGGAGGCGTTGGGCATCACGAAGAGCGTCTCCACGCCGTTGTGTGCCAAGCCTTTGACAATGCCCTCGCAGGCCGTACCCAGACCGCCTGCGATATGGGGAGGAAACTCCCAGCCGAACATCAAAACTTTCATAGGCTAGTTCTCCTTGTATTGGTCCAACATATGCTCGACGACCAGCAGGGCCGCGGTGCTGAGCGCCGAGGAGATGGCGCCGTGCGGCTCGTGAGGGGGATCTCCGTCGTAGAGTTCGGAGAAGGCGCCGACGCCGTGCTTGCCCAGGTCGTTGTAGAAGCCTTCGACCAGCCACTCGGCGCGCTTCCAGAAGGACGCGCCCTTGACGCGGAAGCTGATGTCCACGTAGGGGGCCAGCAGATAAGGATGGGTGCAACCCTGGTGGTAGGCCAGGTCGCGGTCGCGCTGCGAGCCTTCGTAGACGGCCTTGTACTTGACGTCACGCGGGGAGAGGCTGCGGATGCCGCGGGCGGTCACCAGCTCGTTGTCCACGACGCGGAGGATGGCCGGGGCCAGCTCCTCGTCCACCGGGGAGTACTTGACGGCGATGGCGTAGATCTGGTTCGGACGGATGTCCAGGTTCTGGCCGTTGTTGTCGACGTAGTCGGCGAGGCAGCCGCGCTGCGCGTTCCAGAACATCGGCTGGAAGTTCGCCTTGATCAGGTCGCGGATGGCCGTCCATTTGGTGACGAAGCGGCTCTTCTTGGCGCCGTACTTGCCCTCCATCTCGATGGCGAAGCAGATGGCGTTGTACCACATGGCATTGGTCTCGACCTGATATCCGGCACGCTCCGTGACCGGGTGGCCGTCGGCGTAGCAGTTCATCCAGCTCAGCGCGACGCCTTCCTTCTGGGCCCAGAGCAGGCCGTTGGGCTGCATCGACACCTCGGCGCGCTCGCCGGGGAGATAGCTCTCGATGATGCCGCGGACGATGATGCCGTATTTCTTCCAGACGGCCTTTTCGTCGGCGCCGTAGTCGATGTAGTACTGCAGGGCGCTGGCCAGACGGAGCGGGGCCTCGACCTGCGTGGTGCGACGGAAGAGGCGCTCCTGCTCGTCTGCGATGAGGTTGTCGAGGATCTCCTCGAAAGACTTGGGGTCGTGCAGGCCGCAGAGCGTCAGGCCCGGCAGGGCCATCAGCGTCTCGCGGAGCAGGCCCGTGTAGAGCCAGGAATAACCGGCGTGGATGCGCTTGCGGCCGTTGTGGCAGGTGATCAGCGTGTCGGCGCAGCGGCGGAGCTGGTCGCGGTAACTGGTGATCTCGCCGGCATTCTTGACGCAGGTGTTGAAGCGGCGCTTGAATTCGGTCGGATCCTCCTGCATCAGGGATGCGGAGAAGACGATGGCGTCGCCGGGTTTGAGCTTGGACTCGAACCAGCCGGGGACCACGAGGTCCTCCCGGCAGTCGAAGCCGCGGCGGTATTCGTCGGAGTAGGTGATGTTCTTGTTCCAGTACGGACCGGCCACGAACTTGGCCCGGGCGTCGCTCACCTGCAGGTTGAGGTTGGGAAAATTGGCGTACAGGCGGTAGGACATGCCGTTCTGGATCTCGGTGCCGGTGGTGTTGGCGTCGGGATTCTCGTGCGTCAGGTCGTGGATGTTGCGGAATGCGAGGTAGGGACGAAGCTGGAGGACGACGGGCGTGGGACTCTCCAGGATCTCGTAGCGGACGAGGACCTGGTCGCGGTCCTGGGCCAGCACGATGCTCTTGCGGAGCAGGATCTCGCCCACCTTGTAGGTGATCTGCGGCACGGGGTCGGCGCAGAAGTCGACCACATACTTGTGGCCGCGGGGCTCATAGGAATCCCCATAGCAATGGATGCCGAGGTTGAATTGCTTGCCGCCGACAATCAGACTCTCGTCCAGGTCGGACAGCAACAGGAAGCGGTCACCGCCGAAACGGTCCAGCGTGACGGCCAACAGGCCGTGGTAGCGACGCGTATTGCAGGTGACGATGCTCGTGTTGCAATAGGCGCCGGTCTTGTTGGCGCTCAAGATTTCCCTCTTGAGCGAGTAGGCCAGGTTGACAAGCTCCGATTTGTTGAATTTCAGAAACGCCATAGGTTGCTTTATTTGATTTTCTTCAGCACAAGCGCGACGCGGCTGGGGAGGTAGAGCGAGAGCCGCCCGTCCACCGTGGCGTGGCGCTCGTCCGCCCGCAGCCTCGAGAAACCTCCGTACACGGCCTCGTCGGAGTTGAATGCCATCGCATACTCTCCGTCGGGTGCCTGGAACGCGAAATTCTCGAATGACGCGGCAGGATTGAAATTGAATGCAAAGATACTATTTCCCCGGCTGAAAATCAAAACTTTTCTGTCTTCGTCGACGTAGAGCTGGCGGAGCGTGCCGGAGAGGATGCGCTCACGTTTCACGTAGTGAACCATTTCCGCATCGAAAGCCTGCAGGCCTCCGAAACGCAGCTTGGGATCATCGGCGATGGACCAGAGCCGCCGGGCATGGGCGTACGACCAGCCATTGCCCTCGCGGGGGAAGTCGATCCACTCGGGATGGCCGAACTCGTTGCCCATGAAATTGAGGTAGCCCCCGCCGCAGGTGGCGAGCGTGACGAGGCGGATCATCTTGTGCAGGGCTACGCCCCTGTCTACCAGCAGGTTCTGCGAGCCTTTGTCCATCGACCAGTACATCTCCTTGTCGATCAGGCGGAAGATGATGGTCTTGTCGCCCACGAGCGCCTGGTCGTGGCACTCGGCGTAGGAGATCGTGTGCTCGTCAGCGCGCTTGTTGGTGAGCTCCCACCAGACGCCGCCCATGCTCCACTGCTCGTCGCTGAGCTCCTTGATCCACTTGATCCAGTGGTCGGCGATGCCCATCGCCATCCGGAAGTCGAAGCCCACGCCGCCGGCCTCGAACGGGGCGGCCAGGCCGGCCATCCCGCTGACGTCCTCGGCGATCGTGATGGCCTCGGGGTCCAACTCGTGGATCAGCTGGTTGGCCAGCGCCAGGTAGCTGATGGCGTTCTCGTCCACGCCCTGGTCGAAGTAATACCGATAGTCCCCGAAATCCTTGCCCAGGCCGTGGTCCCAGTAGATCATGCTCGTGACCCCGTCGAAGCGGAAACCGTCCAGGTGGTACTCTTCCATCCAGTATTTGCAGTTCGCGAGCAGGAAGTACTTGACCTCGTCCTTGCCGTAGTCGAAGCAGCGGGAATCCCAGGCAGGGTGGAAGCCCTGCGGGCCCTGGTAGAAGTAGAGGTCCTCGCGGCCGTCCAGGCGGCTCAGGCCCTCCAGCTCGTTGCGGACGGCGTGGGAATGGACGATGTCCATGATCACGGCGATGCCGCGCCGGTGCGCATCGTCCACGAGCGCCTTGAACTCCTCGGGCGTGCCGAAACGCGAGCTCAGGGCGAAGAAATTGGAGACCTGGTACCCGAACGAGCCGTAGTAAGGGTGCTCCTGCAAGGCCATGATCTGCAGGACGTTATATCCGAGCTTCTGCACGCGCGGAAGCACGTCCCGGCGGAAATCCTCGAAGGAAGCCACCTTCTCCTGCTCGCCGCTCATCCCGATATGGCACTCATAGATCAGCGGATGGGGCCGCCGGCCGGGCTTGCGCCCCGTCCACTTGTAGGGGACGGCCGGGGCCCAGACCTGGGCCGAGAACAGCTTGGTCTCCGGATCCTGGACCACGCGGGTCACATAGGCCGGCAGGCGCTCCCCGCCCCCGCCCGGCCACTCGATCCAGAGCTTGTAGAGCTCCCCGTGGTGCAGGAACATCTCCGGGACGCGGAGCTCCCAGTTGCCACCGCCCACGGGCTTGAAGGCATAGGCTTCGGTGCGCTTCCAGTTGTTGCAGTCGCCGGTCAGATAGATGCGCGTGGCGTTGGGCGCCCACTCGCGGAGCACCCAGTCGCCACCCTCGCGGTGCAGCGGATAGTAGATGTGGTTGTTGACCGCCGCGGAGAGCGGGCCCTCGCCCGCGAGTTTGCGGCGGTCGGCGAGGATGTGCGCGTGACGCGCCTCGATGGCGTCCTTGTAGGGCTCCAGCCACGGGTCAGTCTGATAGATCTTCTTGGTTATCATAGGTTATCGATTTGTTCCCTTGCAGTACGGAGGTATTCGCGGCAGCGGGCGATCAGTTCGTCCGAGCGCTTGATGCAGCGGTCGATCTCGTCCAGCGGCACGGCCGGGTCCGCCACCCGGGCGGCGATCTTCTCCAGTTCGGCAATCGCCTCGTTGTAATCAAATTTCTCTTCCATATCAGTCATTCTCGGCTGTGGCGGAGTCTTCCAGACGGGCGGCCGGAAATTATTTTTCGGACAAGTTTGCCGAAAAACCAATTTCCGCTCCGCCTTCCGCCACCGCATGGATTGTACCATCAGCAAATAAAACACTGAACTTCGAACCCGCCGGCAACAACGCGGCGGACTTCACCACGACCCCGCGCGCGTCGGTTACGAGCGTGTACCCGCGGGAGAGGACGCTGCGCGGGTCGGCGCCGCGGATGCGCTCCCCCAGCGCGGCGAGGCGCTGCTCCATCGCCGCCAGCCGGGCCTGGAAGGCCATCCGCAGGCGCGTGCCGAAGGCGGAGATGCGCTCGTCCTCGGCGGCGAAGGCGTCGATGAAACGGTCCGCCAGGGCCGTAGGCGTCTTGACGGCGTCGAAGGCCACCTGGTCGGCAACGTGCACGTCCCGGTCGTGGCCGATGGCCGTGTAGACCGGCACCGGGCAGTTCGCGATCGCGAAACACAGGCCGTAGTCGTCGAAGCAGGCCAGGTCGAGCGCCGAGCCGCCGCCGCGCATCAGCAGCACGGCGTCGTAGGGCTCTGCGGAGCACTCCACCGCCTGCAGCGCATCCACGATGGAAGCGGGGGCATCCTGGCCCTGCATCGTGGCTTCGAAGAGGTCCACCCGGAAGACGAAGCCGTAGGCATTCTCCTCCAGGTGGCGGCGGAAGTCGCCGTAGCCGGCGGCATCGCGGGCCGAGATCACGGCCAGGCGGTACGGCAGCAGCGCAGGCTCCAGCGCCTGCTGCCTGTCCAGCAGGCCGTCGGCGGCGAGCTTCTCCAGGGTGCGGCGGCGCTGCAGCTCGGCGGCCCCGAGGGTGAACTGCGGTTCGATCTCGTCCACCGTGAGCGACAGCCCGTAGAGCTCGCTGTAGCTCACCTGGACGCGCAGGAGGACCTCCATCCCGGGAGCGAGGTCCCCGCCCGTGGCTTCGCGGAAATAGGCGCGAAGCGGGACGAAGCGGCTGCGCCAAATGACCGCCTTGGCCTTGGCCACCAGGCGGCCGTCGCGGCTCTGGCAGAGGTCGAGGTAGCAGTGGCCGTTCGCCTTGGCCTGCACCGCAGCGATTTCGGCACGCACCCAGACCCGCTCCGGGAAGGCATTTTCGATCTCCTCCCGCAGCAGCGCCTGCAATCCGGCCAGCTCTACATAATCCTGCTCCATACCTTACAAAATTACACAAAAATCCATAAAGAATTGCTATCTTTGCACGGATTAAAGTTAGTATTTGCATGAAGATCTCCGGGGCCACGTTTGCGGGCAGCAGCACCAGGGTCTCCCAGAAACCGAAGAGAAGATTGCCGGAATTCGCCTTCATCGGAAGGTCCAACGTCGGCAAGTCCTCCCTCATCAATTCCCTGTGCGGCAGCAAGAAGCTTGCAATGACCTCCGCCACCCCCGGAAAGACCAAGGTGGTCAACCATTTCCTGATCAACGACAGCTGGTACCTCGTGGACCTGCCCGGTTACGGCTACGCCCGGACGGACCGCAAGGGCCGCGAAGAGATCGCCGCCGTGATCCGGGACTACATCACGCGCTCGGAGGAGCTCCGGCTCCTGTTCGTGCTCATCGACTCGCGCCACGACATCGGGGCCATCGACCTGGACTTCCTCGCCGAACTGGGCGAACACCGGATCCCCTTCGCCCTGATCCTGACCAAGTGCGACAAGCAGGGACCCAACGTGCTCGCCGCACAGCTGGAGCGTGACCGCGAAATCCTGCTGCAGCAGTGGGAGGAGCTGCCTCCCGTCTTCTGCGCTTCCTCCCAGACCCACGCCGGCCGGGAGGAGATCCTGGGATACATAGAGACCCTGCTCCAGACAACCTGACATCCAATATACCAACTTGTTATGATACACACCCACCGCTTGGAACTGTTCGCCTGCCGTGCCTCAGAAAACTTCGCCCGGCAGGTCATCAACCACATCAACCTGCTCCAATCTCCCGATGAGCCTGCGCTGCATCTGGGAGCGCTCGAAATCACGCCGTTCAGCGACGGAGAGTTCCAGCCCCAGTTCGAGGAGAGCGTCCGCGGCGCCTCCGTCTACATCCTCCAGTCCACCATCCCGCCGGCAGACAACCTGATGGAGCTGCTGCTCGCCATCGACGCCGCCAAGCGCGCCTCCGCAGACGAAGTCGTGGCCGTGATGCCGTATTTCGGCTGGGCGCGCCAGGACCGCAAGGACCGTCCGCGCGTGGCCATCGGCGCCAAGCTGGTCGCCAACCTGCTGCGCGCCGCCGGAGCGGACCGCGTGATGACCTGCGACCTGCACGCCGGCCAGATCCAGGGCTTCTTCGACATCCCCGTGGACCACGTGTATGCCAGCAAGGTATTCCTCCCCTATATCCGTGACCGCCATTTCAAGAACCTCGCCATCGCCGCACCCGACATGGGCGGCGCCAAGCGCGCCAACGTCTATGCCCGCGAGCTGATGTGCCCGGTGATCATCTGCCACAAGACCCGCGAGCGCGCCAACGTGGTGGGGTCCATCACCGCCATCGGCGAGATCGAGGGCAAGGACGTCATCATCGTGGACGACATGATCGACACCGCCGGCACGCTCTGCAAGGCCGCCGACGTGCTCAAGAGCCGCGGCGCCGCCAGCGTGCGCGCCTGCGCCACGCACGGGATGCTGTCCGGCTCCGCCGTGCAGCGCATCCACGACTCCGCCCTGGAGGAGGTGTTCATCACCGACACCATCCCCCATCCTGAACTCGCGGACGATCCCAAGATCCGTATCGTGTCGATGACGGAGGTCTTTGCCTCCATCATCCACAAGGTCTACAATTACGAAGCCATCAGTCCGGACTTCGTCCACTGATAAGTCCCACTGCTATGTGGCAGGTCTTCCTCGTCGTGCTCGTCCTGGTCGGGCTCTGTGTCCTGGGGCTGGGGGTCAACGTCCTCTTCTTCAAGAAGGACTTCCCGGCCTATGACGTAGGGTCCAACGAGGAGCTGCGCCGCCGCGGCATCCGCTGCTTCAAGGACGAGGATGCCGACCTGCACCGCAAGGTCTGCACGGCAGCACAGACGGACGCCTGCAAGGACTGCCACCTTTACACAAACCACCGCCAGCAACCATGAGTCTCGTCGCTATCGTAGGCCGGCCCAACGTCGGCAAATCCACCCTCTTCAACCGCCTTGTCGGGATGCGCCAGGCCATCGTCGACGACACCGCCGGCGTGACCCGCGACCGCCACTACGGCCGCTGCGACTGGTGCGGCCGGGAGTTCTCCGTCGTGGACACGGGCGGATACACGACCAATTCCGACGACGTCTTCGAGACGGCGATCCGCTCCCAGGTGCAGATTGCGATCGACGAGGCCGACCTCGTCCTCTTCATGGTCGAGGCCGCGACCGGCATCACCGACTACGACGCCGAGATCGCGGACATCCTGCGGCGCACCCGCAAGCCCGTAATCCTGTGTGTCAACAAGGTGGATTCCGGGGACAAGATGTTCGATGCGTACCAGTTCTACTCCCTGGGCCTGGGCGAGGTCTACAGCATCTCCGCCGCCAACGGCAGCGGCACGGGCGACCTGCTGGACGCCGTGGTGGCCGCCCTGCCGGAAGAGACGGTGACGGAGGACCCGTACGCCGCCCTGCCCCGCATCGCCATCGTGGGCAAGCCCAACGTGGGCAAGTCCTCACTGACCAATGCCCTGCTGGGCGAGGAGCGCAACATCGTCACGCCCGTGGCGGGCACGACCCGCGACGCCATCGAGACATACTACAACAAGTTCGGTTTCGAGTTCATGCTCGTGGACACCGCCGGCATCCGCCGGAAGGCCAAGGTCCACGAGGACCTGGAGTTCTACTCCGTGATGCGCTCCATCCGCGCCATCGAGCACGCCGATATCTGCATCCTGATGATCGACGCCACGTCCGGGATGGAAGCCCAGGACATGAACATCTTCAACCTCATCGTCAAGAACCGCAAGGGCTGCGTGGTGGTGGTCAACAAGTGGGACCTCTTCCTCAAGGATTCCAACACGATGCGCGACTACACCGACGCCCTCAAGGCCCGGCTCGCCCCGTTCAGCGACGTCCCCGTGATCTTCACCTCCGTGGTGAAGATGCAGCGCATCCAGGAGGTCCTCAACGCCGCCACGGAGGTCTATGCCAACTACTCGCAGAAGATCCCCACGGCTCGCCTCAACGAAGCCCTGCTGCCCGTCATCGAGGAGACGCCGCCCCCGGCCTGGAAGGGCAAGTACGTCAAGGTCAAGTACATCACCCAGCTGCCCACGGCCTTCCCGGCCTTCGCCTTCTTCTGCAACCTTCCCCAGTACGTCAAGGACCCCTACAAGCGCTTCCTGGAGAACCAGCTCCGCAAGCACTTCAACCTCACCGGCTGCCCCGTCCAGATCTACTGCCGGCAGAAATAGGGTGGACCCGATTCCGGCCAGAAACAGGACAACCCCCGGTCGCACGACCGGGGGTTGTCTCGAAAATCACAGTTATCGGGCCCAGGGGCCTGTCTGTTACTGGCCAGCCTGCTTGGTGGCCTCCTCGATCATCTTCTCGTTGGCCGTGATGTAGATCTCGACGCGGCGGTTCTGGGCGCGGCCCACTTCCGTGGTGTTGTCGGCGACGGGCTGGTCGAAGCCCATGCCTTCCATCGTCAGACGGCTCTTGGCGATGCCTTTGCCATTGAGGTAGTTGCCCACGGACTCGGCACGCTGCAGGGAGATCCGCTTGTTGACGGCCTCGGAGCCAACGTTGTCGGTGTGGCCGTAGACCGTGATCCCGGTCTCGGGCATATCGGACATCTCGGCGGCGAACTTGTCAAGCTGCTGCTTGGCCTCGGTCCTGAGCGTGGACTTGTTGAAGTCGAAGAGGATGCCGCTGTCGAAGGTCACCTTGATGGCCTCCAGCCCGTTGACGTCCTTGACGGTCTCCACCTGGACGTTCTCGAGCTTGGCGAGTTCTTCGGCCTTCTTGTCCATCTGACGGCCGATGATCGTACCTGCACCGGCACCCACGCCGGCGCCGATGGCGGCACCGATGGCAGCGCCCTTTTCGCCGCCGATCAGGGCTCCGATACCGGCGCCCAGGCCGGCGCCTGCACCCGTACCAACGATAGCACCCCTACCGGTATGGGAGATGCCGCAGCCCGAGAGGACGGCGACACAAAGAAGAAGAGAAACAATCTTTTTCATAATTAATTAAGAAGTTTTAAGCGATGCTAATTTACACTTTTTTTGCAAATAATCAATTATCCGCCATTATTTCCACTCAGCGCATACACTGTGGACGAGGATCCGGCTTTCCGTGCCCACGGTGCTGGTGTGCTGGAGGCCCAGGCCGCCAAAGGCGTTCGGCGTCACTTCCGCTTCGAGGTCCACGGAAGGGTGGACGCGCGGGTCGGCTGCGCTGGTGGCCATATGGTTGGGACCCTCGACGTGGGCAGACAGGCGCGTACCGTCCAGCCGGACCGTCAGCGTGCAGCCCGTCAGGAAGCAGTTGGTGGAGACGCCCTCGGTGAGCGGGGTCACCGCGCCGTGGTCATAGCGGACCAGCAGGACATCCACCGCGTCGGAGAACTTGACCGTGCGGATGACCCGCAGGGCGTAGCCCGTCAGGGTCTGCGTGTCGAACTTGATGAAGAGGTCGAGGTACTGCTGGCGGGCGCTGGCGAAGCCCTGCCCGCCGTCCTTGGCGGGATCCACCTGCCAGGTCACGGACATGTCGCCGTAGCGGCCGGCCACGGGCGTGTAGCGCAGCCGCGCGCCCTGCTGCAACTGCTGGATTCCCAGCCCCTTGGCGCCATTGATGCCGGGGCCGTAGGTCCAGCACGGCAGCGCCGGGTTCACGGTCCAGCTGTATTCGGCCGTGTCCGCCGGCTTGAAGGCGTCCACGGTCCAGTAGCCCGGTTTCACGAGCGGCTGGTTGTCTGTCGGGAAGTCGGAGAAGTCCGTCTCCAGGATGCGCGAGGCCACGGTCTGCGAAGCCCGGACCGGCGCCTTGGACACAACGCGGACCTCCTCGCCCGGCAGGCACCGCAGGTGCTTGGGCGCCACGCCGACGGCCAGGTAGTGCCCGGCGTCGGCCGGCCCCAACTCGTAGACGAGCTTGGGTGCGGCGCCGCGGGACACGGCCACGGGCACGGCTCCGCCGCCCCGGCGGTCGTCGCAGCGGTACCACGTGACGAGCGACTCGTCCGCACGGCCCTGCAGGTCGAGGGCGTAGTCCACCACGGCCCGGCCGCCGGAGACGCTCAGCACGGGCGTCCGGGTGAAGGAAGGCGCCGCCACGAAGTCCGGGATGACCGTCAGCTGCACGGCGCACTCCAGCCCCTCCTCCGTGTAGGCGATCACGTCGAAGGTCTGCGTGCGGTCGCCGTGGTTGTCGGCCGTAACCGTGCAGGCGTCCCCGTCCGGTGAGAGCTGCACGAAACGCTCGTAGCCGGGCTGCACGCGCCAGCGTACCCGCTGGCCGAACAGCCGGTAGCCCAGGTGGCGGTAAGGGTTGGCCTGCAGGGCCAGCGGTTCGCCACCGGTCTGCAGGGTCGCCGTGCGGACGTTGAGTTCCAGGCAGGTGGGGATGTTGGCATAGTCGCGTCCGTCGCGCTCCGAGAGCGCCAGCACGCGCGCCTTGATGCCCTGCGGATCCCAGTCGTCCTCGCCGCGCAGCAGGTTGTAGGTATTGTAGAGCACCGTGCCGTCGTCCTCCACGAGGCGGTAGGCGGCCAGCTGGGCCTTCTGGTCCAGCACCACGGTGTTGTAGGGCTTGGCGGCGCCCACGAAGGCGGGCTGGCCGTCCAGCGTGATGTTGTACTGGTAGCAGCGGAGCCACTCCTCGGGCCGGAAGGTCCACGCCAGGTGAACCGGACGGCCGGAAGTGTGGTAGCGCACGTCCACGAGCGAGTGGCGCCCCACGGTCTTGCTGAGCGCCTGCACGGCCTCGCCGTGGCGGATGTTGAGGTCGCTGTCCAGGAAGACGGTACCGTAGCGGTCCGTGCCGCCGAAAGGCTGCCGGCCCCAGAAGTCGAAGTCGCAGCCCAGGTGCACGGCGGCCCCGTTGAGCGAGTCGTCCGTGCTCTCGAAATGGCAGTTCACGAACAGGGTGCGCCGCGAGCCGGAAAGCGGGCAGAGGTTGAGCCGCGCCTCGAAGCGGACGTTCTCCGCGTAGATGCGGTCGCCGTGGCAGAAAGCCACCTGGGCCTGCGTGATGGCGGAATACTTGGCCTTGCGGCCCAGCTCGGGCTTGCGCGGATAGACCAGGTCGATGTCGCAGTAGTTGCCCATCGTCAGGTCCTTGACCACCAGGTCGTCACCCCAGAAATCAAACATCGTGAAGTTGCCCACGGCGCCCTGGGTCTGGCCGCGGGCGGAAGCGAGGACGGCATCGTGCGCGTCCTCCGTCATCCCCAGCAGCTGGAGCGCCTGGCAGCGGACCACCATCCCGAAGGGAGCCGCACCGTTCACGCCGCGCCGCACCTGTCCGTCGTCGGGATCGTCCACCCAGTAGACCCACGGGGCGATGTAGACCCGCATCGGGGCCTCACGCGTGCCGTCCTGCAGATGGCCCATCGCTTCATTGAAAGAATTGAAAATGTACGGCGAGCGCGCCGCCTCCGCGGCGGACAGGCTGCCGTCCACATAGAGCGCCCGGGGTCCGAGGGTCACCTCCACGCCCTTGTACGCAATCGTCTGCGCCGACAGCGCCACACCACCCAACAAGGCACAGACAGTCAGGATAAAATGTCTCATACGCGTCAGTCAAGTTTGCGGTATTTGAAGTTGCTGAAACGGACCTCGCCCTCGCCGGTAGCCACCAACCCCGGGAGCATGCTTTGGAACTCGTGGAAGACATTGTGGTTGTAGCCCGAGATCTCGATCCCCCAGTCGTCCTGCTTCCACTCCTTGCCGTCCAGGCTGTAGAAGGCGGAGACGATCTGGTGGTCGTTGCGCAGGCGGAGCCAGATGTGGGTCACGTCCGGGGTACGCATCGAGCGCCGGCCGCCGCGGTCGCGGCGCCAGCGCAACGTACCGGCCCTGTTGATCCCTTCGCCGATGTAATACTGGCTGTTGTAGTAGATCACCAGGCCGGCCGTCGCACCGGGGTCGCGGTCGATCTCGACCTCGAACTCGTAGGCCTGGTCGCCCGCCACGAACATCATCGGGGCCGCGTCCGCCGGACTAGAGCCCACCGCCTTGAGCGTCAGGGTATTACCCTCGACCTTGGCCCGGGACGGGTCGAAGTCCTTGTAGTATTTCCAGTCCAGGCCGATGCGGAATTCGCCCAGGCGCGCCTTGCGGTCGTAGGGCTGCAGCGGGAGCGGGGCGGCGATGGGATCCTCGACGATGTTCTCGCCGTAGCTGCGCCACCAGCCGTCCTCGTCCAGCCAGACCGGCTCCAGGAGGGTCTGGCGGCCCAGGTTGTAGTAGCCGTTCTCGTAGGCGTGGTAAACGATGTACCAGCGTCCGTCCGGCGTGTCGATCAGCGAGCCGTGGCCGCGCGACCACCAGCGGTCGGTGTTGTGGTAGGTGTGGACCAACGGGTTGTAGGGCGACTCCTCCCACGGACCGTCCACGCTCCGGCTGCGCGCGATCGCCACCAGGTGGCTCGTGGGCGGGCCGGCCGTGCCGCCCTCGGCGGCGATGAAGTACCACCAGTCGCCCACCTTGCGGATCTTCGGGCCCTCCATCGCCAGGCCCTCGGTCAGCCACCCTTCCGGGATCGGCCAGCCGCTCCAGACCCGCTCCATCGTGCCCGGGACGACGGCCAGTCCGTCGTCGGTCAGCTTGATACGCTGTCCGCCGCTGAGGAAGAGCCACTTCTGCCCGTCATCACCGACGGCGGGGCAGGGATCGATCTGACCGACCTGCAACTCGACCGGTTCGCTCCAGGGCCCATAGGGCGTGTCGGCATAGACCACCCAATTGTTGCGGCCATGGACGGTGAAGTAGATGTAGAACTTGTCCCCGATCTTGGAGATGTCCGGGGCCCAGACGCTGCCCAGGTAGGTCTTGAGGGCATAGCTGATGGGCTCCCAGTTCACCAGGTCCTTCGAGTGCCAGACCACCAGGCCGGGATTGTAGTCGAAGGACGAATGCGTCATGTAATAATCCTCCCCGTCCCGCACGACCGACGGGTCGGGATAGTCTCCCCCGAGAATGGGGTTGGTGTAGGTCCCGTAGGGGGCCTTCGGCGCAGGGCCGGCGCAGGCGGCGAGCAGCAAAGCCGCCGCGAGCAGGAAAATGGCGGATGGTTTTCTCATTGTATCTTCTTGATTCTCAGTAGCAGATAAGGGGTATCAGGCAGGCGGACGGCGCGGCCCTCTTTGTCCCGGATGCGGTAGCGGCCGGGGGCCGCCGTCTCGAAGACCACCGGCCAGGGCGTGACCGTCATGTTCCAGGTGTCGAGGATCTCCACCCGGTACTTCTCGCCGGCCTGCGGACGGGCCCAGGGGCCGTTCTTGACCGGCAGGTCGAAGGTCCACTCGCCACGGATCTCGTTGCCGAAATAAATCAGGTAATAACCGTCCCCGGCCGTCGCGGTATACTCGTCCCAGTTGTGGTCGGCCAGGCCGAGGGGGTTCGGCAGCCCGTCCAGGACGGCGCGCAGGAACTTGATGCGCCGCCAGGACTCTCCCCGGAAATCGCCCCCGTAGGCCAGGTAATTGCCCGCCACCTCCGCGGACGAGCCCTCCTCGTCGTTGAAGGTCTCGGCGTGCGTGACATAGGTGCCGGACATCAGGCCGTTGTACATCCGCCGGAGCATCTCCTGGCCGCTCAGCCAGCCCCAGCGGCTGCCCACGTTGCCCTCGTAGCACACCTCGTCGAAGATCACGGGCTTCTTGTAGATCTGGCTGACGGTGTGCGCCCGGCCGCGCTCCATCACGGGGCCGTGGTCCTGGATGCTCGCGTGGGAGAAGACAGGATCGAAATAGTTGTAATAGGTGGCCGTATAGCCGTGGATCGAGAGCAGGTGCCGGTAAGGGTCTCCGGCCGCCACCGCGGCGGCGAACTTGTCCCAATCCTCCGCGGGAATGCCCTTCACGCCGTCCCACTCGTTGGCCAGCGACCACCAAATGTTGCGGAAGGCGGAAATGCGGGCCGTGATGTAGGAAAGATAGCGAAGGTTGGCCTCCAGCGGCATCCGGTCGAAGCCCCAGCGCCCGCCGTCGTAGGGATGGAAGAGGACCAGGTCCGCCTCCACGCCGATCGCCTGCAGGGCGAGGATCCGCCGCTCGACATATTGGAAATAGGCCGGGTCGAAGCGCTCGTAGTCCCAACTCCCGTCAGCCTTCCGCACGAAAGGATAGATGTCGGGATACTCCACCGGCAGGTTGTGCAGGAAGAAGAGCATCCGGAGCTTGTTGAAGCCGGAGGCCTGCATCGACGCGACGGTGCGCGCCGCCGCCTCATCCCCCACGTGCATCCAATCGTAGGCGGTCGTGCCTACGGGATAATAGCGCGTCCCGTCGGCATACCTGAAATGCCGCCCGTCAGGTTCCACGGGACCGTGGTTGCCCTCCGAGGGCGCCGCGCATACGAAGCTGCCGCGCCTGCGGTTGAGGGCCGGCACGCGGCTGGCGGTCACATAGGACCACTCCCCCTCGCTGCCGGGCATAAACCGGACCTTGAAGACGCCGTCCCCGTCATAGAAGCCGCGTACGGTCTGCGACTCGGCGCCGCAGGTGAAGGTGGCGGTCAGCGCCACCTCGAAAGGATTGCCCTGCACCGCGGCGGGCAGGCTCAGTTCGAAGCAGCCCCAGCGCTCCACGCGCTGCTGGGCGCGGGACGGCTGGCTGGCTGTCAGAAGAAGCGGGAATAGCAGGACGAAAAGACTTGTGGTCAAGGAGTTTCTGGTCATCGTATGGAGGTTGGTCAATCAAAGATACGAATTTTCCACACACAAAAATCCTATTTTTTATGTCGCATTTATTTCGAATTTTAATTAAATATTTGCATATTTGCATTTGTTAGTTGAATGAATTACTCATTTACAATATTTTAGGTTAGTTATTGTTTTATGAAAAAAGCCAAAATTATCAGCCTGATTCTGCTTTTGGCCGTGCCGTTCTTCGCATATGCCCAGAACATTACGGTCAGAGGCCGGGTGACGGATGGCTCCACAGGAGAGTCCGTCCCCGCCGCATCCGTCGTAGTCAGCGGCACCACGGTCGGTGTCATCGCTGACGTGAACGGAAACTATTCCATCAGCGCCCCTTCCGGCGCCAGCCTCGTCTTCTCTTCCATCGGCTATGACACCCGGGTCGTCTCCATCGAGGGGCGTACGCGGATCGACGTAGTCCTCGAGCCTAGCGCCGAGGCCCTGGAAGATGTCCTCGTCGTCGCTTACGGTACGGCCAAGAAATCTTCCTACTCCGGCTCGGCCGAGATGGTCCGCGCCGAGGAACTCGCCCAGAAGCCCGTCTCCTCCGTGGAGCAGGCCCTCCAGGGCAAGGTCGCCGGTCTGCAGGTGAGTTCCGCATCCGGCCAGCCGGGTGCCGCCACGACCTTCCGCATCCGCGGTACCGGCACCCTCAACGCCTCGTCCAGCCCACTCTACGTGATTGACGGTGTCGCAACGACAAGTTCCAATTACTCCATGAACGCCGACGATGCGAACACGACGACCAGTATCCTCTCCAGCATCAACCCGCAGGACATCGAGTCCATCACGGTGCTGAAGGATGCCGCTGCGGCCTCCCTCTACGGCTCCCGCGCCGCCAACGGCGTGGTGATCATCACCACCAAGAGCGGAAAGTCCGGCCAGGGTCACGTGAATTTCACCGCCGCCGTGGGCATCTCCGCTGTCCCCAAACAGTACGAGATGGCCAGTTCCACAGATTACTACAAGCTGGTCTATGGCAGCTATCTGGAATCGGCAGCCGCCTCCGGCAAGGATCACGTCTGGGCCAACCAGCAGACCCAAGGGCTCTTCTCCTGGAACCCGTTCAATGTGGACGTCCCCTTCGATGCCAACGGGAACCTGGTCAGCGGAGCCAAGAACGTCATCAACACCGACTGGCAGAACGAGGTGATGAAAAAGGGCTATTCCCAGGATTACAACGTCAGCTATTCCGGAGGCAGCGACAAGGTCAACTATTTCTTCTCCGTCGGTTACTTCGACCAGAAGGGAACCACCCCGACCGCGCGCTACACCCGTTATTCCGGCAAGGCCAGCGTCGACGCCCGGGTCAATTCCTGGCTCAAGGGCGGCGCCAATGTCATTTTCTCCTACGCCACGCAGAACTCGGAAACATCCTCGGCAGCCGGAGCTTCCCCGCTCTTCAATGCCGTCTCTTTCCCCAACGCCGTCCCTGTCTACAAAGTGGATTCCAGCGGCAACTACGTCCTGGACAGCAACGGCGAGAAGCAGTTCAACTGGAACAACCCTTCATCCAGGGACTTCAACCCGGTGGCCATCCCCTATATGAACATCAACAAGGCCAATACGGCCCGCTTGCTGGCCTCCTTCTATACGGAGGTGAAATTCATGGACGGCCTGACCGCCAAGACGGTTTTCTCGCCTGACTATGTGTCGGTGTACGATATCTTCTATTGGAACAAATACCACGGCGACGGCCCTGCCTACAGCGGCCGCGGTGGCCGCACCCAGACCAGCGACCTGATGTTCACGAGCACGACCACGCTCAACTTCAACCGCACCTTCGACGACGTGCACAATGTATCCGCCATGGCCGGTTACGAATACTGGCAAAGCAAGATCACGCGCTTCGACGGCACCGCCACCGGCTTCGCCTTCGACTTCATGACCGAACTTGCCGGTGCGAGCACTCCCCAGTCCATCACTTCCTATTACACCCAGGCCGCCCTGATGTCCTGGCTGGGACACGCCGAATACAACTATGCCGAGAAGTACTTCGTTTCCGGCTCCTTCCGCCGGGACGGCTCCTCCGTATTCGGTGCCGACCGCAAATGGGGCAACTTCTTCAGCGTGGGCGCTTCCTGGCGCATCGCACAGGAGGACTTCATCAAGGACCTCGGTTGGGTCGATGACCTGAAGTTCCGTGTCAGCTACGGAACTTCCGGCAACAACGCCGGAGTTGGCCGCTACCAGTCACTCGGACTTTGGACTGCAGATGCAGGCTACCAGTACGGCTACAATTCCGGCCTCGGTCATACCAGTCTATCCAATTCGAACCTGGGTTGGGAAAAGCAGAAGATGCTCAATATCGGTCTGGACTTCGGCGTCCTGAACAACCGTCTGAGCGGATCCATCGAGTACTTTAACAAGACCTCCGACGACCTCCTGTACGAATTCCCGCTGCCGGCGTCCCATGGTCTCACCAGCGTGATGATGAACCTGGCCAAGGTCCAGAACCAGGGCGTGGAGTTCACCTTGAACGCCATTCCCGTACAGTCCCGAGGCTTCAACTGGGACGTGAGTTTCAACTTCTCCTACAACGCGGACAAGATCCTCGACCTGGCCGGTGACGATGATATCACGATGGGCGACACCAAGAAAATCTGGAAGGTCGGACACAGCCAGTATGAGTTCTATATGCCTACCTGGATGGGCGTGGATCCCGCCACCGGCGATCCGTTGTGGAAGGCTGCGACCGGCACCACCAACCGGTATTCCCTCGCCGATTACGAGATGCAGGGCCGCGCGACTCCCTGGGGCTTCGGCTCTCTGACCAACAACCTGTCCTGGAAGGGTCTGAACCTCTCCTTCATGTTCTATTACAACCTGGGCGGGAAGTTCTACGACACCCTGTACGCCAATATGATGCACGAAGGGAACGGCTCCGGCAAGAACATCAACATTGACGAAATCAACGCCTGGACCCCGACCAACACCAAGACCGACGTGCCCAAGTATGTCAACGCGAACAACAATCAGAGCAACTCTCCTTCGACCCGCTTCCTGTACGATGCCACCTATCTGAAGCTGAAGAACGTGAACCTGTCTTACAGCCTTCCAGCCAGCCTGCTCAAGAAGACGGGCATCCTCTCCGGCGTGCGCATCTACCTGAACGCCGACAACCTCTTCACCGTGTTCAAGGACAAGCGATACAGGGGCTATGATGATATCGATATCTTCGGCATCGGCGGCTATGACCCCTATCCCAACTACATCCCGCTCAGCCGGACTTTCACTATGGGTGTAAACATCACTTTCTAATTTGACAGCCTTATGAAAAAGTATATTTACATAGCGCTTATCTCTCTTGCCGCTTTGGTCGCCTGTTCTAAGGAGACACTGCATCCGGTCCCGTCCAACGCTATCTCCGATACGCAGATCTTTTCCTCCGTTGAGTCGGCCAGGACCGCCCTCAACGCCGGCATTCAGTACATTTGCTACGGCAGTTCCTTCCCGTATTATCTCGTCATGTCCGATACGATGGGCGAGGACGCCCTGGTGACCGCCGGTACTTACGGTATCGACAACTACGAGAGGCACATCCATGCCTACACCTATTCCCAGGTACCGGAGGATGATCCCTGGTGGTTCGGCTACGCCAACTACATCTGGCTCTATGATTACAAAGGGATCGACGTTGCGAACAACATCATCGCACTGATGGAAGAGGCTCCGGATGAGCCCGGCAAGGAAGACCTCCTCGCCCAGGCCCATGCCCTGCGCGGATATCTGTTCCTGCGCCTGGCCAGCATTTTCTCCTCCACCTATACGCTCAATCCCGATGCTCCCTGCATCGTCCTCCGCACCGAACCGGCCGACGGCTCTTCGGAGCACCTGCCCCGCGCCACCGTCAAGGACACCTATACCCAGTTGCTGAAGGACCTGGACTATGGCCGCCAGCACTGCAGCCCGGCCAACACGGACTTCTTCACCCCGAAGGCCTGCGCACTGTATATGGCCCGCGCCTATCTGTATATGGCCGACTGGGCCAACGCCAAGAAGTATGCCGAAGAGGCTGCTTCCAACGTGTTCGATGGCTCGAACCTGATGAGCCAGAGCGAGTGGCAGGCCGGCTTCATGGATCCCAATGTCGAATGGCTGATGTATTTCGCCTTCAATCCGACCACTTCCAACTACTATGTGTCAATCCCGTCATTCTACTATCTCGCCAAGACTGCCTACAGTGTCGACGAGAAAGGGAAGGCCAACCCGAATGACATAGAGTATCTGGATACCGCTGCCGAAGGCGATTACTTCGAGGAGCCCCTTTACGGCTACAGCAACATCCGCTTCACCGACCGCTTCCGCAACTATTTCGAAGACAGCGACTGCCGCAAGATGTTCCCGTTCTATTTCTATGAAGAGGACGGCTGGTTCACCAGCAAGTTCAGCCACCGGACGATGGTCGGCGATGCCGACTATCCGCTGGCCCGCACTGCGGAAGCTTACCTGATCAAAGCGGAGTGCGAAGCACAGAACGGCGGCAATGCCGCGCTGGCCAAGAGCGTGCTCAACGCCCTGCAGGAAGCCCGTGGCGCCACTCCGACGGAGGCGACCCTGGAGAACATCTATATGGAGCGCCGCAAGGAACTCTACGGCGAAGGCTTCCGCCTGCATGACATCAAGCGCCTGCACCAGCCGCTCGACCGTTCGAAGGATCCCGAGCATTGGGCGGACGTGAAAACCCTCCCGGCCGACAGCCCGCGCTTCATGCTCCCGATCCCGCAGAACGAGATGCTCTACAACAAAGCCCTCACCGCTGCCGACCAGAACGAATACTGGAGAAAATAATGAAGAGACTCTTTACGACTGGAATGCTGCTGCTATCGGCAGCATTCCTTTTCAATGCCTGCGCCCCAAAGCAGGACGCCGGCAAGGTGCAGTTCCTGGACCGGGAGGTGGATGTCGCCTCCTTCCTGACCGGGTTCCCCTACTCGACCTACGGGTTCCACCTCTCCCAGGATGCCTCACGGCTCATCTACGTGCGCAATACAGACGGCAATCCCCTGCTGATGCTGGACCTGTCGGAGAGCACCGACATCGCCGAAGGCAAGGTCATCTCCGCCGACAACTGGGCCGAGAAGAATTTCTGGAGCCCGGAATACAACGAGAAGGACGGCAAGCTGTACTGGATGGGCGACCAGGCCAATGACGAGAAGATCGACCTCTACCGGATGGACCCCCGGACCGGCGAGACCGAGTGCTTCACGGACGTCCCCTACATCTATGGCTGGGGCTTCAACGACGACAAGACCCTGGCCGGCTACATCGCCCGCGTGAGCCAGACCGAGAACGACCACGTGGACGAATTCCACGTGCTGGACGTGGTCTCCGGCGAGAACCGCCTCGTCTGCACCGACAGTCCGGACTTCCGGATGACCTGGAGCGAGGTCTCCTTCAGCCCGGACAACAGCGGCGCGATGATCACGGTCCTCAAGGAAGTGAACCGCACCTATACCAACGTCGCCTACCTGGATTTTGCGACGGGCAGGTACAAGGTGGTGACGGACCCGTCCAAGGAAGCCAGCCTGAGCGGCTGCGCCGTGATCTCGCCCTGGTATTCCCGGGACGTGGCCTACTTCCTCTCCGACCAGAGCGGCTACGCCAACCTCTACGCCTACGACCGCCGCAGCGGCAAGACCACCCAGGTCACCGACTACAAGCAGGACCTGAGCGCCAAGTGGATCGAGCAGGGTGGCAAGAAATACCTTGCCACGGTGCGCACCAGCCCCGAGGGCTCCGACGTGGCCGTCCTGACCCCGGAGGGCCAGGAAGTGGCGCAGGCGCACTACCCGGCCACCCTCACCCTGCAGACCACGGTGGGCAGCAAGATGTACTTCCAGGCCGGGGCCACCGACATCCTCTTCCAGATCTGGACGGTGGACTTCGACGGCAGCGCCCTGAAGCAGGAAGTGCTGGTGGACCTGCCTGAGGCCACCAAGAAGAGCATGGTCGCCTCGCACGCGCAGAAACTCAGCATCCCCACCTTCGATGTCGACCCCGCCACGGGCCAGACGCGCCTGCTGCACGCCTACCTGATGGTGCCCGAGAACCCGCTCCCCAAGGACCAGGCGCGCCTGATGGTGATGTCTTTCTACGGCGGCGAGAACGCCTATGACGTCGAGCACCAGGTCTTCACCGCGGCCGGGATGTACGTGCTGAGCGCCTCGCCGCGCGGCTCGAGCGGTTTCGGGCGCGACTTCGCGGCCCTGAACGACCACGACCTGGGCGGCAACGAGACCATCGACATGATCTACTGCGCCAAGTATGTCTCCGAGATGCTGGGCATCCCGGCGGAGCGCGTGGGCTGCTTCGGGATGAGCCACGGCGGCTACGAGACGATGCGCCTGATGACCTTCCCGGGCGAGGTGAACGGCACCAAGGCCTCCTTCCCCTTCGGCTTCGGCGTGGCCGTGGCCGGATTCAGCGACATCATCTACGAGCACTACCACTCCAACATCCCCGACTGGGACTACCTGGAGGCCGGCGACCCGGTCACGGAGAAGGACCGGCTGATGGACCGCTCGCCCATCAGCCACACCGACAAGATCTCCGGGCCGCTGCTGCTGATCCACGGCGACCACGATGACCGCGTGGACATCGGTGGCTCGCAGATGCTCTACGACAAGCTCAAGGCCGAGGGCAAGCCCGTGGAGTTCCTCATCATGGAGGGCCAGGGCCACGGCTACAAGGGCCTGGACAACCAGATGCGCTACTACCGCACGATCCTCGACTTCATCGCGAGGAATTGACAGATTCCACTTCCGGAAGTGCGGGCTGCCTGGGAACGATCCCCGGCAGCCCGCACTTTTTGCGAGAAACTATATTTCAATCAAGCAAATTATAACAATATTTGAGATAGATTTCTAAATATCTGAATAATTCGTATCTTTGCGGGCTCTTTTTTGGAGATTAAAAACGATATGTTACTAACCATAAATGTTTAACCAAAGAATCCCCATGATGAAGAAACATCTCAGAATGGCGATCGCAACCCTGCTGGTCCTCGTGAGCGGCACGCTTGCCTTCGCACAGAACAAAGTCACGGGAACCGTCAAGGACGCCAATGGCGAACCCATCGTGGCCGCCAGCGTCGTGATCCGCGGCACCACCATCGGCGCCGTCACCGACCTCGACGGAAACTACACCCTCAACGTTCCCGCGAACTCCGTCCTCGAGGCTTCCTGCATCGGCTACACCTCGCAGACGGTCAACTACGCCAACCAGTCCGTGGTCAACTTCGTCCTCAGCGAAGACGCCCTCTTCCTCGACGAGACCGTCGTGATCGGTTACCAGACTGTCAAGCGCCGCGACCTCACCGGCTCCGTCGCTTCCGTCAACAGCAAGCAGCTCACCGCCGCACCTGTCGCCAACGTGGCCCAGGCGCTCCAAGGCAAGATGCCGGGCGTCAACATCGTCTCCCAGGACGGTCGCCCGGGCGCCACGATGAACATCCGCGTCCGCGGTGGCGGCTCCATCTCCCAGAGCAATGACCCGCTCATCCTCATCGACGGCGTCGCCGGCACCCTCGCCGACATCCCCGCCGACCAGGTCGAGAGCATCGACGTGCTGAAGGACGCCTCCTCCACCGCCATCTATGGTGCCCGTGGTGCCAACGGTGTCATCCTCGTGACCACCAAGGGTGCCAAGGAAGGCAAGGTCCGCGTCACCTACAGCGGCTACGCCAAGTTCAACACCCCGACCAAGTACCTCCAGGCCCTCGGTCCCTATGACTACCTCTACTACGTCTGGGCTAACGCCTACGCTCACGACCAGTCCTACGCCGCAGATCCGTTCACCGAACTCTACGGCATCGGACAGTACGGCGACATCAACCGCTACAAGAACGTCCAGCAGTATGACGTCCAGAAGGAAGTCTACAACAGCTCCTTCTCCCACAGCCACGACCTCTCCATCTCCGGGGGCACCGAGTCCACGAAGGTCCTCGTCTCCGCCAACTGGAACGACGAGAACGGTATGAAGATCGCCTCCTGGCAGAAGCGCGGCAACCTATCCTTCAAGATCAACCAGAAGATCTCCGACCGCCTCAACGTCGCGATGGACCTCCGCTACACGGATATGACCTCCTTCGGTTACGAAGGCACCGGCAGCCGCAGCGGTTCCGTCCTCTCCTCCTCCTACCGCTACCGCCCGATCGCCACGGACATCATCCGTCAGTACGGCAACCTCGACGCCCTCCAGAAGGGTGCCGTCGAGCAGTATGGCAAGGGTGTCCTATGGGATGTCTACGACCCGGTCAAGCAGCTCCTTGACTACGAGCCCGAGCAGCGCCGCCAAGCCCTTCGCGGCACCTTCTCCCTCAACTGGAACATCGTCAAGGGCCTGACCTACCACACCGACCTCTCCGCCGGACGCGCCTACAACCAGAACAAGACCTGGAGCGGCGCCATCCGCAACAACTTCATCGACGACTCCACCGGAGAGAAGCAGCACGCGGGCAACGCCACCGTCTTCCAGGGCAACTCCTGGACGATGCGCTGGACCAACACCCTCAACTATGAGCTGGAACTCAACGAGGCCAACCGCTTCAACTTCCTGGTCGGCCAGGAGGTGTCCAACACCGGCGGCGACTCGATGACCATCACCGCCGACCACTTCCCCGCCAACTTCACCAAGGAGAACGCCTTCACGATGATCGACCAGTTCGACGAGAGCGCCTCCACCGTCACCCGCAAATTCTACACGGGCTACAGCACCCCGGAGCGCATCCTCTCCTTCTTCGGGCGCGTCAACTACACGCTGCTCGACCGCTATCTCTTCACGGTCACCTTCCGCGCTGACGGTTCCTCCAAGTTCGCCCCGTCCCACCGCTGGGGCTATTTCCCCGCCGCCGCATTCGCCTGGCGTGCCAGCGAGGAACCCTTCCTCAAGGATGTGAACTGGCTGAACGAACTGAAGTTCCGCCTCTCTTACGGTACCGTCGGCAACGACCGCATCAACTCCGACCTCTGGTCCCAGAGTTGGAAGGCTGACGCTGCTTACTACAGCATCGACAACGCCAAGTACGGCACCTATACGATCGATTCTTCGATGGCCAACCCCAACCTCAAGTGGGAGACCACCATCACCCGCGACTTCGGTATCGACTTCGGCTTGTTCAACGGACGCCTCTCCGGTACGGTCGACCTCTACTGGAACAGCACCAAGGACCTGCTGATGAATATGACCCTGCCGGCCATCACCGGCTTCACCAGCACCTACGCCAACATCGGCCAGACCTCCAACAAGGGTGTCGAGCTGTCCCTGAACGCCATCCTTATCCAAACCCGCGACTGGGGCCTGACCTTCGGCGGCAACATCAATTTCAACAAGAACAACATCGACGCCCTGTCCGAGAACGTCACCCCGATCTACGGCTCCAGCTGGTTCCATTCCGGCAACCCGGGCAACGACTATGGTCTGTTCGTCGGGAAGCCCGTCGGTCTGGTCCGCGGCCTTATCTTTGACGGCCTCTACCAGGTCAGTGACTTCAACTACGACCCCGCCACGCACGTCTACACCCTGAAGGACGGCATCCCCGACCTCAGCGGCAACATCGCCGGACAGTGGTACGAGACCCAGAAGTTCGTCCCCTCCGGCCAGACCGCCTATCCGGGCCTCCCGAAATTCAAGGATCAGCCGCAGTGGGACAAGGAGAAGAATGAATATGTCTATGACGGAGTCATCGACGATTCCGACTACACCGTGATCGGCGACACCAACCCGCTCTTCACCGGCGGCTTCAACCTCACCGCCAACTACAAGAACTGGGACTTCGGCGCCTACTTCAACTACAGCGTCGGCAACAAGATCTACAACATCACAAAGCTCGCCACCCTCAACGGTTACAAGGAGTCCGGTCTCTACGAGAACCACCTCGGCTTCATGAAGGACAGCTTCAAGATCTACGACATCCAGGGCGGACAGCTCGTCCGCGTCCACGAGCCCGCAGCACTGCAGGCCCTCAACGCCAACGCCACGCTGCCGGTCTGCACCAACGAGAACGGCATCATCTCCACCCTCGGTATCGAGGACGGCAGCTACCTGCGTCTCAACACCCTGACCACCGGCTACACCGTGCCTTCCAACAGTGCTTTCGCCAAGACGCTCAACATCAGCAACCTGCGCGTCTATGCGACGATCTACAACCTCTTCACCCTCACGAAGTACTCCGGTCTCGACCCTGAGGTCAGCACCGCCCAGAACATCAACGGTGCGCAGTATCCGACCCCGGGTATCGACTGGGGCGCCTACCCGCGTGCACGGTCCTTCGTCCTCGGTGTCAATGTCTCCTTCTAATCATCAAACGGAACGAAGAATATGAAAAAGATACTTTACGCCATTGCAGCTCTCACCGTCTGCTTCACCCTCAACCAGTGCAAGCCGAACGAGTACCTCAGCGTCGCTTCCCCGAACAAGATGGATGACGAGTTCGTGACCTCCTCCGTCAGCGAGACCTTCAAGACGCTCTCCTTCTGCTACCGTACGTACCTGAGCGTCGCCGGCGGCGGCAACTACAACTGGAACGACTCCGCCTCCGATGCGGAATACTATCCTGAATACAACTCCGGCAACGGCCGTATCGGCTTCCTGCATCCGGAGAATACCGGCGTCAACGCCAAGAGCGGCCAGTTCACCAACCTGTTCACCATCCTCGCCCGCTGCGCCCGCATCGCGGCCATCATCGAGCAGAAGGAGGAGTTCACCAAAGCCCACGACGCCGGCCAGGTCAACGACTGGACCCAGCTCTGGGGCGAGGCCTGGACGATGTGGGCCTACTGCTACACCGAGCTTGTGCGCCACTACGGCGACGTGCCTTTCGGCATCGAGAACTCCGTCGTGGACGAGGGATACGCCCTGACTTCCCGCTTCTTCATCCTCGACGAGGTCATCAAGAAACTCAAGGAAGTCGAGAGCGGTATGTACTACCTCGGCCAGGGCGGCATCCAGGCCGAGCGCATGTCCCGCACCTTCGCCAACATGCTGATCGCCGAGGCCAATATGATGGCCGGCGGCTACCAGACCCTCCGCACCGACGTGGATAACCTCTACGAGGATGTGACCTTCGAGACGATGTACACCAACAACAGCGAGAAGGTGAAAGCCATCTTCGCCCGTCCGACCAACTGGCAGAACTACTACAAGGAGGCGCAGACCTACTTCCGCAAAGTCGTCTCCGGCGAGGCCAAGGGCACCCTCCGCCTCGTCACTACCGACGACCGCGGCCTGGGAAACCCGTACCAGCGCAGCCTCCAGTACATTATGGATATGCAAGTCTCCCCGGAATCCATCTGGGAAGTCGGCAACCAGTCCCCGCTGCAGTCCGAGCGTCCCTACTCCCAGGGCCGCCCGTCCGACGGCGCCACCAAGAACGCCGCCCCCTGCAAGGTCTTCTCGGGCATCCGCGTGATCCCGACCGCCTACTACCAGATCTGGGAAGACGGCGACCTCCGCTGGGACGCCTCCGCCGTCGTGACCGGCGCTGACGGCAAGGGTTCGGAAGCCCTCGTCAAGCTGATTTCCGGCTCCCGCCTGAAGGGCGGTATCGCCATCAACAAATGGGATATCAACAAGATGAAGGAGCCCTATGTGGTGGCCTGCCGCAACTCCGGCATGAACTTCGCCTTTTTCCGTATGGACAACACCATGCTGAAACTCGCCCAGGTGGACTATGCGCTCGGTGACGCTGCCGAGGCCCTGAGCCTCGTGAACCAGCTGCGCGCCCGCGCCGGCCTCGAGGGCCTCAGCAAGGTGGATGACTACGACATCATCAACGAGTTCAAGCGCGAGTGCATCGGCGACGGCGACATCAAGTTCGCCGAGCTCCGTGCCGGCAAGTTCACCGAACTGGGCAAGGCGATGCGCGCCGAGCTCAAGACCGTCATCGCCGGTCTCGAGAAGGACGGCTACTACACCTTCCCCAACGGCCGCACGATCTCCAACTATGTCTGGACCAAGCTCGTGGACATCTCCGGCAAGAATGTCGGTGTCAACACCCACAACCGCGTCGAGGGCGACCCCGTCCTCAGCCCGGGTTGGCGCGGTGTCTATGACTACACCGCCACGACCTCCAGCGGCGCCGTCGTCGGCGACAAGCACAACCTCGCCATCGAGGGTCTGTTCGAGTACATCGACCCGGCCGGCGAGATCGCCAAGGCGCTCGAGGCCGACGGTTACACGAAGACCGACTGGGCCATCGGCATGGTCAATGAGAAAGCCAATATGTGGGATTACAACATGCTTTCGGGTATTGATGACTCCGACGTGCCCCTGTACTTCCACCCGCTTCCGCTGACCACCATCCAGCAGTCCAAGGGTCAGGTGACCAACGGCTACAGCCTGCCGCAGCAGTAATCGCAACGGCATTCCGGCTCTGTCCGGACAACGGTACGAACCCGCACCCACCCCGGTGCGGGTTCGTTTTTCATTAGGATAGTCGCGAAAAATGATTATATTTGTAGACTAGCTAAACCATTCTCACGTTTCAATTATGTCCAAAGTAATCACCTTCGGAGAAATCATGCTTCGGTTGAGCCCTCCCGGCAACGACCGCTTCATCCAGACAGATTCATTTCGCATCATCCCCGGAGGCGGGGAGGCCAATGTGGCCGTGAGCCTCGCCAACTATGGCCACGATGCCTATTATGTGAGCAAGCTTCCCAAGCACGAGATCGGCCAGATCGCCGTGAACGCCCTTCGCCGCTACGGCGTACGGACCGACTTCATCGCCCGTGGCGGCGACCGCATCGGCCTCTACTACGCCGAGACCGGCGCTTCGATGCGCCCCTCCAAGGTCATCTATGACCGCGCCCACTCCGCCATCGCCGAGGCCGACCCCACCGATTTCGACTTCGACGCCATCATGGAAGGCGCTGCCTGGTTCCACTGGTCCGGCATCTCCCCGGCCATCTCCGACAAGGCCGCCGAGCTCACAAGACTCGCCTGCGAGGCCGCCAAGCGCCACGGCGTCACCGTGTCCGTGGACCTCAACTTCCGCAAGAAACTCTGGACTTCCGAGAAGGCCATCTCCATCATGCGGCCCCTCATGAAATACGTCGACGTCTGCATCGGCAACGAGGAGGACGCCGAGCTTTGCCTGGGCTTCAAGCCGGACGCCGATGTCGAAGGCGGCAAGACCGACGCCGCCGGCTACGAAGGCATCTTCAAGCAGATGCGCGAGGAGTTCGGCTTCAAGTATGTCGTCAGCACCCTGCGCGAGAGCTTCTCCGCCACCCACAACGGCTGGAAGGCCCTCATCTACGACGGCAAGGAGTTCTACCAGAGTAAACGCTACGAGATCAATCCCATCATCGACCGCGTCGGCGGAGGAGACTCCTTCAGCGGCGGTCTGATCCACGGCATGCTCAAGTACCCCGGCGACCAGGCATCCGCGCTGGAATTCGCCGTAGCGGCATCCGCACTCAAGCACACGATCAACGGCGACTTCAACCTTGTCAGCGAAGCCGAGGTCCTCAGCCTCGCCGGCGGCAATGCGAGCGGTCGCGTCCAGAGATAATCGTTCATTATGGCAAAATACAACAAAATCCAAGTCATCCAGGCCATGAAGGAGACCGGTATGGTACCGGTGTTCTACAATGGCAACCTCGAGATCGCCAAGCAGGTGGTCAAGGCCTGCTACGAAGGCGGTGTCCGCGCTTTCGAATTCGCCAACCGCGGCGACTTCGCCCAGGAAGTGTTCGGTGAGCTGGTCAAGTTCGCCAACAAGGAGCTTCCCGGCATGATCATGGGTATCGGCACCGTGGTCGACGCCCCCACCGCCGCCGAGTACATCCAGCTCGGCGCCAACTTCGTCGTCGGCCCGATGTTCAACCCCGAGATCGCCCCGATCTGCAACCGTCGGCTCATTCCCTACTGCCCCGGCTGCGCCACGGCGACGGAAGTCAGCACGGCCCAGGCCGCCGGCTGCGACGTCTGCAAGGTCTTCCCCGGCGACGTGCTCGGCCCCGGCTTCGTGAAGGGCGTGCGCGCCCCGATGCCCTGGAGCCAGCTGATGGTCACGGGCGGCGTGAAGCCCGAGAAGGCCAACCTCGAGGCCTGGTTCAAGGCCGGCGTGACCTGTGTCGGCATGGGCTCCAACCTCTTCCCGAAGGACGTCATCGCCGCCGGCGAATGGTCCAAGATCACCGAACTCTGCAAGAACGCTCTGCAAATCATCAAAGAAGTCAAATAAAATATGGCAAGCACACAACAAAAACTGATGACCAACTGGCGCTGGTGGCTCTGCTCGCTGCTCTTCGTGGCGACGACGGTCAACTACCTCGACCGCCAGGTCCTCTCGCTCACCTACGAGGAATTCATCAAGCCTGAATTCCACTGGACGGATGCCAACTACGGCACCATCACATCCTTCTTCTCCATCTTCTACGCCATCTGCTGCCTGTTCGCAGGCAAGTTCGTGGACTGGATGGGCACCAAGAAGGGCTACCTGATCGCCATCGGCGTCTGGTCCGCCGGCGCATGCCTCCACGCCGCCTGCGGCTGGGCCACGGCCCACATCACCGGTCTGGACAGCGTCGCCGCGATGCGCGCCGTCGAGGCGGGCAGCAAAGCCGCCCTTGCGATCTCCACGACCTCGGTCTACCTCTTCCTGCTCTGCCGCGGCATCCTGGCCCTCGGCGAAGCCGGCAACTTCCCGGCCGCCATCAAGGTGACGGCCGAGTACTTCCCCAAGAAGGACCGCGCCTTCGCGACCTCCATCTTCAACGCCGGTGCCTCCGTCGGTGCGCTCGCCGCTCCGCTGCTCATACCGCCGCTGGCCGTCAAGTTCGGCTGGGAGTGGGCCTTCATCATCATCGGTGGACTGGGCTTCCTGTGGATGTTCTTCTGGGCCTTCATGTATGAGAAACCCGAGAAGAGCAAGCACGTCAACGAAGCCGAGCTCGAGTACATCCACCAGGACGACGCCGCCGAGGCCGCCGAGAAGGCCGCCCTCGCCGAGCAGAAGTCCATCCCGATGATGCAGTGCTTCAAGTACAAGCAGACCTGGGCCTTCATCGTCGGCAAGTTCTTCACCGACGGTGTGTGGTGGTTCTTCCTGTTCTGGGCCCCGTCCTACTTCTCCAACCAGTTCCACGCCCCCGCGACCTCCGGTCTGGGCCAGGCGCTGATCTTCACGCTCTACGCCATTGTGACCGTGATCTCCATCTTCGGCGGCTACCTGCCCAAGATCTTCGTGGAGAAGAAGGGCATGAACCCGTATGCGGGCCGTATGCTCGCGATGCTCATCTTCGCATTCTTCCCGATCGCCGCGCTCTTCGCGCAGCCGCTCGGCGTCAACTTCAACACCCCTTGGTGGCCGGCCATCCTGATCGGTCTCGCCGGTGCAGGACACCAGGCTTGGAGCGCCAACCTCTTCTCCACCATCGGTGACATGTTCCCGAAGAGCACCATCGCCACCATCACCGGTATCGGTGCCATGGCGGGCGGCGTCGGCTCGATGATCATCCAGAAGGTCGCCGGTAACCTCTTCACCCACGCGGAGGAAGCAGGTGCCGCATTCCGTTTCCTCGGATTCGAAGGCAAGCCGGCCGGCTACTTCATCATGTTCTGCTTCTGCGGCGTGGCCTACCTCATCGCCTGGAGCATCATGAAGGCCCTCGTGCCGAAGTACAAGCCCATCGAGATCTAATGAAGGTCTGTCTGATCCAACACGATATCGCCTGGGGGGATCCCCAGGCGAATTGTGTTCATCTGGACGGCCTGCTCGCCACGGCGCCGCAGGCCGACCTGTATGTGCTGCCCGAGATGTTCACCACGGGCTTCGCCACGCTGCCGGATGCCACGGTCGAGCACGACCCCTCCGCCGGCCTGCGCTGGATGCAGGCCAAGGCGGCGGAGCTGCATGCCGCGATCGCAGGGAGCATCGCGCTGGAGATTCCCGTCCAGGCCGGGAATGGCAAAGGGGAAGGCGGGGATGTCACCTGCGTGAACCGCTTCTACTTCGTGCGTCCCGACGGGACCTACGAGCAGTATGACAAGCGCCACCTGTTCGGCTACGGTGGCGAGGGCGAGCGTTTCAGCGCCGGGAGCGAGCGCATCGTGGTCAAGTACCTGGGCGTGCGCTTCCTGCTGGCCGTCTGCTACGACCTGCGCTTCCCCGTATGGCTGCGCAACCGAAATGACTACGACGCCATCCTGCTCGTGGCCAGCTGGCCGGAGGTGCGCCGCTACGCGTGGGACACGCTCGCGCGCGCCCGGGCCATCGAGAACGCCTGCTACGTCGCGGCCGTGAACCGCGTGGGCGAGGATCCCGCCTGCAAGTACAATGGCGGCACCGCCCTGATCGGGCCCTACGGCGAGACGCTGGCGGCGGCCGAGGACGGCCGCGAAGGCATCGTCTGCAGCGAGATCGACCTCGCGCACCTCACCGCCTACCGCGTCAAGTTCCCGGTCCTGGAGGACGCGGATGCGTTCAAACTGATCTGAGCATCTTCACTCCGGTACAATAAAGCGGGCGGCTTGAAACAAGCCGCCCGCAATCTTGGTTCTTAGCAAACTGTCTGTTTAACCTTTATTCCAACCAATCCATTAACCATTTCTGCTAATAACCAGGATTCTGCACGATGTTCGGATTCTCGTCGATGACGGACTGAGGCACAGGATATAGGGCGTGGTACTCTTCGGGATGGAGCCCCTGTTCAGCGACGCTGCTGACGAATTTTCCGTGCCGGATCAAGTCGTCCCGGCGGAGACCCTCACAATAGAACTCGCGGCCACGCTCGTCCAGCAGGAAATCATTCAGGCTCTCTTTCGTGAAATCGCCCAGCTTGATCTCAGTGGCACCGGCACGGCGACGGATCTGGTTGATCAGTTCGATGCATTCCGCAGTAGGGCCGTTTTTCTGATTCAATGCCTCCGCCTTTGAGAGCAGGACATCCGCATACCGCAGGATGACGGCATCGCTGCCTTGATAGCCACCCACCTGGTCGGGATCCTCGCTGTACTTCATCGGGTTGGCGCCCGTCTGCTTGGCGTGGACGACCTCACGGAAATCCACATAGTTGCCATCCGTGTCGTAATAATAACGAATCAGGTTGCAGAGACGGCCGTCGAACGGCTCGTATTTGTCATAGAAGGACCAGGGAACCTTGAGGCCGCCGGAAATACCTGTGATATCCGAGACCTGCCCCTTGTACATCGGATAGTTGGGCAGCACGACGGTGAACCAGGACCAGGCAAAGGAAGTGTTGGAAACCACACGGCCTACGACGAAAATCTCTTCCGTATTCTGGGGTCCCTCGTTGGCGATGTCGAACAGGGCCTTATAAGTCGGCATCAGGGAATACTGGCCCAAGGCGATGATCCGGTTGGCAATGTCGATCACGTCGTCCCAGCGCTTCTCGTTCAGGTAGATCTTCATAAGCAGGGCAAGGGAAGCACCCTGTGTCATACGACCCCAGTTCTGGTTATCCACGGACACCGCCAGATCCTTATAGGAAGAGAGGATGTCGTCCTCCATCCAGGACACATATTCTGCGCGCGTGGGTCGTGAAGGCTTCCACTCCGTGTACACATCCGTCGCCACCGACGGATCACGGACAACCGGCATCGGACCCACCAGGGAATATATCTGCTGCATGAAAAAGACCCGCAGGGCCTTGAGTTCGGCGATGTACTGCGACTTCGTCTTCTCCGTCAGGTTGTTGGAGTTCTCCACGGCGACGATGATCTTCGTCGCTTTCGTGATACCTTTCTGGTAAGAGTTGTACAATCCCTTGATCGGATCGTTGTTGGCTGTCCAGAGGTATGTATCGTAGATGATCCAGGGGTTGCTGGTCCATCCGGTGTTCAGTTCGTCCGTGGGCAGCTCCTGCGCTGTCAGGCCGGCATTGTTGAGCCATACCTGGATGAAAGTGCTGCCCAACACATTGTATACGCCGATCAAGGATGCATACAGGTCTTCAGCCGATTTCGGGAAGGACTCAGAATCGATATAGGTATAATTCTCATATGTCAGGTCCGTACATCCCGCGAGGAGAGTGACCGACAATGCGATTGCGCCAAATGCTTTCTTTATGCTTTTTTTCATATTCGGGACGGATTAAAAGGTAATGTCGACACCAAGGGAGAAGGTCCGCTGGTTCGGGTATGCCGCGAAGCTGTCGGCCTCAGGATCGATACCGGAATAACCAGTGATGACGAAAAGGTTCTGCGCATCCAGGTAGAAGCGGCAATGGCTCAGACCACGAAGCACCGTCCGCGGAAGCGTGTAGCCGAAGGTGAGATGCTTCAGGCGGAGGAAGCTGGCGTTCTCCACCCAGAAGTCCGAGGCGCTCTCCCACTTGGTATAGAAGCCGTTCGGATATTTTCCGGACTTGTTCTTGGACGTCCAGATATCGCGCGTGGCGGTCGTGATGTTGTCCAGATAGTTCAGACGGCTGGGCTTCAGACAATCCTGCAGCGTATTGTTGTAGCGCTGCTGTCCGATGGCGCCGTAGAAGAAGAAGGACAGGTCGAAATTATTCCAGTAGAACGTGTTGTTCAAACCGATCGTGAGGGCCGGTGCGGAATCGCAGATGATGGTCTTGTCGTTGTCGTCAATCTTGTCGTCGCCATTGAGGTCGACGACCTTGATGGAGCCCGGGGCGGCGTTGGCATCCCAAGGGACTTTCTCTCCTTCCTTGATCAGGCCATCCGTAACATATCCCCAGGTGATGTGGAGCGGATCGGTCGCGCCCTGGTACACTGACAGGATCGTGAACGGGTTCCGCTCGCGCCACCGGTCCTTATAGTGCGCCAGGGTGAGGTCCGTGGTCCACTGGAATTTACTCGTCGCAATGTTGCGGGTGGTGAGCTGGAACTCGACGCCCTGGCTCTGGGTGGAACCCAGGTTGTCGGCCACGGAAGACACAGGATAATAGGAACCGACGTTGCGGGAATCCAGCAGGTCATTGATGACCTTCCGGTAGTATTCGAAGGTACCGGTGATCCGGTTGTTGAAGAAACCGAAGTCCAGACCGAGGTTAAGTTCCGTGGTGGTCTCCCACTTCAGGTGCATATTGGAAAGCTGGGACTCGGACACGCCGCTGATCAAAGCGTTGCCGATGACGGCGTTGGCGCCGGTGCGGTAGTAACCATAGGCATTGCCACCGATTTCGGCGTTACCGGTCTGGCCCAGGCTGGCCCGCAGCTTGAGGTTCGACAGCCAGGCGACGTCCTTCATCCAAGGCTCTTCACTGATACGCCAGCCAAAGGCCCCGGAAGGGAAGACACCGTAACGGTTGTTGGAACCGAAGCGGTCGGAGCCGTCCGTGCGGACGGTGAAAGTGAAGAGGTACCGGTCCTTGAGGTCGTAATTGACACGGCCGAACCAGGACACGTATTTATTGGAAGACCAGGAGCTTCCGACCGACTTGGTCAGGTCGCCGCCACCGCCGAGGTTGTAGACGTTGAAACTGTCGGAGATGAAGTCGGAATTGCTCGCGCTCAAACCGGAAGTCGTGTACTTCTGATAGGCATATCCGGCCATAAGTTTCAGCGAATGGATGTCTGCAAACACCTTGCTGTAGGTCAGCGTGGCATCAAGCAGGTAGTCGTTGCGGGTGGTGTGGGACACATTGGCCTTGGAGTTGGTCTGCCGGCCCGTATAAGTACTCTTGGGATAATAGGCGCTGTTCCGGTTCTCGGAGTAGTTCAGGCCCCAGCTGACCCGTGCGACCAGTTCGGGGAGGATCTGCGCCGTCCAGTAATTGTTGATCAGGAAGCGGTTGCTGCTCTGCTTGTTCGTCATCTCGAGCAGGGAGAGCGGGTTGTCCATCGGGTGCTGGCTGTTGAGCCGGTAATTCCCGTCGGCATCGTAAGGCTCGATGTAATTGGGGAACATTAGGATGGAATTGATGACGCTGAGGTTGTCACTGTTGCCCGAAGTCTGCAGTTTGTTGTAGAGCGAGCGGGATGCCGTCGTCGTCACACCCGTGGAAAGCCACTTGTTGAAGTTATAGTCCATATTGACCCGGAAGTTGAACTTCTCGTGGTCGCTGTTCTTCAGCACGCCATCCTGGCGGAAGTGCCCCAGGGAGAGAAGATAATGCGTCTTCTGGGTGCCCCCGCTGATTGAAAGGTTCTCTTCGTTGATGATGCCGACCCGGGTCATCAGGTTCCAGTAGTCCGTATTCGTCACGCCGGCGATGTCCGCCTGGGAGAACGGATAGGTGGGCACGTTGGTAACCGTGGAGGGATCAGTACTCCCGTACGGAGCTATCTTGTTGTTATAGAGCCATTTCTCGTAATAGTAATCATTGACCGTCGTCATGTACTCGGAGGCTCCCATGATGTTGTAAGGATTCTCGATGAACTGGGCGGAAGCGTATGCGCGGAAGTTGACCTGCGCAGTGCCTTCCCGGCCCTTGCGGGTCGTGACCAGGATGACGCCGTTAGCCGCACGTGCACCGTAAATGGAGGTCGAGGAAGCGTCCTTCAGGACCTCGATCGATTCGATGTCGTTGGGATTGACCGAGTTGATGTCGCCGCCCGGGAAACCGTCGATGACATACAACGGCGAGTTGCCGGCGCCGGTGGAAGCCTGGCCGCGGATGATGACAGAATAATTGGCGTCCGGAGAGACCGCCGTCTGCATGATATCCAATCCGGCGACACGGCCCATCAGGGCGTTCGCCACGTCGACGGAGCCCGTCTTCTCGACTTTCTCCATTTTGACGCTTGCCACGGCTCCGGTCAAGCTGGATTTCTTGATCGTACCATAACCGATGACAACCGCTTCGTCCAGAGCGCTGACCTCCTCACGCATCCGGATGACTACCGGAGCGGCAGCATCCGCTTTCGCCAGAACCGTTTCGAAACCCAGGCAGGAACTTTCCAGGTCAGCACCGGGAGAAACGGAAATCGTAAAATTTCCACCCGCATCCGTAAGGACACCGTTGCGGGTCCCCGATTCGATGATCGTAACACCGGGCAGCGGATTCCCCTGCTCATCCAGGACCTTGCCCCGGATGACATTCTTGTTCGGATTACCGGCCGGAGCCGCATTGCCCTTCCCTTTGTGAATGATGATGGATTTGCCCTGGATCGTGTAGCTGACATCCTGCCCGGCAAGGATCTGCTTCACGGCCTGGTCCAAAGTCTCAGCTTTGACATTGACCCTCGTGCGAAGGTTCAGGTCCGAAGCTTCGAAGACAAATGAGTAATCCGTTTGCTGCTTGACTTCCGAGATGGCTCTCCGGACCGTCACGTTCTGTAAATCAATGTGTACGTTTTGGGCAAATGCGCACACACAGCACAAGAACAGGAAAAAAACTGTAAATACTTTTTTCATTCAATTAGTGATTGGTTAAAGCTATTTAGTTATTTTTTTTAAATTAGACGAAAAATAACATATAGTGGGTAGCCGCTTTTGTTCAGTATTAACGCCTTGATTACAAAAATAAAGATGCCTGGCATTTCTTGATCGATCCGCCTACCCGTTATCTGTAATTTCTCGTCTTATATAAATTAAGCTTTGCTTTATTCTGACCTGTCAACCTTTGGAAATGGACCCGAACGAGGAAATATTGCTAGCCCGGCTGAAAGAAGGGGACAACGCGGCATACAAATACCTGTTTGACCGCCACTATGCCGTTCTTTGCCACGTAGCTTTCCAATATGTAAGGGATTGTTATCTTGCAGAGTGTCTGGTTGGGGACGTCATCTTCCGGCTTTGGGAACGGCGGCGCACCGTCTCCATCAATTCTTCCATCCGGTCGTACCTTATGGCCAGCGTGCGGAACCGTTGTCTGGACCATCTGAAGTCCCGGCCAGTCAGGACGGAGACAGACCTCGGCCTGCTGGACGATAACGCCCCAGCCACGTCATCTCCGCTGGGAATCCTGTTGGAACGCGAGATGGAATATGCCATCAACGACAGCATAGAAGCGCTTCCGGAAAAGACGCGCGAAGTGTTCAAGATGAGCCGCTTTGCCAATTTGAAATATGAGGAGATCGCCGCAAGGATGGGTATTTCCTCGAACACGGTCAAATACCATATGAAAGCAGCGCTCGCAGCTCTGCGGGAGAGCCTGGACAAATACCTGGTCCTCGCCTTCCTGTTGTTCCTGATACACTGATGACTACCCGAGCAGAACAAGAATTCGTCACATTAATATAATATGGATAATTCGAACAGAATACATATTTCCGATGAAGAGATTCTCTTTTCTTCCGTTTCCCGGGAAGAACTGGCTTCTTATGGCTCCACGACGGCGTTCACCCATTTCCTGGACCGGGTCGATCGGTCCAAGAGAAGGAAACGGCGTTTCGTATACGGCCTTTCATCCTTTGCCGCCCTGTCGCTCTTAGCCATCGTTTCCGTCCTTTCATTCCGGGCCGGACGCTCCGACATCGAGTCAAAGATGGCGGACATAAAGATCGAGGCCCCCTCCGGCTCCCGGAGCAAGATGACCTTGCCCGACGGGACCGTCGTTTGGTTGAACGCCGGCTCGTCGCTCACTTATTCCCAGGAATTTGGCGTTAACGACCGGCAGGTCACCCTTAACGGCGAAGGATACTTCGAGGTGACCCATAAGGAGACCCTGCCTTTCCAGGTCTGTACGAACAACGTCCGTGTCCGCGTGCTGGGCACCAAGTTCAACCTCCGTGACTATCCGACCGACCCGGAGGCTGTCGTCAGTCTCGAAGAAGGCCGGGTAGCGATGAGCAGCCTGGTGAACCCCTCTGAGGAGAAACACCTGAAACCCAACCAGAAGGGGGCCGTGGACAAGGAAAACGGCACCATCACCATCGAGTTCTGCGAGAGTTCCAACTACATGCAGTGGATCAACGGCCGGCTGATCTTCGACGGGGAAGCGCTGCCCGTCATCATCGAGGACATCGAGAGATGCTACAACGTCAACATTACGCTGAGTAATGAGAAACTCGCCGGACTGCGGTTCTACGGAGACTTCCTCAGGCAGGAACAGACCCTGGGCGAAGTGATGAACGCCCTGTCGACCACCGGCAAATTCAAATACCAGATAAACGGACGCGACATCATCATCTACTAATCAGACATAGTACTACCATGACCGTTAAGCATTCCTTCCTTTTGGCAGCGGCATTTCTGCTGCTGGCCTCCTGCTCCCGGACACAGACGCTCGAGCAGGCATTCCTCTCCCCGCCCGAAGACGCCAAGCCCATCATGATCTGGCAATGGATGGACGGGCTCGTGACCAAGGAAGGCATCACCCAGGACCTGGAAGCGTACCAGAAAGCCGGAATCGGCGGTGTGCAGCAGTTCCTGGTCGGCAGCGAGACACAGATCCTGGTCAAGGACACCACCAACGCCATCGGCACCGACAACTGGCGGGAGCTGATGCGACATGCCATCAGCGAATGCAAGCGGCTCGGCCTGACCTTCGGCACGCACAACTGCCCGGGCTGGTCTTCGAGCGCGTTCCCGACGGTCAAACCGGAGCTCTCGATGCAGAAACTCGTCTGGACCGAGACGCCGGTCCGGGGGACGGGCAGGAGCGTCAAGACGGTCCTCCCACGCCCGGAAGTGGATCCACAATGGAACTATTATGAGGATGTCGCCGTGCTGGCAGCCCGGCCGGGCAAGGACGGTGTGCTGGAAGAAGTGGTCGTGGTCCCGGCCGCGCCCGGTCCGGACGGTGCGCTCGAGTGGGCCGTCCCTCAGGGCAGATGGATCCTCTACCGCTTCGGCCAGACTACCAATGCCAAGACCAACTACGCCACGGCCCCGGAGGGCGGCGTAGGGCTGGAGTGCGACAAGATGAATCCGGAGGCCGTCCGCGCATTCTGGGAACTGTATCCCCGGCAGATCATCGAGATCGCCGGCGAGGAGACGGGCCGGACCTTCACGCGTTTCGAGGTGGACAGCTACGAAGCCGGCGGCCAGGAATGGACGCGGAACTTCCCCGAGGAGTTTTCCGACAGGAAAGGCTATGACATCCTCCCTTGGCTCCCCGCGCTGGTCGGGCAGACGGTCCGCAGCAAGGAAGAGAGCGACAAAGTGATCGGGGACTGGACGGCGACCGTCAAGGACCTGTTCGCGGAATACTACTACGGGACCCTCAGCAAACTTGCGCACGAGAACGGCCTGGTGCTCCTGGTCGAGCCCTACGGCACAGGCCGGGCCCAGCCCTTCAATCCGATCGATACGGACCTGCTGATCAGCAAGCTGGATCCTTCGGATCCGGTCGCCGCGGAGTTCTGGACCCAGCCCCTCACCTGGGGATGGCCCGAGGTGCCGATGGTCGTCGCCGCCGCCCGGCGCGGAGGCCGCCAGACCGTCTATGCCGAAGGGTTCACCTGCATCCCCGGCTATGCCTGGAAGGATGACCCGAGCGGCCTCAAGATCGTCGGAGACAAGGCTTTCTGCCTGGGTATCAACGGATTCATGTTCCACGCCGGAGCGCAGAATCCCTGGACCCAGGTCAAGCCGGGCATGACTTTCGGCCAGTGGGGCACGCAGTGGACCCCTGGCCAGACCTGGTGGAAGGATGGCGCCGACAAGCTCTTCACGTATTTCACGCGCTGCCAGGCGTTGCTGCGCCGGGGCCGGTTCGTTGACGACTACACCTCCCAGGATCCGACCCTGCAGGCGGACGACAGCCACGTGCAGTGGATCCACCGCGTCGACGACGACGGGACGCAGTACTGGTTCGTGGTCAACACGGCCGACGAGCCCGTCTCCGCCACGCTCACCTTCGCCCTCCCGGGAAAGGTCCCCGAGGTCTGGGACCCTAAGACGGTGGAAGTCCGGGATGCCGCATCCTGGGCCATCCAGGACGGCAAAACCCTTGTCCTGGAGCCACTGGAACCCCGCGGGTCACGCTTCATCGTGTTCCGGAAGGCCGCCCGGGATGCCGGTCCCGGCCTGGAGGACCGCTCTCCGAAGTTCGACGCGGTCGCCTCTGTCGGCGGCCCCTGGACGGTCACTTTCCCCGAGGGCTGGGGCGCCCCCGCCTCCATCACGATGGACAAGCTGATGTCCTGGAGCGACTCCGAAGACAAGGGCGTGAAGTATTTCTCCGGCACGGCGACCTACACCACCACGTTCACGGTCGACCAGGTCGACAGGAAATCCGCCTACTGCCTCGACCTCGGCAAGGTGATGAACCTGTCCGTAGTCCGGGTCAACGGCCGCGACGCCGGCACGCTCTGGACCCCGCCCTTCCGCACGGACATCACCCGCTTGCTGCACAAAGGACAGAACACTCTGGAGATTGAAGTCTCGAACCTCTGGGTCAACCGGCTGATCGGCGACGAGTTCGAACCCGACGACATCGAGTGGTCCGCCAGCGGACGCGGCGGACGGGGGCAGCGGATGCTCAATGTCCCCGAGTGGCTGGAGAAGGGTCTCCCCCGGCCGTCCGCCGGCCGCAAGACGGTGGTCATCTACAAGGCCTTCGCCAAGGACGATCCGCTGGTGGAGTCCGGCCTGATCGGCCCTGTCGAAATCCTCCGCACCGAACGCTAGTATTGATTATCAGGCATTTACAAAACGACCTTCGGAAAAAACTCCGAAGGTCGTTTTATAAGTTATTGAGAATCAGCGTCAGTCAATCAGGCCGTTCTTCTCGACGGTCCAGCCTTCGCGCTGCGACAGGCCGCAGGGGTCGCCCTGGAAGAGCTTGGCGGCCTCCTTGTCGCCCTTGAGCTGCCACTGCAGCCAGGCCAGGGCCGGGACGGTGAACTCGCCGCCGTGCGGCTTGGCGTAGGTGCCGCCGTGGCCGACCGGATAGTTGGCCGCGAAGGCGGGGACCTTCGTCAGGCGATGGAAGTCATCCATCCCGTTCTGGTAGGCAATGTCCTGCTCACCGCCGAGGATGTAGATCACGGGGACGGTGATCTTCTGGAGCTTCTCCTTCTCGGGCATCGGCATGCCGGGTACGGCGCCGGCCGGATTGATGAACAGGCCGCTGTTGCAGATCATCAGGGTCTTGAAGCGCGGATCCGCGGAATTGTCGAGGGTCTGGAGACCGCCGCAGGACATACCGGCAGCGGCGATGGCATCCACGTCGATGCGGCCGTAGTACGGACTGGCCTTGTCGGCGTTCTGCGCGATGGCCCACTCCACGGCCTCGATCTGCTGGGCGGAGGTGGACTGCGGGCCGCGGTAGCGCTCGTCGGTCATCGGGATATAACCAGTAGCGATCACCAGGAAGCCGTGCGAGGCGATCTCATTGAGGAACAGATAGTGCTCCCACGGGGAGTTGACACAGGCGCCGTTGCCCCAGACGAGCACCGGCAGCTTGTTTCCCTTGCCGAACGGAGCGAGGTTCTGCGGGGCGAAGATGGTGTGGGCCTCGAGCGAGGGATCCTCGAGCATCAGGACCTTGTAGGGGCCGGTGCCGCCTTCTTCGACGACACGGGACTGGGAGGCCACCGGGGCGACCTCCTTGGGGGCGCAGGCGGCCAGGACAAACCCGGCTGCGACTGCCAGCAATGCGATTCTCTTCATAGGATGGATATGGATTTTGGTTGAACGGATGTCAGCGGCCGAAGTTGATCAGGGCGTCGTCGTGGTGGCGCGCGCCGTGGCAGACATCGTCCAGGATCATCGTGAAACCGTTCTCCTCGCTATAAGGCTCCCAGGTCGGGATGCCCGGGATGTTCGGGTCACCGGTCTTGATGAACGACAGCCAGATGTCGCTGACCGTCTCCTGGAACTTGTAGGCACGGTCGGTGCCGCCCGTCATCTCACGCATATTCTGCACGTTGTTGAACATGAAAGGCAGCTCCATCCCGTGGCTGGCGCCCAGGACATTCTCCTTCGGCATCCAGGTGAAGAGGTACAGGTAGGCCGGGGCGCCGCCCTGGCGGGCCTTGGCGGCCGCCTGGCGCACGGCGCCGCCGCGGAAGTTGAAGTCGGCGTAGACGGCGTCCTTGAGCGGGGCGTCCGGATAGGCGGCGCGGAAGGCCTCGAGGAACGCGTCCGCGCGGTCGCGGTAGCGACGCGACAGCTGCTCGCGGACCGCGGCCTCGGAGCCGTCGATCCCGACATCGAAGGTGAACTCGTTGAAGTTGGTGCCGACCAGCAGCGGGATGTCGCGGCTGAGTTCCGGCGCCTCGGTCTGGCCCGGCTTCATCGCGATGATGACACCGTCGCCCACAGGGCCGGCGCCGGCGCGCACCTGGCGGGAGGCCGCCAGCAGCTCGTCATAGCTGAACTTGGACAGGTCGGCGTCCGGGCCCGGCTTGACGCCCAGGGCCTTCACGAAGTCGATGCCCTGCTGGCGGGTCGCCGCCGGGTCGGCCACGTTCAGGAACGAGCCGCTCTGCACCACGGCCCGGCGGAACAGGCCCTTCGCCGCCGGCATCGCCAGCAGCGCGGACACCTTGCCGCCTCCGCCGGACTGGCCGCCGATGGTCACGGACGCAGGATCGCCGCCGAAGCGGGCGATGTTGTCACGGACCCACTCCAGGGCCTTGACGATGTCCTGCTGCCCGAGGTTGACGGACTGGGCATACTTGCCGCCCAGGCCGGTCAGGTCAAGGTAGCCCAGGACATTGAGCCGGTGGTTGATGTTGACCACCACGATGTCGCCCTTCAGCGCCAGGGCACGGCCCTCGTAGCAGGGCAGGTCGTGGCCCGAGCCGCTGGAGTAGCCGCCGCCGTGGATCCAGAGGAACACGGGGCGCTTCTTGCCGTCGGTGATGGACGGGGTCCAGACATTCAGCACCTGACAGGCCTCGTCCATCGGCTCCAGGAAGAACTGGTTGCCGAAGCCGTAGTCGGTCTGGGTATTGTTGTCGTTGTAGTTCAGGGTCTCGGTCTGGGGCGTCTGCGGGCCATAGAGCTTGCACTGGCGGACGCCCTCCCAACGGTCGGGGGCTTGCGGCGGCATGAAGCGCTCCGCCTTGGCGTAGCGGATGCCCTTGAAGGTGTAGATGGTACCGTCGAGGTAGCCCTCGATGGTGCCGTAGGTGGTCTCCACGCGGGTGTTCTCCCCGGCCGTGATGGCGCCGTCCGGCAGGTATTTCTCCGGGGCTTTGGGGGCGCAGGCGGCGAGGAGCGCCGCCGCAGCCAAAAAGATGGATTTACGCATATTCGGTTTGTCTTATTCAGCCTGGAAGGTGACGGTGGACGGAGTCAGGCCGTCGGAAGTGACCGTGACGGAGACGGGGCCGCGCTTGTCGGCGGCCACGATGCCGAGGCACAGGCCGGAATAGGCCTTGCGCTCGGAGGCCTTGACGGAGCCGAGGTCGCGCATGTCGCCGCTCTCGACACCGATCAGGCGCGCACCCTGGACGCTGAAGCGGACCACGTTGTCCGTGATCGGGCAGATGTTGCCCTGGGCGTCGAGCACCTCCACGGTGACGTGGGCCACGTCGCCGGGCTGCGCCTTGAAGGACGGGCGGTCCACGGTGGCGCGCAGCTGCGCCGGGGCGCCGGCCGTGCGGACGACATCCTCGAAGGTCTCGCCGTTCTTCTTGGCCACGACCTTGATCTCACCGGGCTGGTACTCCACGTCCCAGGTCAGGTGCAGGTCCGCCGTGGTGGCATAGCGCTTGCCGGGGGCATAGGAGGCCCAGCTGGGATCCACGCCGCGACGCGGGAACTCGGTCTCTTTCTTGCCGTAGGACTTGCCGTTGACGAAGAGCTCGACCTCCTCGCAGTTGGTATAGCAGGCCACCTGGATGATCTGCCCTTCGTGGCCGGCCCAGTTCCAGTGCGGCAGCAGGTGCAGGACCGGCTCATCGGTCCAGATGCTCTTGAAGAACCAGTAGCCGTCCTTCTTGAAGCCGCAGTTGTCGAGGTAGCCGGAGGTGCTGCCGCGGGAAGGCCAGCCGGACTCGCCGTAATAGTCGATACCGGTCCACATGAAGTCGCCGATCACGTAGTCGTAGTTCATCGCGAAGCGCCAGCGCTGCTCCACGTCGATCAGACCGCTGCTGATGATGCCGCGGTTGGCGCGGCGCATGTTGCGCATCATCTGCTGCATCTGCGGGTTGTTCATCTGCTGGGGCGAGAAGCCGTTCTGGCCGGCGCCCAGCGGGCGCTCCGGCTGCGCATCGGGCAGGGTGTACTGCCGGCGGGGGCCGCCCAGACCGGAGGATTCCGTGGCCACGACGCGGCGGTTCGGGAATTCAGCCTTGTCCAGGGCGTAGTTCAGTTCGCGGCGGGTACGCCAGCGGTCGGGGTAATTGTAGCCGATGATGTCATTCTCGAAGGCGGCCAGGAACTCCGGCGAAGTCGGGGTGTTGGACGCAATCTCGTCGTTGCCGGACGTCACCAGGCGGGTCGGATCCAGCTTGTGGCAGAAGGCCACCATCTCGCGGGCGATGCCCGGTCCGACCTCGCTGCGCTGGTCGCGGATCTCGTTGCCGATGCTCCACATCACCACCGAAGGGTGGTTGCGGTCACGGGCCACCATCGCATAAAGGTCGCGCAGGTGCCACTCGTCGAAGGCCAGGTGGTAGTCGTTGCGGTTTTTGGCGGCCACCCACATGTCGAAGGCCTCGTCCATCACCAGCATGCCGTGCTTGTCGCACAGGTCGAGGAATTCCGGTGCCGGCGGGTTGTGGGCCGTACGGATGGCGTTGCAGCCGCCCTCCTTGAGGATCTCGATGCGGCGCTCCCACACGCGCTCGGGCACGGCCGCGCCCACGGCACCTGCATCGTGATGGAGGTTCACGCCCTTCATCTTGACTTGCTTGCCGTTGAGCAGGAAGCCTCGGTCCACGTCATATTCGATGGTGCGCACGCCCAAGCTCCCCTCCACACAGTCGACCTCGCGGCCGGAGGCGAGCAGCTGGGAGCGCAGGGTGTACAGATAGGGATTCTCCGTGTCCCAAAGCTTGGCCGCGGGGATCTCGACGCTGATGTCAACCGTCTGCGAGCCGCCGGAGACCATTCCGACCTGCTTCTCGGCCGTGGCCACCACGGCGCCGGCAGCGTCCAGCACGGTCTGGCGGACCGTGATCTCGCGGGCCCGTGACTCGCCGTTGGTGATGTCGGAGTGGATCAGCACCTTGGCCGTGCCGTCCTCGACCGAGGTCGTGTAATGGAACACGCCCCATTTGTCGAAACGGGTCTTGGCGGTGGCGACCAGGCGGACGTGGCGGTAGATGCCGGAGCCGCTGTACCAGCGGGAATTGGGCTGCTGGGAGTTGTCCACGCGCACGGCAATCACGTTGCCGCGGGCCTTCAGGACCGGGGTCAGGTCATAGGAGAAACTTGAATAGCCGTACGGCCAGGTCCCCAGGCAAACGCCATTGACCCAGACGGTGCTGTTCATATAGATGCCGTCAAATTCGATGGAATAGAGCTTGTCCTTGCTGTAGCCGGGCACGTCGAAAGATTTGCGGTACCAGCCCGTCCCCATCGGGAAGAAGCCGATGCCGCCGCCCCCGGGATTGTCCTGGAGGTTCTCGCCCTCGAGGCTCCAGTCATGGGGCAGGTCGAGCCGGCGCCAGGATTTGTCGGCAAAGCCGGGGGCCTGCGCCCCGGAAGGGTCGGCCTGGATGAAGCGCCAGTCCTTGTCGAAGGAAGTCACTACGCGGGAAGTCTGCGCACTCGCAGTCAGCGCTGCGGCCAGCGCGAGGAAGATTGCAAGCAGTCGTTTCATATGTTATTAATTATAATTTGTAATAAAGATAATCAATTAAGCTGAATCCCGGCCTGCAAGTTCCTGTTTTCGTCTAACCATTTATCCATACGTTGATTCACCAAATTCCACAAGTTCGCGCAGTCCGGGATTCAGCAACTGTTTTCCAACGGTACAAAAATACGGCTTTCTCCCCGCAGGCACTGACACAGAGCGGACAGATGATGACATAATTTGATTCCGGCTTTCAAAAGACCGGAAATAATGCTTATCTTCCTGTCACAAATAGATAAAATGAGACCCATCCACCTGATATCACTCCTGTCCGGACTGATCTTGCTGGCGCAGCCCGCGGCGGGGAATCTTTCGGACACCGGCCACTTCCGCGACCGGACGGCGATGCTGTCCGTGCGGAGCATCGCCCAGCAGGAGGACGGGATGATCTGGTTCGGCACCGAACGGAGCCTCTACAGCTTCGACGGCTACGACCTGACTTCCTATCCCTGCCCGGACGGGCACATCCAGACCAACAAACTCCTGCCACTCGCCGGGAGTCTGCTTCTGGGCACCAACGACGGAGTCTATTTCTTCCAACTTGACGGACACGGTTTCAAACGCGCCACCCCCTTCGACGGCGAACTGGTCCGCGACATGCTCACCCTCGGAGATTATGTCTATGTAGGTTCGAACGCGGGCCTGTACCGCTATGATCCGGCGGCGGATACGGCCATCCGCCTGCTCGAAGGAAACATCTTCTCCCTGGCCTTGTCAGGAGACGTCCTTTACGTCGGTACGCGCAGCGGATTGGGCGCATACAAGACATCCGGAGGCACTTACACGCCCCTGCTTCCAGGGAGACAGGTCCTTGCAGCCAGCATCCTGCCGGACGGCAACACCCTGTGGATCGGAACCCCGAGCCAGCTGCTGCATTTCGACCTCGGCGACGGACGGCAGCTGGACGCGCAGCCTTTCCCGATCGCCAAGAGCCTCTTCCGCGACAAGGAAGGGCGGTTGATGGTCGGCACGGACGACGGCCTGTTCCGCTACGACCCCACAACCGGCCTCTCGGCGAGAGTCAATGACATCGTGACCTGGGCCTGTCTCGAGGACCGTCTGGGGGACCTTTGGTTCGGCACGGAGAACGGCTTGCTTTATCTGAGACAGACACCCGGCCTGCACCCGGTCCCGGGGCTGCCGGAGGATATGGGCAACCAGTATTCCGCCTTACTGCGCGACCCCCGGGGGCGGCTGTGGGCAAGCGGTTCCAACGGGATATTTCTCGTCGGGGAAGACGGTGAAGTCCGGCATTACGCAATGTCCGGGAGCCCCTACCACATCCCACACAACAAGGTCCGCCGCATCGTCCGCGACCCGCAGACGGACGAGTTGTACTTCGCCTCGGACGCCGGCATCCTCCGCTACGACGATGCCAGCGGGCGGATGACCCGGCTGTCCATCGCCGGCAGCCAGAACTGGATCTATGACCTGATTCCTTCGGAAGAAGAACTCTGGGCCGCCACCTTCGAAGGCGTTTTCCGCCTGCGGAAGGACGGCACGGTGACAGCCCGCTACACCCGGCAGGACGGGCTCTCTTCGAACGACATCGCAAGCATCGTCCCCGGACGCCGGGGGCAGGTCTGGGCACTGACCCGCGACCAGCGCATCTTCCGGATCGACCCGGTCTCCGGAGAAGTCCGGGCGCTGGAGCCTTCTCCCGAAGGGCCCGATGCCATGTGCGGAGACAGAGAAGGCCGGATTTGGATCGCAGCAGGCAACCGGATCTTCCGGATCACCCCGCAGGACGGCGGCGCGGACATCCAGAGCGCCGGTTTCCACCCGGACAAGAGCATGGAATCGTACTCGCTCGTCGAAGCCGAAGACAGGATCTGGGTCTGTTCGTCGAAAGGCCTTTTCTCCATCGGCAAGGATGACCTGGACGTGCGGAGCCTGGGAACATACAGGAATTATATCGGCATCGCCTACGACCCCGACAGGCGCAGCCTGCTGCTCGGCACTGCCGGCCATGTGGACGAAGTGAGTCCCGCCTATTTCCAAGACTACTACGAAAGCGCCGTACCGCCCATCAGCATCACCGGCATCGTCGTCAACGGCACGCGCAAGGTCGAACCAGCAGAGTGGGCCGGCAAACCATTGAGATTCAACCACAACCAGAATCACCTGGTCTTATCCTTCTCGGACTTCGACTACGATGAAGAGTTCCCGCACCGCTTTGAATACAGGCTGGACGGCCGTCACGACCACCAGGGGACGGTCACCGGCAACAAGATCGCCCTAACGGCACTCCAGCCCGGCCGCTACCGGCTGGCGGTGGCGCCGGCGGGCATCGCCGCCGGGCCGGTGGACCTCCTCTCCTTCCGCATCCGGCAGCCCTGGTACCTGTCGCTCCCGATGCTGTTGATCTACGCTTTGTTGTTTGCGGGGCTGTTCTATGCGCTCGTCAAACTGGCGACGACGCGGCGCTACCTGGAGCTGGAGCGCAACCAGCGCGACGACCTCCTGGAGCAGACCAGGCAGAAAGCCGCTTTCTTCCAGGACCTCGCCCACGAGTTGAAAACCCCGCTCAGCCTGGTCATCGGGCCCATCGGAAAGGCCATCAAGGAGGCGCCTCCCGGCACGGACCTGACCGACCTGCAGATCGCCCAGGAGAATGCGATGAACCTCAGCACCCTGATCCACCACACCATCGACTACTATAAGGATACGGGCGGCGTGGCGGACTCTCCGATGACTTCCGAGGTGGAGTTCGTGGACTTCGCCCGCACCATCTTCGACTCCTGGCGGGACAACCACCCCAAGCACGAGTTCATCTTCAGCAGCAGCCACCCGGCCATCCCGGTGACGATTGACATCGTCAAGCTCGAGACCGTGCTCAACAACCTCCTGTCCAACGCCTGCAAATACACGCCGGAAGGAGGTTCGGTCCTGATGACCCTGGAGCGGGACGACATCGGCCATCAGCTGGTCATCAAGGTGTCCGACACCGGCATCGGCATCCCGGACGAGGAGCTCCCGTTTGCCTTCCAGCGGTACTTCGAATCCTCCCGCACCAAGCAGGGCGGCTATGACAGTACGGGGATCGGCCTGTCCGTCATCAAGAAATACGTCGAGGTCCATGGCGGCCAGGCGGCCGTGGACTCGGACGCCAACGGCACCACGTTCACCCTGTTGCTTCCCTGCCTGGCGGAAGGAGCGGGTGTCGGCGACCGGTCCGCCGCCGAAGGCGCGGACGCCGCCGACCCGGACAAGCCCCTCATCGCCATCGTGGACGACAATGCGCAGATCTGCAATTTCCTGGAGAGCCTGCTCAAAGACAGCTACCGCTGCGTGTGTTCGCACAATGGAAAGAGCGGCCTCAAGCTCTGCCAGGACGTCATCCCGGACCTGATCATCTCCGACGTGCGGATGCCCGTGATGGACGGTCTGGAGATGTGCCGGCAGGTCCGGCAGTTCGCCCCGCTCAGCACCATCCCGATCATCCTGCTGACCGCCAAGGACGACCGGGAGACCGAGCAGCAGAGCATCGACCTCAACATCGACGTCTTCCTTCCCAAGCCCTTCGAAGTCCCGACCCTGACGGCCCGGGTGGGCCAGCTGCTGGGCAACAAGAAGCGGATGGAGCAGCGGATCCGGATGGAGATGCTCACTACCCCGGGTTCCACCCGGGAGTTGTCGCAGGACGAGAAGTTCCTGCGCAAGGTCACGCAGCTGATCGAGGAGCACCTGGACGACGCCGACCTGTCCGTGACGCGCCTGTGCGAACTGGGCGACTTCAGCGAAAAGCAGCTCTACCGAAAGCTCAAGCAGTTCGCAGGGCAGTCCGGCGTGGAATACATCCGCTCGATCCGGCTCAAGAAAGCCGCCCTGCTGCTGCAGAGCGGCAACTTCACCGTTTCCGAAGTGATGTACTCCGTGGGATTCTCCAACGCCTCGTATTTCACGCGCGCCTTCTCCGCCGCGTACAACATGACCCCCTCCGACTATATGAAATCATTCAAAAACAAATAACGATGAAAAGAATCCTGATCCTGGCAGCCGCCTGCGCGCTGCTTCCCCTGGCCGCCGCGGCACAAAGCCGCCCGATCCCGGCCGGCACCACCGTCTCCGAAACCGCCTTGTTCGAGCGCGAGTATCCGCGCGTCGACGCCCAGCGGCGGGGTTACTTCTGCATCTATGCCCCGAAAGCGCAGGAAGTCTACCTCGACCTGCAGGGGCGCCACGATATGGAGAAGGACGCCGACGGCTGGTGGTACTGCACCACGAAGCCGCTGGTGGTCGGCCCGCACTTCTACCACTTCATGGTGGACGGCATGCAAGTCACGGACATCAATACCGACACCTATTGCGGCAGCTACGGCCGCTCCAGCATGATCGAGATTCCGGAGGGGCCGGAAGGCGACTACTACAGGCCGCACGAAGTGCCTCACGGCCAGATCCGCTCGGTCGTGTACTGGTCCTCCTATGAGAAGCAATACCGCCGTTGCATGGTCTACACGCCGGCGGAATACGAGAGCAAGCCGCGCAAGCGCTATCCCGTGCTGTACCTCCAGCACGGCATGTGCGAGGACGAGACGGGCTGGGGCAAGCAGGGCAAGGCCAACCACATCCTCGACAACATGATCGCTGCCGGGCAGTGCAAGCCGATGATCGTGGTGATGGACAGCGGCAACTGCGGCATCATGTTCCGCGCCAAGCCCGGCCAGGACCCCTCCAAGGCCCGCGACGCCTTCGGCGCCACCTTCCCGATCATCCTGGTCCAGGACATCATCCCCTTCATCGACAAGGAGTTCCGCACGCTCTCCGACCGCGACCACCGCGCGATGGCGGGCCTCTCCTGGGGCGGACACCAGACCTTCGAGACCACCCTGCGGCACCTCGACAAGTTCTCCCATATCGGCTCCTTCAGCGGCGCCATCTTCCTGGGGCCCGGCGCCAAGGTGGAAGAGATCTATGACGGCGTCTTCGCCGACCCGGCCGCTTTCAACAAGAAAGTCCACGCTTTCTTTATGGGAATGGGGACGGCTGAAGGGATGGGCAGCGAGCGGATCGCGAAGATGCTGAACGACGCCGGCATCCACTGCACCTACTATCCGTCCCCGGGCACGGCCCACGAGTGGCTGACCTGGCGGCGATGCCTGCACGAGTTCCTGCCGATGCTTTTCAACAAATGACAAAGAAAATCGGGGAGCCGGCCGGCTCCCCGATTCCTTTTATTCGGCGGTGATCGTCACGCTGGCGCTCCGGATGTCCGGGGCGGAGGCGGTGAACGTCACGCTCCCGGGCGTCTCCGCGGCCTGTACGAGGGCCGTCAGCTTGCCGTTGAAGAAGTGCATCTCGGGCAGGTGGAAGAGGTCCAGACAGGTCGGGTCGCCGTTGGCGGCCGCACGGTACGCACCGCCGGCGCCCTCCGTGGCGAAGGAGGCCAGGCGGCCGTCGGACGGGCAGAGGTTGCCGTCTTTGTCAACCACGCTCACCTCCACGTAGGCCAGGTCCTTGCCGTCGGCCTTGAGCACGCTGCGGTCCACCTTCAGCTCGATGTGGTCGGGCTCGCCGGCCGTGCGCACGACGCGCTCGGCCACGGCGTTGCCGTCCGCGTCGAGCGCCACCACCTTGACCTCGCCCGGTTCATAGACCGTGTCCATCCACATCAGGCGGTAGCGGCTCTGCTCCTGGGACGGATCCTTGGTCCGGATGCCCTGGCTCTTGCCGTTGATGAACAGCTCGGCGGAAGGATAGTTGGTGTAGACGAAGACCGGGGTCACCTCGCCCTCGCGGCCGGGCCAGGTCCAGTGCGGCAGGATGTGGAGGGTCTCCGCATCCGGACGCCAGACACTGCGGTACAGGTAGTAGCGGTCCTTGGGGATCGAGGCCAGGTCGATGATGCCGAAGTTGGAACTGTGGTTGGGCATCAGGTTGTAGGGCGTAGGCTCGCCGAGATAGTCGAAGCCCGTCCAGACGAACTGGCCGATCTCCCACTCCTTGTCCTCCGCCATGGCGAAGTCGATGTCCGGGACGTTGGACCAGCTGCAGTACTCCAGGTCGTAGGAGGAGCACTGGAGGTCGTCGTGGCGCACGCGGGAGGTCTTCTCGACCGGGAACTTGTAGACGCCGCGCGAAGAGATCGTGGAGGCCGTCTCGCTGCCCAGCACGATCTTGTGCGGCAGCTCGTCGTAGGCCTGCTCGTAGAGGAACACGCGGTAGTTGAATCCCGGCACGTCCAGCAGGGCTGCCAGGCCGTTCTTCAGCACGCAGAGCACCTGGTCCATCCCGCAGGTGGTGAAACGGGTCGGATCCTCGCGGTGGCAGATGTCGATCAGGAACTTGGCCGTCTGGTAGCCGGACTCGTCGCACTGGCTGGGCACCTCGTTGCCGATGCTCCAGAAGACCACGGCCGGGTCGTTGCGGAACTGGTGCAGCATGTTGACCATGTCCTTCTCGGCCCAGTCATTGAAGAAGAGGTGGTAGCCGTTGCGGCACTTGCGGATGTCCCACTCGTCGAAGGGCTCGACCATCATCATGAAGCCCATCTCGTCGCACAGGCGCACGAGCTCGGGGGCCGGCATGTTGTGCGAGGTGCGGATGGCGTCGCAGCCCATCTCCTTGAGGAGCGTGAGCTGGCGGCGCAGGGCCGCTTCGTTGACGGCACTGCCCAGCGGGCCCAGGTCGTGGTGGTTGCACACGCCCTGGAACTTGCGGCGCTCCCCGTTGAGGAAGAAGCCCTTGTCGGGAATAAGCTCGATGGAGCGCACGCCGAAGGTGGTCGTGTACTCATCCACGGCTTTCCGCCCGACATACACGGTGGTCACGGCCTTGTAGAGCGAGGGGGACTCCGGCGACCAGAGCTTGGGCCGGCGGATCTTCAGCTTCTGCTCGCGGCCCAGGTCAAAGGCCTTGGAGCGGACCCGGGAGGCCACCTTGCGGCCGTCCGGGGCGTAGATCACGGTCTTGATCTTGGAGGGCGTGCCCGCGAGCGTGACCTTGAGGTCCACCTTGGCGGAGCGCTTGGTCACGTCGGAGCAAATCAGCTGCGTGCCCCACACCGGCACGTGCACCGGGTCCGTGACGATCAGGTGGACGTTGCGGAACAGGCCCGCGCCCGGATACCAGCGGGACGACTCCGGGAGGTTCTCCAGCCGCACGGCCAGCGTGTTGTCCTTGCCGTCCGGGTTGAGGAACTCCGTGATGTCGAAATGGAAGGAGTTGTAGCCGTACGGCCACTCCCCCACGAACTTCCCGTTGACGTAGACCTTGGCCTGGCTCATCGCGCCGTCGAACAGGATCTCGGCGCACCTGCCCTCCCCGAAATCCGGGGCGTCGAACTTCAGGCGGTACCAGCCCACACCCACGTAGGGCAGGCCGCCGGTACGGCCGGTCTTCAGGCTGGCGCGGCGCTCGAAATTCTGCGTGATCGCGACCACCTGCGCATCGTTGTTGGCATCGAAGGGGCCGTAAATCGCCCAGTCGTGGGGCACGCGGACGCTCTCCCAGCCACTGTCATCCACGGCGACGGGCGCGAACTCGCCGTCGTCCCTGGTGAATTTCCAGCCCTTCTCCAGCAGGACTTCCTGCCGCAATCCGGTGGCGCCCAGCGCAATGCCCGAGAATGTCAAGGCCGCCAGGGCGGCCAGTAAGAATCTTTTCATATGGTCGGTGATTTGGTGTTATGCAAAGATAATCAATGCCCCGGTTTCTTGGAAGCCGGGGCATTGAAAAAAAGCAGGATTATTTCACGGCGCTGACGGCTATATGCCAGGTGCAGTCGGCCGATTCGTAATACATCTTGAAGCGGTAGCGACCGGCCTTGTTGACCTTGAAGTTCGCGTCTCCGCCCAATGCTTTCTTGGAAACATCATTGTGATAGATCTTGATGTCGGAGCCGTCGCGCACGGTCAGGTCGGCCGCACGCTTGGGTCCGAAGGTGAAGCTCCAGCTGTCGTTGATGGACACGCGGAAGTTGCCGGACGAGTAGTCGGCCTCACCGATCCACGCCTTCTCCTCGGCGTTGTAGACCAGTTCGGGATTGCTGCGGAAAGACCAGCCGCCCAGACCGCACAGACGCACCGGGCCGTCCAACTTGGAGATGGAGTACGTGCCGGCATTCAGGTCCGCGCGCACGTAGGCCAGCTCGGAGGGAGCCTCGATCGCGGCGCCACCGACTTTGAGGCTGCCGCCGTCGTCTCCCCAGGCATCACCCTCGTTCTTGCCGGAGTAGGTGTACTCCAGGAACTTGACCTTGTTGGCGCCGGAGGACTTCATGTTCACGAGGCCCTGGTAGGCCTTCCCGCCGCTCTCGGTCTCTTCGATGCCGTTGCGGTCGGGATGGTTGCCGTTGAAGTCGCCCGAGACATAGAGCATGTTGATGCCCGTACTGATGCGGGCGATGTCGAAGGTCACCTGGACCGGCTCGGACTCGACGACGTAATAGCCGTCACCCATCGTGGCCGTGACATAGCAAGGGACCGTCGAGGACTTGCCTTTCGGCAGCCCCAGGTTGCTCTCGCCGACCAGCTTGGCGAACAGGGTCTTGTAGTCGATCGAATAACTGTTCTTGGTCACGCCGGACACCAGGCACATATCGCCGTTCGAAGGGCTCGTCATATAGATCGCGTAGCTCAGCTCGGTAGGCATTCCGAGGTTCGCCTTCTCCCAGGAGAACGTGACTTCTCCGGTGCCGTCGTAGTTCTGCTGGGAGACCTGGACAGTCCCCATCGTATTCATCTTCGGCGCCACGAACTGATTCTCGGCAGAGGTCTTGACGATCTCGAGACCGTTGGGATCACAAGCCGCGAGCAGGCCGGCAGCCGCAAGCAACAAACAATATTTGATACGTTTCATACGCTTGAATCTTTTAATTGGCATAACCCGGTTTGTGGGAAAGATTGCTGTTCGCAGTCAGCTCGGACTGCGGGAAGTCGAACACCAGCAGGTGCTGCGAGAATCCCTGGCCCTGGTAGCTGCCGCCCTTCCATCTCCAGAGGAAGTCGCCGGAGTGGAACTTGTCCCAGCGGATCAGGTCCGTGCGGCGGAGCGCCTCCCAGACCAGTTCGACGGCACGCTCGTTCTGGACGTCCTCAAGCGCGTAGCTCGGGAGCTCGTCGAGGTGGGCGCGGGCGCGGACCTTGTTGAGGTACGGCAGGCCCTTGGAGGCCTGGCCGTCCATCACGCAGGCCTCGGCGTAGTTGAGATAGATCTCCGCCAGGCGGATGAACGGGTAGTCGATGCCGCACTTGGCGCTGGCGGTGCCGTAGCTCCGGGCAGAGCTGGCGAACTCCTCACGCGTCATGTTGTGCGGAATGTTGTTGTACTTGTAGAGACTCCAGCCCTGGGTGAATTCCGCCAGGTCGGTCATCTGCTCCTTGTGGCCCTTGATGTAGAACATCGAAGCGCGGTCGTCGGTGTAGTTGTAGACACCCGTGTACTTGCCCTCGTCGTCATAGCCCTCGTCGGGCACCGTCACGCCGAAGTAGTTGAACACGTACTCGGACGGGACACGGATACCGGCCCAGCCGTCCGCGACGCCCAACGAATACTGCTGGTTGCCGCCGGCATCCCGGTCGTCACCGACCGTGAAGCAGGACTGCGCCAGGAAGATCGTGCCACCCCAGCCGTTCATGTTGATCTCGTCGTAATCGATGGCGAACAGGAGCTCCTTGCGGGCTTCCGGGTTCTCGCCGTTGTCGCCGCGGAACAGGTCGGAGTACTTGGCGCAAAGGTCGTAGTTCATCTTGAAGATCTCCTCGCAGGCAGCAATACACTCCTTCCACTTGGCGTCGCCCTTCTTGGTCACGTTGCCCTTGGCGTCCACCGTGCTGTTGTAGACCTGGGCGTTGAGGTACACGCGGGACAGCAGGCCGAGCGCGGCGCCCTTGTCGGCGCGCGGGTAGTTGGACCCGGCGGCCGGCATATCAGGGCTGGCGGCCAGTTCCGTCAGCTCGCTGACGATGAAATCGTAGACCTCGGCACGCGGCTTCACTTCCGGAGAGGCGGCACCGAACTCGGACTCCTCGGTCACGAACGGCACGTCGCCGAAGGTGTCGATGGCCATCCAGTACATCACGGCGCGCAGGAAACGGGCCTCGGCGCGCAGGGAGTGCACTTTCGAGACGATGTCGGCGGCGCATCCGCGGGCGTTGAGCTTTTCGTCCGTGGTCTGACGCAGGAACTCGTTGGAATAGGTGATGCCGTGCAGCGTGCGGCAATAGAGGGCGTACGAAGCGGCGTTGTCGGCCGTGGACCAGGTGTTCTTGTTGATGTCCTGGGTCCAGGAGTCCTTCTCCCAGTCGTTCTTGCAGGCATCCGTGGAGCACTCCTGGACGCACCAGAAGGCGCGGACCAGCTCGGAGGCACCGGCGTCCTCGACCTGCAGGTCGGAGGTATTGTTGAAGCAGCGGTAAATCTTGGCCAGGCCGGAGACATAGTTCGCATAGTCGCTTCCGTAGGCGTTCTCGGAAGTGAAGTCATCCTCATTGAAAGGATAGGCGTTCAGGTCCTTCACGCAAGAAGCCGCGAAAAAGCCCGTCGCAATCACCAATGCAATGTATATCAGCTTTTTCATATTCTTGGACATAATTAGAAGTTAAGATTCACACGCAGGGTATAGGTCCTGGACAGCGGGGTGCCGCTGCCGTCGATACCGCCCTCGCCGATCTCCGGATTGACACCGGGATACTTGGTGATGGTCAGCAGGTTGTTGGCCGTCAAGGCCAGACGCAGGCGGGCATTGCCGAAGATCTTCGGGAAGGTGTAGCCGACGTTCACGTCGTCGATCTTGAAGAAGGAAGCGTCGTGCAGGAAGTAGTCGGAGTAGCTCTGGGCGATCATGTTGGTGTTGGTCCAGCCCGTCCGGTTCACGATCTTGCGGTAGTTGTACAGGTGGCTGTAGTTGATCCAGTCGTTGGCCACGGTGGAGTTGTTCTGGTGGTAGTTCCAGAACACCCAGTTGCCGGCGGAGCCGTGCGCGTTGAAGCCGAAGTCCCAGTTCTTGTAGTTGTACTTCACACGGAGACCGTAGAAGAAGGAAGGAAGCGGGCTCTTGCCGGTCAGGTAGCGGTCGCTGTCGGTGATCATGCCGTCGCCGTCGCGGTCCACGAAGGCGTTCTGGATCGGCTTGCCGTCCTTGTCATAGGCCTGCTGGTACAGGAAGAAGGTGCGCGGCGCATAGCCGACGCGGTGCTGCTGCGAATAGCCGCCCGTGCCGACGCCGATACCGCCCGTCTGGATGTAGTAATCGGCATTCGTACTCTCATCGCCGACCGTCAGCTTGGTGAACTTCGTGTCCTGGAAGGTCAGGTTCGCGCCGATCATCAGGCTGGAGATGCGGTTGCGGATGGGATTGTAGTTCAGGCCGAGCTCGATGCCCTTGTTGGACATGCTGCCGATGTTGGTGAGCAGCTCGTTGGAGAAGTTGGCACCCATCGGGATCAGCACCGTGTTGAGCAGGTCCTTCGTGTCTTTCTTGTAGACGTCGATGTTACCCGAGACGAGGTCCTTGCCGAAGCTGAAGTCCACACCGATGTTGGTCGTGATGGTCTCCTCCCACTTGATGTTGGGATCGTAGGCGCTCGGGGTCAGGTTGAACACGCGGCCGTCGGAGCCCATGTTATACTTGGAAGTGGTGCCGGTAGACATCTTGTAGTTGGCCAGGTAGGAGTAGTTGGCGATGCCGCTCTCCTGACCGGTCACGCCCCAGCCGAAGCGGAGCTTGAGTTCATCCACGCCGCGGGCATCCTTCAGGAAGGATTCCTCCTTGATGTTCCAGGCCAGGGCGGCGGAAGGGAACAGACCCCAGCGATGGTCCGGTGCGAAACGGGAAGAACCGTCGTTACGCAGGGTGAAGGTCGCGAGGTAACGGCCCTTGTAGGAGTAGTTCACGCGGCCGTAGAAAGACACAAGGAAGTGCTTCTCACCGTGGCGGGTGATGCTGCCGTAGAGGTCGTCTTTCTTGACGTTGACACCCTTGGCCTCGTTGACATAGTCCTCGTTGTAGTGCTGCTCGCTGTGGTTGTAGTTGTAGAAACGCTCATAGGAGTAACCCGCCATCGCGTCGATCCGGTGACCGCCGAAATCGTGGTTGTAGTTGGCGTAGAACTCGAGCATGTCGTTGGCGTTGGCATTGTCGCTGAGCGTGTACAAGCCCACGCGCGGGGCGACGCTGTCGTTGATCAGCCCCCAGTAGCCCGGCTTGCTGCGGCTCCAGTTGCTGCTGGCGCGGCGGTCGGTACTGGTGCGGAGGTTGAACTGCAGATCCTCCAGGCCGTGGACCTTGTAGAGGATCACGCTGCTGAGCGTCCAGCCCAGGTTGCGGGGCTTCGTCAGGGAAGTCCGGTACTGCATCGGGTTGGTCGACGCGCCGGCACCCGGGACGAGGTCGTCGCCGCGGCCCGTGGAATCGATATAATAACCGTAGTTGGTGTCATAATCGATGGAGCCGTCCGGATTGTAGAAATACACCGGCAGGGTCGGGTTGAAGTTGGCGGCGGAGCTGTAGCTCGCGCTGCCCGGATCGGAGAAGGACGTGTTGACCTTGCCCATCAGCGAGACGCTCAGGTGGTCGTCCAGGAAGGTCGGAGTCAGGGACACGGTGACCGTGGGGCGGTGGCTCCAGGAGCCGAGGGTCTGTCCCCTGCTCTGCATATAACCCAGGGAGACGCGGTACGGCAGATGCCCGTTGATGGCGGTGCCGCTGACGCTCAGGTTGTGCGTGGAGCGCTGGCCGACCCGGGTCACGAGGCTGATCCAGTCCGTGTCGGCGTCGCCCATCAGGGCCTCCGCTGCGGCGAGCGAGCCGGGACGGTCGGCATAGAGCTGACGCATGAAGGTGCGGTACTCGCTGGCGCCCATCACGTCCTCGCGGCCGATGTAGTGGCTCAAGCTGACCGATCCGCTGTAGGAGACGCGCGGCTTGCGGCTCGCGCTGGCCTTCTTGGTCGTCACGAGGATGACGCCGGAAGCGGCGCGGGAACCGTAGATGGCGGCGGAGGAGGCGTCCTTGAGGACGGAGAAGGAATCGATGTCGTCCGGGTTGATGGAGGACAGGCCGTTCGCATTGAGAGGAACGCCATCCACCACGATCAGCGGGCTGTTGGATGCATTCAGGGAAGAGATACCACGCACCCGCAGGGTCCCGTCGGGCAGGACGAGCAGGCCGGAGACCTTGCCTTGCAGCAGTTCGTAGCTGTTGGACACGGCGCCGCGGTTGATCTCCTCCGCCTTGACGGCGGCGATGGAGCCGGTCATATCGCTCTTGCGGACCGTACCATAGCCGATGACCACTACGTCTTCAAGCTGGATCTGGTCGTCGGTCAGCACGATACGCCCGCTCTCGAACTCAGGTGAGGAGGCGGGGATGACGCGCGTCTGGTAGCCCAGGCAGACTACCGTGACCTCGGCGTTGGCACCGGTGACGACCAGTGAGAAATTACCGTCCACGTCGGTTGTGACGCCCCGGCTTTGGTTGCCCTCCTCGTACAAGGCCGCGCCGATCACGGGGATACCGCCCCCGTCCACGACGACACCCTTGAGCGTGCGGGTCTGCGCAGACAGCACCTGGCTGCCACACAGCAGCAGGGCCACGGACAGAAGGAATAAAGATAGTTTCTTCATACCGGATTGAATTAATGAGATTGATTATCGATGAAGTGTTTTGTAGAAATCATCATAGACCTTCATCTGGTCCGTGGTCTTGCCGTCCTTGTCGAACAGGCCGCCCCACATCGGACTGGTGGCTTCCCAGATGAAAGTGCCGGCGCCCAGGCCGTTCGGGATGGCCTTGACGATGTCGTTGACCTCCCGGCGGTAGTCTTGGTACTCGACCACGATGACCGGGCGGCCGTAGCGGCGCGCCATGTCGTTCATGTTGGCCTTGAGGTCATCCAGGGTACCGTGCCATTTCGGATAGTAGGACTGGCCGATCACGTCGAACTTGACGTCGCGGGCGACCATCTTGTCGAAGAAGGCCACGGACTCCTCGTTCTGGCCGCCGCAGGCGATGTGGATCATCACCGGGATGGACGGATCGACGGAGCGCACGCCGGCGCTGGCGCAGCGGATCATCACGGCGAAGGACTCGTAGCTCCCGTTCTCGATCTTGCCCTGCGGCCAGACCATTCCGTGGTTGACTTCGTTGCCGACCTGCACCATATCCGGGCGGACGCCCTCCTGGATGAAGCGGCGGATCACCTCGGCGGAATAGGAATAGACCTGGCCTTCCAGACCAGACCCGGACTGGGTCCAGGAGGCCGGTTTGAACTGCTTGCCGGGATCGGCCCAGGTGTCGCTGTAGTGGAAGTCCAGCAGGAACTTCATGCCCGCGGCCTTGATGCGGGCCGCCATCGCGAGGGTCTGCTCCAGGCCGCAGAAGCCGTCCTTGGAGTAGCCGTTCTCGGCCGTGGGATCCACGAACAGGCGCAGGCGGATCCAGTTGAAGTGGTGGTCCTTGAGGATCTCCAGGACATCCTTCTGCACGCCCTTGTCGGAGAACTTGATGCCCTGGGCCTCCTGCTGGGGCACCCAGGACACGTCCGCGCCGATGATCGGCTCGGAGAAGGCCACCTTCGGCTTGTAAGGCGCAATGTACAGCGGCTGCTTCGCGGGATCGGCATACTGGTCGCGGATCCGCTCGTAGATCCCGAAGATCTGGCGGTCGGCGCGGCCTTCGCGCGGGAAGAGCGTGCGGGTCGGCGCCCAGGCCATCGTGCCGGCGCCGAGGCCGTTCGGCGTGGCGCGGACGATGTCGTTGATGATCTTGATGTTGTCGGCATTGGCACCATACTCGCAGATATTGACCGGCTTGCCGTAGCGGGCGGTCAGGTCGTAGATGTTGGCCTTCATGTCATTGTAGGTCTCGTGCCAGCGCTCGTAGTAGGACAGGCCGATGATGTCGAAGTCGGCACCGTACTTGACCATATGGTCGAGGAAGTCGCGGCAGAGCGTGTTCTCGCCGCCGAGGGCGAGGTGGACCTGCAGCTTGGCGTCCGGGAGCACTTCGTGGACGGCCCGCTGGCCGGCCTTGTAGAGCCCCATACAGGCGGCCCAGTTCTCCTCGGTGGCATCGTCCATCACCTTACCTTCGGGCCAGACCATGCCGTGGCTGATCTCATTGCCCACCTGCACGATCTCCGGGGCGGCGCCTGCGGCCTTGAAGGCCTGCAGGGTCTCCTTGGTGTACTGGTAGAGCTTGTCTTCCAGGGCCTTGCCGGTCAGTCCCTCCCATTTGGAAGGCTTGTACTGCTTGTCCGGATCGGCCCAGGTGTCGCTGTAGTGGAAATTGAGGGCGAACTGCATGCCGGCGGCCTTGATGCGCTTGGCGAAGGCGATGGTGCTCTCCGTGCCGCAGAAGCCGTCGCGGGAGTAGCCGCGCGGCGCCTCCGGATTGACGAACAGGCGCAGCCGGATGACGTTGAAACCGTGTTTCGCCATCACCTGGAGCGGATCCATCTGCGTTCCGTCGACATCGTAGTACTTCGAGCCCCGGGCCTCGCTGGCCGGGATCTCGGAGACATCGGCTCCGATGCAGAAGAAGGGTGTCTGTTGCGCCAGGGCGCCGTGGGCGGACAGAAGGCCCAGCGCCAGGGCACAGACGGTCAGGATTCTTGCTTTCATCATTGTGGTATTTGGTTTATTTGAAAAGAAGCGGAAGCATCTCGTTCAGGAAAATGCGCCAGTTGCTCCAGGTATGGCCGCCGTTCTTGGTGTAGAAGGTGTGCGGCATCCCGTTCTCGGTCAGCACCTCGTCGAGGACCTTGGCGCCGGAATAGGCGAAATCGCTCGTGCCGGCGGCGAGCCAGTAGAGCTTGTAGCCGGCCTTCTTGATGCCGAGCAACCCGTTCACGAAATCCTCGTTGCGGTTGCCGCCGCAGCCCATCGGGCAGATGTAGGAGAAGGTGCCGGGATATTCGGCCGTGACCGAAAGCGTGTGTCCGCCGCCCATCGACAGGCCGGAGACGGCGCGCCAGTCGGACTTCGGGACCACACGGTAGTGGCTCTCGATGTAGGGGATGACGTCCTTGACCAGCGAATGGATGTAGCCGTTGCGGTTCTGGCGGGCGGCTGCCACGGCATCCGCGGGGGCCGGGATCTGCAGGAAGGGCGAGCTGGACTGCGTGGCGTTGCCGTTCGGCATCACGATGATCATCGGCTTCGCGAGGCCCTTCTGGATCAGGTTGTCCGCGATGGCCGTCACGCGGCCCATCGACTCCCAGGTGTCCTCGTCGCAGCCACCGCCGTGGAGGAGGTAGAGGACGGGGTATTTGGTCTTCTGGTTGGCCTTGGCTTCGTAGCCATAGGGCGTGTAGACATACATCCGGCGCTCGAAGCCGAGGGTCGGCGAGTCGTACCAGACCATGTTGAGGTTGCCGTGCTGCGTGGCGCCGGCGTAGTTCTCGGAGACCTTGCCGGGCACAAGCAGGATGCTGAGCAGGCGCGTGCCGTCACGCTGGATGAGCGGGTTGGCGAAATCGGGGACATACACCCCGTCGATGTAGAAATTGTAGGTCCAGAGCTCCGGTGCCGGCGTGTCGATCGTGCAGGACCAGACACCGTTCTCGCCGCGCGTCATCGGGATCACGCCGACCTGCGTGTCCTGGACCAGCGGTCCGTAGCAGTTGTCGTCGGGGTTCATCCACGAGCCGTGCAGGCTCACGGTGATGGCCTGCGGGGCGGCGATGCTGAAGGTGGTCTTGGCGCCGTCGATCACCGGGGAAACGATCCGGGCGGGCGGAGGGACCACGGTGAGGTTGTTCTGGCGGGGCTGCGCGGCAAGCGACATCGGAAGGAGCAGGATGCCGGCAATCAATGCAAGAGAAGGTTTCAGGGTTATCATATGCATTTGGTTATGTTTTTACAAAGTTCTCGATTATCCGCCAAATGCCTTAACACAAAACGGACAGTTGCTGACACAAATACCCGGGAGAGAGAGAGGAGGGCGGGACGAGTGCCCGATCACAAAGAAATAGTCCGATTTGTGTCATTCGTTTTTGTGCCGATTGATTATATTTGTATACCTGTAAATGGAAGTATTATGAAAAAGAACCAGTTACCGATTGCGGCCGCCATCGCGGCGCTGCTGCTGGCCGGAGGCTGCTCCGGCGGCAATGAGCCTGGAGTGGTCCGGGTGGAAGGCGGATGGATCCAGGGAGAAGTCCAAGAGGATATGACTGTATACAAGGGTATCCCCTTCGCGGCTCCGCCTGTCGGTGACCTCCGGTGGAAAGCCCCTCAGCCCGTGAATCCCTGGGAGGGGGTCCGGCAGACTAAGGACTATGCTGCCTGCCCGATGCAGAGCGGCAACAACCCTTATGGTTACAGCGAGGACTGCCTTTATCTGAACATCTGGACGCCGGCCAAATCCCCCAAGGACAAGCTTCCGGTGATGGTCTGGATCTATGGCGGGGGCTTTGCGGGCGGTGCTACGGCCGACCCGGTCACGGACGGGAGCGAACTTGCCCGCAAAGGCGTGATCATGGTCAGCACGGCTTACCGCGTAGGCAAGATCGGATTCCTTGCGCATCCGGAACTGAGCGCCGAAGACCCCCACGGCGTCTCGGGAAACTATGGCCTGCTTGACCAGATTGCCGCCCTGCGCTGGATCCAAAACAACATCAGCGCTTTCGGCGGCGACCCTGACCGGGTCACGATCTTCGGCGAATCCGCCGGCGGTATCTCGGTCAGCATGCTCTGCGCATCTCCGCTCGCAGCGGGCCTTTTCAGCGGCGCCATCTCCGAGAGCGGCGGGTCCTTCGGCCCCACCCGGCCGACCACGGCTCCCGGTGAGAATATGAAGACCCTGCGCGCCGCAGAGGCGGACGGGGTCCGGATCGCCGAGGGCCTGGGCGCGCAGTCGCTCGCTGAACTCCGGGCGCTGGACGCCTCGCGCCTGGTCGAGCGCGGCCTCCCGGCCGGGGGCGGCTGGCCGATCGTGGACGGCTACGTCATCCCGGACGACCAGTTCAAACTATACGAGCAAGGCAAGTTCAACAATGTGGACATCCTGGTAGGCTACAACTCCGACGAAGGGGCCAGTTTCTCCCGCGAACAGGATCCCGCACGGCACCGCAACTCCATCGAAACGCGTTTCGGCCCCTGGGCCGGACGCCTGCTCGCCGCTTACCCCGTCGAGGACGGCAAGGTCGGCAAACAGGCGCGCGACCTGATGCGCGATGCGGCCTTCGGCTGGCATACCTGGAGTTGGGCCCGCCTGCAGGCCAGGCACGGCGGCTCGAACGTCTACCTCTATTATTTTGACCAGCACCCCGACTATCCGGAAGGCTCTCCCCGCCACGGCTACGGGTCTCCCCACGGGCAGGAAGTCCGCTATGTCTTCCAGCATCTGGATAAGAATCAGCCCATTGAGGGCGACGTCCCGCTGATGGAAGCGATGGGCGACTACTGGGTCAATTTCGCCAAGACCGGCAATCCCAACGGAGAGGGGCTCCCCTACTGGCCGGCTTTCGCGGAAACGGACCCGCAAGCGATGTATCTCACCGGCCCCGTTCCGTTCGCCGGTCCCGTCCCGAGCGAGGATGCCCTGAAGGTACTGGACGGCTATTTCGCCTGGAGGCGCAGCCCGGAGGGCGCGGCCTGGGCGAAATGACGGGACATTTTTTATACTGGATGTGTCACGAAAAACCTCATACACGATGAAAAGATTCCTTTCCTCAGCGATTCTGCTGTCCTGCCTGTGCTTCGCAGCCGCAGCACAATCCCGGCAGATCACGAACTTCGACGCGGGCTGGCGCTTCAAGCTCGGCGAGCAGTCCGGCGCCCAGGCCGCCGGTTTCAACGACCGGTCCTGGCGCAGCCTCGACCTGCCCCACGACTGGAGCATCGAACTCGATCCCGTCGAGTCCGCCCCCGGCGGCGGCGCGGTGGGCTATTTCCCCACGGGTACAGGCTGGTACCGCAAGACCTTCAACGTGCCCGGATACGACAAGGACAAGCTGTACTCCATCGAATTCGACGGCGTCTACATGAACAGCACCGTCTGGATCAACGGCCACGAACTGGGGACCTGGCCTTACGGCTACTCCAGCTTCTCCTATGACCTGACTCCCTACCTGAAGGCCAGCGGCAATGTCATCGCCGTGCACGTGGACAATTCCGTGCAGCCCAACTCGCGCTGGTACAGCGGCTCCGGCATCTACCGCCACGTCCGCCTGGTGGCTACCTCCAAGACCCATTTCGAGAAGTGGGGCGTGTTCAATCACACGCAGGAGATCCAGGGCGGCAAGGCCGTCATCCAGATCCAGGCCTCCGTCGTCAACGAGCTCAAGTCCCGCCTCAACGGGACCGTGCGGCATATCCTGCTGGACGCCACCGGCAAGCAGGTAGCCGACACGTCGGTGGTCGTGGAGATCCTGGCCGGGACCAAGCATCCGGTCGTCCAGACCCTCGTGGTGGACAATCCCACCCTCTGGGACCTGGACAACCCCTATCTCTACACGCTCCGCTCCGTCATCCTGGACGGCGACAGGGAGCTGGACCGCGTGGATGACGTCCTGGGCATCCGCACCATCAACTACGACGTGGACAAAGGCTTCTTCCTGAACGGCAAGCACGTCAAGATGTACGGTGTCAACGTCCACCACGACGGCGGCGCCGTGGGCGCGGCCGTGCCCGCACGCGTGTGGGAGCGCCGGCTCGAAATCTTCAAGAGCGGCGGCTGCAACGCCATCCGCACGGCCCACAACCCGCCGGATCCGGCCTTCCTGGACGCCTGCGACCGCGTGGGTATGCTCGTGATGGACGAGGCCTTCGACCAGTGGGTGGCCCCCAAGAACCCCTACGACTACAACCTCTACTTCAACGAGTGGCACGAGCGCGACCTGACCGCGATGGTCCGCCGCGACCGCAACCACCCCTCGGTGGTGATGTGGAGCATCGGCAACGAGATCAAGGACCAGTATACCGAAGTCGGACCGGGGCTCGCCCGCGAGATGATCGCCCTGTGCCATAAACTGGATCCCACCCGCCTGGTGACGGCCGGCAACGACGAGATCGCCTCCAACACGCCGGCCACGCCGGAGTACCTCGCCGCCTTCGAGAACGACATCGTGGGCTACAACTATCCCGACCGCTGGCGCGAGCGCAAGGAGCTGATGTACGCCATCGACAAGGCTGAATTCCCGAACCGGCGCGTCGTGGCCACGGAATCCGGCGGCAACGGCGGCAGCCGGGGCAACTATATGTGGGGCGGCGGCCGCGGCATCGGCAACCTCGACACCGAGGAGCGGTGGAAATTCACCCTCCGCTACGACTACGTGATCGGCGACTTCATGTGGACCGGCATCGACTATTACGGAGAGACCCGCTGGCCCTCCAAGGGCGCGGGGTCCGGCTACCTGGACAACTGCGGCTTCAAGAAGGACGGCTACTGGTTCTTCAAGAGCATCTGGACGGACGAGCCCGTGCTCCATCTGACCCCGTACTGGAATTTCCCCGGCCACGAGGGTGAGATCATGCGCCTGGGCTGCTACACCAACTGCGAGAGCGTGGAGCTCTTCGTGAACGGGAAGTCCTACGGACGCAAGGGCGTCGAGTTCCCGCGCTTCGGGCTCACCCGCGGCTGGGGCCAGGGCAACGGCCGCAACTTCCGCGGTACGACCACGGAACTCCACCTGGAGTGGGATGTCGAATACCAGCCCGGCGAGGTCAAGGTCGTGGGCGTCAAGAACGGCAAGCAGATCACCGAGGTGGTCCGCACCTTCGGAGAGCCCTCGCAGATCCGCCTGTCGGTGGACCGCCCCGAGTTCACCACCGATCCTGACGACGTGGCCCACGTGACGGTCGAGATCCTGGACAAGGACGGCAACCTCTGCAAGAACGCCACCGACCACGTCAAGCTGACGGTCAGCGGGGCGAAGGTGATCGGAATGGAGAGCGGCAACATGCGCGACCTCTCCCCCACCAAGTCCTCCGAGCGCGACGTCTGGTGCGGCATGGCGCTGGCCATCCTCGCCGCCGACCAGGCGGGCACCGTCTCCGTCCGGGCGGAAGCCCCCGGCCTGAAGGGCGCCGAAATCTCGTTCAGAGCCAGATAAAGTTCCCTTGATCCTTCAGAAAAGAGGCGACCCGCCAGTCCGGCGGGTCGCCTCTTCTTCGTATTACCTGTCGGCTCAGAAGCTGTTGGGCCGTCCGGGCGTCGGGATGTTGTCCACGACGGCGGCGCCCGCCGCGTGCTCCTTCCGGAGCGGGGCGGAGAGCGTGAGGTCCCGCACCATCGTGCGCACCTCGCGCGTCCACGTGCCCATCGTCACCGTACTGGTCAGCACGCGCGGCTCGCCGATCAAGGCGACCCGGACCTCTTCCCGGTCCGCACCGCTGCCCAGATAGAGCCGGTGGCCGATACGGACACCCGGGGTCTCGGCTATGACGATCCGCTGCGTGCCGGCGGGTGCGGCATCCTGCAGGTTGGTGGAGAACTGGAACTTGAAATCGGCCATGTTGTCATCGCTGTCGTTGCCGTCGGGATAGCGGCCTGTACTCAGGTCCGGCATCACGGCCACGGGGCCGGCACTGCGCCAGCCGCGGTTCTCCTCCGCGACACGCAGATGGATGTAGTTGCCGTATTCATCCAGGCCGGATTGGGCCTGGTACCCTTCGGCGAGCATCGGATCCACGACCGTCCCCCAGTTCAGGCAGTCGACGACGTGGCCCGCAGCGTCGTAGAGGGCCATATTGCCCATCCGTCCGAGCGCGGGTCCGCCAAAATACTGGTCGGCCGGGATCTCGCCCTGATAGCCGGCGGTCACGGCCTTCGGATCCAGGATGACTTCGTCGACCGGATGGGCGGCTTTCAGCGGCTCGGCGAGTTCGATCTCGTAGACCAGGGCCAGGACGGGCTCGTTGCTGGAATGGTCGAAGCGGGAGGCCGGGGTGAAAGAGATGCCCGTACCGTTGCAGCTGAACGGCATATTGGCGGAATGGGCATACTTGAGGGGCTCTTCCAGATCCAGTCCGGTGCCGGCCTGTTCCAGGGACATCGGACCGCGGCCGGGGCTCACGGAAGAGGCCGTGCCGACGCGCTTGACCTTGACGGTCTCGATGCCGTGGCCCTTGCTGTCGATATCCAGCCGGATCACGTCGCCGACGCTGATGTTCTCCACGGAGGAAACCTTGATGTTGGTCTCCCCCGGCTTGGCGTCGTAGGCCAGATAGGCCTGCGTGCCCGGCTTGCCGACCTCCGTCACGGTCACGACCTCGTATTTCTCGAGATTGGCGACCGGGGCCGGGTAGGTGGCGCCATAGCCGATGGCCATCTTGGCGCCCACCTCGAACCCGGTCGTGGTGGCCACGGGGACGTTGGTGGAGCCGGCGGGGATGGTGATGACCGGTCCGTCCGGCAGCGGCTGCCAGAGGGTCGTGGGCGTGCCGAACGCGTTGGCATTGCGTCCGAAACCGCCGCCGGTACCGGGAACGGGTTCACGTTTCACGATGCGGGCGACCGTGTGTTTCTCTCCGCCCACGAAGATCTCGTCCCCCTCCTGGATACCGGTCAGGTCGCGGACATAGAGGACCTTGTCTCCCCGGGCCGCCTCCACGGCGAGGCCGGAAGTGGACAGGCCGAGCAGGAAGAAGGACTTGGGCGCGAGCCGGGTGCCCCGGGCGATCTTGATGGTGGAGAAATACGGGAGCGTGGCGGCGTGCTGGATGAGTTCCCAGCCCGAGATGTTGACGGGGCGGTCGGAGGCATTGTACAGCTCGATGAAGGAGTTGGTCTTGTTGACACCGTCTCCGATACGGAACTCGTTGATCCGGACCGGAGCCACGTTGCGGACCTTCTCGACGGCGGTCTCACGGCGCGCCGCGCCGGAAGCATCCGTCCAGGCGGCCGTGGCGGTCAGGTCTCCGTTGTAGGTCCTGCGGCCCGACACCACTTCGAATTCGGCCACGACGGTCTGTCCGGGCAGGACCTGGTAAGGCACGGCCCGTTCCCGCTCGCGGCCACCTGCCACGCGCACCTTCCATCCGCGGGGAGCGCGGATGCCGAGGACGAGGTCGCTGATGGTCTCGCGGGTCGTGTTGACGAAGGTGACCGTGGTATGTCCGGCGGATTTGGGGGAGAAGGTCTGCAGCCCGTTCGGCGCGGCCGTCTTGTCGGAAGCCCCGATGGCAAGGCGCTGTACGTCGTAACCCGCCGCGACGACATTGGCCTGGACCGCCTGGTTGACCGCTTCGCTCGGGAAGGTGTCCGGGGCGGTCATCGCCCCTTCGTAGAAGGTTCCGGAAGAATAGTTGTTGTTGTCGCCGCCGTTGCCCAGCAGGATGGCGCCCTGCTTGCGCATCGGGTCGTAGCTGTTGCGGTCGTTGATGATGCGCGGACCGTCGAACATCGTCACGAGCGCTCCTTCCTGCGCATTGCCGCCCATCGAGCGCCAGTGGTGCGGCTCGCCGTCGGCGGTCGCCGTCACGAAGCGCCACGTAATGCTCGGGAGCCCTTCACAGTATTTGTCGTTGGGATCGGGATTGACGCAGCCCACCAGGTTGTTCTCCTGGTCGGTCATGATCCAGGGGCCCGGAGCGTCGCCGTGGTACCACAGCGGCTGGTTGCCGTAGTACGTGGTCTCCATCGTGCCGTCACCGTCGTCGCGGCTGTCCGTCTCGGCATTGCCGTAGTCGAAACAGCAACCGGAATTGAAATGATGGCCGTTGATGACCCAGTACTGGCCTTCGGCCTGGTCGTCCACGGCCGTGCCGTGCGGATCGTTCTGGCGCAGGCCCATCCCCGGGACGATGAAGATTCCGTAGACTTTGTGGCCCATCAGGGTGACGGGAGCCATATCCGCGATCGGCATCGTGTCGAACCCGCCGAGGGCTGCACCCACGAAGGCGCCGCGCGGTGCCTGGTAGAGATGGTTCTGCTGGCCGGACTGGTCGTAAAGGACGGTCACCCAGCAGGTGGTATTCTTGCAGAACTCGTCCTGTGCCGCCGCATCGGCATAGCCGCCGGGGTCGCCCGGCGAGGGCGGCACCACGCCGATGTCCAGGGTCTTGCCGTCCGACTGGCGCATCACCTGGTAGAGAGGGCCGTCATAGCCGGCATACAAGGCGCGTGTGGAACTGTGGGCGGCCACGCACGGAGCGCCGCCCGAAGCATACACGTCGCAAGGGCCTTCCGGCCGGGCGGGGATGCCTTCTGCACCGCCGGCCACGGCCATTGCGATCGGCACGGCCGCCGACGCGACGACGGCCAGCACGGAAATTCCGAAGAGTCTTTTCTTACTGATCATAGGGATTACGGTTGCTTGGTTATGGTATGCAAGTTAGTCATATTCCCTTTTTGTCGCAACCCAAGTATTATCCTCATCGGACAATCCCTTGTCTTTTTCCTCCAAGAATCCGCGACAAATACCGGATATATTGTTAAATTCGTAGACAATAATTGGCTACGATCCATCTAATGACCAATCCTATGCTACTCAAAAGAATCTTTGTGGCCGCTGGTCTGCTGGTGCTGGCCGGCACCCTGTCGTGCGCGACGCCCCGGGCGGTCGAAGACTTCAATTTCGGCTGGCTGTTCCGGCTCGGGGACGACCCGGCGCAGTCGGAGGCCGCCTTCGACGACGCCTCCTGGCGCACCCTGCACCTCCCCCACGACTGGAGCATCGAGGGCGAATTCTCCCGGACCAACCCGGCCGGGGTCAACGGCGGAGCCCTGCCCGGCGGAGTCGGCTGGTACCGCAAGCATTTCCGGACCCCGGACGCGCAGCGCGTGGCCGTGGAGTTCGACGGCATCTATATGGACAGCAAGGTCTGGGTCAACGGCCGGCTGGCCGGCGGACGCCCCTATGGCTACAGCTCCTTCAACCTTGACATCACCCCGTTGCTGAACCCGCCCGGACAGGACAACGTCATCGCCGTGCGCGTGGACAATTCCATCCAGCCCAGCGGGCGCTGGTACACCGGCTGCGGCATCTACCGCAACGTCCGCCTGGTGTGCACGGGCGCCGCGCGCGTGGCCTACGGCGGCGTGTGCGTGACGACGCCGGACATCTCAGACGCGCAGGCTTCCGTGGTGGTGCGCACGGAGGTGGACGCCCCCGCCGGGGCGGAATACACCGTCTCGCACCGCATCCTGGACGCCCGCGGCCGCACCGTGGCGCGGGGTGCCGACGGCACCCTGCGCGTACGCAAGCCGCGCCGCTGGGACGTCACCGACCCCTACCTGTACACCTTGGAGACGACCGTGCGCAACGGCGGCCGGGTCACCGACCGCACCGTGACCCGCTTCGGCATCCGCACCACGGCGTGGGACGCCGACCGCGGGTTCCTGCTCAACGGCCGCGTGGTCAAACTGCTGGGAGTCTGCCTGCACCACGACCTGGGATGCCTGGGCTCCGCCGTGCACCGCAGGGCCCTCCAGCGCCAGCTGGAGATCCTGACGGCGGCGGGCGTCAACGCCGTCCGCACCGCCCACAACCCGCCGGCGCCGGACCTGCTGGACCTCTGCGATGAGATGGGCCTGCTGGTGATGGACGAAGCCTTCGACGAATGGCGCTCCGGCAAGACGCGCGGCGGCTACGGCCGCTTCTTCGACGACTGGTACGAGCGCGACCTCACGGACCTGGTCCGCCGCGACCGCAACCACCCGAGCATCATCCTCTGGAGCATCGCCAACGAGATCGCCGAGCAGGGCGGGCGCACCCCCGAGGCCAACGAAGCCAACCGGGCCCTGACCCGGCGCATCACCGAGGTCATCCGCGCCCAGGACAACACCCGCGCCATCACCTGCGGCGGGCATCAGCTCTCCAGCACGAACAACCTCTACACCAGCGGCGCGCTGGACGTCATCGGACTCAACTACCGCCCCCACGGCTACGACTCGCTGCGCGTGTGGTTCCCGGGGATGCCCATCGTGGCCTCCGAGACCGTGTCCGCGCAGAACAGCCGCGGCATCTACTACCAGCCCTCCACGGGCATCCGGATCGCCGGCTGGTCTCCCTTTGCCGGCGTCCCCCGGCCCAGCGAGGAGGAGCTCAAGGGGACGATCCCCAACCAGTGCACCGCCTACGACAACTGCCGCTCGGTCTGGAGCGTGACCGACACGCACCAGAACGCCTGGATCCCCGTCCGCGACCGCGACTACGTGGCCGGCACCTTCGTCTGGACGGGTTTCGACTACCTGGGCGAGCCGACGGCCTTCGGCTGGCCATCCCGCAGTTCCTACTTCGGATTCGTGGACCTGGCGGGCTTCCCCAAGGACCCTTATTATATGTATCAGTCGGAATGGACCGAGGGGCCGATGCTCCATCTGCTGCCGCACTGGAACTGGACACCGGGCGAGAAGATCGACGTCTGGGCCTACTACAACGGCGCCGACGAGGTCGAACTCTTCCTCAATGGACGGTCGCTGGGGCGCAGCGCCAAGACCCGCGACCGCCTGCACGCCTTCTGGCAGCAGGTCCCCTTCGAGCCGGGCCGGCTCGAGGCCGTCTCCTATAAGGACGGGCGCGAAGTCCTGCGCACCGCGGTCGAGACCACCGGACCCGCTACGGCCCTGCGGCTCACCTCCGACCGGAGCACGATTGCGGCCGACGGCTACGACCTCAGTTACGTCACCGTCGAGGCGGTGGACGCGCAGGGCCGCGCCGTCCCGACCGCCGACACGATGCTCCGCTTCCGCGTGGAGGGCCGGGGCGAACTCTTCGGCGTGGACAACGGCAACGCCGCCGACACCCTCTGTCTCAAAGGCACGCAGAAGGCCCTCTTCAGCGGCAAGGCCCTCGCCGTCGTCCGCTCCCTCAAGGGCGAACCCGGCACGGCCACGCTGACCGTCTCCAGTGCGCTTGGCAGCGCCTCCGCCGACATCACGACGCGGTAGGAACCCCACTGATTATCAGGCAAAAAGCAAACGACCTTCGGAGGATGCTCCGAAGGTCGTTCCGTAAGTAGTTGTTTTCTAGAAGACCTCGTCGACGGTCTCCTTGAAGTCGTCGAAGGACGGCGCGGGAGCCTCGTTGCGCGGACCGAAGCTGCGACGCGGTCCGCGGTCGCCGCCACGGTGCTCGCCGCCGCGGCCTTCGCGGCCACCCTCGCGGCGCTCGCCACGGTCGCCTTCGCGGCGCGGACCACGGTCCCCGCGGTCACCTCCGCGACGCTCGCCACGGTCACCCTCGCGGCGCGGGCCCCGGTCGCCCTCGCGACGCGGTCCGCGCTCGCCACGGCCTTTCGGCTCGACATAGCCCTCGGGCTTCTCGGTCAGGGCGCGCATCGACAGGCGCATCTTGCCGGTCTTGGCGTCGATCTCGAGGAGCTTGACGTCGACCTCGTCGCCGACCTTGAGCACGTCCTCGACCTTGTCGGTCTTGGTCCAGGCGATCTCGCTCACGTGCAGGAGGCCTTCCTTGCCCGGGAGGATCTCGATGAAGGCACCGAACTCCAGGATGGAGACCACGCGGCCGTGGTAGACCGTGCCCACCTCGGGGACGGCGCAGATGCCCTTGATCCAGTCGAGGGCCTTCTGCATGTTCTCGGCGTTGTCGGAGGCGATGTCCACGACACCCTCGGTGAGGTTGGTGCCCGGGATCGGTTCCTCGTCGATGTTGATGACGGTGCCCGTTTCCTTCTGGATCTTCTGGATGGTCTCACCGCCCTTGCCGATGACGGCGCCGATGAACTCGGCGGCGATACGGATCTGGACGATGCGCGGCACGAACGGCTTGTAGTCCTCGCGCGGCTCGCTGATGGTCTTGAGCATCTCGCCCATGATGTGCAGGCGGCCCTGGCGTGCCTGCTCGAGGGCCTTCTCCAGGACCTCGTAGGACAGGCCGTCCACCTTGATGTCCATCTGGGTGGCGGTAATGCCATCCTTGGTGCCCGTGACCTTGAAGTCCATGTCGCCGAGGTGGTCCTCGTCGCCGAGGATGTCGGTCAGGATGGCGTAGCGGTCATTGGGATGCACCTCGTCGGTGATCAGGCCCATGGCCACGCCGGCCACCGGCTTCTTGATCTTGACGCCGGCGTCCATCAGGGCCAGGCAGCCGCCGCAGACGGAGGCCATCGAAGAAGAGCCGTTGGACTCGAGGATATCGGAGACGACGCGCACGGCGTACGGGTTTTCAGGGGCAAGAGGGACGACGGGCTTGAGGGCGCGCATCGCCAGGTTGCCGTGGCCGATCTCGCGACGGCCGGGGCCGCGCTGCGGCTTGGCCTCGCCGGTGGCGAACGGCGGGAAGTTGTAGTGGAGCACGAACTGCTGGTCGTCCTGGATGAGGACCTCGTCCATCTCCTTCATATCCATCTTGGTGCCGAGGGTCACGGACGCCAGGGACTGGGTCTCGCCGCGGGTGAAGATGGCGGAGCCGTGGGCGCAGGGCAGGTAGTCCACCTCGCACCAGATCGGGCGCACCTCGTCGCAGACGCGACCGTCCAGGCGGATGCCCTCGTCCAGGATCAGGTTGCGCATCGCTTCCTTCTCCTCGGCGTGGTAGTAGCGCTCCACCAGCGGGGTCTTCTCTTCGAGCTGCTCTTCGGGGATCGTGGCCAGGAACTCCTCCTTGATGGCCTTGAAGCCGGCCTCGCGCTCCTTCTTGGGCTTCGCGGCCTTGGCGAGGGCGTAGCACTTGTCGTAGCAGAAGTCGTGCACGGCCTTCTTGAGCTCCTCATCCTCCGGGTCGTGGGGATAGTCGCGCTTGTTAACGTCGGTGCCGAGCTCGTGCATGAGCTCCTTCTGCACGCGGCAGTGCTTCTTGATCTCTTCGTGGGCGAACTTGATGGCCTCAAGCATATCGTGCTCGGACACCTCGTTCATCTCGCCCTCGACCATCATGATGTTCTCCTCGGTGGCGGCGACCATCAGTTCGAGGTCGGAGTCCTTCATCTGGGAGAAGGTCGGGTTGATGACGAATTCGCCGTTGACGCGGCTGACGCGCACCTCGGAGACGGGACCGCCGAAGGGCAGGTCGGAGGTGGCGAGGGCGCAGGAGGCTGCCAGGCCGGCGAGGGCGTCGGGCTGGATGTCCTTCTCGGCGGAGATCAGGCTGAGCTGGACGAAGACCTCCAGGTGGAAGTCATCCGGCCACAGCGGGCGGATGGGACGGTCCACCAGGCGGGCGATGAGCACCTCGTAGTCGGAGGGCTTGCTCTCGCGCTTGAGGAAGCCGCCGGGGAAGCGGCCTGCGGAATAATACTTCTCACGATAGTCCACGGTCAGTGGCATGAAGTCCGTGCCTTCCTTGACTTCTTCGGCACAGGTCACGGTGGCGAGCAGCATCGTGCCACCCATCTTGACTACGGCGGAACCGGCGGCCTGCTTGGCCAGCTTGCCGGTTTCGATCTCGATCACGCGGCCGTCCGCGAGTTCGATTTTCTTGTTGATTACGTTCATTGTTCTTCTATTGCGTCTTTATACGTCTTTTCATCTAAAAAGGGGATGGCCCCGTCGGGAACCATCCCCCATCTTTTCCTATAGTGACTATCGGCGGAGACCCAGCTCCTTGACGATATTCCTGTATCTCTCGATGTCGACCTCCTGGAGGTAGTCCAGGATCTGACGGCGCTTACCGACGAGGCGGAGAAGGGAACGGCGCGTCACCACGTCCTTCTTGTTCTTCTTCACGTGCTCGGTAAGGTGAGCGATACGGTAGGAAAATAAAGCAACCTGACTCTCAGGAGAGCCGGTGTCCTTATTGGACTTCCCGTACTTCGCGAAAATCTCTTGCTTCTTTGAAGGCTCTAAATATTCAGCCATACTTCAGCAAAAAAATTAAGGGTTAATACTCATCACTTCTCCCCCTGTGGGAAAAAGCGTGCAAATTTAGACATATTTCGCGAAATTCCAAAGCATTGCGTTATTTTCCTCGCCAGCAGGCGGACGCGCCTCCGCTACGCCGGGCGCTCGATGAGCGGCAGGTGGCGGCTGCGCAGCAGCGCGTTGTAGCGGTCGATCACCTCGTCCACGCAATCCTCCCAGGACCGGACGATGGTCCGGGACGCCTGCAAGCCCACGCGGTGGACGCGCTCCGGGTCGTGGATCAGCTCGCGCAGCAGCGCGGCCAGCTTGTCGGGGTCGTTCTCCACCAGGAAGCCGTTCTCGCCGTCCCGGAGGATGGTGGCGGCCGTAGCGCCCTCCGCCATCACGGACGGGGTGTGCAGGGCCGCCGCTTCGCGCACGACCAGCGGCGCATTGTCGTAGAGCGACGGGAAGAGGAACAGGTCGGAGGCGGCATAATAGTCCTTCAACTTGTCCCGGTCCGTGATCGAACCCACGAAGGTCACCTTGTTGTCCAGGCCCCTCTCCGCGACCAGTTCCTGCATCTCCTTGGCGGCATAGCCCACCCCCACGAAATACATCCGGAACGGCACGTCCGGGATCCGGGCCAGCGCCTCGATGACCAGCCGGGGATTCTTCTCCCAGATGTGCTGGCCCACGAACAGACATACGAACTCCTCCGGGGCGATGCCCAGCCGCCGGCGGGCGTCCACGAAGAATTTCTCCGGGTAGTCCGCCACCAGGTCGGAGCCGTTGTCCATCACCTCCACGTGGCCTTTGTAGCCGTATTCGCGGAGCACCTCGACCACCGACTCCTGCGGTACCCACACGAGGTCCGCGCGCTCATAGAAGTCGACGATGGAGTCGATCACCATATCCACGGCCAGCTTGGGCAGCACGCGGGAGAAGTCGTCGCGGTACTTGGAGTGGAAGGTGGCCACGAGCGGGATCTTCTGCAGGCGGGCGATGCGCATCGCCGCGAGGCCCGTGGAGAACGGGCAATGGGCGTGCAGGATCTTGAAACGGGTCGTCGCCACCTTGGCGAGGTAGGTCGGATCGATCTCCGCGATCCCGGTCACGTACGGATGGCGCATCGGAACCGGGATGGACAGGAAGTCGAAGACTTTGAAGTCGTGGACACTGTAGTCCGTACCGGGGACGTTGGGCGTGACCACGGCCACGCCCCCCACCTTCTTCTGGAGCCAGTAGGCATAGTTCTCCATGCAGACGGACACGCCGTCCATCACGGGCGGAAACACGTCGCAGAACAGGCCGACATTGGCCTGTTCCGGCGAAAAAATCGTGGGTCTCTCCATTATTCAGCCACCTCCGCTTCCGGGACCGCCTCGGCAGAAGGAGCCTCTTCCACCTGCTCGACGGGCTCGGTCTTGGGTTTGCGCTCGATGCCCATCCACTTCAGGTTGTCGGTGAAGTAGCAGACACCGAAGGCGACGACCAGCAGGCCGATCAGCCAATACAGGCACTTGCGCCACCAGGGGGTGCGCTTGGCATACGGGTCGTCCAGTTTAAGTTTGGGATACTTGGCCACGCTGGTGAGCATCTTGCCGAAGAGGATGTTCACGAGGACGCGGGAGTTGATGGCCCAGCCGTTGGCGTTGAGCACGGGGCCCAGGTTGCGTTTGCGGAGCTTGCGCCAGGCGATGAAGCAGGACGGACCGGAGATGATGAGCAACACGGCGGCGATCACGAGGATCCACTGCCACCAGGTCATCCCCTTGATCGCCGTGCCGATCAGCGCCAGGGCGCCGCCGATGCCGGCCAGGGCCAGGCCGATGGCCGCGGCGATGCCGGCGAACTTGCCCACGTCGAACGGCTGCTTGGCGGCGGCAGGGCCGGCGTCAGCCGAGGTCTGGAGCTTGGCCATCGCGGCGGCGTCCTTGTCGGCCGCGGACTTGTCGATCTTGTCGGAGATGAAGCGCGCCACCTTGCGGTAGGGCGCCCAGAAGGCTTCCTTGACGCTGAGCGGGTTCTCCACCACCTTGGTGATGACGGCATCCCAGTCGCCGCCATCCAGGTCGTAGAAGATGCCGTTCTTGCCGGGACGCAGGTCGCTGGTCCTGCCGTCGGTCATCACGGCCACGACGTCCATCGTGGCGGCCTTGGTCTTGGAGGTACACTTGCAATAGAGCAGGAACATCCCGCTGAGCTTGGGCATATCGCCGTGCGCACCCATATCGGAGACCTTGATGCAAAGGTCGCAGCAGCGCTCGTCGATGTAGAGCTTGCCCACCTCGAAAATGCCGCGCGTGCCGTCCGCACGCCCATAGAAGTCGGTGAATATCACATAGTTGCGAAGCAGCTTGGCGAAATCACGGTAGTAGAGCATCAGCTTCTTGACGTCGTCGATCGACGCGGCCTCGGCCTCCAGGGCCTTGTCGGCGTCGACCAGCGCGAGCAAATCGGCCTTGCGGTCGGCCTTCAGCAGGGCCTTGACTTCGTCCAGGCCGAGGGCCTCGACGGCCTCGCCCTTCTTGTCGCCGAGCCAGGCGCAGTAAGGGCCGAACTTGGCCAGCACACCGGCCCACTGCTCCTCGGTGATGCCCTCCGCCTTGGGGAAGTCCACGTCGAGCACGAGCCCCTTCAGCGTGGCGAAAGCCGGCTGCCAGGCCGGGTTGATGGCGTCGAACGGCAGCACGGCGTCCTTGGTCGGGCGGGCCAGCGGATAGGTGGCGATCTCCTCGGACTGCGTGGCGAGGTTCTTCTCGCTGATCGCACCGAGCTTGTCGGCGGACACGTCCACGGCCGCCGCCACGGCGTCGTCGAAGCGGATCAGCTTGCAGCGCATGAAGTAGTCGGCGACCTTGTCCTTGACGGCCTCGCAGGCGGCGAGGGCCGCGGCGGTATTGTCCCCGTACGGGAACACGTTGGCCTTGTCGGCCTCGGCAGCAGCCTGCCAGGCGGCATAGTCGGCGAGCGCCGTGTAGAAGGCCTCGACCTGCTCGGCCGTGACGCCCGGCTCGCCGCTGCGGTCGGTGGTGGAACCGGCCTTCTCGGCGACCGTGGCGATGAGCGCCTTCAGGGCCTCGTCGTCGGCAGAGGCCTGGGTGATGACCCCGTCGCCGTTGAACTGCGTCTTGGCGAAGATGGCCACGCTGTCGGATGCTTCGTCCACCGTGATCTCATCTTTGTCGAGACCGAGGTTGGCGAGGATCTGCTTCGCCGATTTGAGAAGTTTCTGTCCGGCTTCGCCCTCTGCGTTGATGCCGTCCAGCTTGAGAGTGCCCTCCCCCTTGAGGATGGCGTCCTTGTCCTTGATGACGGAAGTCAGCCACTGCGCGGCGGCGACGATCTCCGCCACGCGGACGCGCCCGTCGCCGTCAGCGTCGATCAGCTGCAGGGTGCGCTCGTCGATCGCCAGGTCCTTGGTCGGGCAGCTGAGCACCGTCCAGAGTTTCTGGTCCAGCTCGCCCAGGTGCGCAATGTCCTCGCCGGAGGTGATATTGACCCGGACCACTCCACCGAGGGAGCAGTACTGCCAGGGATAGCCGTTGGTTTGTTTCTTTGCCATATGCGTATAGGTTTTGTTGATTATTTCTCAAAGAATTGTTCGTGCCCGAAGGGATCGAAGGTCAGCAGGCGCGTGCGGCCGCCCACCGTCACTTCGGCGGTCAGCGGCTCGCGGTAGAGCGCGGGGTCGAGGTCGCAGGAAGGCTTGATGCCGATGCACTTGCGGTACTTGCGCACCCGGATCGTGCAGTGCTCCCGCTCGGCCCGGTAGGCGGCCACCGCCGCGAAAGTGTCGATCCAGACTTCGTCCTGGCGGGATGCCAGGTCTTTGAAGAAGTCCCAGAGGACGTTTTCGTCATTCCACTGGTCCCATCCGTGGTGGATGCCGTGGGACATCGTCACACCCCACTCCCCGTTCGCGATGACCTTTTCCAGCCACGTACGAAGGCTCTCCGGCGTGCTCCCGCTGTTGACCTGGCCCTGCGCCTCCTGGTAGTCGCGCGTACCCACGCGACCCTCGTGGCACACCCGCGCAACGAGCTCGTTCTGAGCGTTGTACGGATAGCAGAACGTAATCGGGCGCTTGCCCGTGGCCGCCTCGATCGCGTCGTCATTCCTGAAGACCTCCTCGCGGAGCGCCTCCTCGGAAAGATTGGTCAGGTTGGGGTGAGACCAGCTGTGGTTGGAGATCTCGTGGCCCCGGTCGGACATCTCGCGGCACATCTGCCACGTCAGGCGCGGGGCGTAGTTGACCTCGCCCTGCTCGATGCTCCTGCCGTTGACCCAGAAGGTCGCCCGCAGGCCCAGGGAATCCAGGTGCGGGGCCACCATCGTGTAGTGGTCCAGGATGCCGTCGTCGAAAGTCAGGCTCACGGCGGCCCGGCGGCCGTCGCGGTATTCCGTGATCCGGGCGTCTTCGACCACGGTACAGGCCGCGGCGGAACTCAGGGCGAGCAGGCTCATCAGGATCGTACGAAGTTTCATATCGTACAAATATACAAAATAATCACGCCTTTTCACTACCTTTGCGGTGAGCAAAACAAGAAGATGAAACCCACCCAGCCTATCCTGCGCCTCCTCCTGGCGGCCGTCCTGGCCGCCGGCCTGTGCGCCTGCCGCCCGTCCACCACTTTCGCCGACCACAATCCGGTCAAGGAGGTCTATGATGCTGCCGGGATGGACATCCCCGACTGGGAGGGGCAGTTCCCGGTGGACGGCAACGCCGTGCTGGCCATCATCGGCCAGGCCACTCCGTGCGGCGAGGAGTTCACCCCCACCACCCTGGTCACCATCTTCGACAACGAGGGCGGCTCCTTCCTGTTCTTCTTCTCCAAGGACCGCCGCCACTTCGTCATCAACGACACCGGCTGGCGCCTCACCCGCCGCCAGGCAGAGCGCGTCAACAAACTCATCTGACCCTTCAGTCCGCCTTGATCACGGAGAGCACCTGCCGCATCAATTATCACTGGCCACGCCGGAATTCTCCGAAGAATTCCTGGTCGCGCTTGACCTGCTCAAGCTCAGCCTTGTGGTCCTCGATGGACTTCTGGCTGGTGTACCACACATAGGGCAGGAGCGGGGCCTGGACGCGCTCGGTGCGGACTTCGTCCGCGACGAAGCGGTCCGTGGACGGCACGCTCTCGAAGGTCAGTTCCGCCGGTTCGGGGGCGAGTTCGCCGCCGAACTGCACGCGGGCCCGGACCGTAATCTTGCCGGGTTTGCCGGTGGAGCGGATCAGCACCGGCGCCGTGCCGAATTCCACTTGGCGGGGATTGGCCTGGATGCGCTCGTCACCCACAATCTCGCCCTCGCCTTCCACCTCGAAGACGATCACTTCCTTGGCGAGGTCGCGGACCTCGCCCTGCCGGTCCGTGATGGAGGCGATCACCGTCACGATGTCGGAGCCGTTGGCTACGAACGGGATCCCGGCGTCATCTACGCGCAGCCGCACCTCGTAGGAGCGGGCGGACGGCTTGGTGGTGTACGTGGCCACGACCTTGCCGTCGATCAGCCCCTCCGCCACGACGGTCAGCGTGCCGTCGCGGTTGATGCGCCGCAGGTCGTGGAACGAGTAGGCGTCCTTGAAGACCACCGGTGCGCTAGGCATCGCATAGTCCCGGCGGTTGACCTCCTGGTAGAGCGGCTCCCGGCCGTAGAGGGTCAGCCGCACGGCGTCGCAATTCGTAAACACCGTGATGTCGGGGCCCGAGAAGGGCCCGAATTCGTGGGCGATGTAGACCATCGGGCCGCTGCTGACCAGCGGCGAGGTGGAGCGGAAAGAGGCCGCCTGCTGGCTGACGAACATATAGTAGGAGTACTTCGGCTGGCGGAAGGCGTCCATGATGCCGCCCCAGAACGGGTCGGGATGGTAGCCGCGCTGGTGGTCGAAGGAGTGCCAGAGCGTGCCGCCGGCGTGCTGTGCGGGCGTCCCGGAGAGCATGTCGTAGTCGATGGAATTGTGCGCATTGGCATAGTGCATCGCCTGGATGAGCATCGGCCCCTCGCCCCAGCTGCGTGAGGCGCGGCTCAGCGAGTTGTGGTGCTCCCAGTTGTCCACATAATCCCCCCATTCGCGCGTGAACGTGCTCTGGGGGATCTCGGGCATCTGGCGGCGCGGGGCATTGGCCGCGGCTGCGGGCTGGCCGGGACGGCGCACCCCGGGAGGCATCCCGTAGAGCACGTCATAGAGGCCGGCGACGCCCTGGCTGCCGGCATCCGCCGCGCAGAAACAGCCCGGATACGGGTATTCGGAGTGGACCGTGCGGTAGGTGCGCTCCGCGAAATCCGCCGGGTAGTGCGTCTCGTTGAGGATGGGCTCCCACATCAGCACGCTGGGATGGTTGCGGTCGCGACGGACCATCTGCCGGATGTCGTCGTAGACGTGTTCGGCGAAGGCCGGGTCTTCGTTCCAGAACTGCCAGCCGGGCGTGGCCACGATCACGAACATCCCGAGCGCGTCGCAGGCATCCATGAAGGAAGGGTCCTGCGGATAGTGGGCGGAGCGGATGATGGTGCAGCCGGCGTTGCGCAGCAGCACGGCGTCGCGCCAGGTCAGGTTGTTGGGCATCGCATTGCCGATGTAGGCATAGTCCTGGTGGCGGTTGACCCCCATCAGCTTGCCCTCGTAGGGCTTGCCGTTGAGGAAGAAGCCGTCCTTGCCGCGGAACTCGATGCTGCGGATGCCCGTGCGGGTCTCCACCCCGTCGATCACCGTCTTGCCGGCGAGCAGCGTGGACTTGACACTGTACAGGCGCGGCGTCTGGGGCGTCCAGAGCGCGGGCTGCTTCACCTCCAGGCGCTGCGTCACCTTCCGGGACGCACCGGCCGGGAGCGCCACGCGCGTGAGGGCCTTCTGCACCTCCCCGTCGTCCAGCACCAGGCGCGTGTCCACGGTCACGGTGCGGGCCTTGGCGGCGTCGTTGCAGACGTCCGTCTCCACCACGACGACCGCCCGGGCTTCCGACACTTCCTCCGAATGGACGAAGATGCCGCCGCCGGCCACATGGTCCACCAGGTTGGGATCGGTGATATAGGTCTGCCCGGTGGCAATCAGCCAGCAGTCGCGGTAGATGCCGCCGTGGTAGGTGAAATCCAACACATCCTCGGGCTTGCCCGGCGGGTAGGAGCCGTCGTCGCTGTTGTCGGCGCGCACGGCGATCACGACGGGCCGGCCGATCGGGATGCCGGCCTGCTGAAGGTCCAGCACCACCGGCAGGTAGCCGCCGGTGTGCTTGAGGACCGGCCGGCCGTCGACGAAGATCTCGCTGCGGCCCATGATGGCCTCGAAGTGCAGGAAGAGCCGCTTGCCGGCGAACTCCGGTCCGAAGGTCACGTGCTTGCGGTACCAGGCGGGACCCTGGTAGTTGCGGCAGCCGCTGCCCTCGGCGGCGATCAGCGAGACCGTGTGCGGGAGGTTCACCACCTCCCAGGATGCATCGTCAAAGCTGCCCTCGGCGGCACCTTCGGCATCTCCCTGCAGGAAACGCCATCCGGTATTGAAATTGAATACTTCCCGGCCGCTGCCGGGGATTTCGTAGAAGCCGGCCGTGCTGCTCTGCTGCGCAGACAGGCCCGCGGCAAGCAGCAGGCCTGCCAGGACCGTGGCCATTCTCGTGATTGACATATTCTTCGTGTGGATTGTGGTTAGATGTTTATTTTACGGGGGCGAACCCTGTCTTCTGCATAAAGTGCAGGAGCAGGGTGATCCAGTCGTTGACCGGAGCGCCGTCCTCCTTGTAGCCGAAACCGTGGTCGCAGGCTGCGAAATAATGCAGTTCGGCAGGGAGTTTCGCCTGCTGCCAGGCGGTATAGAGGCTGATGCCGGTCAGGCCGGGGCGCTGGTCGAGCTCGGGCGCCACGACGAAGAGCGGCGCCGCATCCGGCGGGATCTCACCCGGGAAGGAGCCGCCATAGATGGGCGCGACGAGGTTGGGGCAGCTCTCCGCGTCGTGGTCGAAGCAGACGGAGGCCGTCACGCCGGCGCCCGCCGAGAAGCCGATGATGCCGATCCGGTCCGGGTCGATGCCGTACTCCGCCGCGTGCCGGCGGACCCAGGCCACGGCGGCCCGGCCGTCGTCGTTGGACATCGCGATCGCCTCCGCCCGGTGGGCCCGGGCCGCCTCCGGGTCGGTCTGGTCCGCCGCCGGCTCAGGCAGCCCCAGCACATACCAGAAGGCCTCTTCGGGGGTCTTGGCGAAATGGATCAGCCGGTATTTCAGCACGAAGGCGGCTACGCCCCGCTCCGCGAGCCAGGCCGCCACGTTCGTCCCTTCCGCCGAGTAGGACAGGATCTGGTGCCCCCCGCCCGGACAGACGATCATCGCAGCGCCCGTGGCCTTGCCGGGCTCCGGCAGGAAGGGCAGGAGCGTGGGCGTGGTCACGTTGGCCAGGTAGGTCTGGCCGTCGGCGGGATTGTCCAGCCGGAACTCCTCCCAATCCCAGGATTCGCTCCCGGGAGCGGCGGTCTCATAAAGCGGAATCTCTGCAGCCGCCGGCGCCTGGGGCGCCTGGCAAGACTGGCCAAGCAGCAGGAAAAACGACGCCAACGCGGCAGTCAGAACAACTCTCTTCATTTTCAATGGATTTGGTTGACAAACAAAAATAATGATTTTTGTCCATCTTTTTATTTAATTTCTCTATTTCTTCCACCCGCCGTTTCCTGTAAATTTGCAAAAAGCGATTCTACTTTTTATGAAAACGAATCTTATTATCCATTTGTTTACCGGCTTGGCCCTGACCGTGCTGGCCGCCTGCGGCGGGAATAATCCGCAGGACGGTCCAACGGCTCCGCAAGACGGTCCGGCCCCGCGCAAGATCCTGATCGGCGGCGATATCTCCGAACTGACCTATGTCGAGCAAAACGGTGGCAAATACTATCTGGACGGACGCGAACAAGACTGCATCTCGATCCTGAAGAAGGGCGGATTCAACATCGTACGCCTGCGTCTCTACAACGACCCGGGCAATCCAGGCTACTCCCCCTCCAAGCGCCTGCCGGCAGGTATCGAAGACGAGGCTGACATCCTGTCCCTGGCCAAGCGCGCCAAGGCGGCCGGGATGCAGATTGAACTGACCTTCCATTACAGCGACTACTGGACCAATGGAGGCACCCAGACCAAGCCCCACGAATGGGAGTCGCTGGACTTCCCCACCCTCCGGCAAGCCGTCTACGACTACACCTATAAGGTAATGAAAGATATGGCCGCCCAAGGCACTTCGCCGGAATTCGTCTCCCTGGGCAACGAAACGCAGGGCGGACTGCTCTATCCGGACGGACGCCACGACCGGCCCGCACAGATGTGCGAACTCTACAACGCCGGGGCAAAAGCCGTCCGCGACGCGGATCCTGAGAGCCGGATCATCATCCACCTCGACGACGGCGGCAACGTGGACAAATACACCTGGTACTTCGACCTCCTCAAGGAGCATGGCGTCGACTACGACGTCATCGGCTCCTCCTACTATCCTTTCTGGACCAAGAAGACCGTCGGCGAATTCATCAGTTTTGCCCGGAAAGTCCTCGACCGCTATCCCGGCAAAGAGATGATGGTGATGGAGACCGGCTTCGCCTGGAATCCCACCCTCCCCTCCGGCTACCCCGGCCAGCTGAAAGACAACGGCCCCTATCCAGCAATGACCAAAGAAGGCCAGAAAGCCTTTATGCAGGAACTCATCGAAGGCATCCGCAGCGACGAGCGCATCCTCGGCTTCCTGTACTGGGATCCCATCTTCATCGAGGTGCCGGGCATCGGCTGGGAACTCGGTGGCGGCAACGTGGTCAGCAACACCACCCTGTTCGACTTCCAGGGCAACGCCCTCCCTGTTTTCGAAGCATTCAAGCAATAACACGCATACACTATGGTACGACGAATCCTCCTCACTGCGGCAGCCGCATCCCTCTGCCTCGCCGCAACCGCCCAGTACCTCCCGGTACAGCCCAACCCTTACGGGGAACGCCCCGTGATCGTGCCTGTCCCCACGACGGTCGCCGGGGTCTCCGACCCGGTGATCCGCCTCGATGAGGGCTGGTTCCGCAAAGAGTCCCCCGCCGAAGATTTCGTGTCGGCCGCCACACGGCCCGCCGGATTCGAGCCCTTCACCCTGGTCAACCCGGTCTGGGCCACCCGCACGCCCAACGCCGTGGTCGGCTTCTGGCGCGCCGTGCCGATCCCGGAGCGCTTCTCCGGCCAGCGCATCATCCTGCGTTTCGCCGGCACGACGCACGCCGCCTCTCTCTGGGTCAACGGCCGCCACGTCCGCGACCACTGGGGCTCCTACACCTCCTGGACGGCGGACATCACGGACTTCGTGACCCCGGGACAGGAGGCGCGCGTGGCGCTGCGGCTGGACGAGCGCGGCACGGGCCTCGCGGCCTTCGTCCGCTTCTCCGCCGACATCCACGGCCACGTGGACCTGTACGCCGTGCCGCAGACGCACTTCCGCAGGATGCGCCTGCACACCGACCTGGATGCCGCATACCGGGATGCCACCCTGCGGCTGTGGCTCGCCTTCCCGCAGGGCGCCCAGGGGTCCGTGCGCGTGGCGCTGACCGACCCGAAGGGGAAGAAGCTCGCCACGGCGCCCGCCTCCTTCCGGCTCCCGGAAGGGATGGAGGAGTTCCAGTATGAACTCAAGGTGAAGAACCCGCTCAAGTGGGACGCCGAGCACCCCAACCTCTACAAACTGACGCTCAGCCTGGTGGACGGGCGCGGGCGCACGGTCGAGACGCTGGAGCGCAACGTCGGCTTCCGCAAGCTCGAGCGCCGGGGCAACCAGGTGCTGGTCAACGGCCAGGAAGTCAAGTTCCGCGGCATCTGGGGTGTGGACGACGCCCGGGTGATGCGCGACCTCAACGCCAACCACGTCCGCCACAAGTATATGACCGAGGAGATCCTCGACGCCTGCGACCGCTACGGCGTCTACGTCCTCCACGAGAACGCCGTCGACTTCGCGAAGTTCCGGGGCGGCGAGAGCCCCGAATATGCCTGGCAGTGGCTCGCGCTGCTCCAGGATATGATGGAGCGCGACTACAACCACCCCAGCGTGGTGATGTGGGGCCTCGGGAACGAATCCTACAACGGGGACTTCACCCTGCAGACCCACCGCTACGCCAAGTTCGACGACCCCGACCGGCAGACGATGTTCAGCTGGGCCAACCGGATCTCCCCGGACGAGGAGATCCCCTATGATGTCTACAGTTATCACTACGCCCCGTTCCACAAGCCGGACCTGGACCTGTCCCGCTACGGCGTGTCCGTCTGGCACTCGCCCTCCCTGCTGCTGGACCGCGCGGACGCGCCGGCGATGCCGGTGCTCGTCGACGAGAGCACGCACGTGACCATCTCGACGGTCGAGGCCGGCCGCGACCCGAACGTCCGCAATTTCTGGGGCGAGAGCATCAAGCACAGCTGGGACGTCTGCTGGAACACGCCGGGCGCCCTGGGAATGGACCAGTTCGGGATGTTCACCGACATCCCCGGCTGGGATATGCCCGAGCAGTGGCTGATGCGCAAGGCCTATTCCCCGTTCGTCATCGCCCGGCGCGACTATGACCTCCCCGCACCCGGGCAGCCGCTGGCCGTGGAGGCGGAGAACCGCTTCAGCCACACCGACCTGTCCGAGGTGAGCATCGAATGGAAGACCCCGCGCGAGAGCGGCGTGGTGAAGGGCCCTAAGGCTGCTCCGCACGCCAAGGGCATCTTCCACATCCCTGCCAAGAGCTGGCAGGCGGGGGACGTCGTCGAACTTGCGGTCAAGCGCGCCGACGGCGTCCAGGTGGACGAGTACCGCCTGACGGTCGGGGCCGAGCCGTTCCGGCTGCCCGCCCTGTCCGCAGCGCCGCCGAAGGTGGAGGAGACGCCCGACGAGATCCGCGTCAGCGGGCGCGACTTCACCCTGACCTTCGACAAGTGGGCCGGGCAGATCGCTTCGCTGGTCTACAAAGGCGAGACCGTCCTGACGGGCGGCCCGCACCTGCAGGTGCTCGGCTCCAACCTGGCCATCGGCGAGTTCTGGCCCCAGAGCGTGGCGGTGCGCACCGAGGGGAGCGAGGCCGTGATCGACCTCGACGTGCTCTACTCCCCGATCGCCGGCGCCTTCCAGATCCGCATCGACGGCAACGGCCTGATGACTGTGCACTACACGGTCAAGCACCTCCCAGACCCGCCGCCCGCCGTGACCACGATTCCCTGGGGCAGCTGCCACTACGGCGGCTACACCGAGGTAGGCGTCGTATTCACCCTGCCGGGAGAAGTGGACCGCCTGCAGTGGGACCGCCGCGGCCTCTGGACCACCTATCCCGAGGACCACATCGGCCGGGAGCGCGGCGTCGCCTACCGGACGGTGGCGCAGCCGCGCGAGCGGGTCTGGGGCGATCTGAGCTACGATTTCAACTGGATGGGCGGCAACCTGGCCCGGTCCACCGTCACCAATGACTTCCGCGCCAGCAAGGAGTACATCCGCACGGCGGAAGCCCTGCTCGCGGGGCGGACCGTCGGCATCCAGGCCCTGTCCGAGGAGCAGGACGCCGTCCGGCTGGAGGCGCCGCGCTTCGGCGCCGGCGGCATCAGCCTCTATATCAACAACCTCTGGAACTATCCCACCCTGGGTGTAGGCAACTGGATGAAGCCCGCCATCATCATCGGCGACGGCTACACCAACACCGTGCACCTGCGTCCGGTGGATGTGTCGAAATAAAACGTATCTTTGTTTCTGCAAACCACCGACCTATGAAAAGATTCCGTTTAATCCTCCTGCTCGTCCTGCTGCCGGCACTGATCCTCCCGGCAGCCGCACAGTCCTACAAAGTCGACAGCAAAGGTGTCATCCGCGACGCGAAGACCCGCGCGGAAGGCGCCTGGTTCGGCGTCAACTACACGGCACCCTTCGCCCACGCCTACCGCCAACTCCACCGGCTCGGCGCGGACATCAAGCAGACCATCGACAAGGACACCTACCACCTCGCACGGATGGGCGTCAACGCCTACCGCATCCACGTCTGGGACTATGAGATCACCGACGGCGAGGGCAACCTGCTGTCCAACGAGCACCTCGACCTGTTCGACTACCTGATCGCCAAGCTCGAGGAGCGCGGCGTCAACGTCGTCCTGACGATGATCCTGGGCGGCAACAACGGCTATCCGGAGCCCGGCGAGGACCTGCCGGGATTCTCCGGGCGGATGAACAAGGCCTTCGCCACCAGCGACCCCGGCGCCGCCGTCATCGAGGAGGCATACATCCGCAATTTCCTGAACCACCACAATCCCTACACCGGACACCAGACCAAGGACGACCCGATGATCGTGGGATTCGAGATCAACAACGAGCCCACCAACAGCACGCCGCCCAAGGAGACGACGGCCTTCGTGGACCGGATGATCGCGGCAGTGCGCAGCACCGGCTGCAAGAAGCCCGTCTTCTACAATGTCAGCCACAATTTCCAGAACACGCAGGCCTTCTACGACTCCAAGATGGAAGGCGGCACTTTCCAGTGGTACCCGACCGGCCTGGTGGCCAACCACACGCGCCGGGGCAACTTCCTGCCCAGCGTGGCGGAGTACAAGATCCCCTTCGACGGGATCAAAGGCTTCTACAGGAAGGCCCGCCTCGTCTATGAGTTCGACGCCGCCGACCAGTGGGCCGCCTATCTTTACCCCGCCATCGTGCGCTCCTTCCGCACCGCCGGCTTCCAGTGGGTGACCTTCTTCGCCTACGACCCCATCGACATGGCGCAGATCAACACCGAATACCAGACCCACTACCTCAACCTCGCCTACACACCTGCCAAGGCCCTCAGCTTCAAGATCGCGGCCGAGGCGATGCGTGCCCTGCCGCGGGGTGCCTCCTACGGCAATTATCCGCAGAGCAACCATTTCGGGGACTTCTACGTCGAGTACGACCGCGACCTCAGCGTGATGAACTCCGGCGAGAAGTTCTACTACACCCGCTCCAACGACATCCGTCCCAAGGACGCCGCCGCCCTGGCCTCCGTCGCGGGTACGGGCAGTTCGGCCGTGGTGAAGTATGAGGGCACGGGCGCCTATTTCCTGGACAAGGTGGCCGACGGCATCTGGCGCCTGGAGGTGATGCCCGACCAGATGCTCCTGTCCGATCCCTTCGCCAAGGCCTCCCCCCGCAAGGAGGTCAACACCATCCTGTGGCACCAATGGCCGATGACCATCGACCTGCCCGACCTGGGTGAAGGGTTCTCCTACTGCGAGATCGACGTCCGGACGGCCCGGCAGGGGACGGCTTCCGGCAAGACCCTGGAGGTAATTCCCGGCACCTGGCTGCTCGCCCGCCGCGGCGTGTCCACGGACTCCGTGGACCCGGAGGCCAGGCTGGGCAACATCCGTCTCAATGAGTTCGTGGCCCCGGGACCGCGCCAAAACGAGCTGCAGGTCCTGCACACGCCCGTGGCCAGCGCCACGGCCGGACGCGAGCTGGCCGTCTGCGCCACGGTGATCGGCCCGGCCGACCCCGACTCGGTGGTCCTCTATTCCCCAGTCCTGACAGCGCCGCGGGCCTTCAATGCCGGCCGCGCCCGCGGCCCGCTCGCCCCGCCGACACTCAGGATGGAGCGCAAGGCGGGATACGACTACCAGGCCGTCATCCCCGCCGACAAACTCAGCGGCTCCGAGCTTACCTACTACATCATCACCTACAAGGACGGGCACGCCACGACCTGGCCGGGCGCCGCCGCCGGCACGCCCGCCGACTGGGACTTCTACAACGGAGAGCAGCAGTGGAGCACCGCCTTGGAACCGGCCGGCTCCCCGGTCCTGCTCTATGGGAGTGATTGCTTCGGCCTGACGGAAACCTTCGGCGTGGACGTGCGGAACGTCCGGGCGGAGCAGGTCGCCGGGCCCGTTCCGGGCACGAAAGCCACCCGGCTCGCCTCGATCGTCCCCCGCACCCCGCCCGTGGCGAATGCACCGGAAGCCTTCCGCCAGAGCGCCGAAGGAGAGGCTTTCCTGCGCCTGTTCGTGCGGGACCTGCTCGCCGGCCGGAAGGCGGACCTGGCAGGCCGCAACACCCTGTGTATCCAGCTGAACGGGCACGAAGGCGCGGAGACGCTGCGCGCCGGTTTCATCACCCACGACGGATTCAGCTACAAGGCGGATGTTCCCTGCCGGGACGGCCTCGTCAGAATCCCGCTCTCCTCGCTGAAACTCGTCCCGACCGTGCTCCGTCCCGAGACCTACCCGGGCTTCCTGCCCGACTACTTCATCCCGGACCCGGCACTTGCGCCCGCCTTCCGCGTCCAGGACATCGAAAGCCTGGAAGTCGGCCTGACGGGGCTGCGCAGCGGCGCCCCGTGGTCGCTCACGCTGCAGGGCTGCTGGCTGGAATAGGGTCCGGCGACCCGGTTCCACAAAAAAGGGGACGGCCGTCCGGTCGTCCCCTTTTTTTGTGGACATGATTGACTGCCTGCCTATTTAAGCGGGGTCTTGGGGCCGTCGTAATCGTCACGGAAGAAGTATCTTTCAAGCGCGATATTCGCCGCCTTGGCCTCTTCCATAGCAAAATTCGGCATCGGCAGATACTGCGCGGAGGGCTCCCTGCCATCGGCCGTCATGATCGTATGGTATTTGCCGAATCTGATCAGGTCGATCTTGCGCTGGCCTTCCCAAAACAATTCGTGGCCTCTTTCCATCAGGAGGGCATCGAGGAATGCGCTCACCGAAGCGGTAGCCTCCGCCTTGAGTCCGTCCAGTCCCGCTCTTGCGCGCACCTGGTTGACGAGGTCCACGGCCTCGGCGGAAACGGCCTTGTTCAGGCGGACGTCAGCCTCCGCCCGCATGAGCATCACGTCGGCCCAGCGGGCAAGCGGATAATCGGCACCGCTGTAAGCGGACTTCTTGGTCATGGGATACTTCCAGATGATGTAGCCATACCAATTGGCATTGATTGTCTCCGGGCTGTATGATCCCGCTCCCCAGGAAGAATTGTAGTGGGTCACGATGCAAGCCTTGCGCAGGTCATTCTCCTCGAAGGTGTCGTAGAATTTGGGATTGACCGCGTAACACTGGCCCGACCAGCTGATGTCGAGGTTCTCGAATTCACCTTCCCTCGCGAGGTCCATGGGAATGACATAGTTGAGGATACACAGCCCGTTTCCGTTCTTGCTCTCTAGGTCTGCGCTTGTCGTCGTTTCCATGGTCATGATGTACTCGGAGTTCTTCTCGTTCTCCTCGTAGAAGAGTTCCTTGAACGGGTTGTCACCCTTGGTAAAGAGCTGATAACCACCCGTGAACTGCTTGTAGAGGTCGTATGCCTTCTGGTAGTTGCCAGACATATGCGAGCCCTCGTTGAGGCAGTGGCGCATCAGCCAGAAACGTGCGTAGTCCCTGTCATAGCGGCCGCTCTGCGGCTGCGTCTCGGGGAGATTCTCGACCGCGAAACTGAAATCGTCTTCGATGTACTTGCACATCTGGTCGAGGGACGGACGGCTCCAGTCCTTGAGCGCATCCTCGTCCTTGACAAGTGCGGGATCGATGATGACGGCTACGGGACCGTAGATGTGCATCAGGTAGTACATCGTGATGCCCCGGATGAGCCGCACCTCGGCTATGAAAGCCTTTTTCTTTGCGTCGGAGAGTTTGTCGGTTTCCTCCAACTCACCGATGACCTGGGTAAAACGGGTGATGTCGCGGACCTTGTTCAGATAGGACGGCGTACCGTCGCCGGCCCCTCTGCCCCAGGTTTCACAAGGCTGGAAATTACATTCCACGAGCGTCGTGCTCCACCATCTTGTGATGGGCCGCGCCGATTCGTCGGACGGCTGGTTGAAGTGGCACTGGATGCCCTTGTTGTAGGAATAGAACGGTCCCGAAGCAGAGAGCGTGTAGTCCCATACGCCCGTAAAGGGAAGGTAGCACTGCATGACATAGTTCTCGAAATCTGACTCGGTCAGCGGGAAGTTGGTCGAGCTGAGCTTGTCGTAGATCTGGGCGTCGAAATTTTTCTCGCAGGAAGAAGCCACCAGCAGGACTGCCAGAGCCGAAACGGCTATTTTGATTAAATTCGTTTTCATTGTTGATTCCTCCGTTAGTTGAAAGATACCTTAAGACCGACAGACCAGGACCTGGTCATGGGATATTCTCCGCCGTTGGCCTTACCGCCGGCATTGCCGTGCGTGTTGATTTCAGGGTCGAATACCCGGAAACTCGTGAAAGTGAACGGATTCTGAACATCGAAGTAGAGCCTCAGGGCGTTGCAGACATTCCCTATTCCCAGACGCCTGGTGTTGAAGTTGTAACCGAGCGTGATGTTCCTCACCCGGAGGAAGTTGGCCTTCTCGCGGCCCAGATCGGTGCCGCAGCTTCCCGGCAGCGGAGCGGACGCCATGAGCGCATTTGCGATACCGGGATACTTCGCATTCCTGTAGTTGTCCGTGGAGTGGTAGATGTCCTTGACGTAAATGGACTGGTTGCGCTCCGCGTTGTAGATGTCATTGATGGACGACCAGCTCGAAAGGGTATTGCCCTTCACGACGCCGAGCTGGGCGTACATGAAGATGTCCAGGTCCCAATTCTTGTAGTTGAAGGTATTGCCGAGACCAAGGTAGAGCGCCGGGAATCCGTCCTTGTGCACGATATCGTCGATCGTGATCGTTCCGTCGCCGTTCTGATCCACGATGACGGGCTGACCCGGATCCTGCCAACCTTCAGGCTGGTAGGAAGGCATGTTGCTCTTGTCGGGAAGGATGAAGCCGTTCGTTTCGTAGAAGTAGCTGATGCTGGTCGGCTCGTTGACGCGGATCTGATAGTCGTTGCCGTAGGTGTAATTCGGCTCGCGCTCGATCCAGTAAGCCTTGTATCTGGACAGCGTGAGGGTCGAAGACCAGTTGAAGTCATGCTTGACGATATTCTGGCTGGAGATGGTGGCATCCCATCCGTATCGGCGGATATGACCGTAGTTGATGGGCCTGGTGCCCAGGATGTCCAGGGCGCTGGTGTTGCCGTAAGTCAACATGTCCGTGATATCGTTGGCAAAGAGGTCGAAACTGCCGGACAGCCTGTTGTCCAGGACGACGAAGTCGAGACCGATATTCTTCATGATGGTCTTCTGCCAGGTGATGTCTGAATACTCCTGGGAAGACAGGTACACGGGGACGAACGTGGTCGAATTCTGGTCGAATTTCACGAGTGTGCCGTTCGGCGAATAGGCGCTGTAAAGCTCATCGGTGATGGTGTCGGAACCGGTGACGCCGATGGAAGCCCTGAGCTTGAGCATATTGATCCAGGAGATTCCCTTCATGAAACCTTCATTGTAGATTTTCCATGCACCCGATACGGAAGGGAACCAGGAATACTTGCGGCCCGGGAAGAACTTGTCGGTACCGTCACGACGGAGGGTACCTGCAAGCACATAGCGGTCCAAAAGGTCGAGGGAGAGCGTGGAGAAGAAGGAACGTTTCTCGGAAGCCCGCTTCCAGGATGAGGGGCTGACCACGCCGGACGCTGCGGCGATGTTGTAATTCTGGATGGCGTCGTAGGTGTCTGTGTATGCCACGCCAAGACCTTCATAATCCGTCTTGTAGCGTCCGACACCGGCCATGGCGTTGACCTGCAGCGCATCGAAGAACTTGTGGTCGAAGTTGAGGGTGGCCTCTATGCTGTCATAGAAACGGTTCGAGGTCACGACACTGCCCCTGGAGCGGAACAGGCCGTCAAAGAACACCGTCGAGGGGATGTAGCAGCTGCGCTTGTCGTTCTCGATATTGAATCCGTACATGGCCTTGAACTTGAGCATGTTCTTGACGATGTCCACGTCCGCATTGAAGTTGGCGGTGAACAGGGTCTGGTCGCTCTTGTCCGTCATCTCGAGCATGGCGACGGCGTTGGGATAATAACTCCAGGTGGAATATTTGCCGTTTTCGTCCCTGACGGGGACGTAGTTGGGATAACTGAGCGCGGCGATGATCATACCGCCCGCCTGCGCACCACGTCCCTGCGTGGAAGAACCTACGGTTCCGTTGTGGTTGACGGACTTGTTGTAGTTCAGGTTGCTGGAGACCGTGATGAAGTCCGCAAGCTTGGCGGAAACGTTGCTTCTGATGATGAAGCGCGACATGTCGTTGTTCTGGACATTTCCTTTCTGCTGGAAGAGGTTGCCGGAGACATAGTACGTAACCCTGTCGGTACCGCCGTTGATGGTCAGGTTGTGATTGTGGATATGACCATTGCGGAGAACATAGTCGATCCAGTTGGTGTCGGTGGTCGCAGCGGCGATCTGTGCATCGCTGAACGTAACCGGCGCATTGCCGTCATATGCGTTCGGGCCATATGCCCCCATCTTGTTGTTATAGAGATACCGCTCCACCTGGAACTTGTTGACATACGTCATATAGTCCTTTCCGCTGAGCATCTCCATATAAGGGTAGAGCGTAACCAGGGAATAGGCTCCGTCATAGGTCACGCGGAGCTTGCCTTCCCTTCCCTTCTTCGTGGTGATGAGGATCACGCCGTTGGCCGCATTCACACCGTAGATGGATGCGGACGCATCCTTCAGGACTTCGATGGACTCGATGTCTTCGGGATTGATGCCGGCAAGACCTGCGCGGTTGATGCTGCTCGGCATCGTGGTCACTGTTCCACCGGATGAACCGACAAGGGCATCACCCGGCATAACGATGCCGTCAACGACATAGATAGGCGTGCCGCCGCCGCGGATCGTAACGCTCACACCTCCGCCCGGCTGCGCACTCTGCATCGTGGCCTGGAGGCCGGCCGCACGGCCCATGAGCATCTGGTTCATATTGGCGGTAGCCACTTTGTCGACCTTGTCGGCATCAACCTTGGCGATAGCCGTGGTCAGGTTTTTCCTGGACACGGAACCGTAACCGGTCACGATGGCCTCGTTGAGGAGGTCGACATCGTCAGGGAGGATGACGTCCACGACGGAGGATGCGCCGACGGTGACCTGGGTGGTCTTGTAGCCGATGGCGCTGAACTCGAGAATATCACCGGGCTTGGCGGCGATGGAGAAGTTACCATTCACGTCGGTGATGGCGCCTCCGGTCCTGCCGGGGACGACAACGCCCGCCCCGATGATTGGTTCCCTTTGGTTGTCAAGGACTTGTCCGGTGACAGTCTGGGCCTGGGCCCAGATGCCGGTCAAGGACAAGACCAGACAGGCAGCGGAAGCTATCAGCGTCCGGCAGCCCCTACAGAGATTAGATTTCATCAATCTTGTTACAATTAGGTTGAACAAATAGAGTGGATTAGTTATATGTTTTGTTATATGCCTATCGGCGATTGCGCATCAGTGTGACCAGTTCGCGGTCGTAATCCTGCCGTAAAGAGCACTCTTTCCCGAAAACCATGATGTCTCCGTTCCGCGATTCGTAGGCCTTCCATCCGAACCCTTCCACGGCGGGCCGGCCGGTCTTGGCGAAAGATACCCACGCGCCGCTCATTTTGTCGGCCAGGGCACGGATCTCGTCCGTCTCTTCGCCCAAGTACTGTTGCGAGACCTCGGTCGTGTGGAAGACAAACGGGAGTTCATAGGCGTGTGCCGCCCCCATCCGACCACCCTGGACGGGCGACTTCCAGGTAAACATATACATATAGACAGGAGCACCGGCTTCGTCCGCACGGGCATCTGCCGTCGCGACGGTATTCGGGCGGAACATCTGGTCGACGGAGAGCCAGTCGGCCGGCGTATCAAACTCCGGGTAGGCCTTGCGGAAGGCTGAGATGTATGCGTCCGTCTTGGCACCATAAGAGTTGCGTAGTATGGAACGGGCTTCTTTTTCAGAGGGTTGTTCCACATAATAAGTCTTCTGAAGCTCATTGAACGTGGAACCGATCAACAAGGGAATGTCCTTGGATATCGTCGCAAAGGTGGGCTGGAAAGGTTGGGAAATGAGGACGTCCCCATCTACTGTAGGGCCGAACCCCCAGAAATTCGCCGTCCCCGGGCGACGCGTACCGCCTGCCACTTCGGTGACGGCGGCATCTCCGGCCCGGACAAGGTCCTCATAGGGGACTGCTGCCAGTTTGTCCACATCAAGTGGAGAGAGCCCCAGTTTTTCCAATACTTTCACACCGATAGCGCGGGTCTTGTCCGCCGTATTTCCGTTGAGCAGGGTACCGCTTTGGATGACAGCCTTATGAAAGAGGCCCCGGGCTGAAGGCATACACATCAAAGTACCGACCTTGCCTCCACCTCCGGATTCGCCGAAAACCGTCACATTGGACGGATCACCGCCAAAGGCGCTGATATTATCCCGGACCCACTCCAAAGCGGCCACGATATCCAGCATTCCGGCATTGCCGGAATACTTGTACTTTTCGCCGCAAGCTGACAGATCCAGGAAGCCAAGGATGTTGAGCCGATGGTTGACGCTCACCACGACGACACCCTGACGGGCCAGGCCACGACCGCTGTCATTGGGATTGTTATAACCGGCCCCGGACGCGAATCCACCGCCGTGCAGCCAGACCATCACGGGCATCTTGCCCTTCACATCGGAAGTCCATACATTGAGCCGCGTGGCACCGTCTTCCGACAGGCCGAGCGGATCGTTTTCGATGGGGCGCATCGACTGCATCGCGCGGGGCGGGTACTTTGTACATTCCAGCACGCCATCCCAAGGATCCGGTTTCTTCGGCTCCTGGAAACGGTCGGCCTTGCAATAGGGGATGCCAGCATAAGCATAGATGTCCTCGTCCATAAAACCATGGACCAGGCCGGCCTGGGTCTTGACCACAAGCGGGTCCGTCTGAACTCCCGGACCGCACGCGGTCAAAACGGAGAGCAGCACTGCAGCTGTCAATAATTTATTTATCTTCATACGACTGAAAACTGGTTGTTTCTTCTTTTTCGCAAATATATTGCTTTCCAAATCCGATCTGTGACACGGGCAGAACAGATGGTGACACGGAATGAAAGAAGGGTATCCAGTCTCTTGAATTATCGTTATCTTTATGAAAAACAAAACGATATGAAGCGATTACTCCTCCTCCTGATCGTGCTGTATCCACTCCCCATTCTGGCGAGTGTTAACCATACGGGGTATATCTTCGACGACTTTGAACACAAGACGGATCTGTTTTCAATCCGTTCAGTCCTGCAGACGGGAGACGGGACGGTGTGGTTCGGGACGGACCAGTCCCTGTATAGCTTCGACGGATACGACATCTGCGCACACCCTTTCCCGAACGGACCCCGGCTGGTCCACTGCCTGCTACCCAAGGAGAAGGGGTTGCTGCTGGGCACCAATGCCGGAATCTACTTCTTCGATGCGGCAAAAGAAGGGTATCACTTCCTGGATTTCTTCGGAGAAAGGACGGTATATAAAATGCTGCAGGACGGAGACTTCCTGTATATCGGGACGGATGCCGGTTTCTATCTGGCAGACATAAGGCACCAGACCGTCGAACGCGTTTCGCACGAAAGCGTCTACTCGCTTGCCCGCAACGGAGACGACATCTATGTGGGCGGAGAGAATCTGCTTCGCCGTTACTCAGTCCGGGACCGCAAGCTGACAGTCGTTTTGCAAGGAGACATCATCCCGGTGGCCGCTGCCGTTTTCCCCGACGGGGATGATTTGTGGATCGGCTCCTACTCCTCCCTGATCCGTTACGACCTCAAGGCCGGACGAATCCTTGACAGTCCGGAAATGCCGGTCGTGAAAACGATCTGCCCGATCGAATACGGACGGCTGATCATCTCGACCGACTATGGGATCGTCCAGTATGATCCTGCCTCCAAGGAGACTGTGCCGCTTTTCCAGGCCGTAGCCTGGGCGAGCACGGCAGACCGTAGCGGAGACGTCTGGTTCGCCACGGATAATGGACTGCGTCTGATGCATCTGCACCCAGCCACCCAAGTGCTGTCAGATTTGCCCGACAATCAAAGCGCCCGGTATGGAACGATCCTCCGGGACAGTCGGGATCGGCTGTGGCTGGGTTCGACCCAAGGAATGGTTTTGATGGATCCTTCCGGCAAAACGGTCCATTTCACAATGACATCTGCCAGCAACAAGATTCCGCACAACAAGATCCACAAGATCGTCGAAGACCCTTATACGTCCACCATCCTTGCCGCCACGGACGGCGGTTGCCTTCGTTATGACGAACTGAAACGATCCTTCGAGACCTTGCCCATTGCCGGAACGCATAACTGGATCTACGATCTCCTGCCTGAACAAGGAGGGTTCTGGGCGGCCTCGTATGAAGGTGTATTCCGGCTCGATGCGACGGGAGCCGTGCAGGCACGATATGACCAGACGGAGGGATTGACATCCAATGATATAGGATGCCTTGGCAGGGATAATCTCGGTGATGTATGGACCCTTGCCCGGGATAAGAAGGTCGCCCGGATCAACCCGTCAACCGGGGTGGTCACCCCTTTCCAACACGAAGGATTCTCAAAGGTGGATTGCCTGATGTCAGACCAGGAAGGAAGGATCTGGCTGACTTCCGGATCCACCATCTTACGTGTCGACCGGAAGCAGGATAGGGCAGAATTAGCAGCGATTACCCAAGGGAACACGTCTGACGCCCTGGCCATCGTGGAAGTGGGAGGAAAGATCTGGGTCTGTCTGCCGAACGGGATCAGCATCGTGGATAAAGAAAGCCTCGAGTCACGCAGCATCAGTACTTTCCATAGCTACAATGGAGGCCATTATGATCCTTTCCGCCAATTGATCACACTTGGCCGGGCCGGAGCTGTGGACCAAATCAGTCTGACTAGTTTGGAACGCGTTCTGACAAGCCGGTCCAAAGAGCCGCGGATTACCGGCATACTCATCAACGACCACAAACAGATCCCAGCTGCGGATCTGCAATTCCGCAAACTGGAACTCCCTTACAATGAAAACCATCTGGACATATCTTTCTCTGATTTTGACTTCAACAATGAGCTTCCGCACCGTTTTTCCTATTATCTGACAGGGCGGCGGACGCACTGGTCCGGCACAGTGACGGGCAATAAGATCAGTTTTACCGCACTCCATCCCGGACGGTATCACCTTTCCATCCTGCCGGAAAACCTGATTGAAACGCCAGATTATCTCCTGGAGCTGACAATCCGCCGTCCGTGGTTCTTCTCTTCGGCCATGCAGTTCTTGTATCTGCTCCTCGTCTTCGGCATCGTCTTCATCTCGGTCAAAATCTTTTTGATGCGCCGAAACCTTGACATGGAACGGACACGCCGGGAAGAGACCGTGGCACAGTCCAGGCAAAAAGAGGCGTTTTTCCAGGACGTCGCCCACGAATTCAAGACACCGCTCAGCCTGGTTATCGGCCCCCTTGCCAAATTGATCAAAGAGACCCGTGATGAAACTCAGGTGCAGACACTTGAGCTCATTCAGGAAAATGCAATGAGAATCAGTTCGCTGATCCACCACTCGCTCGACTACTACAATGAGACAAAAGGTGTTACAGCAAGCTTGATCAAAACTGAAACGGAGTTCGTGGAGTTCGCGCGCAACATCTTTGACTCCTACCGGGAAAACTACCCTGCCCTGGAGTTCATCTTCACTTCCGGCCGCGAAAGGATTCCCGTCTGTCTGGATATCGTCAAGATGGAGACTGTTATGAACAATTTGCTCTCCAACGCCTGCAAATACACGCCGGAAGGAGGATCGGTTCTGATGACGCTGGATGCAGACGAGGACAGTGAACAGTTGATAATCAAAGTTTCGGATACGGGCATCGGCATCCCCAAGGACGAGATTCCCTTTGCCTTCCAGCGCTATTTCGAATCCTCCCGCACGAAGCAGAAAGGGTATGACAGCACCGGAATCGGACTGTCCGTCATCAAGAAATACATTGATCTTCACGGAGGCCAGGTATCCGTGGATTCCGATGACGAAGGTACGTCCTTCACCATACTCCTGCCCGGTCTCACGGAACCGTCCGCCCCGGCTGGCCGCACTGAGAATCCTGCGGGAGAAGAATCCGACAAGCCACTGATCGCCATCGTGGATGACAACATACAGATCTGCGCTTTCATCGAGAGTTTGCTGCGCGACCGGTACCGATGTGTTTCCTCCCATAATGGCAGGAGTGGACTGAAACTCTGCCGGGACGTCCTTCCGGACCTGGTCATCTCAGATGTGGTGATGCCGGTTATGGACGGCTTGAGCATGTGTCGCCAACTGCGCGAATACACGCCCTTGAGCGATATCCCCATCATCCTGCTCACGGCCAAGGATGACCGCGAGACAGAAAAGCGGAGCATCGACCTGCACATAGACATCTTCATCACAAAACCGTTTGATATCGAAAACCTGACCGCACGGGTAGACCAGCTTTTGTCGGGCAAGAAACGGATGGAACAGCGGCTGCGGGTGGAAATGCTTTCCTCTCCTTCCTCTGCCCGGGCATTGTCCCAGGACGAATTGTACCTACAAAAATCACACAGCTGATCGAAGCCCATCTGGACGATTCGGACCTGACCGTCAGGAGGTTGTGTGAACTCGGAGGTTACAACGAAAAACGCTTGTACAGGAGGCTCAAGCAACTGACTGGCGTGTCCGTCATCGAATACATCCGCTCCATCCGGCTGAAAAAAGCCGCCCTGCTCCTCCAAAGCTGTAATTATACCGTCGCCGAAGTTATGTACTCCGTGGGGTTCAACAATGCGTCCTATTTCTCGCGGGCATTCTCGGCTGTTTACCATATGCCTCCGAGCGAGTATATGAAGTCTTTCAGGCAAGACGGAAAATAGCCCCGTCATCACGCTGTTTTCAACCAGTGTCAACAAACGCGAATCCTATGCAAGAAAGAAAGGATGAAGCATCCTATCTTTGCGGAAAATAGTTAATGTATGGATACGAAATCAATCTTTACGGCCCTGTCCATCATTGTGTTTTGCGGGATGATGACCGCATGCGAAGGACAAAAGGATCCTCAGGGAGAACCCTACTGGCTGGGAGCGGATATCAGTTTCGCCCGATCGCAGGAAGCCAGGGGCGTCCAGTATAAGAACAAGGCTGGAGAGTCACGCGAGTGCACGGCCTTGATGAAGGAACTGGGCCTGAACGCCATCAGTCTCCGGGTATGGGTCGGTTCCAATCCGCGTACGCGTCCCGGCCAGCAGGTGACGGACCCCACTGATCCGGCCTGGCACATCGGGCGTTGTGACAAGGAAGACGTCCTGGCAAAAGCCCTTTTAGCCAAGGAGCAGGGAATGGAAATCCTGCTCAGCTTCCACTATAGCGACAGCTGGTCCGATCCCAAATCACAGCCGATCCCTTATGCCTGGCGCAATCACAGCTATGCTCAGATGCTTCAGGATGTGCGGGACCATACCACGGAGGTATTGCAATACCTCAAGGACCACGGCATCACTCCCCGATGGGCAAAAATCGGAAACGAGACCGCCAACGGAATCCTCTGGAACGGGAAGGACCGTGTCCCTGTTCCGGAAGAGAGTATGGGCCACCTGGAGCTGAACCCTGAACAGTATGCCGGATTCATCGATGCCGGAGCCAAAGCGGCCAAAAGCATTTTTCCGGACATCATCACGATGGTCCACCTGGACAGCGGCTTTGATCCGGATCTATACGACAGGAATCTGGGCGTACTGGAAAAATATGGCGCCAGCTACGACCAGGTAGCCATGTCCCTGTATCCTTACTGGGCCGCCCAGGAACACGGGATGACGGACGGAGACCAGATTGTGACGGACTGCATCGAGAATATCAAGCACGTATGGGAAAGATTCGGCAAAGAGACGCTGATCGTAGAGACCGGATTCCTCAATGAGCCGGCTAAGTCCGAGGTGCTCGAAGAAGGTTACCACTTGCTCAAACGCCTGTTGCAGGAAGGCAGATATGGCACGGAAGGCCACTGCAAGGGTGTCTTCTATTGGGAGCCGGAGTCTATGCCCGGTGGCTACCAGTTGGGGGCCTTCGATTCTGACGCAAGGCCGACCCTGGTCATGGATGCATTCAGGGATTACGCCGCATCTGTTTCAGACTGACGCACTCCCGACTCAGTACAACGCCTGCACGGCGCCGACCGGCAGCTCCGCCGTGGGGGCGAATGCGTCGCTGCGCATATAGTCCACCAAGCTGCGGAGCAATTGCCGCGAGGCGGGTCGTGCAGCCATATCCCGGTGGAAATCGACACCGCTGACCAGCAGCGAACCGCCGCCGACCTTCGCCTCGACAAGCAGGGCGAGCGGGCGGTTGTTGTACCAGTCGTCGATCACCCGCACGATGGGCTTCACGTCGGCGCGGGCGACGGGAGGCACGGGGCCGTAGGCGCTCCGCGCCCAGTCGGCACCGACCCCGGCGCTGCTGGTAGCCACGCGGGGGCCTTTCCCGTAGGCCGCCCGGAAGGCGGCCGCCGCCGCTTCATCCGCCGGGGCGAGCACATCCAGGCGGATGGCTCCGGCGTGCATCACCGGGTCGTGCCACTGGTAATTGCTGTGGTATTCCGTCGGGAACTGCGCCAGGGCCGGGTGGTCCGGGTCACAGAGGATGCCCAGGGTGTGCGGAGCCTGGCCGTTGGTGAACGAAGTGTTCCAGAAGATGGATGAGAAGCCCAGCGCAATGTCGCCGCCTGCCTCCGGCGCGAGGGAACCCTGGCGGAGCGAAAGCAGGACCTTGCCGCCTGCGGCAAGCCGGGCAAGCGCCTTTGCATCCAGCCGGTCGGTCAGCAGCACATCGCCGGTATCTACCTGCCGTTCAGCAGGATACACCCAGATATCCCAGCTGTTGGCGAAGTCGCCGACCGCGACTTCGAAACGCAACTGCTCCGCCCTGCCGGAATCCGCCAGCGGGAACTGCACCTCACCCAGCGGAAGCGGATGCCCCAGCGGGAGGGCGACGGACGGCAGCACCCCTTCCCGCACGGTCTCCGCGCCGCGCAGCAGGCGCCAGTGCACTTCTGCCGCATCCAGCGGCTGCCAGAAATTGGCCGCCTGGATGTCGGCCCGGAACGTCTCGCCGGCGGTATAGACCAGCTTCGGCATCCGCGCCAGCGGCACCAGCGGAGCGTTGAAAGGCCGGTAGTCCTCCGGGGAAGCATATCCTTTCTCCCCGTAGAACACGTCCAGCGCCCCGGTCAGGGCCGAGCCCTGGCCCGGGAAGTCGATCAGGCTGAGCAGCTGGAAACCCTGCACCCCCGGGGTGCGCAGTTCCGCCTCGATGTCCGCCTTGTAGCAGAGGTTCTGCAGTTTGCCGGAAGCGAGGGTGAAGCGCTCCGCCAGTGCACCCATGCCGTGCTGCTCCAGGGTCTCCCGGAAGATCTCGAAGTTGCGCGGTTTCAGCGGGCCCGTGTATTTGTCCATCTCGGCGAAGTTGGGGTACACGCACCACTGCCCGATCTCGTGGGCGACGAGCGGCTTCTCGTACTGCTTCGAGATATAGTCCGACCAGTCGTAGTCGGTGGAGGGTTCGCAGGCGTTGAGCACGCTGGTCAGGTTGGCCTGCCAGGCCTGGATGCGCGGACCGGCATCGTTGAGGTAGTCGTTGACCGGCAGGTTGGGCCAGTTGGCCCCGGCCGTGAAGAGGACGCGCGGCTCCCGCTCCTGCCAATAAGGCACCCACTGCGTCAGGTACTCGACATGGTGGGCACCGTGCGGCTCGTTGCCGTGGGCCATCATGCAGAGGGACGGGTGGTTGGCGTAGGTGTCCAGGATGCGCTTCGTCTCGTCGTAGACCCACTGGTCGATGGGCTTGCCGTCGCCCACATAGGCCCAGACCGAAGCCTCTACCTGGAAATACATCCCCAGCTCGTCCGCCGCCTCGAACGCGGCCTCCGGCGGGCACCAGGAATGGAAACGGATATGGTTGATCCCGAAAGATTTACATACTTGCAGGTTGTGCAGCCAGGTCTCCTTGTCGAACGGTGCGAAACCCGTCAGCGGATAGGCGGCGCAGTCCACGGTCCCGCGCAGGAAGGCGGGGTGGCCGTTCAGGTAAAGCTCGCGTCCGCGGGCTTCCCACTGGCGGCAGCCGAAACGGACCTCCTGACGTTCCGCCCTGTGCCCGGGGGCTTCCAGCGACACGCTGACGGTATAGAGGTTGGGATGGAACTCATCCCAGGCTTCCACTGACGAGGGAAGCGGAATCTCCAGCACGGCCTGCGCGCCGGTGACAGGCGCCTCGGCCTGCTGTCCCAGCAGCTTCGCCACGAGCCTGGCCCCTTCCGGGACGGAACCCGCTATGTCTGCACGCACCTGCAGGATGCCGGCCTGCAGGTCGGGAACGACCTGGACACGGCCCAGGTGCGCACAGTCCCGCGCCGTCAGCGTCATCGCTCCGGCCACGCCGTTCCAGTTGCCCTGGGTGTGGTCCGAGACGCTGTGGGCGCTGTCACCGGGATCCAGGTCCACGGGCACCCGGTTGTCCAGGCGCAGGGTCAGCGTGTGAGGGCCCGGCGTCAGGAAGGCCGACAGGTCGAAGACATCGGGGGCGCTGAGCGCGTTCTGCATCCCGGCATACCGGCCGTCCACCCAGACCTTGCATTCCCAATGGGCCCGCTCGAAGGACATCTCCACGTACTTGCCCGCCCAGGAGGCCGGAATCTGCACCTCCCGCTGGTACCAGGCCGGTCCGACATAGTATTTCTCCGGCTGCAGGAAGAAGGGGACCTTGATGTTGTCCGCACGCCGGTAGGGCTCATAGAGCGGCGCCTTGTAATAGACGGAATCCCAGATGCCCGCCGTCCACTTCGTGTCCAGCGTCACGGGGTCTCCCTTGCCGTTCGTGAGCATCGATCCGGGCAGCGTGACGCTGTCTCCCTCGATGCGGGTGGCGAACCACTGCTGCGACTCGCCGGCATCCTGCCGGTCGACGGCGAAACGCCAGGTCCCTTCCAGGGAAAGGGATGCGGGCGAAGTACAGGCGGACAGGAGCGCCAGGCTCCAGAAGAAGAGGGAAAGCTTGTGCCTCATAAGGAAAAGTCTGTCGTTATCGTTTCGTTACCCGATGGATCAGGCGGATGCCGCGCAGCGCCAGGAGGGTGTCGCCGGAGGCGGCCTCCAGCGTGGCGCGCTGGGCCTGCTGCAAATAGATGGGGGCATCCTTGCGCAGCGGCAGGATGCGCAGCTCCGCGCTCCTGCCGGCCAGGTCGCTCACGCGCACGAGCATCCGGCGGCCGTTCCAGAAGTTGTCCTCGACCAGGCGGCCGTCCGCGTAGACGCGGGCCACGTCGCCGTCGTAATCGATCTCCAGGAACCAGTCTTCCGGCTTGTCGACCGTGGGAACGGAAAGCGTCCACACGGCAGCGGCGTCAAAATCGGCCGGGACGGGCTGCTCGGCCACGCCGGCCGAGCCGAGGGCGATCTCACGCGCAGGACCCGCAGGACGCACGGACTCCGCATCCACCGCGCCTTCCGCCACCCAGCGCTCCGTCACCCAGCGGCGGCCGTCGCGGTACAGCAGGCCGTCGCAGAAGCGGACCTTGCGCTCGGACACCTTATACGCCTGCAGCGCCCGCTCCGGGCTCATCACCACGATCTTCACGCCCTTGACGCGGAAAGGCTTGTCCAGCCGGGGCCGGTACTCCCTGCCGCCGATCTTCAGCACGGGCTCGATCCCGTCGACCGCTACGAAATACAGGGCCTTCCGCAGCTTGCAGAAAGGCTGCGCCGTGGCCCAGTCGATATGCAACTTCTTGAAATCCAGCCCGAACGGGAAGCAGAAACTGGCTCCTTCCGGGACGGTCAGCTCCTGCCCGAAGAAGTTCCAGGGCTGCGCGCCGAGACTCGCCATCCGCTCGTAGTTGTTGACGAAGACGAAGCCCTTGTCCCCGCTGCGGCGCGTCGCCGTGCGGAGCGGCCCCTGCCCGAATTCTGGCTGCATCGGGGCCAGCTCCCCGCCCCAGTCGCGGAGCATCTGGTGCAGCAGGCGGAGGTAGTGGTAGGACTGGTTGGGCTGGCCCATCTCGCCGAGCGGCGCCTGGAAGTCGTAGGTCATGTACGGCAGGTCGTTCCAGAAGGTATACTTGGAGGCCTGGAACTCCGCCATCGAATGGTCCTCGCAGGAGGGGTTGGTCCCGCCGTGGTACATATAGTAGCCGGGGAGGTTGCTGCCGGAACCGACCTTGCAGATGGCCAGGGCCAGCGCATCCCGGTCGAAAATATGGATCCGGCGGTGGTAGGAGGTCATCATCCCGCCGCCCAGCTCGCAGGTCAGGTACGGGTAGGACAGGTCCTCGCGGCTCATCTCCGTGCTCTGGTCGGTGCCGAAGACTTCCGTCGCGATCACGGCGGACAGGCGGCTGTCCTTGAAGCGGAACGCCGCCCGGTAGTCGCCGGGCATATCCGTCAGCTCGCGGTCCCAGAAACCGTCGGCGTAGTCGCCGTAGAGCGGCAGGATCTCGCCGAAGACGGCCGGGCCCTCCATCTGGGGCCAGCCGGTGCGCGTGTAGAACGGCACGTCCATCCCGGCGTCGATGATGGCCTGCTTGAGCGCAGCGAAATAAGGCCAGGGGCCGCTGCTCTCATTGTCCACCTGCACGCCGATCACCGGGCCGCCGTCCTTCCACAGCAGGCCGCGGGCCTGCTCGCCGATCGCGTCATAGAAGCGGGACACGGCGGCGACGAATCCCGGCGCGGGCGTACGCAGCGCATACTGCGCCGGGTCGGCCGCGGCCTTGTCTACGATCCACTCGGGGATGCCGCCGAGGTACACCTCACCGTGGCAGAAAGGACCGACGCGCAGCACGACCTTCTGGCCGCAGTCGCGGCAGATTTCCAGGAACTTGCGGATATTGCGGTTGCCGCTCCAGTCAATCTGTCCTTCCACGGCTTCGTGGTGGTTCCAGAAGATGTAGCAGGCCACGATGTCGATCCCGCCGGCCTGCATCTTGAGCACCTCGCGACGCCACTCCGACTCGGGGACGCGGCTGAAATGGATCTCGCCCATCACGGGGAGGACGTATTCGCCGTTCAGCAGGATGCCGGTCCCGTCCACATAGAGGGTTTGCCCGTCCGGGCGGACGGCGGTGCCGAAGCGGAACGGTTCACTCGCCTGCACGGCTCCGGAAAGAACAAGCAGCAGCGCTGCGAGCAACATTCTTTTCATAGAAGAGCTTATTAATCATTTACATAAATACCGCACGCCACAAGGCCTTCGCGTCCCAGGGAGATCATCCGGTCGCAGTGGGCGACGTTGCGCTGCTTGAGGTCTTCGTCCCAGATAGCGAGGTCGGGCAGCGACACGGCGAAATAGTCCATCATCACCTCGTCGTCGCGGTGCTGCGTGCCGTAGTCGAGCAGCATCCGGAACTTGGCCTCCGCCTCCGCCCTTCGGCCCAGCGCCGCGAGGGCGAGGCCCTGGTAGTAGATCTTCTCGGGCTTGGCGTCGTTGTAGTAGAGGGCCGGGACGGGCTTGAGATCGCCCTGGGCCGCCTTCTCCCAACAGGCGCGGCCCTTCTCGTATTCGCCCGCACCCATCCGGGCGCAACCCAGATAGTAATAGAAGTCCTGCTCCTGGGCGCCGTAGAGCTTGCCCTCGCCCAGGTGCGGCGGGTACTCGAGGCACTCGCTGAGCAGGGATACGGCATAGGTGAAGCGCTGCTCGGTCATCGCCTGCAGGGCCAGCGCCACGCGGCAGCGCTGGTACTGGGCCGGGACTTTGCCTTCGCCGCCTTCCCAAGGGTGGAAATGGTGGGCATCGAGCTTGGTCATCGCTTCTTCGTAGCGGCCCAGGTCGTTCAGGAGGGTGATCTCCTCGAGGACCAGGTCGTCGCGGCTCTCCACCTGGGCACGGTGGGCCTCCAGGCGGTCCAGACGCTCCTGGGCCGGGCTGCCGAGCTTCTTGTGGAGCTGGTCCAGCTCCATCAGGATGCGGGCGTCGGTCTCATCCAGTGCGTAGGCGCGCTCCATCGCGGCCAGGGCGCCGGCAGCGTCGTGGCGCTTGTTGTAGAGCACCAGGGCCAGGCAGCGCCAGGCGCCCGGGAAGTCCGGGTCGGCCGCCACGGCCTTCTCCCAGCAGGCCTGCGCCAGGTCATACTGCCGCTTGTCGTACCACAGGTTGCCGAGCAGCCACGCCGCCCGCGCATCCTTCCCGTCCGCTGCGCCCAGCACTTCAATCGCCTCCAGCCTGTTCGGAAAAGCGATCCGATGCTCCGCAGCAACTTCGTTCCGCGGCAGCCAGCCTCCTGCCGTCTCCACTTCGTCTGCGGAGCAGTAGTGCTTCCAATAATAGAACGACATTTCGCTGAGGGCACCTTGCTCCGCGCCGAGCGCCCAGAGGGCGTCAGCCTCCTCGTAGAGGCCGGCGGCGCAGTAATCGAGCGCCGTCTCGTCGTAGTTCTCCGGCTCGCCGCGCATCAGCGCCACGAACTCCTGCCGGTCGCCCTCCTCCATCAGCAGCTGCTCGAAGCGGCAGCCGAAGTTGAAGGGGTCGATCGCCACCGAAGCGGCCGCCAGAGAGAGCGCCTCCTCCCGGCGCCCGAGGTGCCGGAGGATGGCGGTCTTGAGGGCGCGGGCGCGGTGGTTGTGCCAGTTGCGGTACAGGGCGTGGTCCACCTCGTCCAGCGCATCCTCCCAGCGGCCCTGCGCCGCGCTGATCTGCGCGCAGGCGAAATAGCCGGCATCCTGCCAGGCGGCATTCCACGTGGCTTTGTAGAACCAGTCGTAGGCCTCGTCCAGCCGGCCCTGGTACTTCAGGCAGAGGGCCAGGTTGTAGAGCGGCTCGCCGTCGTAGGGGTTGAGGTTGCGGCGCTGGAGGACGCGCACGGCCGTGCGCAGGTAGGGCTCCGCCTTGGCGAAGCGCCCGCGGCGGATGTACCACAGGCCCACGGCGTTGTTGTTGCGCACGTCGAGCGGGTCGCGGCGCAGCGCCTCTTCGTAATAGTCGAGGGCGCTCCAGGTCGCGTGGCGGTACTGCTCCAGGTGGAGACCGGTCAGGTAGAGCTGCTCGCAGGTGTCGATTTCGGAGGGCTTCAGCGCTGCTTCAGCCGGCGCGGGAATCTCCGCGTCCTGCTGCGGCGCAGCCGCGCAGGAAAGGTTGTTCACCTGCAGGAGCAGCTCCTCGAAGGCGGCACTCCCCGTTTCGAAGGTGCGGTCGTACTCATCCTCGGGGCCCAGCTCCGTCTGCTCGCTGTACAGGACCTGCCCGGCCGCGTCCCTGACGCTGATCCGGCAGGTCTGCCGGGAGGTGGCGTAGACCAGGATCCGGGCCTTTCCCTCCCCGGCGGGAAGGATGTTCAGCACGAGGTCCCGGCTGGCATTCTTGACGATGCCGAGTTCCCGGTACGGGAAGAAATATTGCACGAAGGACTTCTCCTCGTAAGGCATCAGCCAGCTGAAATCCGGCTGGTTCTCCGTGTACACGCCCGCCATCAGCTCGATGTACGGGCCGTCCTCGTCCGTGAGGTTGCGGTCCCAGGCACGGCCGAAATCACCGTTGCCCCAGGTCCACTGCTTCTTGCCGGGGCTGAAACGGTGGTTCGCCACGTGCAGCATCCCGCAGTGCGTGTCGTTCTCGTAGCCGCCCTCGAAGTCGTAGGCGGACTTGGCGACCATATAGGAGGTGGGGACGTAGATGTTCTTGTAGTTGCTGATGTCCACCCCGGCGCTGTAGTCCATCTTGTAGTAGACGCCCGTGGCGATGGGGAAGGTGCTGACCGCGCGCTTGCCGTGGTCGAACACGGCGTTGACATCCGGCGGGAAGACGCTCTGGTAGGCGTCGTTGACCTTGACGGCGGGATTGGCCCACCACAGGAAGGTCTGCGGCACCTCCGTGGGATTGTAGAGCACGCCCTTGATCTCCAGGTAGGCGCAGCCCGGGCGCAGGGTGAAGCCGGCCGTCCCCTTCTGGTGGAACATCCGCTCCCGCTCCCCGCACCACACCGTCACGCTCCCGTCCTCCGGGTGCTCCTCGATGGTGCAGTCCACGGGCATGAAGGTGCTCGGGCGGTGGTGCTGCGGCCAGTTGAACTCGATGCCGCCGCTGATCCAGGGACCCGCCAGGCCCACCAGGGCCGGTTTGATCACCTGGTTGTAGTAGATGAAATGACGTTTGGCGATCTTGTCATACGCCATCTGCACGCGCCCGCCCAGCTCGGGCAGGATCATCACCTTGATGTATTCGTTCTCCAGGAACACGGCGGCGTACTCCTTGTCGTGCTTCTCGTCCGCGATGGACTCGATCACGGGGTAGGGATAGACCACGCCGCTGCTGCCCTGGTAGACGCGTTTCTCCAGGAAAATCGGGTTCTTCTCCGGCGCTCCCGCCTCGTAGGTCGGGATGACGACCGTCTCTCTCCAAGCTTTGACCATCGTTCTACAGTTCGTTTTCAAGTTGTTCGAGGCTCTTGCCCTTGGTCTCCGGACAGGCCTTCAGGTAATACAGGAAGCCGACCAGGCAGATGGCGGCGTAGATGAGGAAGCTTCCGCTGCAACCCAGGGCGGCGTTCATCGACGGGAAGGCGAAGGTCAGCGTGCAGCTGCCCACCCACAGGGCGAAGGTGCAGACCGCCATCGCGATGCCGCGCACGCGGTTGGGGAAGATCTCGGACAGGAGCACCCACGTGACGGGAGCCAGCGTCAGCGCATAGCAGGCGATGGCCAACACGGTCAGCAGCACCATCACGATGCCCGTCACCCCAGCGCGGAAGCACAGGCCCAGGGTGAGGTAGATCAGCGCCAGGCCGCCCGAGCCGAGCAGCATCAGGCTGCGCCGGCCCCAGCGGTCCACGACCTGCAGGGCGAGGATCGTGAAGACGACGTTGGCGATGCCGGTCACGATGATGTTGAGGAAGGCCTCGCTGATGGTGTAGCCCGCTCCGGCGAAGACATCTTGCGCGTAGATGAAGATCACGTTGGTGCCGCACCACTGCTGGAAGACGGCGATGAAGATACCCAGGAAGAGGATGCGCGCATAGCGCTTGCGGAAGAGCTCCTTCAGGCCGGCACGCTCCGCCGGGGCGTCCGCCACGGAGGCGGCGATGGCCGCGAGCTCCGATTCGGCATATGCGGACCCGCCCACGCGCGAGAGCACGGAGAGGGCCTGCTCCCGGCGGCCGTTGAGGGCCGTCCAGCGCGGGCTCTCCGGGATGAAGAAGGACAGGACGAGGAAGGCGGCCGCCGGGACGGTCTCCGCCCAGAACATCCACCGCCAGCCCATCTCGATGTTCCAGGGATCGATCTGGCCGCCGACGTCCGGCCGGGCGATCGCCCAGTTGGCGATCTGCGCCGCCAGGATGCCCAGCACGATGGTCATCTGGTTGAGGCTCACCAGCCGTCCGCGCACGTCCGAAGGCGACACTTCTGCGATGTACATCGGCGAGATGGCCGAGGCCAGGCCGATGCCCACGCCGCCCACCAGGCGCGCGATGCAGAACAGCCAGAAATTATTGAAAATACCCGTGGCGATGGCGCTCACCGTGAAGAGCACGGCAGCGACCATCAGCAGCGGCCGGCGGCCGTAGCGGTCCGCCAACGCGCCCGCCGTCAGCGCACCCACCATGCAGCCCACCAGGGCGGCGCTCGTGGCGATGCCCTGCAGGACCGGGCTGCCGCCCAGGTCGAAGAACTGCTCGTAGAACTTGACCGCCCCGCCGATCACGACCCAGTCGTAGCCGAACAGCAGGCCGCCCATCGCGGAGACGAGACAGATGAAATAGATAAATCCCTTGTTGTATGTGGTCATAATGGCATTTTTTGCAAAGTTAACACAATCCCCCCTGCCCGAAAATAGATTTTTTTACCAAAAAGATGGACAAAAAATATCTATATTTGTCATCAACAACCCGATTTACGCCCATGTTGCAACTCAAAGATGGATTTAAAGGCAGCCGGATGGTGGTCCTGCCGCCGCCGGTCACGGAAGCCCTCGGCCGGGACCCGTTCACGTCCCGGCTCTACCTGACGGACATCGGGCATTTCCCGCACGCCCGTCACCACTTCCGCTCGCGCCCGGAAGGCGCGGACGCCTGGATCCTGCTCTACTGCACGGACGGCGCGGGCTGGGTGGACTACCGGGGGACCCGCCACGTGCTGGGGCCCGGCCAGTCCTTCATCATCCCGGCCGGGGCGCCGCACGCCTATGGCGCCGACGACGCGGCGCCCTGGACCCTCTACTGGGTGCACTTCAAGGGCGATATGGCCCCGTATTTCGCCGAAGGCTGCGACCGGGTCTGCGCGATGGCCGATCCCGACCACGACCGCATCACCGGCCGCACGACCCTCTTCGAGGAGCTCTTCCTCGCCGTCGAGGCGGGCTTCGGTGACGAGCAGCTGCGCTATGCCTGCGCCACGCTGTACCACTTCCTGGGGACCTTCCGCTACCTCCAGGCCGGCTACCAGACCCGGCGCGAGGAGGACGGGCTGGACATCATCGCGCGCTGCCGCGACTTCATCCGGGAGCACATCGAGCAGCATATCAGCCTGGAGGACCTGTGCCGCTTCACCGGCTTCTCCCCGGCTCGCTGCAACGCCGTGTTCAAGCGCCACACCGGGATGACCCCGGGCGCCTATGTCCAGGAGATGCGCATCCAGCTGGCGATGCAGCTTTTCGACCTGACCGACCTCCACGTCAACCAGGTCTGCCACAAGGTCGGCATCGAGGATCCCTATTACTTCTCCCGCCTCTTCCGCAAGCGCACGGGCAGTTCCCCCTCCGCCTGGCGCCGCCAGGGGCAGAAATCCACCAATCAGTCATGACAAATCCCCTTCAGAACCGGACGGTGGTCGGCATCGGTGAGACGGTGCTCGACATCGTATTCAAGAACAACCAGCCGCAGGCCGCAGTGCCGGGCGGCTCCGTCTTCAACGCGATGGTTTCGTTGGGGCGGACCGCCGGGCGGCTCTGCCCCGGCACCCGCCTGGTGATGGCCTCCCAGACCGGCGATGACGCCGTGGCCGGAATCATCACGGAATTTATGCGGGAGAACCGCCTGGACACCTCCTGCATCCAGCAGGATCCCGGCCAGAGCACGGTCTCGATGGCCCTGCTGGACGCGCACAACAACGCCCGCTACGAGTTCTTCCGCGACAAGGGGCTGCCCCCCTTCCGCACGCCGCAGATCGGGTTCAGGGCCGGGGACATCCTGCTGTTCGGCTCCTTCTTCGCCGTCAGCGGAGCCACGGGGCCCCAGACCCGCGAACTCGCGGCGGCCGCGCGGAAGGCGGGTGCCATCGTCTATTACGACATCAATTTCCGCAGGAACCATCCGGCGGACCCGGAGACGGTCGCAAAGAACATCGCCCTGAGCGATGTCGTGCGCGCATCGGACGAGGACATCGAGGCGCTCTGGGGCGAGACCGACCCCGAACGGGCGTACCGGGAGCGCATCGCCCCACTCTGCCCCAATTACATCTGCACGCGCGGGGCGCAGCCCGCGATCGTCTTCTCGCCGGGCGTACAGGCCACTTTCCCGGCAGCGCCGGTCGCGCAGGTCCTTTCCACCATCGGCGCCGGGGACAACTTCAACGCCGGGATCGTCTACGGGATCCTGCGGCAGGGCTTCACCCGCGAGCGCCTGCAGCGGCTCACGGCGGAGGACTGGGCCCTGCTCGTCCCCACCGCGATGCGCTTCTCGGCCGCCGTCTGCGCGAGTCTGCAGAACTACGTGGGCCCGGACTTCGAGCCCTGACCTATCGCCTGGAAGAATAGGCATGACGCCCCGGGCGGACGCTGAGCGCACGCCCGTCGGGCAGGCAGACCTCCGCCTCGTACCCCTGCGGGATCTCCACATCGACCGTCCAGGCTCCGTCGGGGAGCGAACGTGTCCAGTCGCAGCGGACAGGACCGCCTGCAGTCTGCAAGGAAGTCCGGGTCCAAGTCACGTCCCCCACCATCTGAGGAGCGATCACGAGACGGCCGGGGGCGACGGGACGGATGCCGCCCAGCCCGCCGTAGAGCCATTCCATCAGGTGGCCAAGCATCAGATGGTTGTTGGACACGTCGTCATAAGCCTGCCAGCTCTCCGTGAGCGCCGTGGCGCCCTGCTTCAGTTGATAGGCATAGCCGGGGATGTCGGGATTGTGGTTCATCTTGTAAATGATGTCGCTCCGGCCGTTCTCCTGCAGGGCCTGCACGACATAGCGGAAGCCCACGTCGCCGGCGGTCAGCGCGTAGCCGCGCGACTCAATGTCGCGCACGAGCGCGGACACCGCCTGCTGCCGGCGCCCTGCAGGCACGAGTCCCATATAGAGCGCCATCGCCAGCCCGGCCTGGCTGCCCTTTTCGTAGACGGTATCCCCACCCGTATAGAAGCGGTCGTTGAATGCCGCGCGAACCTTTGCGGCCTTGTCGGCAAAGTGGTCTGCATCGCCGTCCCGACCTAGGTGCCGGGCGATTTGTTCCATGGTCGCGAGGAGGTAGTGATACGTAGCTGTGGCGGACAAGGCCACGCTGGTCAGCTGTGCCTTGCCGGGACGTTCCGGGCCGATGTCGAACCAGTCCCCGAGGCCGTAGTCGACAATACCTCCTTCGGCCCGGGAAGCCAGGTATCCGAGATAGCGCTTCATTGCCGGATAATGCTTGCGCAAGGCGGAATCATCCCCGTACCAGCAGTATGTATACCACGGGCAGAGGACGAACGAGGCGCCCCATTCCGGGGTGTCTTCGAAGCCGCTGCCCGGCTCGAACGGCGTGTATTCCGGAGCCGTTGTCGGGATGGATCCGTCCGGATGCTGGGAGTCGGCCAAGTCATCCGCGATCTTGTTCATCAAGGCACGCATATCGTAGCGGTACATCATGGAGTGGGCCATCAGGTGGTTCTGCTCCTGCCAGCCCAGTTTCTCGCGCGTGGGGCAGTCCGTGGTGATGCTCACGAGATTGCTGCGGATGGCCCAGTCGATGAGCGCATGGATGCGGTTGAAGAGCGTGTCGGAGCAGGCGAAACTGCCGACCTCAGGTGCATCCGTCGTCGTATGCAATCCGGTGAGTTCCATCAGTTTGACGCCCTTGTCCGCCTCAACGCCCACGTAGCGGAATCCCGTGTAGGAAAATGCGGGAGTCCAGGTCTCGCCACGGCGGTCGCCCCGCAGGGTGTAGGTCCAGGCGTAGCCCGGCAGGCAGCGTTGGTTGACCCGGCCGTCCTTGAGGACCTCGGCGGGGCGCAGCGTGATGCGCTGTCCCCTGCGACCCCGCACCCGGATCCGGACGACGCCGGAACTGTTCTGTCCCAGATCGTACAGACCGGGGGCGATCCGCTTCGAAGGCAGTTCCTGCCGGACCTTGACGAAGGTCCCGGGAAGCTGTTTGTTCAGGGGGACGTCCCAGTGCGGACGGGTCGGCACGACGGGCCGGGGCGAACCAGTGAGCGTGGCGTCGTCCCACTCACCCGCATAGATGCTGGCATAGCGTACCTGGGAGGGTTCCGCCGTCCAGGAGGCGTCGCTGACCAGGTCCTCCGACGTGCCGTCGGCATAGTCGACGTGCAGGCAGAAGAGCAGTTTCGGCGCGCCCGCGGAGCCGGCCATCTTGTGGTAGCCCTTCACGGGGATGTCATACATCCCGCCGCCCAGGCGCACGCGCACCGCCACCTCGCCCCGCGGGGCCCGCTGCAGCAGGTCTGTCACATCGAACTCGTTGTACAACAATTCCTTATCATAGAGCGTCCAGCCCGGGGAGAGGAAGTAATCTCCGACGGGCTCGCCCCCGATCGTCAGTTCGTACTGGCCCAGCCCGCAGATGTCCAAGCGGGCGTGGCGGACCGTCCCGCGCAGGCGGAAGGTCCGGGAGAGTTCCGGCAGCGTATATTCCTTGAGCGCCTGCGCCTGGGCGGAGCGTTCGTCCAGCAGGTGGACGTGCGGGAACAGGATCGTCGAATCCGGCTCCATGGCGATCCACTCCGCAGCGCCGAAATCCTGCGTCGGCGCCTCTTCGACCTGCCATTCCCAGATGCCCGGAACGCCTTCGAAAACAGTCACGCGCAGGTAACGGAAGGATTGGCCGATGACATCTTCGTGGGGCGAGCGCATCTGCACGTCAGCATGGCCGCCGCAGGGCCGCCAGGTCCGCCCGTCCAGCGAGCCCTCCAGCCGGTAGGCGTGGCCCGCCGTCGGGCGGACGAAAGCGATGCGGCTGGTACCGACCCGTCGCACGGCGCCGAAATCCACCGTCAGTGCCGGCGCCTTGTCCGTGCTGTCCGCCATCCAGCGGGAGCCATTGGAAGCATCCGCCGCGAATTCCGGCACGAAGTACTCCGTGCGCCGGCAGCGCTCGTCCAGCGTGTACGGGACCTCTTCGGGCGCAGCCACGGAAGAGGCCGTAAGCGACTGGAACCCGATCCGGTTGCGGCGTTTCTCCACGGGGCGCAACGCTCCGACACCATTCATATCCACCTTCACCTGCCGGATGGTACCGTCTTCGTTGAATTCCAGTTTGTTGACATAGATCTGGCGGTTGGTGCTGTTGCGGCCGAACTCCAGGTACGCCAGGTAGTAGTCATCGGTACCCGGCACGTTGAACACACAGCCGTGGCCGGGGCCGAACACGCCAGCCTCCGCGTCCGTCGCGCACACCAGGTCCTGCTCCGGGATGACGTAAGGGCCCAGCGGCGAGACGCGGCTCATTTCATAGTAATAACAATAGCGCTCGAGCGCCATATAGGTATAGAGATAGTAATAGACCCCCTTGCGCTTGAAGAGGATGGGGCCTTCGGTGTACATCGTCGTGTGAGTCGGGACGTGGATGTGGTCCGAAAGGGTGACCATATCCCCGCCTAGGCGGGCGAAATTGCGCTCTCCCCAGACGACGTAGCGCTGCCCGTCGTCGTCGACCAGGGCCTCCGCGTCGATCGCCACCTCGCCCTCTTTCCAATACAGGCGGTTCTCCGGCGTGAACGCGTCACCCTTGACCAGCCGGAACGGCCCGTCCGGGCTGTCGGCCACGGCCGGGTACATGAATCCGTTTACGGTGGGGTAGGTGTACCATTTCCCCTTGTACTGCACCGGTTGGCTGGGCGCCCAGTATTTTTCGTGCTCCGCCTGCGGGAAATACGTCCCCTCGAAACTCCAGTTGACGAAGTCTCGGGATTTCCACACCACGGGCGGACCGGAGGTCTCCAGGCCCTGGCCATAGCCGTCCGTGGTGACGTAGCAATAGAAGGTCCCGTCGTGGACGATGATGCTCGGATCTCCGGCCATGTCCGGGATCAACGGGTTGCCGAAAGGGTTGTACGGGACGGAAGTCCGGTTCTGGGACTGTCCCTGGCTGAGCAGGGACGCCAGGAGGAAGGAAGCGGTCAGCAGGAGTTTTCTCATTGCAAGAAGTGTGTTCGTTGGATAAAGGTAGTGGATTCTTCCGAAAAAACCAATCTGCAGACGAATGGGAGGGCTTTTTGCCGAGTCCGTTTTTTGTAGTATATTTGTTTCTTGAAGGAAAATGGCATGAACAGGGTCTCTTATTTTTTCAGGTCGCTGGTCAACATGAAGGACCACGTGGACGTGGAGGCTGCGATCCAGCGCATCCGCAGCGGGATTGCGTTCCGCGGCCCCAACGTGTTCATCCTCTTCTGCGCGATCATCATCGCGGCGGTGGGCCTCAACCTCAACTCCATCCCGGTGATCATCGGCGCGATGCTCATCTCGCCGGTGATGGGTCCGATCCTCGGTTTCGGCCTGGGCGTGGGTATCAACGATACCTCCCTGGTCAAGGATTCCTTCAAGAATTTCGTGGTGATGGTGGTGATCAGCATCCTGGCCTCCACCCTTTTCTACCTCATCTCCCCGCTCCAGCTCGAGCAGCAGACGGAGCTGCTGGCCCGCACCAACCCGACCCTCTATGACGTGCTGATCGCCCTGTTCGGCGGCTTTGCGGGGATCCTGGAGAACTCCCGCAAGGAGAAGGGCGGCACCGTGATCCCGGGCGTGGCCATCGCCACGGCCCTGATGCCGCCGCTCTGTACCGTGGGCTACGGCATCGCCCACCTGGCCCCCAAATTCATCCTCGGGGCCTTCTACCTCTTCCTGATCAACTCCGTATTCATCACGCTAGCCACGGTCGTGACCGTCAAATACCTGCGGTTCCCCAAGCTCGACGAGGACGACGCGCGCAGCAAGCGCAGTGCGCACTGGAGCGCCGTGATCCTCCTCGCCCTGCTCGTCCCCAGCGTGCTGTCGGGCATCCAGATGATCCAGGACAACAATTTCGCCCGGAGCGCCGAGCGCCTGGTCCAACAGAACAAGAACCTCGGCAAGAGCTACATCTACGACTACAAGACCGACGTGGAGAGCAAGCCGCAGACCATCGACATCTACCTCGCGGGCGAGAAACTGGAGGCTTCGGAGCGCGAGCGCCTGCTGCGCGACGCCGAGGAGGCCGGCATCACCCGCTCCCAGATCATCTTCCACGAAGATGCCGCCTACCAGTTCGAGAAGATGACCGAGTCGGAGCTCATCCAGAGCATCATCGACGGCCACAACCGGCAGGTCGAGGAGCTGGAGGGCAGGGTCACGGAGCTTTCCGGCGAGGTCCAGCAGTATAAGAACCGCCAGCTGCCCGTCACGCTGCTGACCCGCGAGCTGGCCGCCCAGTATCCCGGCATCCGCCAGGTCACCCTCACGCGCGGCGAGCGCGTGGAAGCCGGGAGCGAGTCCGGCCGCGAGACGGTGGTGGCCATCCTGCAGTGCGACAGGACCGTCAAGGAAGCCGACCGCCTGCGTATCCGCGATTGGCTGAAGGTCCGGCTGGGCGTGGAGGATGTCGAAGTCATCGTGAACACGGTCAAGAAATGATATATCATCCCCTTTTCGACAAGCAGGTATCCGCACTGGGTTTCGGGGCGATGCGCCTGCCGCTGCGAGCAGACAAGACCATCGACCGGGAGGCCGTGGCGCAGATGACGGACTATGCCATCCGCCACGGCGTCAACTACTTCGACACGGCCCTGCCCTACCACGACGGCAACTCCGAGACCGTCATCGGGGAGGTGCTCTCGCACTATCCCCGGGAGAGCTGGATGCTGGCCGACAAGTTCCCCGGCCACCAGCACAGCGGCACCTTCGACCCGGCGGGCACCTTCGAGCGCCAGCTGGAGAAGTGCCGCGTGGACTATTTCGACTTCTATCTGTATCACAACATCTGCGAGAACAGCCTGGACGACTATATGGATCCCCGCTGGGGCATCCTGGAGTATTTCGCGCGGCAGCGCGAGGCCGGACGCATCAAGCGCCTGGGCTTCTCCTGCCACGCCACGGCCGCCAACCTGGAGAAGATCCTGGACGGCCCCTACGGCGAGGTGGCCGAGTTCGTCCAGATCCAGCTCAACTACCTGGACTGGACCCTGCAGGATGCGCGCCGCAAGGTGGAGATCCTGAACGAACGGGGCATCCCCTTCATCGTGATGGAGCCCGTGCGCGGCGGCAAGCTGGCGCATCCCGGCGAGGCCGCCGAGGAGCGCCTGCGCGCCCTGCGGCCCGGCGCCAGCGCCGCCTCCTGGGCCTTCCGCTGGCTGCAGGGCATCCCCGGCGCCGCCGTGGTCCTGAGCGGGATGTCCACGATGGAGCAGATGGCCGACAACGTGGCCACGTTCGCGCAGCCCGACCTGCTCTCGGCCGACGAGCAGGCGGTCCTGGAAGACATCGCCGAAGGGATGAAGAACTCCGTCCCCTGCACCGCCTGCCGCTACTGCTGCACCGGCTGCCCGATGGAGCTGGACATCCCCGACCTGCTCGCCGAATACAATGACTTGCGCGTGCAGTTCTCCCACACCCCGATGATGCGCCTGGAGAACCTGCCCGACGACAAGAAACCCCACGCCTGCCTGGGCTGCGGGGCCTGCGCACAGATCTGCCCGCAGGGCATCGACATCCCCGGCGCCCTGGCCGACCTCGCCGCCCTCTACGACAAGTACCCCAAGTGGTCCGAAGTCTGCGAGGAGCGCAACCGCCTGCTGGAGAGCAACGCCTGATTATCAATGACATACAGAATAACCCTCGGAGAAATCTCCGAGGGTTATTTCATAAGTGGTTGACTGTCAAGCCTTACTCAGCCTGCCGGATCGCGGACTGGGCCGCGGCGAGCCGGGCGATCGGGACGCGGAACGGGGAGCAGCTGACGTAGTCGACGCCGATCTTGTTGAAGAACGCGATGGAGTCGGGGTCGCCGCCGTGCTCGCCGCACACGCCGCACTTGAGGTCCGGCCTGCGGGAGCGGCCGCCCTGGATGCCGAGCTCGACCAGCTTGCCGACAGCCTTGGTGTCGATGGTCTGGAACGGGTCGGCGTCGATGATCTTGTGGCCGAGGTAATTGCCCATGAAGGTGCCGACGTCGTCACGCGAGAAGCCGAAGGTCATCTGGGTGAGGTCGTTGGTACCGAAGGAGAAGAACTCTGCCGTGCGGGCCATGCGGTCGCCGGTCAGGGCAGCGCGCGGGATCTCGATCATCGTACCGAACTTGTAGGTGATGATCATCTCGTAGTGGACCTCGATCTCGGCCTTGATGCGCTCGCAGATGGCGCGCTGGAAGCCCAGCTCGCGGGCGGACACCGTGACCGGGATCATGATCTCGGGCTGCGGGTGGTAGCCCTCGTGGCACAGCTCGGCGACGGCCGTGAAGATGGCGCGGTACTGGGTCTCGGCGATGAGCGGGTAGGCCACGTGCAGGCGCACGCCGCGCAGACCCATCATCGGGTTGACTTCGTGGAGGCTCTCGCCGCGGCGGGTCACCTCAGCGGCGCTGATGCCCAGCTCCTTGGCCACCTCGGCGGTCTTCTCCTTGGTGGTCGGGACGAACTCGTGGAGCGGCGGGTCGAGCAGACGGAACACCACCGGCTTGCCGTCCATCACCTTGAGGGTGCTCTTGACGGAAGCCTTGATGAACGGCTCGAGCTCGGCCAGCGCGTCCTTGCGCTCACGGTCGGTGGTGCAGAGGATCATCTTGCGGAGCTTGGCGAGCGGCGTGTCGGCATTCTTGCCGTAGAACATATGCTCGATGCGGAACAGGCCGATGCCTTCGGCACCGAAGTCGAGGGCCTTCTGGGCATCCTCGGGTGTGTCGGCGTTGGTACGCACGCCCAGGCGGCGGTACTTGTCGACGATGGTCATGAAGCGCAGGAACGTAGGGTTCTCGCTGGCGTCCATCATCTCGATCTTCTTGGCGTAGACATTGCCCTTGGAACCGTTCAGGGAGAGCCAGTCGCCCTCTTTGTAGACCTTCTTGTCACCGGCGAAGGTGAGCGTCTTGGCCTCGAGGTTGATCTTCATCGACTCGCAGCCCACGATGCAGCACTTGCCCCAGCCGCGCGCCACGAGGGCGGCGTGGGAGGTCATACCGCCGCGGGTGGTGAGGATACCGGCGGAAGCGCGCATGCCCTGGATGTCCTCCGGGGAAGTCTCCTCGCGGATGAGGATGGTCTTCTTGCCGGCGGCAGCCGCTTCCATCGCGGCTTCGGAGGTGAATACGATCGTGCCGACGGCGCCGCCCGGAGAGGCGGGCAGACCGGTGGCTACGACCTTGGCTTCCTTCTCGGAGGCCGGGTTGAGGATCGGGTGGAGCACCTCGTCGAGCTGGGACGGGGAGACGCGCATCACGGCGGTCTTCTCGTCGATCATCCCCTCGTCGAGCATGTCCATCGCCATCTGCAGGGCGGCCATGCCGGTGCGCTTGCCGATGCGGCACTGCAGCATCCACAGGGAACCTTCCTGGATGGTGAACTCGATGTCCTGCATGTCGTGGAAGTGGTTCTCCAGACGCTTGCGGATGGCGTCGAGCTCGGCGTAGACCTCGGGCATCGCGACCTCGAGGGACTCGAGGTGGCGGTTGTGGTCGTTCTTGGTGGCTTCGTTGAGCGGGTTCGGGGTGCGGATGCCCGCGACCACGTCCTCACCCTGCGCGTTGATCAGCCACTCGCCGTAGAAACGGTTGTCGCCGTTGGCCGGGTTGCGGGAGAACGCCACGCCGGTGGCGGAGGTGTTGCCCATATTGCCGAAGACCATCGACTGCACGTTGACGGCCGTGCCCCAGTCATCGGGAATCTTCTCGATGCGGCGGTAAGCGATGGCGCGCTTGCCGTTCCAGGACTTGAAGACGCCGCCGATGGAGCCCCAGAGCTGCTCCTGGGCCGTGTCGGGGAACTCGACGCCGAGCACTTCCTTGACCTTGGCCTTGAACTTCTCGCAGAGGTCCTTCAGCTCTTCGGCCGTAATGTCGGTATCGGAGGAATAGCCCTTCTGCTCCTTGAGCTCAGCCATCATCCGGTCCAGCTGCTGGCGGATGCCCTGGCCGTCGGCAGGCTCGATCCCTTCGGCCTTCTCCATCACGACGTCGGAGTACATCATGATGAGACGGCGGTAGGCGTCGTACACGAAACGGGGATTCCCGGTCTTCTTGATCATACCCGGGATGGTGGCGGAGCACAGGCCGATGTTGAGGATCGTGTCCATCATGCCCGGCATCGAACTGCGGGCACCGGACCGGCAGCTCACGAGAAGGGGATCCTTAGGATCGCCGAATTTCTTGCCCATCAGGGCTTCGGTGGCATTCAGGGCACCGCGGACCTCCATCTTGAGATCCTCAGTGTAACCGCCACCCAACTGATAATACTCGGCGCAGCACTCGGTCGTGATCGTGAAACCGGCAGGGACCGGCATACCGAGCTTGCTCATCTCGGCGAGGTTCGCACCCTTGCCGCCGAGCAGTTCACGCATCGATCCATCGCCTTCGGCGGTCTTGCCACCGAACCGATAGACCCGTTTTTTCATTTCAAACATAGCTGATATAGGATAGAAAAGTTAATTTCGCGGCGCGAATTTACGATAAAAAACTCATTATAGCAATTTTGCAGCCAGCTCGGACAGCGCACTGCGCTCTCCCTTGCGCAGGAACACGTGCTGGAAAATCTCCTGGCCGTACATCTTCTCGCCCAGGTGGGTCAGGCCGTTGGACCACTGGTCCAGGTAAGGCTGGTCGATCTGGAAGATGTCGCCGGTGAAGACCATCTTGGTCCCCTCGCCCGCCCGAGTGATGATGGTCTTCATCTCGTGCGGCGTGAGGTTCTGGGCCTCGTCGATGATGAAGAAGCACTTGCCCAGGCTCCGCCCGCGGATGTAGGCGAGCGGCTCGATGATCAGCTTCTCCTGGGTCAGCATGCTGTCGATCCGCTGGGCTTCCTTGGAAGTCGGGCGGAACTGGTGCTTGATCACGTTGAGGTTGTCCATCAGGGGCTGCAGGAAGGGGGACATCTTCTGCTTCTGGTCGCCGGGGAGGTACCCCAGGTCCTGGTTCCCGAGGACGACGGTGGGCCGGGAGAGGAAGATCTGCTCGTAGTCCCGCTCCTGCTCCAGGGCGGCGGCCAGGGCCAGCAGCGTCTTGCCGGTGCCGGCGCCGCCGGTCAGCGAGACCAGGTCGATCTGGGGGTTGAGCAGCGCGTCGAGGGCGAGCTTCTGCTCGTCGTTGCGGGGACGGATGCCGTATGCTTCGCGGGTCTTGACTAGCACGATGCGGTCGCGCCGGGTGTCATAGCGGGCGCAGACGACCTCGTCCCGGTCGCCTTCCCAACGGAACTCGAACATCTGGTTCGGGACCGGCTCTTTCTTGAAGATCCGGTCCCAGTGGACAGCCGTCTCGGGGCCGTAGCACAGCTCCTGCAGGACATCACTGTCCAGGGTCATCATCTGCACCTCGCGCTGCGCCTCCTCGATCCGCTCGTCCTTGACTTTGTCGGTCAGGTAGTCCTGGACGTCCATCCCCACGGCCTTGGCCTTCATCCGCAGGTTGATGTCCTTGGTGACCAGCGCCACGAAGGTGCGGGGATTGTTGTCCCGGACCCACATCGCCGTGGAGAGGATGCGGTGGTCGGGGATGTCGTCCGTGAAGAACTCGGCATATTCTTCGGAGAAAGGATGGTTCGGCTCCACCTTGATCCAGCCCAGGTCCTTGCCGATCGGCAGGCCGCCCTCGCCGAAATCCTTGCCGTTGGTGATCCTGTCCAGGTCGCGCATGAAGCCGCGCGCATTGTAGGACAGGGTGTCGGTGCCTTTCTTGAACTTGTCGATCTCCTCGATCACGGCCACGGGGATCACGAGATTGTTCTCGCGGAACTTGCGGATGGCCTTGTGGTCGTGCAGGATGACGTTGGTGTCGAGTACGAAAATCTTCGGTTTGCCCATATTGTTACTGTATCAGTCTTCTCCCTCCGCATTGCGGATCAGGGATTCGAGGATGGTCTGGATGCCGGACTTGGCGGAGGCTTTGATGCGGATGCCGGACTCCCCGGGGATGGGATGTCCCAGCGGGAAGAAGGCGACGTCCTGCAGCAGCAGCTCCGCGTCCAGGTAGTCGAAGTCGGTGTCGCGGATCTGCACCACGGCGCCGGGGACCTCGGAGAAGAGGATCCGCACCGGATCCTGCTCCTGGTAGGCGCACATCACGTCGGACAGGTCGAGGCCGACGCCGCACGCGACGGCCATCTGGCGGACCGTGCGGAGCAGGCCGCCCTCGCCCACCGTGGCCCCGGACAGCAGGATGCCGTCCTCGACCAGCTCCCGGACCACCTCGTAGCAGTCCAGGAAATAATCGGCGTCCGTGATCTGCGGGGCGGGGCCGCCGCCCAGGCCCGTCTGCTGGACGAGCAGCGAATCACCCAGGCGGAAGTCGGCCGTGTCGAAGGGGATGTAGACCAGCCAGCTCTGCGGGTCCGGCACGAGGGTGGCGGGGCAGGAGCGGCGCGCGCCGAGCACGGGATGCTCGGAACGGAAGGGGCCGCTGATGAATCCGTAGTCCTCCTCGTCGGCGTCCCGCGCGATGCGGGCGCGCAGGACCAGCTCGGAGGGTCCGGACGTGCGCGCATAACGGTAGCCGCTGAACTTGATCCCGAGGGCGTCCACGTAGTCGGCGGCGGCGCGTACGGACGCGTAGAAGGCGGCGCGGGCGCCGACAGGCGCCTCGTCCCAGCGCCAGGCGGCGTCGAGGCGGAGGTCCCCCAGCCGGAAACGGCCCGTGCGCCAGAGCGCGTCGATCAGCGCCGCCGCCACGCGGATGCGCGTGTAGGCGTCGGCGTCGGCGACGGGCAGTCGCTTGCGGGCCGGGAGGACGGCCTCCAGATAGGCGTCCACCCGGGCGGGATCGAAATCCGCGCCGGGGAACACCGGATCCAGCGATTCGTCCACCTCGCGCGCCTCGGCCGGACCCGCGAAAGGATGCCGGCCCTCGGCCTCCGTCACGGCATCGAGCAACTGGGCGGGAGTGTACTCCTCCTGCACCCCGTCGATGACATAGGCTGCGTGCAACGCTGAGGTTTTTTCTGCCATAGGTTCTAAAAACGTGTAAATTTAATTAAATTTGGATTCAGTTGCAACTATGAATTATTCAGAAGACCAATACGCGCGGCTCCTCGGGGAGCTGTACAGCCGGCATCCCTCCGTCCAGACCGCCGGTTTCGCGGCCGGGGCCTACAAACCCGGCCTGGATGCGATGCGGCGCTTCGACGCCGCGCTGGGACACCCTTCGCAGCAGATCCGCACCCTGCACGTGGCCGGCACCAACGGCAAGGGCTCCGTATGCTCGATGCTCGCCGCAGCCCTCTCCGCCACGGGCCTGCGCGTCGGACTGTATACCTCCCCCCACCTGGTGGATTTCCGCGAGCGGATCAAGCTCGTGGGGCCGGACGGCTGGTCGATGGTCCCCAAGGAGTATGTCTTCCGCTTCCTGACGGAGCAGGACCTCGGAGACCTGTCCTTCTTCGAGATCACCACCGGACTCGCGTTCCGGTGGTTCGCAGACGAACAGGTGGACATCGCCGTGATCGAAGTCGGCCTGGGCGGCCGGCTGGACAGCACCAACATCCTCACGCCCGAGCTCGCAGTCATCACCAGCATCGGGCTGGACCACTGCGCCTTGCTGGGCAGCACGCGCGCCGCGATCGCCGGCGAGAAGGCCGGCATCTTCAAGCCGGGCGTGCCGGCGCTCTGCGGGCAGTGCGACGCCGAGACCGCGCCGGTCTTCGAGGCGCACGCCGCCGCGGCCCCCTGCCCGCTGTTCTATGCCGCGGACTTCGACACGGAGTCCTTCGGGACCGACCTCGCCGGGCCCTGCCAGGCGGAGAACCTGCGCACGGCGCTCGCCGCGCTGGAACTGCTCGGCATCGACCTCACCCCGGCCGTGCGCGAGGCGCTCGCGCACACTGCCACCCGCACCGGGCTGCGCGGCCGCTGGGAGCGCCTGCGGGACGACCCCGAGGTGATCTGCGACATCGGCCACAATCCGCCCGCGCTGGAGATCAACTTCCGGCGCCTGCGGGAGAGCGGCCGCCCTTTGATCTTCGTCTACGGCATCATGGCCGACAAGGACCTGGACGCCATCCGCCCGATGATGCCGGAGGGAGCCCGCTGGTTCCTGGTGGCCCCGCGCGGCGAGCGGGCGCTGCCCGCCGCGCAGCTCGCCCGGCGCCTGCAGGGGCTGGACTGCACGGTCTGCGCGAGCGTGGAAGACGGTGTGCGCCAGGCACTTGCTGCAGCGGAATCCACCCCCGGATGCATCTTGTATATCGGTGGCAGCAATTTTGTAGTTGCAGAGGCCGTTCCGTTGTTTAACCCATAATACTTAGCGCCTTATGAAGACTCTCCGACTGATAACCTTCCTGATAACCTTGACCTGTATGATTTTCCCCGCCTGCGCCAACGACCAGACCAAGAGCCGCAACACCGACAGCGACGACCACACCCTCGTCAAGCTTTGGGCCGACTACAACAAGGCCGTGGATGACGACCGCCCCAAGGACCAGGCCGACATCCTCCAGCGGATCAAGCAGGAGGCCTCCGCACAACGCCTCGCCTGGGACTACTACGACGCCGTCTGGAAATACGTCGAAGCCCGGACCAGAACGAACTGGAAGCTCCGCGCAGAGCTCGACGCTGCAGCCGAACGCGAGATCACGGCCTACGACGAGCCCGTGGTAATCGTCTTCCATCAGAGAGGCCGGATGGGCAGGAGCGAGCTCTTCGACTATGTCCAGGAGCACAGATCCCGCCTGGAATCGGGGCGTCACCCCGAGTTCTACAAGCGGGACGGCAACCTGGACCGCCTGCAATACAGCGACTTCCTCCTCCCCCGGATCACCAACGACTATGACTATGCGCTCTGGAGCCTGTTCGGCTCGTCCGGCGGGCAGCTGGTCTCCCAGACCCTCGCCGAGCGTTATGCGGGGCAGTACCCCTACGACGCCCTGATCGAATATACCACCCACAACAAGACCCTCTCCGGATCGGAATACTACGCGTTCTGCGAGGACTACGCCCGGCGCCATGCAGGCAAGGCCGTCGCCCTGCTCGCCCGCGAAGACCTCCTGATGCACCGCCAGCGACAGCTCAACGAGCAGAAAGCCGGCTCCGGCCAGTACAAGGAGCTGGCCGCCGACTGCGAGCGTTTCGTCGCAGACCGCAAGAAGTTCTCCGGAGACGAAAAAGAGATCGCCGCGTGCTGCACCTACGTCGACCGGATCCTGGGTGAGCTCAACGAGCAGGAGATCGACCTCGACGCCGAGAAAGGCGTCGCCAGGATCGTCGTCCGCAACCTGCCTTCCGTGCGCGTCCGCGTCTACAAAGGCAAGCGGGAGCTCTTCGACCAGACGGTCCCGAACCCCGTGGGCAGTTTCTACGTCCGCGACACCCTGACCTGCAAGCTGCCCGTCCTGGACGACGGCGAATACATCCTCAAATGCACGGGCGGCAAGGTCGAGACGGAGAGCGTCTACAACCGCTACACCCTGGCCATCGCCCACAAGCGCGACCTGGAGGGCTACGGCGTCTATGTGGCCGACTACCTCACCGGCGAGCCGGTTCCCCGCTGCGACATCGTCCTGCTGGACTCCGAAGGCAAGGAGACCGACCGGGTCAAGGACCTCGCCATCGACGGCTTCACCTACCTGCCGGCGTCCTTCTGCGCCAAGCTGGAGAAGGACAAGTGGGGCAACTCCATCCAAGCCGTCGTCCGCGGAAGCGAGCGGACCCGGATGTCCCAGCCCCACGGCTTCCAGTTCCAGCGGGCGGAGACCGTCAGTACGGACAACCCCGCCCGGCACCACGCCCTCGTGCTGACCGACCGCAGTGCATTCAACCCCGACGAGACCGTCCACTTCAAGGTCCTGCTCTACGAAGGCACCTATGAATACGCCACACGCCCCTCCGGCATCCAGTTGACGGCGAAGCTCTTCGACCCCACGGGCAAGGAGCTCTCCCAGACCGGGCTGACCACCAACGAATTCGGCACGGCCGCCGGCGCCTTCGTCCTGACGAAGAGCGAGCGCGGCGGGATGTACCGGATCCGCATCTACGAGGGCGGCAACTCGATCGCCAGCGCCGAAGTGCGCGTGGACGAATTCGTCCTGCCCACCTTCGAGCTCACGTGGAAGCCCGACGAGCGCTTCTACCTCCCCGAGGACAAGGTCCTCATCCAAGGCAGCGTCCGCAGCTACTCCGGCCACAACCTCGGCACGGCCACGGCCCGCTACAAGGTCGAGACCCGCGGCAATACGTTGGCGGAAGGCCCGCTGGAGCTGGCGCCCAACGGTGACTTCAGCGTCCGCTTCACCGCCCCAAAGGACAATTACTACTATGAGAATTCCGTCATCACCGTGACGGTCACCGACAGCACCGGCGAGACGCTGGAGTTCCGCCGGAGCATCACCACCACCAGCCGGATCCCGCTCAACCTCACGGTGCTCAACGCCGCCGGCGGCCGCTTCGAGGGCGTCTCGCAGCGCGGCGGCAGCACGATCGTGGGCGAGGACATCGTCCGCGCGCGCTTCCAGGCCGGCTACGGCACGGTCCTCACGCATCCCCGCCTGGAGATCGAGTACAAGGTCCTGCAAGAAGGACAGACCATCCTGTCCGGCAAGGCCGCCAACGGTGAGCCCCTCGGGCTCGACCTCAGCGGTCGTTCCTCCGGCCTCTACACCCTCGTGGTCACGGCCAAGGCCATCAACGACGAAGGCAAGACCTACACCCAGGAGGTGACCCGCGACTTCGTCAAGGCCGCCGACACGGACACGGTACTCGACATGGATGTGCGGAGCTTCTTCAAGGAGATCCCGGACGACGGGCGCAGCATCGCCCTGCAGGTCGGCGCCACCACCGGCCCTGCCTGGGTGGTCACCGAGCTCTACGGCGACGGCAACCGCCTGCTGGAGAAGCGCCTCGTCAAACTGGCGGGCGTGCGCGGCCGCGCTGGCTCACTGGAGACCATCCGCTTCGAGCGCAAGGCCGGCTACCCCGAAACCCTGACCCTCAAGGTCTTCTGGTTCCGCGACGGTAACTCCTTCGAATACAGCGTCTCCTCGTTCAAGGAGGAGACGGCCTTCCAGCTGCCCCTGAGCTTCAGCCGCTTCCTGGATACCACGGCCCCGCACCACGACTACAGCTTCACCATCCTGACGGCGGCCGGCACGGAAGTGGCCGCCACCGTCTTCGACAAGAGCACGGAGACCATCCAGCGCAACCGCTGGAGCACCTTCACGCCCGACCGGCGCGACCTTCCGGACGTCAGCTACCAGGCCACCAACGGCACCGACTCGTCCTACGGTTACGGCTATGTCGAACTCGCATCGAGCAAGGGCCGCATCCGGTCCAAGGCCGCCGGGGCGCTGGGCGGCGCGGTGATGATGGAGCGGATGGTGGATTCCTACCAGGCCAATATGGTGATGGAAGAAGCGGCGATGGCCGCCGATATGGAAGAGGCCGCCCCCGGCGGCGCCGAACCGGAGGAGAACACCGCCATCCGGGAGAATTTCGCCAACACGATCGCCTGGGAGCCGTTCCTGCGCTCCGACAAGGACGGCGTGGTGACCTTCAACTTCACCACGGCCGACAAGCTCTCCACTTATTATGTGCAGCTCTTCGCGCACGACAAGGCCTTCCACAACGCCACCCTCCGCCGGGAGATGGTCGTGACCCTGCCCGTCAAGGTGGCCGTCGTGCAGCCGCAGTACCTCTACGAAGGCGACCGCTACGTCGCCCGCGTGACCCTGTCCAACAGCAAGGAAAAGCCCGTCTCCGGCCGGCTCGCGGTGCGGTTCCTCAACGGCACCGACTACAAGAGCGCCCCCGTGGTGCGGGAGAAGACCGAACGCATCACGGTGCCCGCCGGCGGATCCGCCGACACGGTCTTCGAGATCTCCGCCCCGGCCCTGGCGAACCTCGGCCTGCTGGTCAACTTCACCGCGGACAATGCCGAGTACGGCTCCGACGGCGTCTTCGTCACGATGCCGGTCAGCCCCGCCGTCCAGCAGATCACCGAGGCGCACTCCGCCATCCTGCTCGCCGGGATGGACCGCGCCGAGGTGCTCGCCGGCCTGCGCAGCCAGTTCGTCAACGTCTTCGGGGCCGACGCCGCCCTGCGGGAGATCTCCATCATCGATATGATCCGCGAGGCCGTCCCGGACAAGGTGATCCCCGCCAGCGAGAACCTGCTCGACCAGTCCGAGGCGCTCTTTGCCAACTACCTGCTCGACATCCTGCCCGGCACGCCCGTGGCCGGGGCCTCCAAGGAAGAGCGGGAGTCGATGGTGGACAAGATCCTCGCCTGCCACAACAAGGACGGCGGCTTCGCCTGGTTCAAGGAGATGAGCTCCTCGCAGGTGCTGACGGCCGTGCTGCTGGAGCGGCTCGCCGCGATGGGCGACGGCTGCCCGCGCGCGCTGGCCGCACTCGCCCCCGACGCCGTGCGCTTCCTGGACAACTCCTACTTCGCCCGGGACGGCCGGCCCTACTGGTGCGGCGCCATCAGCCAGGCGCAGTACCTGCACGTCCGCTCCCTGTATCCCGAGGTCCCCTTCGCACCGAAGAACCCCGACCGCAAGATGCTCCGTGAATTCAAGAAAGACACCAAGGAATACCTCGTGCCGGACGCCAAGCGCGGCCTCAACGGGCAGGTCTTCGCCAAGGCCCGCCGGATGAAGACGCTGCGCGCCCTGATCGAGGGCGAGCGCGGCAAGGAGCTCGCCAAGTCCTGGGGCATCCACCTCTTCACCTCCAGCCGGCTCCGCAGCTCGCTGGCCAAGGACATCACGTCCCTGCTCCAGTACGCCGAGCCGCACCGCAGCGGCGGCACCTACTACCCCAATGCGGTGATGCCCTGGCGGGGTCTGCTCGAGAGCGAGCTCTACGCCCACTCCCTGATCTGCGACCTGCTGACCGACTGCGGCCACGACGAGGTGGCGGAGGGGATCCGCCTCTGGATCATGGTCCAGAAGGAGACCCAGCAGTGGGAGGACGACCCGGCCTACATCCAGGCCATCGGCAGCGTGCTCCACGGCACGGAGCAAACCCTGCAGACCAAGGTCCTCGCCCTGAGCGCCACCACGACGCTCCCCTTCGAGGACATCAAGGCCTCCGGCAACGGCTTCACCCTCTCGCGCCAGTACACCCGCGAGGGCAAGGTGCTGCGCGACGGCGACGTGCTGCACGTCGGCGACAAGGTCACGGCCACCTACAGGATCTGGAACGAGGAGAACCGCAGCTTCGTGCGGCTCACGGCCCCGCGCCCTGCGGCCTTCCGGCCCGTGGACCAGCTCTCGGGCCGTTACGGCTGGTTCGGCCGCCCGATCTCCATCACCGGCTGGGTCGCCTTCAGCCCGCAGGGGTACCGGAGCGTGCTCGCCGACCGGACGGAGTTCTGGTTCGACGCCTACCCGGAGGAGAACACGAGCTTCTCCGAGGATTTCTTCGTGACCCAGGAGGGCAGCTTCCAGTGCCCCGTCCCGGTGATCGAATCCCTCTATGCACCGCACTACCGCGCCAACGACGACGGCCACATCCCGGTCACCGTCAAGGCGAAAGAAAAATAACGAAGACCTATGTTGAAACAGGAACTCACTGAGCTGGCCGACACTTACCGTCACACTGGGGATGCCATCCACGACGCCATCCGGGATGGCATCCGCAGCGCGGGCGGGTTCGTCAGCTGCATCAACAACGACCGCTCCAAGCCGGACATGTTCGTCCAGCTCTACGACAGCAAGAAGAAGTATTCGGAGCGCTTCCCCATCCGGGCGATGAAACTCGACGCCCAGGGCGCCGTGCTGGTCTACGTCGGCACGCAGGACACCATCTACACGGAGAAGTACCTGCGGGGGCCCCTCTCCGAGGAGCACTGGATGGCCCTCAAGGGCTCCAACATCCTCTTCCAACAGACCATCCTCTCCATCGCCGCCGCCATAGACGCCTACCTCCCCGGCTAGTTTGATCCCTCCCGGAATGCTGCTCGCAGGCAGGGAGCAGATGTCGCGACATCTGCTCCCGTCGTTTCACTATGACTGAGGGGAGGTCCCCTCAGACTCCCCCGGTCGCTTCGCTCCGAATCTACCTCCATCCGACCGAAATGCTGCTCGCAGGCAGGGATCCTTTTCGTCGCACGCGCATCCAGGCATCGCGGACTGCGTCACGCGATGCTGACTGCGGCCCTGCCCGGGCAAAATGCTCCTCAAAGGACCCTGCCTGTCTCGCTGTAGCATTCCGGTCGGGAGTCTTAACTAGGTGCCGTT
>JAFRQH010000016.1 GCA_017428725.1 Bacteroidales bacterium | reverse complement strand
TTCCGCCGTCTTGTCTCCAGCCTTGGCTGTGATGATGGTCTCGCCGACGGCCACCGCCGTCACCTTGCCATTCTCTACCGTCGCAACAGACGGGTTGCTGCTGCTCCACGTAACCGTCTTGTCCGCTGCGTCGTCCGGCTTCACCGTTGCTGTCAGCGTGGCACTCCCACCCACAATCAACTCCAACTTTTCTTTATCCAGAGTTATTGATTCCACCGGAATCGGCAGGCCCGCCTGTACCACTGTAAATGTCGTTTCCTGGCCACCGCAAATGATCGTCACCATCGCTTTGCGCTCTGCGTAAGTCGTATTGGGCTGCACCGTCACGGTCATAGTCACCGCCCCGGCCCCACCGGACAGAGGCTCAACCGTGATCCAGTCGACGGCTTTCGTCTCCGCAATCGTCGCGTGCCACGGCTCCGCCGCCTTGAAAGTCACGGTCTCCGTCTGCGACTGTGCCGGCTGAGGCGGGGTCGTTTCGCTGCCAGAACTTGATCCTGAGCCCACATCCTCTTGTCCCGATCCGAAACGCAAGCCGCTACTGAAAATGGGTTGGCTTGCTGCCGGAATGACAATCTCCGGCTCCTCCTGCTGTACCGGCTGGTCAGGCTTCCCGCATGATAACGGGGCCAGCACAATTGCCGACAACAGGACAATCGATAGCATCTTGAATTGCATATTTTGAGTATTTGCTTATAGTTGTCGTAGAAAAAGCTAAATATACAAAAAAATGGCTATGTTTCATCGGCCTTCATCGATTCGATGATCACCTTGGCGCGGCGGATGCGCGTGCGCACCGTGTTGAGCTCCATCCCGAGCTCTTCGGCGATCTCCTTGTACTGCAGGCCGTCCAGCAGCCGCATCCGGGCCACGGTCCGGTAGAGGTCCGGCAGGCCGGCGATGTAGCCCTCGAGTTTCTCGGCATCCTCCTCCTCGACGATCTGCTCGAGCGGGGTCGCCGACTCGTCCCCGATCGTCTCGAGGATCGGGCCGCTCCCGGCGCTCTCCTTGTCCAGGGAGACCAGCCGGCTCTGGGCGCGGGTCTCGGCGTCGATGGTGTCCAGGGCCGTATTGTGGGCAATCGTGCGGAGCCAGGTGGAGAACTGGCTCCGCGAGGGGTCGAAACTGCGGATCTGCCGGAATGCCTTCTCGAAGCTCCGCGAGCAGATGTCGTCGATGTAGAAGTCGTCCAGGTACTTCATCGCCCCGCGCAGGTAGGTGCGCAGCGCTGCGATGTGCGTGTCCCAGAGCTCGGTGAACGCCGTGCCGTCGCCGATGATCGCGCGGCGCACCAGTTCGTCAATGTGCTTCAAGCCAGGTTCTTCCTTCATTGCATTCTACGGTCAGGGGGACAGACAATTCGATGACGCCTTCCATCTGCCGGACCAGCAGGTCGCGCACGGGCGCGATCTCTTCCTGCGGGACTTCGAGCAGCAGTTCGTCGTGGATCTGGAGGACCATCCGGGAGCGGTAGCCGCCTTCGCGTAACTGCCGGTCCACGGCGTTCATCGCCAGCTTGATGATGTCGGCCGCCGTGCCCTGGATGGGCGCGTTGACGGCGTTGCGTTCGGCCAGGGCGCGCACCGCGGCGTTGCCGGCGGCGATGTCGGCGATGTAGCGGCGCCGGCCGAAGAGGGTCTCCACGTAGCCGCGCTCGCGCGCCTGGGCGATCGTGGCGTCGATGAAACTGCGGATGGCGGGGAAGGAGGCGAAGTAGTCGTCGATAATCTGCTTGGCCTCGGTCCGCGGGCAGCGCAGGCGCTCCGCCAGGCCGAAGGTGGAGATGCCGTACATGATGCCGAAGTTGGCCGTCTTGGCGATGCGGCGCTGGTCGGTGGTCACCGCGGAGAGGTCTTCGCGGAAGATTTTGGCCGCCGTGGCGGCGTGTACGTCCAGGCCGCGGCGGAAGGCATCCAGCAGGTGCTCGTCGCCGCTCAGGTGGGCCATCAGGCGCAGCTCGATCTGGGAGTAGTCGGCGGACATCATCACCCAGCCCGGTTCGCCGGCCACGAAGGCCTTGCGGATCTCGCGGCCCTCTTCGGTGCGGATGGGGATGTTCTGGAGATTGGGGTTGGACGAGGACAGGCGGCCGGTGGCGGTCAGGGCCTGGTTGAAGGTCGTGTGCACGCGCCCGTCCACCGGGGAGATGTAGCCGGCGAAGGGCTCGATGTAGGTGGACAGCAGCTTGCGCAGGCCCCGGTAGTCCAGGATGGCGTCGATGATGGGGCTGCGGTCAGCGAGGTGCTGCAGGGTCTGCTCGTCGGTGGGCCAGGAGCCGGACTTGGGTTTGCGGGCCTTGGGGTCGAGCTTGAGTTTCTCGAACAGGACGGCGCCTACCTGCTTGGGAGACAGGATGTTCAGGGTCGGTTCGTCCGCCAGGCGGCGCACTTCCGCCTCGCGTTCGAGCATCTTCTTGCGGAGCCCGTCGGCAAATTCGCGGAGCGACCCCAGGTCCACCTTGACGCCGGTCTGCTCCATCCGCGCGAGGACGTGGATCAGCGGCTCTTCGATCTCGTCGTAGAGGCGCTGCATCCCTTCGGTCGCGGCCATCTCCTCGCGGAGCCGGTCGGCCAGGGGCAGCAGGACCGCCGTCTCCAGCCGGCGGTCGGGGCCGCCGGTCTCGGGGACTTCGTCGAACAGGGAGCCCTCCGCCCCCGGGGCGGCGGTCTCCAGGTCCACGCCGAGGTAGCTGCGGGAGAGGATGTCCAGTTTGTGGCTGCGCTCGGGGTTCAGCAGGTAGTGCATCAGTTCGATGTCCTCGAGCCGGCCTTCGACAGCGATGCCGCGCTCCGAGAGCCGGCGCATCTGGGCCTTGAGGTCCACGCCCACCTTGGCGACGGCCGGGTCGGAGAGCAGTGAAGCGAATGCCTCCGGCGCCCCCTCGGCCACACCTTCGGGCGTTCCGACATACAGCGACTCACCCTGCAGGTTGACTGCGATCCTGCCTCCCCGCACCTCGGCAGCACTGATCTCTTTGGTATTGACTCTTGCCTTATTATCCTCCGGCGCCGCGGAATTGGCAGCGGGAACTGCCTCTGGAAACCGTGCCACCCTCGGCATCGTAAGAGGGGGGACCGCAAGCGAAGCGAAGCGGTGGGGTCCGGCGAAGCCGGACGTTTCAGGAGGCAGTTGCCCGCTGCCACCGCGAGCGACGGAGACCTTTTTGATCAGGCGCTTGAGGGAAGGCATCTCGTAGCGGTCCATCAGCGCCTCGAGCTCCGGCGTGAAGACGGTGTCGAAGACGAGGTCCTGCGCCGTGACGTCCAGCGGGATGTCCGTCTTGATGGTCACCAGCTGCTTGGACAGGGCAATGTGGCCCTGTGCCGCACGGAACTGCTCCTGCTGGCGCGCCGTCAGCTCGTCCAGGTGGGCATAGATCCCCTCCACGGAGCCGAACTTGCCCAGCAGCTTGGCCGCACCGACCGGGCCGACCCCCTGCACCCCGGGCACATTGTCCGAGGCGTCGCCGCAGATGGCCAGGATGTCGACCACCTGCGCAGGCGAAGCGATCTTCCACTTGTCGCACACCTCCGGGACACCAAGGATCTCGCTCTCTCCCCCGCCCTTGCCAGGCTTCACCTGGAAGATCCCGGGAGCGACGAGCTGCCCATAGTCCTTGTCGGGCGTGACCATATAGACCTCGAAACCCTCGCGGACGAAGCGTGCGGCAGCCGAGCCGATCACGTCGTCCGCCTCGAAGCCGGGGATCATCAGCACCGGGATGTCCAGCGCCAGGACGATCTGCGTCAGGGGCTCCAGCGCCTCGATCACCAGCGGGGGCGTCTCCCCGCGGTTCGCCTTGTAGGCCGGATAGAGTTCGTTGCGGAAGGTCCCACCCGGCGGGTCGAAACTCACCGCGATGTGCGTGGGATGCTCCCGGTCGACCAGCTCGAGCAGGTATTTGGTGAATCCGAACAGGATGGAGGTATCGACCCCTTGGGAATTGACCATCGGCCGCCCCAGGAAGGCGTAGTACATCTTGAAGATGAGCGCGTGGCCGTCAATCAGAAAAAGTTTCATATGGCAAAGTTGAAACTTTTTTGCGAAAGTTTCAACCCCCGCGTACGAGAATTATGCGAGCGCCTTGCGGACCGCCGCGGCCCAGGCCGCCTTGGCCTCGTTCATCCGGCGCTCGGACGCCCGCCGGGAGAAGCGCCGCTCGGCCTTCCACAGGTCGCGCAGGTCCTCCACGGACAGCCAGACCCCGACGCCCAGGCCCGCCATATAGGCGGCGCCCAGCGCGGTCAGCTCCGTGACCCGCGGGCGGATGACCTCCGTGCCCAGCACATCGGCCTGGAACTGCATCAGGAGGTTGTTGCGGGCCGCCCCGCCGTCCACCTTGAGCTCTGACAGCAGGATGCCGGCATCCTGCTCCATCGCCGTGACGATGTCCATCGTCTGGAAGGCGATGCCCTCCAGGGCGGCCCGGGCCAGATGGCCGGCCGTCACGCCGCGCGTGATGCCGACGATGGTGCCGCGCACGTCCTGGTTCCAGTACGGCGCGCCCATCCCGGTCAGCGCCGGGACGAAATACACGCCGCCGTTGTCCGGCACGCTGGCGGCCAGGGCCTCGATGTCGTGGGATTTCTCAATCAGCCCGAGCCCGTCCCGCAGCCATTGCACGACGGCGCCCGCCACGAAGATGCTCCCCTCCAGGGCATAGTCCACCCGGTCGCCGATCTTCCAGGCGACCGTGGTGATGAGCCGGTTCTCGGAGAAGATGGGTTTGTGGCCGCAGTTCATCAGCAGGAAGCAGCCGGTGCCGTAGGTATTCTTGACAGCCCCCTCCTCCACGCACATCTGGCCGAACAGGGCGGCCTGCTGGTCACCGATCACCCCGCAGATGGGGATGCGGTGCCCCTGGACGACCGCCACGCCATACTCCTCGCTGCAGCTGCGGATCTCGGGCAGCATCGAGGCCGGGATGTCGAAGAGCTCCAGCAGCTCCGGGTCCCAGTAGAGGGTGTTGATGTTGAAGAGCATCGTCCGGGAGGCGTTGGTGACGTCCGTGGCGTGGACCTTGCCCCCGGTCAGGTTCCAGATCAGCCAGGAGTCCACGGTCCCGAAGCGGAGCCGGCCCGCCTGGCCCTTGCGCCGCGCCCCGGGGACGTTCTCGAGGATCCAGTGGATCTTGGTCGCGCTGAAATACGCGTCGATGATCAGTCCGGTCTTGTCCCGGATCATCTCCTCCAGGCCCTTGGCCTTGAGGCTGTTGCAATACTCGGCCGTACGGCGGTCCTGCCACACGATCGCGTTGCAGATGGGGCGGCCGCTGTCGGCGTCCCAGACGACCGTCGTCTCCCGCTGGTTGGCGATGCCCAGCGCCACGACGGGACCGTCCTTCACGTCCGCGACGGCGCGGTTCATCACGCTGCGCATCGAAGACCAGATCTCCATCGGGTTCTGCTCCACCCACCCCTGCCGGGGGAAGAGCTGGGTGAACTCCTGCTGGTGCAGGGCGACCTGCCGGCCGTCCTGGTCGAAGATGATTGCTTTGGAACTGCTTGTACCCTGGTCCAGGGAGAGGATATAACGATTCATGTCATACAAAGATACGCATATTTTGTTATATTTGTCCGTATGTTACGAACCTTTACCCTTCCGGCTTCCGCCGATGACCTGAACCTTTCCGTACTCGTTTCCACGCCGGAAAGCACGCCCCGCGGGGTCTTCCAGATCGTGCACGGGATGTGCGAACACAAGGAGCGCTACATCCCCTTTATCGAATTCCTCACGGCGCAGGGCTACGTCTGCGTCATCCACGATCAGCGCGGCCACGGCGCCTCCGTCAATTCCGACAGCGACCTGGGATACCTTTACGACGGCGGCTGGCGGGCGATGGTCGAAGACGTGCGCGTGGTGTGCGACTGGGCACAGCGGCAGTATCCCGGCCTGGACTACACGCTTTTCGGGCACAGCATGGGCTCGATGGCCGTCCGCTCCTTCGCCAAGCGCTATGACAGCCGCCTGGACCGGCTGATCGTCTGCGGCAGCCCCGCCGACAGTCCCGCCAAGGGCCTCGGCATGGCGCTGGCACGCTTCTTCGGCGCTGTCCGGGGCTGGAAGTTCCGGCCCAAGGTCCTGCAGTGGATGTGCTTCGGCATTTTCAACAAAGGCTTCGAACAGGAGAATTGTCCTATCTCCTGGATCTGCTCCGACCCGGAAGTCCTCGCCGAATACCTCCAGGACCCGCTCTGCACGTACCGCTTCACGGCCAACGGCTTCTACGGCCTGCTGGGCCTGATGCAGGACTGCTACTCCCCGGAAGGCTGGCGGATGGACCGCCCGCAGATGCCCGTGCACTTCGTCTCGGGCGCCGAGGACCCCTGCCGCGGCTCCGACGAGGCGCTGCAGCAGGCGGCGGAGCTGATGCGCCGCGTCGGCTATGAGCGTGTCGACGTCAAGCTCTACCCCGGCATGCGCCACGAGATCCTCAACGAGAAGGGCCGGCAGACGGTCTGGGACGATATCCTCAATCTTTTGTAGCCCGGATGGACGCAGACGAGAGATTCCTTCGCGAGGCGCTGCGGGAGGCCCGCGCGGCCGGCGAGTCCGACGAGGTGCCGATCGGTGCCGTGGTCGTGTGCCGCGGACGGGTGATCGCCCGCGGGCACAACATGACCGAGCGCCTGCACGACCCCACGGCCCACGCCGAGATGATCGCGCTGACGGCCGCCACGGAGGCCCTGGGCGGCAAGTACCTGGACGACTGTACGCTCTACGTGACGGTGGAGCCCTGTCCGATGTGCGCCGCGGCGCTCTGCTGGGCCCAGCTCGGCCGGCTCGTCTACGGCGCGCCCGACCCGCGCCGCGGCTACTCCCTCTTCTCCCCCTCCCTGCTCCATCCCCGCACGGAAGTCAGCGCAGGGTTGCTCGCCGACGAATGCGGTGCGCTCGTAAGAGATTATTTCAAAAGCAAAAGATAATTTTACTATCTTTGCACCCGGAATTGAGACGTCGTCTAAAGGCAAGACATAGGATTTTGGTTCCTAGAATGTAGGTTCGATTCCTGCCGTCTCAACGAAGAAAACCGGTCGCTTGACCGGTTTTCTTCATTTTTCCAGGCTCAGGGAGCAGTCTATCTGCGGGTGGCAGGTTTCTCGGCGAAGGGGATCTCGAAGCTTTCCGTGAATTTCCCTTTGCGTAGCTCAACCTTGACCGTGGAGGAGAGCAGCGTCTGCCGGTCTGACTTCACGGGGAGGATGAAGGAGCCACGGTCTTTCGCCTTGGAGAGGTCCACGACTACGGATTTCCCGTTCTTGGGATTCACCCAGGTGACCGTGCCTGTCACGCCGTCTTCCAGCGGCTGGTAGAGACGCACAGGCACGACATCGGTCGCGTCCACGGGCAGCCCGAGCGGGAAGGACCACTTGCCCCAGGCCACGGACGACGCATCAGCGGCATCCCGGTCCTGCTCGGCGAGGCTGCGGGTATCCGCGAACACGCCCGTGCCGACGGCTTCGAAGGCGCCGAAATCCGGATGGCCGTCCTCCAGGGCATTGCCGAAGAAGTCACGCCCGCCGGCATTCGGGACATACATTCCCGTGTTGATGGCCGGGGAACCGGGCCTGAGCTTGTATCCGCCCAGGGTGCCGAGGCCGAAGCCGCCGGTGCCCGGAGCCACGAACTGCGGATCCGCCACAAGCGCCTCCGGGTCATCCGGCAAGCCGTTCTTCCAGGGACCGAAATAGCAGTTGTGCAGGAAGATGGATCCCGCCGGGAGGTTCGGCTTGGAGACCTCGTCGAACTGGCGGACCATCGTCTCGCCCGTCGAATAGGCGGTCCTGAACCGGCCCTGTCCCGTCGCGTAGAAGATGTTGTTGTAGAAATGGGCGCCCAACTTGTCGATATCCTTGGCGGACTCGGGATAGTCCCCCCGGAAGAAGTCCAGGTCGAGGGTCCCGTGGTCCACGTAGAACACGTTGTTGTAGAGCACGTTGCCGTCATCCTTGAGACTGCCCTGCATCTGGACGAGGTGGGTCTTGTCGTTCTCGGAGATGTTGTAGCGCGCCACGTTCTGGAAGATGTCGTACATCAGCAGCAGGAAACCGAAGTTGTCGCGGCTGTAGTTGTACTGGGCGATGCAGCGCTTGCAGTAGAAGTCGAAGTCATAGGCGAAGCCGTCGCCGTTCTTGGGCTCGCGGCCGGTGTCGTAGACTTCGTTGAACTGCATGATCGTCTCCTCGCAGCGGATGATCCAGCAGGCCGCGACGTGCGGCCACCAGTTCTGGTCACCGGGCAGGTCGAGATAGCCGGTACGCAGGCAGGAACGGTGGATCTCGTTGTACTCGATGAGAGCCCGGTAGGAACCGCTCACGATGATGCCGTCGCCACCCAGGTTGTCCATATAGTTGCGACGGACCCGGAGGCCCTCCCGGATGCTGTTGGTCACGATGCCGGTCTTGTCCACGCGCTCGATCCGGTTGCCCTCCACGAGGACGTTGCTGAGCGAGGGCTGCGCGAACGAGACACTCTCACCGCGCGCGGCGCGGGGACCATTGCAACTTACCAGGATGGCGGAGCTGCGTTCGCGGACGCCGCCGATCTGGCCCCAGATGTCGTGGATGAAGCAGTCGCGGACCGTCACGTCGCTGAGTACGAGTCCGTTCCCGTCCACCCGGACGTTGATGCCCTGACGGGTCACGCCGAGCTCCGCCGGGGCGCCGCTTGTCACCTCGAAACCGCAGATGGTCCAGCCACCATGGTTGTGCAGGAGGATGCCGGCACCTTCGGCGCGGCCCAGGTTGATGACCGGACGGCCCTCGCCATAGGACGCCAGGAGGATGGGAGCCTCCGCCGTGCCAGACCCTTTGAGGTCCAGCTGTCCGTACCAGGTCTTCCCTCCCTCGAAGAGGATCTTGTCACCGGGCTGGAACACGGTCGCGTTCACCTTGTCCAGCGACTTCCAGGCCTGGGCGATGGACAGCCCGGACGCGGCGTCATTGCCCGACGGGGACACGAAATACGTTTTCTGCTGGGCCGCCGCGCTGAGGGCGGCGGCCAGCAGGAAAACGATGGTCAAGGAGCGTTTCATACGGACTGCTAATAGCCTTCATTCTGGGTGAGCGTCTGCACACCGTCGTACTCGGAGGCCTGCAGTGCCTGCTGGGAGATCGGCATATGCACGTGATAAGGCTGCACGTGGATTCCCTTGTCCTGGCTGGAGTAGCCGGGGTTGGAAGGATCCTTCTCGTACTTCTCGTAGTAGGCCTTCATCGTGTCATACAGACGGCCGGTACGGGCCAGGTCATAGTAACGGTTGTACTCCATGGCCAGCTCGGAGCGGCGCTCCTTCCAGATCAGCTGGCGCAGCTTGGCCTGGTCGGTCTCGGTGACGGCGGGCAGCACGGTCGGATCGTCTCCGCTGTTGCGGGCACGGGTGCGCACGAGGTTCAGCAGGCGCAGCGCTTCGCCGCTGTTGCCGACCTCGTTGGCCGCCTCGGCGCCGTAGAGCAGCACGTCGGCGTAGCGCAGCACGATCAGGTTCATGCCGAGGTTGTCCTCGTTGGAAGGATCCGAACGGTATTCCATCGGGCAGTACTCCTTCTTGGACTGCAGGCCGGAGGGACTGGAGAGGTTGAAATGCGTGAAGCCGTCGAACTTCTCGCCGCGCTCGATGATGGTATAGCCGCGGCGCGGGTCTCCGGGCTCGAAACTGTTGTACAGGTCGAGGGTCGGGCAGTGCAGGGACCAGCCGGTCATCTTCTTGTCGTAGGCACGGGGTTCACCGGAGGAATCCACGAACACACCTTCTTCCTTCATCGTCTTGTACACCCAGTCGTGGCCGCCCGGGCCCAGGAGATTGTCCAGGATGGTGGGATCGGTCAGGTCGTTGCTCTTGACGCCGGCATCCCGGCCATAGAAGGACATCATGTTGCCGTCGTTGGAATCGCCCCAGCCGGAGACCGTGGTCCAGAACTGGATGGAGAAGCAAATCTCCTTGTTGTTGCGGTTCTCATATTTGAACACGTCGCCGAAGTTGGGCAGCAGCTGGAAATAGCCGGCGCTCTCGATCTGCTTGACGGTGTCGTAGGCGAGCTGCCACAGGGCCTTTTCCTTGGAGTAGCTGGCGTGATAGACATAGGCGCGGGCCAGCATCGCCAGGGCTGCACCCTTGGTGGCGCGGCCGGTGTTGGCGGAATTCCAGCTCGTGGGGAGCTTCTCGGCAGCCGCCTTGAAGCCTTCCTCGATGAATGTCCACGTTTCGTCCATAGAGGCGCGCGGATTATAATACTCATCCGGGGTCAGGATGTGGTCCACGAGCGGAAGACCGCCCAGCTGGGCCGCCATGTCGAAATACACGTAGCTGCGCAGGAACGTCGCCTCGGCCACGTACTTCTCGGCGTTGGGGATGTTGTTCTTCTGGGCGTTCTCGATGACGTAGTTGGACTTGGTCACCACCTGCCAGTCCTGGTTCCAGGTATTGTTGCAGGCATAGGACATCGTCGGCAGGATATCGTACTTGACCAGGGAGAAAGCCTGACCCGCCCAGCGGGCACCGTCCGAGCGGTTGTTGGCGAGCATCGAGTCGTCGGAGACGTTGTCACCGATATGGAGGTAGTGGTAGAGGCCGAAGTTCTCGGTCATGAACACGTGATACACACCGAGAATAGCCGTATTGACCTCGTCTTCGGTGGTATAGTAGTTCTCCACCGCGAGGTTGCCGAGCGGACTCTTGTTGAGCAGGGAGTTACAGGAAGCAGCCAACAGGACTGCGGCGATCACTGCAAGGATTCTATAGTGTTTCATAAGGCGCAAAGATCATTAAAGGTTCACGTTCAGACCGAAAATGAAGGCGCGCGGCTGCGGGTACTGGCCGCGGTCGATGCCGTTGCCCGGGATTTCCGGGTCAAGTCCGGAATAGCGGGTGAAGGTCACCAGGTTCTGGGAGGAGACATAGACCCTCAGGGACTGGTTCTTGGCCAGGAAGGCTGGTTTGAAGGTGTAGCCGAGCTGGATGTTCTTCAGGCGGAAGTAGGAACCGTCCTCGACATACATCGTGGACTGCCACCAGTTCTGGTCGTTGCGGGCGGAATCGCGGGAGCCGGCCAGCGTGATGGGGACCGCGTTGGTCGAGCCCTTGCCGCTCCAGCCGGCCTTGTAGGCGCTGGCGAGGACATTCTGCGTGCCGTCGAACTTGTTGAAATAGAACTTCGAAGCGTTGAAGATGTCCACGCCGGCGACGCCCTGCCAGAGCATCGAGAGGTCGAAGCCCTTCCAGGCGAAGTTGAAGTTCAGACCGAAGGTGGCCGCCGGATGCGGGTTGCCGATGAACATCATGTCGGAGCCGTTGATCTTGCCGTCCGGCTGCTTGCCGTCCGGACCGCCGCCGCCGATGTCGGCGAACTTGCTGTCGCCGGGCTTGGCATTGGGCATGATCGGGGTGCCGTCGGGGCCTTTGTAGTTGTCGATCTCGGACTGGTCCTGGAAGATGCCCAGGAACTTATAGCCGTAGTAGGAGTTGTACGGCTGGCCGGGCTCGGAACGGAGCACGCCGCTGAACTTGCCCTGCATGTCGATCAGGGCGTAGTCATAGGCGAAGCTGCCCGAGAGCAGACCGGACTTGCCGAGGTTGAGGACCTTGTTCCGGATGAAGGAGATATTGCCGTCGATGCTGTAGGAGAAGTCTCCGATATCGTCCTTCCAGCCGAGGGTGAGTTCGACGCCGCGGTTCTCCATGCCACCCACGTTGCGGGTGATGGAGTTGGTACCGGACACGCGCGGGACGGTCTCTCCCAGCAAGATGTTGTTGGTGCCGCGGATGAAGTAATCCGCAGTCAGGGTCAGGCGGTTGCGCAGGAAAGCGAGGTCGATACCCACGTTGAACTGCTCGGAAGTCTCCCACTGGAGATCGGCGTTGCCGAGGGAGTTCGGCGCGGCGCCGTTGGTACGGGTCGGCGTGTCGCCGATGATGTAATACTGACCCTGGCTGATGCCGGTCTGGTAGGGATAGTAGGAACTCATCCGTTCGTTACCGATCTGGCCCCAGCCGATACGCACCTTGGCCTGGTCCACGGCCGCGAGGTCCCAGTTCTTGAAGAACGGTTCCTCGGAAAGCTTCCAGGCGAAGGAGGCGGAGGGGAAGTAACCCCATTTCTTCCTGCCGACGAAGCGGGAGGAACCGTCCGCACGGAAGGAGGCGGTGAGCAGGTAGCGGCCCAGCAGGGTGTAGTTGATACGGCCCAGGTAGGAGAGCATGCCCAGGGCACTGCCGGAACCGGAAACGCTCGGCGTCACGTTCGTCGCCGCTGACAGGAAGCGGAGCTCCGGCTTCTCGGACGGCAGGTCCATGCGGGAGGCGGAATAATTCTCGCTGTAGTAATCCCGTGCGGACATGGCCACCATCACGGACAGGTCGTGGGCGCGGCCGAACTGCTTGGCAAAGGTCAGCATGTTCTCCCACGTCCAGTCGGTGGAGTAGGAAGTGCTGCGGGAGACGGAGTTGTTACCGCTGGCGATGTTGGAGGTCTCGTAGTAGATCGGGCCGAAGCCGCTGCCGAGATTGATGTTGTAGCGGTATCCGAAGCGGGAAGTGAAGGTCAGGTACTTCAAGAACTTGACATCCGCGCTGAAGTTGCCGATGAGGGTATTGCGGTTGGAGGAGCCGCTGTCGGCGTTGCGGTACACCACGCCGGCCGGATTGGCCAGGCGGATCGCCAGAATGCCGTGATAGTAATCGGTGGCGTCATCCCAGACCGGCACGTTCGGCGGGGCGATGAGCGAGGACAGCAGGATGGAGGCATTGTTGGAGCCGTTGGTTCCGATGCCGTTGGAGGCGGAGAAAGAGCCGGACAGCGAAGCCCGCAGGGTCAGCCACTTGAGAGGCTTGAACTGGGTGTTGGACGTGAGGTTGATACGCTGGAACCCGGTGCTCTTCACCGTACCCTGGTTGTTGTAGTAGTTGACCGAGAAGTTCTCGGAGACGGACTCGCTGCCGCCCGCGAGGTTGAGGTTGTAGTTCTGATAGAGTCCGGTCTGCATCACCTCGCCGAACCAATCCGTGGAAGCCATGTTGGTGATGCTCGGATAGGCGGCTGCGAGACCGGAGTTGGCGTTGGCCAGGTTGGTCATCTCCTCGTACTGCTGCGCACTCAGCATCTGCGGCTTGCGCGGAGGGGCGGTCACACCGAATTCCGCGGAGGCGCGGACACGGAGGGCCTGGGCCTTGGCCTGGCGGGTGGTGATCATCACCACGCCGTTGGCGCCGCGGGAACCGTAGATGGCCGACGCGGAAGCATCCTTGAGGATCTCGATGGAGGCGATGTCATTCGGGGAGAGATAGTCGATGTTGCTCATCGGGAATCCGTCCACGACGAAGAGCGGGTCGGTGTTGTTGGTCGTACCGGTACCGCGGATCTTGATCTGGGCGGTGGCGGAAGGGTCACCGGTATTTGTAACGATCGACACGCCGGCCGCCCGGCCCTGCAGGGCGGAGAGCGGGTCGCTGGTGGCGCTCTTCGTGATCTCCTCTCCGCTGACGGAAGCCACGGAGCCCGTGAGATCGCTCTTGCGGACCGTACCATAACCGATCACGACCAGTTCGTCCAGGGCCTCAGCATCCTCCATCAGGAAGACGTTGATGACTTCGGAGGCACCCACGGTGACCTCCTGCGTGGCATAGCCGATGAACGAGAACTGGAGAACGGAGCCGACCGGGACCGACGGGAGGGAATACGTTCCATCCATCTCCGTCATCGTCCCGACGGAGGAATTGCCCACGAGCATGACATTCACGCCCGGAACCGGCCCGGAAGCGTCTGTGACGACACCCCGGACGGCGTGGGACCTCTGTTGCGCTCCGGCAGGGAATGCCAGGAACACAAGACATGCAGCCAGCTGCACGATAGCAACGAGTCGTTTCATACTTGAGTGTTAGAGAGAATTAATAATTTGGTTAGTGGTTATAAGTATTGTTAAAATACAATCAAAAGCATCGTAATGTAAAAATCTCACTATTCCGCCAAAAAATGTAAAATATAGACCATTGATTTACAATAATTTAATAAAGAGTACGGAACACGAATGATCAGTTATTACGGATAATATCGCGTATGATTATTAATAATACATACTTATTTAGAAGGTACCAACAAAAAAACAGCCATCTCCCTGTGTATGACAGGAAGATGGCTGTCAGTCAGCAGTCCGAGACTGCCGGAAAGGGTTACTTCACCGGCGTGAACTCCACGGAAGCACCCTTGAGCAGCGGCGAGGAGAACGACACCTTGACGGTGCCGGGCTCTCCGGTGGTCTGGACATAGGCCATCAGGTGGCCGTTGTAGACCCGCTCGCGGGCGTCGTAGTGGGCGGTCATGTCCGTATTGTTGCCGGACTCCATCCCGAGCAGGCGGGCGTTGCCCTCGACCATGCAGAGAATCTCGTTGTCAGCCTGCTTGACGGGGATGCCGTTGCCGTCGACGATCTCCACGAGCACCAGGGCGGTGCCGCGGTCGAGCGCGACTTCAGGATACACCAGGGTGGCCTTGATGGCGGCCGGCAGACCGTTGGTCTGGATCGTGTAGGAGGAGACGACGTTGCCGTTCATGTCGCAGCCTTCCGCGACCAGGGTACCCGGTGCATAAGGGATCACCCAGTTGACCGCCTGCTGGCGCTCGTCCGGCTTGGTGAGCTCACCCACGACGGTGCCGTTGAGACGGAGCCGCGCCTGCGGGGCATTGGTGTAGCAGGTCACGCGGGCCTGCTGGCCCGGTTCCATGCACCACGTGGCGGCGGGGGCCACGAAGTTGAACCCGCCGCGGCCCTGCTGGCCACGTCCGCGCTGCTGCGCACCCGGCTGGGGAGCCACGTACACGCTCGTGACCATATAGGTGAACGGCTTCTCGGACCAGAAGGCCGCGCGGTTCATCGCGCTGGTCTTCGGGAAGGAGCCGAGGTCGAACAGGCCCGTGCCCATACCGCGGGAAGGGAACCTGCCGGACTCGCCGAGATAGTCGGTACCCGTCCAGAGGAAGTGGCCGAAGATGTGCTCGTGGTCGCGCACGGCGAACCAGCTGTTGATGCCGCTGGAAGTCTCGGAGCCATAGATGATGCGGTTCGGATAGGCCTCGTGGTCGGTGTCGTAGCGGTCCTCGGTGTAGTTGTAGCCCACCACGTCGATGACATCGGGATACTCCGTCTGGTTGGACATCAGCACGCCCGCCAGGGCGCCGGTGACCGGACGGGAGGTATCCACGGCCCGGACGGCGGCCGCCAGGCGCTTGGCGATCATACCGATGCGCTCTGCCGGCGGGGCGTCCGGCTTGTAGCCGCCGGACATGGGCTGGTTGATCGTCGTCCCGTTGAGGATGGGATGGGAGTAGGGATCGTTGGGGTAGTCCACCTCGTTGCCGATGCTCCAGAGGAAGATGCTGGCGTGGTTGCGGTCACGGCGGACCATGTCGGTCACGTCACGCTCGCCCCACTCGTTGAAGAAGTCGTCGGTACCGAAGAAGACAGGCGTGCCCTGGTTCCAGCCGGTGACCCATTTCTTCTTGGGGAACTCCCACTCGTCGAAGGCCTCGTCCATCACCAGCAGGCCGAGCTCGTCGCAGATGTCGTAGAGCATCGGCGTGTGGGGATTGTGGCTGCCGCGGATGCCGTTGACACCGATCTCCTTGAGCGCGGCCAGGCGGTAGTACCAGACCTCGTAAGGCACGGCGGCGCCGAGCACGCCGGCATCGTGGTGCAGGCAGACGCCCTTGACCTTGGTGTTCTTGCCGTTGAGCGCGAAGCCGTGGTCGGCGCTGAACTCGAGGGTGCGCAGACCGGCGCGGACCGTGTTGCCGTCGATCTTCGCGCCGCCCATCAGCAGGTCGGTGCGCAGCTCGTACAGATACGGGTCGTCAAGGTTCCAGGGGTGCGGGTTGGGGACATTGAGGGTGACGGTCATCTTGGCCGTGCCCTTGGAGAGGTCCTTGAACTGCGCCTTGCGGGTGGCCACGGTCTTGCCGGCCTTGTCCACCAGGGACACGACGGCTTCCAGTTTGCCCCGCGCCGGGACATTCTTCTCCACCTCCACGTCCACGTCGACGGTAGCCGCCTTCGCAGTCATCGAAGTCAGGCGGTAGGCCGTGCCCCACATCGCCAGATGGACATCCGGTGCGGACACGATCCACACGTCCCGGTAGATGCCGGATCCCGTGTACCAGCGACAGTCGGCATAGCGGCTGTGGTCCGCCTTGACGGCGATCACGTTGTCGCCCTCCTTCAGATACGGCGTCATGTCGTACATGAAGGAGGCGAATCCGCTCGGGCGGGAGCCCAGATACTGCCCGTTCAGATACACCTCGCTGCGGTTGTACACGCCTTCGAAATAGATGTAGTGGCGTGCGGCACCGTCAGTCACGGTGAAGTGCTTGCGATACCAGCCGATGCCACCCGGGAGGTAGCCGGTGCAGCTGGCCAGGTCGGGAGAGGCGATGGCCTCCACGGACCAGTCGTGAGGCAGGGTGACGTTGCGCCACGCGGCATCGTCGAAATTGGGAAGGGCGGCGGAAGCATTGTCGGTCAGCATGAACTTCCAGCCGTCGTCGAACTTCTGCGCGTCACCGAAAGAAACTTGTGCGTTGGCGGCGATTCCGGCCGCCAACGCACAAAACATGAGGGTTATTAATTTTTTCTTCATCATGAAGACAAATATACGAAAAAACTAATTCCAACCCGGATTCTGCTCGATCGTTCCGTTGGACATCGTGATTTCGTGGAGCGGGATCGGGAAGAGCAGGTCGCGGTTCTCCTGGAAGGTCTCGCCCTTGTTGCTGAGTTCCTTCTGGTTCTCCCACTCGTAAGGATCGGCGGTGTCCTTGTTGGTGTTGCGTTTGACAAAGGTACCGTTCGGCCCCATGATGTTGCACATCATCTTCTTGCCGTTGTCGTCCGTCCAGCGGCGGATGTCCCACAGGCGGTTGTTCTCGAAGGCGAGCTCGAGACGGCGCTCCAGGCGGATCGTCTTCTGCAGGTCCTTGCCGGTCTGGCTGACCTCAGGCATCTTGGCCCGGACGCGGACCTTGTTGAGGTAGATGCAGGCCTCGGCATCATCGTGCAGCTCGTTGCAGGCCTCGGCGTAAAGCAGATACACGTCGGCCAGGCGGAGGATACGCTGATTCAGAGGAATCTTGTCCTGAGTCCAGCGGGCGGGACGCTTCTTGTACGGGATGTAGATCTTGCGGCAGACGCGGGCAGGCTTGTGCATAGAAGGATCGATGAAGTACTTCGTCTTGTCCGTAGCATAGCGGTTCGCGGCCATCAGCGCCTCGAAATCAGGCTCGCCGGCGATCTCGGTGTCACCATTCTTGATGATGGTCCAGCGCAGACGCTCATAGTCGCCCGCATCGATGAAGGCCTTCTCCAGGTCGCTGGAAGGCAAGCCCCAGGCCCAGCCGTCGTTCGCCTCGGAACGGTTGCCGGCCACGACCGGGATGGCATTGCCCAGGTTGTAGGAGGTCTCGAAACGGGTCTGGAGCTCGAAGATGGACTCCTTGTTGTTGTTGGTGTCCACATCCCAGACATCGCCGAAGTTCTCCATCAGGTCGTACTGGCCGGAGTCGATCACCTGCTTGAGCACGGCCTTGGCCTCGGACCACTTCTCCTGGTAGACATAGGCCTTGCCGAGCATGCCGAGGGCCGCGTACTTCGTGGCACGGCCGACGTCGGCGGCGCCATAGCGGGCAGGGAGCACCTCCGCCGCCTCCTTGAAGTCCTGCTCGACCTGGGCCCACACTTCCTCCGCCGTGTTGCGGGTCACGCCGATGATCTCGTCCGGCATCTTGAAGGAATTGGTGATGGGCACGCCGCCGAAGGCACGCACGAGCTCGAGATAGAAGAAGCCGCGCAGGAACTTGGCCTCGGCCACGAGCCGCGCCTTCATCGCCTCGTTGTTGTATGCGGATTCAGGGATGCGCGCGATGGCCACGTTGCACCGCAGGATACCCCGGTAGCGTTGCTGGTAGAAGTTGTTGCACGCCGGGTTGGTCTGGCCGATACCCTGGAAGTGCGCGATGGAAATGTAGTCGGTCTGGGCCTGCGTGGTGTTGCCCATCCAGGCGTCGTCGGTGCACATCTCGGAGAGCAGCCAGAAGTTGTAGACCTGCCACCATCCGTAGAACGTGATTGCATTGTAGCAGCCCGTGAGGTAGGCTACCGATTCTTCCTCCGTCACGAAGTAGGAATCCAGGTTCTGGGTGCCGCGTACCGGCTCGTTCAGGAAGTCCGAGCAGGAGGAACCCAACATCGCTGCGATTGCGAGAACAATAAATATCCTTGTTTTCATGGTGATTCCGGATTTAGAAAGAAAGATTGATACCAAACATGAAGGTACGCGGAGAAGGATAGGCCACGTTGTCGATACCGGTCTGGAGGGCGCTTCCGTCATACTGCGGGCGCTCCGGGTCCATACCGGAGTACTTCGTGAGCGTGAAGGGGTTCTGGGCCCTCAGGGAGAGGCGCAGGCGCACGTCCTTCATCAGGCTGCGCGGGAAGGTGTAGCCCAACTGGAGCTGTTTGCAGCGGAAGTAGGTGCCATCCTCCATGAAGAAGGTGGACAGGCGGCTGTAGTTCTGGTTCTTGTCGTTGTAGGACAGGCGCGGGAGGCCGGCGCCGGTGCCCTGGCCGTGCCAGGCCTTCTCGAGCGTGCCGGCGAAGACGTTGGAACCGTTGATGCCGGAATACCAGTTCTTGGTCATGTTGAGGACGTCGTTTCCGAACGTGCCGTAGAAGTTGCCGGACAGATCCCAGTTCTTGTAGCTGACCGAGAAGTTCAGACCGACCATCAGGTCGGGATACGGGTCGCCGACATAGGACTTGTCCTCCTCGTTGATCACGCCGTCACCGTTGAGGTCCTTGATCCGCAGGTCGCCCGGCTGGGCGTTCGGCTGGATGAGCTTGCCGTCCTTGGAGTGGGCGTCGACCTCGGCCTGGTTCTGGAAGATGCCGTCGCAGGTGAGCAGGTAGAAGCGGCTGATCGGCATCCCGTCCTCGTTGCGGATGGAATTCTCGCCGTAGATGGCGCCGCTCTCGATGCGGCCGGAGTAGACATAACCCTGGCCGGAGAACTTGATGGCGCGGTTGCGGACACCGGAAAGGTTTAGGCCCACGGTGTAGGTCCAGTCACCCTTGGCGTCCTTGTAGTCCACGGAGAACTCCCAACCCTTGGCCTCCATGCTGCCGACGTTCTCCCAGAGGTTGTTGGGATAGCCGAGCACCCAGACATTGTCCTTCTGGTAGAGCATGCCGTGGGAGGTCTTCTTGTAGATGTCCGCCGTGACGTTCAGCTTGTTGCGGAAGAATCCGAGGTCGAGACCGAGGTTGTAGTCCTCGACGGTCTCCCACCGAAGGTTCGTGTTACCGACAGTGCTCAGCTGGGAACCCACCAGGAAGCCGTCGCCGAAGGCATAACGGGCATTGGTGCGCAGGAGCGTAAGCGGCGCGTTGGAAGGGATGCTCTGGTTGCCCACCTGACCCCAGCCGAGACGCAGCTTGCCCTGGCTCAGCCAGTCGATGTTGTCCTTGACGAAGGCCTCTTCGGAGAAGCGCCAGGCCACGGACACGGAAGGGAAGAAAGCATACTTGTTGCCCGCAGGGAACCGGGAGGATCCATCGACACGGCCCGTGGCGGTGAGGTAGTAGCGGTTGTCGTAGTTGTACATCACACGGGCCAGCCAGGACACGAGGGTGTTGAAGCTGGAGGAACCGCCGCCGTGTTCCGTCTGGGTACCGGCACCGACCTCGCGGAGGGGATCGGAGTCGTTCGGCGTGGCCTCGCGGGAAGCGCTGTTGTCATAGCTGGCGAAGCGCTCGGCGGTGAAACCGAGCATCCCGGTGAGGTTGTGCTTGGCGAAGGAACCTATATAAGTGAGCGTATTGGTCGTGCTCCAGTTGAAGGACTCGCTGTAGTTACGGGAGACCGTACTGACCGTCGCATACTCGTGCGCCGAATCGATGTCGAATTTCGGGGAGAAGCTGTCGGAACGGGAGACGCCGGCGTTGACGTTGAACTGGGACAGGAAGGTCAGGCCCTTGACCGGGGTGATGGTGATGGACGGGCTGACCATGATGCCGTAGTTGCGGCCCTTGCCGTCCGAGCGGAACTGCTGACCGACCGGGTTGTAGCTCTGGTTGTTGTGGGAACGGGCGAAGTTGCTGTACTCATTGTCCGTCCACTCCTCCTGCGGCCGGTAGATCGGCGTGGAGGGGTCCATGCTCATCGAGCCGGTGAACAGCGTGGCGTAGCTCTGGGAAGAGGTCAGGCGCGGAGCCAGGTTGAAGCCGAGCTTGATCCACTTGGCCAGGTTGTACTCGGTGTTGAGACGGATGTTGAACTTGTCGGAGAACCCCTTCTCGAACTGGGAGTGCTGCTTGGTGTAACCGAGACTGAGGTTATAGATGAAACGGTCGGAGCCGCCCCGCACGGAGAACTGGTAGTTCTGGGTCAGCGCGACGGGCTTGACCACTTCCTTCCACCAATTGGTGTTGGTGGCGTTCTTGCCGTTCCAGTTGTCCACGGCACCGTCGTTGGAGTAGCGGGTCTTGTAGACCTGCTCATACTCCTTGGCGTCGGCCATGTGCGGATCGGGGATGTGCTGGAGACCGAAATTCGTGGAGAAATCGATCCTGGGCTTGCCGGCGACACCCTTCTTCGTGGTCACGAGGATGACACCGTTGGAACCGCGGGTACCGTAGATAGCGGCGGCGGAAGCGTCCTTGAGGACCTCGATGGACTCGATATCGTTGTCATTGAGGGAGCCGATACCGCCGGAGAGGGGCGCACCGTCCACCACATAGAGCGGGCTGGTGCCGTTCGTGGTGGTGATACCGCGGATGATGACCTTCGGGGATGCTCCCGGCGAGCCGGCCGTCGAAATCTGGACGCCGTTGACCTTGCCCTGCAGGGAGTTCATCGCGTTCATCGAGGGCATGTCCACGATGTCCTCGCCGCGGATGGTGGAAATCGAGCTGGTCAGGTCGCTTTTCTTGACCACACCGTAACCCACCACGACGACTTCATCCAGGAAACTGGTGTCCTCTCCGAGGACGATCTGGTAGTTGGTCCTTGCTCCGTTGACCGTGATCTCCTGGGAGTCAAAGCCGATGCAGGACACTGTCAGGGTGGCGCCGTTCGGGACGGTAAGCATCCACCTGCCGTCGGTGCCGGTCATCGTCCCGTTCATCGTCCCTTTCTCGATGACGTTGGCGCCGACCACCGGTGTACCGTCTGCTTCGGAGACGACACCGCCGACCTGCACTCGAGTCTGAGCGAACAAGGATTGGGAACAGATCAGGCATAAAGCGACGAGCGCCGCCTCTGCCATTTTCGGAATAATCCTACTCATACGTTAAAGTGTTAATGGATAATGATTTGGTTAGCAAAAACTGGCATAGTAAGTGCCAGGTATAAAGGTACGGACTATTGCACGGAACACCCTTTGGTATTTCGTGCAAAAACCAAGGGGATTTCGGTCATCGCCCGATTTGTCCCCGAAAATCAGATAAAACCCGGATGGGAGCGGGACTCAGGAACGGTCCTTCCGGTACTCGGACGGGGCCACGCCGAACTCGTCCCGGAAGCTCTGGCGGAAGTAGATGATATCGTTGATGCCGACGTTCCAGGCCGCTTCGGAGACATTGTAGCCGCCGGAGGAAAGCAGCTCGGCGGCCTTGTGGAGGCGGATCTTGCGGATATACTTGTTGGCGGAGATCCCCACCAGGCCCTTGAGCTTGCGGTACAGCGTCGAGACGCTCATGTTCATGTTCTCCGCAAGGAACGACACGTCCAGCTTGTCCGAGGAAAGATTCTCCTCGATCAGCGTGGTCAGGTGGTGCAGGAACTCGTTGTCCAGGCGGCTCAGGTTCGCCTGCGCCACGTCGAACTCCTTCTTCTCGCCGACGGTGTCGGAGAGCTGGGCCGTGAGTTTCTCCCGGGCGGTGATGAGATTGCGGACCCGGGTCAGGAGCAGTCCGGAAGTGAACGGTTTGGTCAGGTAGGAGTCCGCGCCGGCCTGGTAGCCCTTGCTGCGGTCCTCCATCGAATCCCGCGCCGTCAGGAGGATGACCGGGATGTGGCTGGTACGCACGTCGTTCTTGACCAGGGTGCAGAGCGTATAGCCGTCCATCTCGGGCATCATCACGTCGCTGATGACCAGGTCCGGGATATGCTTGACGATCAGTTTGTAGCCTTCCGCGCCGTTCTTGGCGGTATATACCTGGTAGGACTCCTCCAGCGACTCCCGGACATAATGGCGGATGTCGCGGTCGTCCTCCAGTACCACCACGATGGGCCGGTCCGGCTGCGGAGCCTCCTGCTGCCCGTCGGCCGCCTCTTCCGCTTCGGCGGCGCCATGCACCGGCAGGTACACGCGGAAGCAGCTCCCCCGCCCCACCTCGCTGTCCAGCTCGATCCGCCCGTGATGCAGGCTGACCAGGCTCCGGACCAGGGACAGGCCGATCCCGGTCCCCTGGGCCTGATGGCTTCCCCGGACCTGGTAATACCGGTCGAATATCTTGTCCTGCTGGTCCTTCGGGATGCCGCAGCCGGTATCCTCCACGCTGATGACGGCTTCCTCCCGGCCCGCCGCGTCGCTCTTGTACAGACGCAGCGTGACAGTCCCTTTGGGCGTGTACTTCAACGCATTGGACAGCAGGTTGTTGAGGATGACCGTGACGACGTACCGGTCAAATTCGGTCATGATGCCGGGCTCCACTGCGATCTGCAGGGTGGTGTCCTTGTTCGTATTGGACTCGTCGAAGACGACGCCGATCTCCCGGACGGTGTCGCTCAGGTCGCCGTAGGTGGCGTTCAGCGTCAGGTTGTGGGTCTCGGTCTTGCGGAACGTCAGCAGGCGGTTGGTCAGGTCCAGCAGGCGGTGGACGTTCTTGACCAGCACGGAGGTCTTGTTCCGGGCGGTCTCGGGCAACTGCGGGTCGCGGCTCAGGTCGTCGGCCGTCCCCAGGATCAGGGTGAGCGGCGTCTTCAGCTCGTGCGTGATGTTGGTATAGAAACGGAGCCGCTCCTCGTTGACCTCCCGGATGCGGGCGATGGTCTCCTGCTCCATCTTCCGCTGGTTCTTCTCGTTGGCCTTGGAGAGCAGCCAGGTGATGAGCTGGTACAGCAGGTACAGGATGACGAGCAGGTACAGCAGTTTCGCCACCAGGGACCGCCACCACGGCGGCCTCACGCGTACGTACACGGAGGCCGGCCGCCCCCAGACCCCGTTCTGCAGCCGCGCCCGGATGGAAATGGTGTATTTACCGGGACGTACCCTATTGAAATTCAAGACATTGTCCTCCACCGGCAGCCACTCCTTGCCGTTGAGTCGGTAGGCATACTCGGCCCGGTCGGCATAGCTGAAATCATCCGTCGTGAATTTCAGGTAGAAGGTATCCTGCCTGTAGTTCAGGACCGTCTGACCCCAGGACTGCAGGCGGACCGGGCGGAACTCCTGGCCGGCGGAACCGTCCCGGACGAAGATGTCCGTGAAATGGACGGACACATCCTGGGCCGGATCCAGGACCCTCCCGGGATCGAAGAAGGTCAATCCCCCGGACGATCCGAAGAACAGGATCCCGTCCGGACGACGGGCTACGGCGTGGTTGGCGTAATTGCCGGGGAGCATCCCGGGCAGGCCCACATATTCCGTCAAGGCACCACCCGGAACATCCAGATGGCAGATCGAGAGGTTCGTCGAGAACCAGACTCCGCCGCCGGACGGATCTTCCGACACCGCCCGGATCACCTCCGAGCTCATCCCGTCCTCCATCTTGTAGATATGGGAGACGGACGGCAGGTCGCCGGCCGTGGAGAAGATCACGAGCCCGTTGCCCGTGGCCGCGTAGACGGTGCCTTCCCGGCCCCGGACCAGGTGCGTGATCAGGTTGGAAGTGAAGCCCTCTTCGGTGCGGAAACGGACGACCGGGGTCATATCCCGGTCCAGCACCACGATTCCGGCTCCGAAAGTACCGACCCACAGGCGCCCCCGGTCATCCAGGCACAGAGCCCGCAGGTAATTCTCCGGGAGGACGTCCCGGGCGCTGTAGCGTGCCACGACGCGGTAGTCCGACTTGCGGACGGCATACAGGCCGGACCCTGCCCCCACCCACATTGTATCGCCGCGCTCCTGGAAGCATTTCACGTCCCGGACCTGGACCTTGGCACGCAGTGCGAGGTTCCGGTCCGTCACGGCGGTCTCTCCGGAGAAGGATCCGATCCAGAAGCGGCCCTCCGAATCGGCCGTCACCGCCTGCACGACCTTGTCTGAGAACACCAGCCCCCCGTCCTTGCGGACAAGGGCCGTATCGAGCACCGTGACCCCCGTCCCCTGCGTTCCGGCGATCAGCTCTCCGGAGGGCATCAACTGCAGGTCCGAGATGCTCTGGTCCGCCAGGTCGCCGTCGAAGGTGATGCTCCGGAAACGGGCGCGCTGCCGGCTCAGGAAGAAGATACCTTGCCCGTATGTGCCGAGCCAGAGGTTGCCGAAGGCGTCCTCGCACATCCCGCGGATGCCCACGTGCTTGATATCCCCCGTCTCCGGCAGGAGGTGGAAGGAATCCGGACCGGAGAGCCGGCCCAGGTCGGCCTCCCAGACGCCGTTGTACTCCGGCGAGACTAGCAGTTTGCCTTCCGAAGTGACCAGGATCGAGAGGATCAGTCCGTCCGGAACGCCCGCGTTGGCCTGGTTGAAGACCTTGAAATCCCGCGTGACGGGACTGTAGAGCGCAATCCCGCGGTCGGTGCCGATCCAGATGTTGTTGTCCCCGTCCTTGTAGACGCAGCCGATCCGGTTCGAAGGCAGGGAGTCGGGGTCGTCCGCGGAATGCGAGAACCAGTCGGCCGTGCGGGATTCGGGATCCAGCACGGTCACGCCGCTCCCGTAATGGCCCAGGTAGATCTTGCCGTCGTTGCCCGCCTCGAGGGAGATGATAGTGTATTCCGGCATCCCGGCGACGTTCCCGGCATTGTAATGCGAGAACTCCCCGGTGGCCGGATCATACTTCTCCACGCCCTTCGTATAGGTGCTGAACCAGACGTTGCCGGCCTTGTCCTGGGTGATTCCCGTAATCTCACGCGCGGCGATGGAGGTCTCGTCCCCGGGACGGTTGAAGAAGAACTCCGGCGAGCCCGTCGCCAGGTCCATCGCCCCGAGCCCCTCCCGCTGCGTCGCCACCCAGACCCTGTCCGCCGACCGGTCCACGAACACCTCGTTGAGGGCATTCCCGGGGATCTCTCCCCGGTTCCGGATGTAGCTCCGGAAAGACACGCCGTCGAAACTGTCCATCCCCTCCTCCGTCCCGATCCACAGCACGCCGCGGCGGTCCATGTCCAGGGAGACGATGAAGTTGTTGGACAAACCATCCCGGGTGCCGAGCACCCGGGTGATATGTTCCTTGGTCTGTCCGCCCGCAGTCAGCGGGAGGAGAATTGCCACAGCGGCGAGTATCCGGCGGATGCGTCTCACTTCTGCAGGAGCAAGACGCCTACAGGGTACGCTTGATCTCGACGATCTGGAAGGCTTCGATCATGTCGCCCTCCTTGATGTCGTTGTAGCCGGCGATGGACAGGCCGCACTCCTTGCCGGAGACGACCTCCTTGACGGCGTCCTTGCCGATCTGCAGGGAGCCCAGTTCGCCGGTGTAGATGACGATGCCGTCGCGGATGAGGCGGACCTTGGCCTTCTGGACCATCTTGCCGTCGCGCATGATACAGCCGGCGATGGTGCCGACCTTGCTGATGCGGAAAGTCTGCTTGACCTCGGCGGTGGCGATGACCTCTTCCTTCTTCTCGGGCTCGAGCATACCCTCGATACCGTCCTTGACTTCGTTGATGCAGTCGTAGATGACGGAGTAGAGGCGGATTTCGATGCCCTCGCGGTCGGCGGCCTTGCGGGCGTCCGGCGTGGGACGGACCTGGAAGCCGACGATCACGGCGTCGGAAGCCTCGGCGAGCAGGACGTCGGATTCGGAGATGCCGCCCACGGCCTTGTGGATGACATTGACCTTGACCTCCTCGGTCGAAAGCTTGATCAGGGAGTCGGACAGGGCCTCCACGGAGCCGTCCACGTCGCCCTTGACGATGATGTTGAGCTCCTTGAAGTTGCCGATCGCGATGCGGCGGCCGATCTCCTCGAGGGTCATGTGCTTCTGGGTCTTGATGCCCTGGATGCGCAGGAGCTGCTCGCGCTTGGCGGCGATGCTCTTGGCCTCGCGCTCGTCGGCCATCACGTTGAACTTCTCGCCGGCGGCGGGAGCCCCGTTCAGGCCGAGCACGGAGACCGGCGTCGAAGGTCCGGCCTCGGTGATCTTCTGGCCGCGCTCGTTGAACATCGACTTGACGCGGCCGTAGTAGCTGCCGCAGAGCATGATGTCGCCCGGGTGGAGGGTACCCTCCTGGACGAGCACCGTGGCCAGGTAGCCGCGGCCCTTGTCCAGCGAGGACTCGATCACGGCGCCGACGGCCTTCTTGTTGGGGTTGGCCTTGAGGTCGAGCAGGTCGGTCTCCAGCAGGACCTTCTCCAGGAGCTTGTCCACGTTGATGCCCTGCTTGGCTGAAATCTCCTGGCACTGGTACTTGCCGCCCCAGTCCTCCACGAGGATGTTCATCTCGGAGAGCTGCCGGCGGATCGTGTCGGGATTGGCGCCCGGTTTGTCGATCTTGTTGATGGCGAACACCATCGGGACGTTGGCGGCCTGCGCGTGGTTGATGGCCTCGATCGTCTGGGGCATCACGGCGTCGTCCGCCGCCACGATGATGATGGCGAGGTCGGTGAGCTGGGCGCCGCGGGCACGCATCGCCGTGAAGGCTTCGTGGCCCGGGGTGTCGAGGAAGGTGATCCGGCGGCCGTCGGGCAGCTTGACGTTGTATGCACCGATGTGCTGCGTGATGCCGCCGGCCTCGCCGGCGATGACGTTCGACTTGCGGATATAGTCCAACAGCGAAGTCTTGCCGTGGTCGACGTGGCCCATCACGGTGATGATCGGCGGACGCGGGACCAGGTCCTCGGGACGGTCGGCCTCCTCGTTGCTGTTGATCTCCTCGGAGATCTCGGCGGTCACGAATTCGACCTGGTAGCCGAACTCCTCCGCCACGAGCACGAGGGTCTCGGCGTCGAGGCGCTGGTTGATGGAGACCATCAGGCCCAGGCTCATACAGGCGCCGATGACCTTGACGACCGGGGTGTTGTTCATCAGTGTAGCCAGGTCGTTGACCGTCACGAACTCCGTGACCTTGAGCACCTTCTGGCCGGCGATCGCCTCCGCCATCTCCTCCTGCGTGCGCTGGGCGGCAGCCTCGCGCTTCTCCTTGCGGTACTTGGCGCCGAAGTTGTTCTTCTTGCCCTCGTTCATCTTGGCATAGGTCTCCTTGACCTGCTTCTGGATCTCCTTCTGGAGCTCCTCCTGCTGGGCCTCGGTGAGCGCCGGCTTGAAGCGGTCGCGGTCGCGCTTGCGGCCCTTGCCGGAAGCAGCCTGTTGCTGCTGGGCGGGGCGCTGGTCCTTCTTGGGATTCTTGTCGATGTTGGCACCGGCCTTGGCCACGTCCACCTTCTGCGTGCCCTTGCTGATGCGCTCGCGCTTCTTGGGCTTGCGGTCGAACTGGCTGAGGTCGATCTTGCCGACCACCTTGAGGGCGGGGCCGTCGGCGCCGGCAGGGGCCGGACCGGCGGGCTCTTCCTTCGGTTCGGGCACGGCCTCCGGCTCGGGGGCCGGTTCAGGCTCCGGTTCGGGCTCGGGCTGCGGCTCCGGCTCGGGTTCCGGCTCGGGCTCAGGTTCCGGTTCGGGCTCGGGTTGCGGCTCCGGTTCGGGCTCCGCGACGGGCTCCGGCTCCGGCATGACGACCGGCTCCGGTTCCGGTTCGGGCTCGGGCGCGACAACCGGCTCGGGTTCGGGCTCGACGACGGGCTCCGGCTCCGGTTCGACGACGGGCTCCGGTTCGCGCACCGGCGTCTCCTTCTTGTTGTTCAGGAAGGTATTGCTCTTGATGATGGTCTCCCGCTCGGGCTCCTCCTCCGGCTCCTCGCGCTGCTGGCGCCGGGCGCTCTTCTCCAGGATCTCCGTAATCTTGACTTCCACCTTGTCGGCGGCCTGCTTCAGCTCGAGGTCCTTGCCAAACTGCTTGGAGATGGCCGGAAGGTGCTCGTCGGAGACCTTCGCATTGGGGTTGGCATCGATGTCGACGCCCTGTTTGCGGAGGAAATCCACCAGGTCGTCGAGACCGATGTTGAATTGTCTGAGTAATTTATTGAGTCTGATATCTGCCATTCTGTCTAGTCTTCGAATTCTGCTTTCAAGATGTTACGTACTTCTTCCACGGTCTCGTCCTCGAGGTCGGCGCGCTTGGCGATGTCCTCGGGAGAGAGGGCCAGGACGCCCTTGGCAGTGTCGCAGCCGATCGCCTCGAGGCGGTCGATGATCCACTGGTCGATGACGTCGGAGAACTCGCTAAGGAGCACATCCTCCTCTTCGCTGCTCTCGCCCTTCGGAAGTTCACGGTACACCTCGATCTCGCGGTCGACCAGCATCCCTGCCAACTGGATGTTGACGCCGTGCCGGCCGATGCCCTTGCTGACCTGGTCGGGCTGCATGAACACCTTGACCTTGTCGTCCGGGCCCTCCCCCATCTCGATGTAGGAGACGACGGCGGGATTGAGGGCGCGCTGGATCATCAGCTTGGGGTTCTGGGACCACTGGATCACGTCGATGTTCTCGTTGCGGAGCTCGCGGACGATGCCCATGATGCGGCCGCCCTTGACGCCGATGCAGGCGCCGATCGGGTCGATCCGGTCGTCATACGACTCCACGGCCACCTTGGCGCGCTCGCCCGGGACGCGGACCACCTTCTTGACGGTGATCAGCCCGTCGGCGATCTCCGGAACCTCCTGCTCGAAGAGGCGCTCCAGGAACTCGTTGGACACGCGGCTCAGGGTGATGTAAGGCGTGGTGTTGTTGCGCATCTCCACGCTCTTGATGACGGCACGCACGGAGTCGCTCTTCTTGAAGCGCTCGCCCGGGATCTGCTCGCTCTTGGGGATGTGGAGCTCGTTGCCGTCCTCGTCCAGGATCAGCACCTCCTTGGACCAGGTCTGATAGACTTCGCCATAGAAAAGCTCGCCCACCTTGTCGGAGTACTTCTTGAAGACGTTGGCCTTCTCGATGTCCATGATGCGGCCCTGCAGGTTCTGGCGGATGTTCAGGATGCCGCGCCGGCCGAAGGCCGCCAGCGGCAGGAGCTTGGCGTACTGGTCGCCGATCTCATAGTCGTCGGCATCGCCGCCATCCTCGCGGATCCCCTCGATGGTGATCTCCGCATTGGGATTCTCCACTTCCTCCACCACGTCGAAGTTCTGATAGATCTCGCAGGTTCCCTTGTCCACGTTGACGATCACGTCGAAGTTGTCCGACGAGCCGTACGTCTTGGCGATCTGGGTCAGGAAGACGTCCTTGAGGACCTGCATCATCACGGGGCGGTCGATGTTCTTCTCCTCCTTGAAGTCCTTGAAGGCGTCGATGAGCGTAATTACTTTTTCTTTTTCCATTATCGTAGTCTATTCGTTGATTGATTTCAGCATTTCGTCCGCTTCCGCGGCGTCGATCCCCACGGAGCTGACCGTGAGGGCGTAATCCTCGACATTGCGGTCGAAGGCGGCCAGTACGGCGCGGTGCACATACTCGCAGTCGGCCAACTCGACGTCGGCGTCCGCCTTGTCGATCGTGACCTCGAAGACGTTGTCGTCGTCGTTGAAGATGATTTCCACCAGGGAGCAGCCGCGCTCCTGCACGGCCTGCAGCACCACTTTTTCGAATTCCGTCCTTTCCATATCGTAAATATCAATAAAAAAGAAGACCTCCCCGGGCCTTCTCACTCATTCACATCTGCAAATATAGGAATTTTTTGTATTTTTGCCAAAACGTTTAACCTATGCGCAAGATTTTTTCCATCCTGGCCGTGCTGGCCGCGCTGTGCTGCATGACTTCCTGCAACCTTGACAAGGTCGAGACCTTCGTCTTCTCCTTCGACGGTGGCGGTTACATTACCGACGAGGACGATTGGAAAGCCGCCCAGACCTATTTCCAGGAGAATTACTTCGGGCAAGAGCACTCGAAGTCCTTCACCTGCCTGAATTCCGAGGCGATGGACAAGGCCATCACCCTGTTCACCGAGGGCATCGAGCGGGCCGACGACGACTATATCCTTTCCCTGATCAAGACGGAGGACGACGTGATCGAACTGGACGGCATGCTCACCAGCGGCAAGAGCAATATCGTGGTCGGATACCGGATCTGGAACTACTCCCAGAAAGAGCAGCCTACGGCAGAATAAACTCCAGCGAGGCCGGACCCTCGTTGAAGAGCAAATCCATCACAGACAGGTTAGGGACAAACCCAATCCTGTCGGCAAATACCTGATAATAAGGCCGATCCAATCCCTGCTCCCGCAGGATTGCGTTCGGCCTTTTCGGGTGTATGTCCACGTGCTCCGCAGCAAATTCCTGCGTGGGCACGAGTTCCGTCCGCAGCCCGATCTTGGCTTGGAAGAAACGGATGATGCGCAGGTCCAGCTCCCAGAGCGTACGGGGATGCGCATCCAGGATGGCGAAAAGTTCGTCCCGGTAATAATCGAAGAAGGCGGACGAGCGGTACGCCGTCTCGATGCAGCGCTCCGCCTTGGTGACCCAGGGGGTCGAATAATCCACCTCGATCTCCCGGATCGGCAGGTTGAACGTGCCGCCGCGGTGCTTGACGGGGAAATGCAGGTCCTGCGGACCGTCCGCCGTACAGATGCGGCAGCGGTTGCGGTACGACTGCTTCTGGTAATTCTCACACGCCTCCACATAAACCGAAGAATACTTTGCGAGCAGCGCAAAGTATTCTACAGGGGGGAACCAGGCGATGGTGAGGACCGGAGTCTCCACTACTCGATCGGGCCTTTCGAGCCCACTTCCATCGCCCGGACGATGCCGCGCTTGGAGTTGCGGATGAACGAGAGGATGGCGTCGCGCTCCACCGACTGCGGGAATCCGGCTTCCACCTTGGCGCAACCGTCCGAAATGTTGTAGCCCTGGAAATAGATCGTGTCGTAGATGTCCTTGATATTGCGGATCACGTCCGTGTCGAAGCCGCGCCGCCGCAGGCCGACGATGTTGATGCCGGCATAGCAGATCGGGGTGCGGCCGCAGATGGAATACGGCGGGATGTCCTTGTTGACGGCCGAGCAGCCGCCCACCATCGCGTGCGTGCCGATGTGGGAGAACTGGTGCACGGCGGTGTTGCCGCCGATGATGGCCCAGTCGTCCACGTCGGTCTCTCCGGCGATACCCACATAGCTGACGAGGATACAGTGGTTGCCCACGCGGCAGTCGTGTGCGATGTGGACGTAGGACATGACCAGGGTATCGTCGCCCACCTTGGTGACGCCCTTGCCGCTGGCGCGCGTGCCGCGGTTGATGGTCGCGCACTCGCGGATCGTCACGCGGTCTCCGATCTCCACGTAGGTCACCTCACCGTCGAACTTGAGGTCCTGCGGGACGGCGCCGACCACGGCGCCGGGGAACACCTGGCAGTCAGACCCCATCCGGACATATGGATAGATGGTGGCGTGGGGATGGATCTTGCAGTTGTCGCCGATCTCGACGTTCGCATCGATGAATGCGTAGGGACCGACTTCGACATTCTCGCCGAGCTTGGCGTCGGGATGTACGGTCGCCAGGGGGTGGATATTCGTCATAGTCACTTGATTTTGGTGAGCGCCGTGCGGGAAGCGACGCTGTTGATCGTATGGCCGGGTTTGTATGCCGTGATCCGGGCCTTGGGGAAGCCGCCCATCAGGCGCATGTCCCCGATCAGGTCCAGCAGCTTGTGCCGGCCGCACTCGTTGGGGAAATGCAGCTTGATATTGCTGAGGTAGCCCTGCGGCGTCACCGCCAGGCGGGGCTGGCCGAAGAAGCGGCACATATTGTCGATCTGCTCCTTGCTGGCAGGACGCTCCACGATGACGATCGCATTGTCCACGTCGCCGCCCTTGACCAGGCCGCGGGCGGCCAGGAACTCGAGCTCGTGGAAGAAGACGAAAGTGCGACAGGGAGCGATCTGGCCCACGTAGTCAGCATTCTCGGACCAATGGGCGGTCTGGACGCCGAGCACCCGGGAGTTGAAATCGACCGTCACTTCGAAAGACATCCGGTCGGAGGGTTCCACCCTCACCCAGGAGCCGGTCTGCTCGTCGCGGGCCTCGAAAGGCTCGGAGAAGGAGAGCCAGACGCGCTTGGCGTCCTGCTCCGCCAGGCCGTCCGGGGCGATGGCACGGACATAACGCTCGGCGCTGCCGTCCAGGATGGGAACCTCCTCGTTGTCGAGTTCGACACGGGCATTGTCCACGCCGAGTCCGGTCAGGGCCGACATCAGATGCTCGATGGTGACGACGGAGACTTCCCCGTCGGAGATGGTAGTGCTGCGGTCCGTGCGCGTGACCCGCGAGGCCAGGGCGGGGATCTCGACATCCAGGTCCGTACGCACGAAACGGACCCCGTAGCCTGCCGGTGCAGGCTTCAGGACCAAGTGCGCGTATTTGCCGGTGTGGAGGCCGCGACCCTCGAATCTATATTCTCTGGTAAGTGTCTGCTGGTTCATTTCGGGCGGCAAAGATACAAATAATATTTCAAAATACTATTCTTCGCCGGCCTGCTTGAACTTGGCGTAGGCTTTGAGGTAGGTCCGGTGCGCGATGGCGGGCGATCCCCACCATACTTCCCCCGGCTTGCGGATGTTGCCGATCACGCCGCCCTGCGCACAGACCGTGGTGTGGTCGGCGATCTTGAGATGCCCGGAGATGCCCACCTGGCCGGCCAGCAGGCAGCCCTCGCCGATCTGCGTGGAGCCCGCGATGCCGGTCTGCGCCGCCATCGCCGTGTTCTTGCCCACCACCACGTTGTGGGCGATCTGGCAGAGATTGTCGATGCGCACGCCGTCCGCGATGATGGTGGATTCCATCGGGGCGCGGTCGATGGTGGTGTTGGAACCCACCTCCACGTCGTTGCCGATGACCACGTTGCCCACGTGTTCGATCTTGCGCCAGGAGCCGTCCGGCTGCGGGGCGTTGCCGAAGCCGTCGTCCCCGATGACGCAACCGGCGTGCAGGATCACGCGGTCGCCGATGACCATCCCCGGGAAAATGCGTACGCCCGGATAGATGATGCAATGGGAGCCGATCCGGGTCCCGGCCCCGATCGTAACATTGTTGTGGATGACCGTACAGTCGCCGATGCGGCAATCCTTGCCGATGGTCACGAAATCTCCCACGCTGACCTTGCGGCCGAGCTTTGCGCTCCACGCGATGCGGGAGCGGAGGCTCCGGCGCCGGCGGTATTTCTTTTTCTGCTCAGCCATATACTTGAGCAGGTCCGCCAGCGCGGCATAGGCGTCGTCCACGCGCACGAGCGTCGGGGCGACCGCCTGCTTGGGCTGGAAATTACGGTTAACCAGCAGGACCGAAGCCCTGCTGGTATAGACATATTGTTCGTATTTTGGGTTGGCGTAGAAGCAGAGCTGGCCGGGGCGGCCGTGCTCGATTTTCGCAAAGGATGTCACTTTGGCCTCTGCATCTCCCTCCACGGTCCCGTGCAGCACTTCGGCCAGTTGTCTTGCTGTCAATTCCATCTGTAGGTTTCCAGGTTTTCGGCCCTTCCTAGAAGCGCCAGCCCAGGGTCAGGCAGGCATTCCAGAGGCTCCGGGTATTGAGGAGCCGGGGTGCCTCCACATTCCGGGTCGCACCGGTCCGGTCGTAGCTCAGGTAGTCGTAATAAGGGGCGAAAGTCGTTTTGGGATAGCTCGTAAAAGCCACGGCGGCGTCCACGAAGAAAGAGCCGGGCGAGGAGTAGCCGATACCCAGCGAGGCGGTCTGCGTACGGTCGCCGTAGTAGTGCGGGCTCGTCAGGTTGGCGGCGCGGTTGAAGAAGGAATCGAAGTCGCTGAGATAGTCCGAGGCATTGACCGTCCGGCCGTCGCTGGTATTCCAGTACCGCTCCGGCGAGGTGGACAGGGCGTAGCCGGCGCGCAGGGAGACCTCCGGGGTCATCCTCCACTCGGCGCCCACACGCAGGGCGTGGGCCAGGCCGGCGAAATTCTTGCTGGTCATATTCAGGTCGACGAAGTCGTCGGCGTCCATCCTGTCGCGGTGGATGCTGCTGAAGCGCATCACGCTGTAGTCGGCCAGTTCGTAATCCACGCTGAGCAGGCCCTGCTTGCCGAAGGCGTAGGCCACGCCGAAGGAAGCCCGGTAGGGCGAGCGCAGGCTGTAGGAGTACTCTCCGACAGGGGAAGTCTCGCTGTCGTCATAGACGGGATTGTCGAAGGTCGTCGAAGCATAGTTCTGCCAGGTCTCGGAGACCGTGTAGGCCGTCGGAGTCTGGAAGGTGGCACCGATGCGCAGGCCGTCCGCCGGGCGGACGATCACGCCCAACTTGGCATAGATGCCGTCGATGTTCGCGTTGTACTTGTAGTTGTAGGCACCGCGCATGAAGTACGTGGTATTCGTCCTGCCTTCGTCATCGAAGATGATCGGGAAGAGGTCGGGGTCGGCCGCCGACTCGTAGAAGCTCTCCGAGTAGTGGTAGCGGGCCGTGGGCAGGCCGACGTTGAAGCCGAGGTACACCCGGTCGGACACGTTGAACGCCAGGTTGAGGACCAGGTCGCTCTTGGTGCCGTACTTGGACAGGGAAGAGGTCTGGTTCAGCGCCCCTGGGACATAGTGGTAATCACCGTCGTCGGAAATCTTCTCCGTCACGCCGGCATAGACACCGTCCCAGCCGTAAGGGCCGAACATGCCGCCCTGATAGGCGGTCAGGAAATCCCAGGGGATGTCCGTGCTGTTGAAAGAGGAATACTTGGAAAGCAGGCTCTCCGAGTAGCCGAAAGCGGCATCCGCGAACTCGGCGATCTTGGAGGTCTGGCTGTTGGAACCGAAGCCTTCCGCAAGGAAATTGTAGTCGTTGGTCTGGTTCGTCAGCACCGAGAAGGTGATGGCCTTGACGCCGCTGGAGCGGCCGGTCCTGTAGTTCATCGAAAGACCCAGGTTCGGCAGGGTCATCCGGCTGTTGGTCATCTTGTTCGGAGCGCCGAAGGAACGCTCCCCCTCCGGGGAGTACGCCGACCCGACCGAGGAGATGGACAGGCCCGGGGTGATCGTGAACTGTCCGTATCCGGCCACGGCGGAGCCTGCCGGGTTGATGCCGACGGAACCGAGGTCGCCGCCGACGGCGGTCATGGCATTGCCCATCGCCACGCTCCGGGCCGTGCCGAAGTACTGGTTCTGGCTAAAGGTGATGGCGTCGTAGAAATTCTGCGCGCCCGCACCCACCGCTGCGGCAAGGAAGGCCGCGATTGCAAGTATCTTTTTCATTTTCAACATCTTTTGAAGGTTCAACATGGGTTTAAGTCAGCGCTGGCCGGGCCCAAGTCTTATCTGCGTCCTCCGCCGCTGCGGCCGCCACCACCACCTCCGCTGTGGGAGGAACTGCCGCCTCCGCCGCTGTAGCCGCCACCGCCGCTATAACCTCCGCCACTGTAGCCGCCGCTGCGGGAAGCGCCGGAGCTGTAGCTGCCGGAATTGCTGTTATTGTTGTAGGAGCGGGTGGACGAACGGCTCTCCGACGTGGACTGCTGCCTGTCGCGGTTGGGGTACGAACGGTTGGGGTTGTAGCCCTGCTCGCGGCGCTGGGCCGCGGAGCCCGTGGTGCTGCGCGCCGTGGTGCCGGTGCCGGTCCCGATCCCGCTCTGGGAGCGCCGTACGGTGCCGGAGCCGCTGCGGGTGCCGATCGCCGTGCTGCCGGCCGAGCCGGGCGTGCCGTAGCGGTAGTTGGGCCCGCTGCCGGGGCGCGTCTCGCGGCGTCCGCCGGCTTCGGTCAGGGTACGCGGCTTGTAGACGCGGTTGTAGTCGAAGCGGCCGCCGCCGGAGTATCCTCCGTGATAGGCCCAGCCGTAGTAGGGATAGCCGCCCCAATAGCCGCCATAGTAAGGACCGTACCAGGGATCATACCATCCGAGGCCGTAATAAGGACCGTACCAAGGGTCGTAGTACCAGGGATCATACCAGCTGTAGCCCCATCCGCCGTACCAGGGATCATAGTACCAGGGATCGTACCAGCCGCCGAAGCGCCAGCGGTTCCAATAGAGGGAACCGAATCCCAGGCCTCCCCAGGCCCAGCTGGAATAAGGATAACGCCAAGTATAACCCCAAGGGTCGTCCAGGACCACCACGAGGGTGTCCCGGTTGCCTTGCTGCTTGCGGGCGATGTTCGCCGCCGCCATTGCCTCGAAATCTTCTTCAGTATAGAGTTGGACGAGTTCGGTCTGCTCTCCGGGCGCGGCATAGATACCGTCCTGGAACCGCTGCTGTGAATACTGAGCAGGGGTGCCACAGGATGCCAGGACCAGAAGAAGTAGAGGCAGTAAAAGTGTCGTGCTCCGTTTCATATTTTCGTCTCCTATCAATAAAAAGTTTTATCTTTGCGGTTACAAGTTTAATGCCGAAGGCTTTTTAGCACCTATATATGGTAGTATTTACTTATTAGATGCAAATTTCGAAAAAAAACGCAGATTTTCAACGACAATATGGCAAAAGAGGTAACCAAACGATCCGACAACTATTCGCAATGGTATAATGATCTGGCACTTAAGGCCGACCTGGCCGAGCAGTCCGCCGTGCGCGGCTGCATGGTCATCAAGCCCTACGGCTATGCGATCTGGGAGAAGATGCAGGGCACGCTGGACGCGATGTTCAAGCGCACGGGCGTGCAGAACGCCTATTTCCCGCTCTTCATCCCCAAATCCTTCTTCAGCCGCGAGGCCGAGCACGTGGCCGGCTTCGCCAAGGAGTGCGCAGTGGTCACGCACCACCGCCTGATGAACGACCCCGACGGCAAGGGCGTGGTCGTGGACCCGGAGGCGAAGCTCGAGGAGGAGCTGATCGTACGCCCCACCTCGGAGACCATCATCTGGAGCACGTACAAGAACTGGATCACCTCCTGGCGCGACCTCCCCATCCTGTGCAACCAGTGGTGCAACGTGGTGCGCTGGGAGATGCGCACCCGCCTGTTCCTGCGCACCGCTGAATTCCTCTGGCAGGAGGGCCACACCGCCCACGCCACGGCGCAGGAGGCCGAGGCCAAGGCCCACGAGATGGTGCAGGTCTACGCCGACTTCGCCCGCAACGTGATGGCCCTGCCCGTCATCGTGGGCCACAAGAGCCCCAACGAGCGCTTCGCCGGCGCGCTGGACACGCTCACCATCGAGGCGATGATGCAGGACGGCAAGGCCCTGCAGGCCGGCACGTCCCACTTCCTGGGCCAGAATTTCGCCAAGTCCTTCGACGTGCAGTTCACCAACAAGGAGGGTAAGCAAGAGTACGTCTGGGCCACCTCGTGGGGCGTCAGCACCCGCCTGATGGGCGCGCTCATCATGGCCCACGGCGACGACAACGGCCTCGTGCTGCCCCCGAAGCTCGCCCCGATCCAGGTCGTGATGGTGCCGATCTACAAGACCGACGACGAGCGCAACGCCGTGCTCGACAAGATGTACGAGACCAAGAAGGCCCTCGAGGCCCTCGGCCACAGCGTCAAGGTGGACGACCGCGACACGCTCCGGCCGGGCTTCAAGTTCGCCGAGTGGGAGCTCAAGGGCGTGCCCGTGCGCCTCGCGATGGGCGCACGCGACCTCGCCGCCGGCACGGTCGAGGTGGCGCGCCGCGACACCCTCACCAAGGAGACGATGCCCCTGGAAGGCATCGCGGAGCACATTTCCACCCTGCTCGACGACATCCAGCAGAGCATCTACGACAAGGCCCTCGCCTTCCGCGACGCCAACGTGGAGAAATGCGACAGCTGGGAGGAGTTCAAGGTCAAGATCCAGACCGGCAAGTTCCTGCTCTGCCACTGGGACGGCACCGTGGAGACGGAGCAGGCCATCAAGGATGCCACGAAGGCCACCATCCGCTGCATCCCGATGGACAGCTACGTCTGCGAGGAGGAGGGCACGGACATCTTCTCCGGCAAGCCCTCGCACCGGCGGGTCGTATTCGCCATCTCGTATTAACCGTTAAACTTCAGATAATGAGAAAGATCGCCTTTATCGCCGCCCTGCTGTGCGGCACCTTCACCGCCCTGGCCCAGGACGATGTCCGCAAGGCCACGGCCGAAGCCGCTGCGGCATACTCCCAGGAAGCCCAAGAGCAGGCCGAGGCCGTCCAGAAGCCCCAGTACTGGAAGAAGTACGCCGTGTTCGACCTCGGTTTCAACCAGACCTCGCTGTGGAGCTGGGCCGCCGGCGGATACAACACTGCCACCCTGCGCGCCGGCCTGGACATCAACGCCAATTACGCCAAGGAACTCGCCACCTGGAACAACCGCCTGCAGATGATGTACGGCTTCCTGTGGTCCGCCGACAAGGAGAACCTCATCCAGAAGAGCGTGGACAAGCTCCAGTTCGAGAGCCGTTTCGCTTACAAGACCGCCCCGGAGAGCAACTGGAAGTACTCCGCCGACCTGACACTGCTCTCGCAGTTCTCCGACAGCTACGACTCCTACAAGCAGGACCCCAACAGCGGCAAGTGGAGCGGCACGCTCAAGTCCGGCTTCTTCGCCCCCGGGTACCTGACCTTCGGTGTCGGTATGGCGTGGGACCCTGCCCCCTGGTTCAGTCTCAACCTCTCCCCGCTCACCGGCGGTTTCACCTTCTGCAACATCCCCGTGCTCCGCAAGGGCTACGGCATGAAGCTCCGCAACGCCGACCTGGACCCGCTCGTCGGCGAGAACTACAACTCCGCCCTCTTCCAGCTCGGTGCCCAGCTCAAGATGAACCTCAAGGCCTCCATCAATGACGTCTTCACCTACGAGACGCAGCTCATCCTCTTCACGGACTACCTCAACCACCCGTTCGTATGGAACCGCGTCAACTGGGACAACAAGCTCGGCCTGCAGGTCGGCAAGTACGTCAAGCTGGCCCTCGACACCTGGCTCATCTACGACCCGATCGTGCTGATCGCCGACAAGAGCGGCAACAACCCGACCCAGCGCGTGCAGTTCAAGGAGTTCTTCTCCGTCAACTTCACCTACACCCTCGGCAAGAAATAGGCGGATGAAGCGCATCCTGCTCGCCATCAGCGGGGGCATCGACTCGATGTACCTCGCAAACCGGGCCCCGGAACTCTTTCCCGGAGCCCGGTTTGGCGTCGCGCACTGCAATTTCCGCCTTCGCGGAGCGGAGTCCGATGCGGACGAAGCCTTCGTGCGGGACTGGTGTGCGGAGCGGGGGCTGGACTGCTTCGTCGAAGCTTTCGACACCCGCAGCTACGCCGCGCAGCAAGGCGTCAGCCTGGAGATGGCCGCCCGGGAGCTGCGCTACGGCTGGTTCGCGCGGCTCTGCCGCGAGCAGGGCTTCGACGCCGTGGCCGTGGCGCACAACGCCGACGACAACGCCGAGACCCTGCTGCTCAACCTCCTCCGCGGGACGGGCACCCGCGGCTTGCGCGGGATGGGCGACCGGGACGGCATCGTGCGGCCGCTGCTCGGGACCTCCCGGGCCGAGATCCGCGCCTGGATGCAGGAGCACGGCTGCGCCTGGCGGGAAGACAGCACCAACGCCGACTGCACGCCCAAGCGCAACCGCATCCGCCACGAGGTTTTCCCCGTCTTCGCGCGCATCAATCCCTCCTTCCTGCGCACCCTCGGCGAGGACATGCAGCGCATCGCACGCGTGGACGACATCGCCGAGGCCTGGTTCCGCTCGGTCCGCGACGGCCTCACGGACCCGTCCGGGGCCATCCACATCGACGCCGTACTGGCCCTGAAGCACTGGGAGTACGCCCTGTGGCGGCTCGTGGAGCCGTACAGGCTCAGCGGGCCGACCTTCGGCAAGCTGGAGGCGCTGCTGCGCCGCTACCGCCAGGAGCCGCGCGGGACCGTGACCCTCGGCGGCAAGACCTTCGAAGGATCAGGATGCAAGTTAGTGATCCACAATGGATTGCTGATGGAGGACCCTATTCGATGACGTAGACGTCGTCCCCCGGTTCGGCAAAATAGAATTTCTCCCGGGCATAGCGCTCGAGGGTGTCGCGGTTGTCCTTCATCATCCGGATCCGCTCGTCCAGTTCGGTATTCTCTCGCTCCAGGAGCTCGATCTGGCGCTGCTGCCGGCGGAGGTTGATCCCGGCCTGCACCCAGGTGATGATGCCGTCCTTCTTGACGAGCATGAACACCAGGAAAAGGGCGGTCGCCACGATGGCGTAGCGCAGGAACGAGCGCTGCTCCTTCCTGCTGCCGTCTTTTTCGCGGTTCCACAGATCTTTGGAATACTTTGCCATAATTAATTGCACAAAAATAGTTATTTTTGCGGAAGAAACTAAATCTGATAACGAATATGAAACCTACTCTTCTCGTCCTTGCTGCCGGTATGGGCAGCCGCTACGGCGGACTCAAGCAAATGGACGGTCTGGGCCCCAACGGCGAGACCATCATCGATTACTCCATCTACGATGCCGTACAGGCCGGATTCGGCAAGGTCGTCTACATCGTCCGGGGGTATTTCCTCGAGCAGTTCAAGGAGACGGTCGCCCGCAAGTACAGCAACGTCAAGTGCTGCGACGGGACCCCGCTCGAATTCGTCTTCGTGACCCAGGAGCTCGACAAGATCCCCGCCCGCTTCACCCTCAACCCCGAGCGCCAGAAGCCCTGGGGTACGGCCCACGCCGTGCTGATGGCCGCCGACGTGATCAAGGAGCCCTTCGTGGTGATCAACGGTGACGACTACTACGGCAAGGAATCCTTCCGCATCGCCGGAGACTGGTGCCGTGCACACGAAGGCAGCGAGGGCGTCTACGCCATCGTGGGCTTCGAGCTGGACCACACCCTGAGCGAGTCCGGCGGCGTGTCCCGCGGCATCTGCCACTACGACGCCGAGCAGCACCTGACCAACGTGGTCGAGCACCTCAACATCCAGAAGGACGCCGACGGCGTGGTCCGCGGGGACAATTCCGTGACCGGCGAGCATGTCGAACTCGCGGCCAAGGACCTCTGCTCGATGAACATGTGGGGATTCACGCCCGACTATTTCGCCAAGAGCAGCGCCATCTTCGAGACCTTCCTGGAGCAGAACCTGATGGAGCTCAAGAAGGAGTTCTACATCCCCTACGCCATCGACTGCATGATCAAGGCCGGCAGCGCCAAGTGCGACGTCCTCTCCACGCCTTCCCACTGGTTCGGCGTGACGTACAAGGAGGACCGTCCCGCCGTGGTGGCCAAGTTCGCCGAACTGGCCCGCGAAGGCGTCTACCCCACCCCGCTCTATAAGTAATCCCATGGTACGCAGAGCCAAACCCCGGAACTACGGTTTCCTGGAGAAATTCACGTATTTCGTACCGGATGTGCGGGAGATGTTCATCCTGCTCGCCCTCCTGCTCGCAGGTGCGTTCCTGGGCGGTCTGGTCCAGTTCCCCTTCCTCGCCATCCTCGGCAGGGAGGCCGGCATGGAGTATGCGATGCTGGCTTCCTACCCGCTGATGTTCATCCCGCCGATGCTGTATGCCAGCATCAAGAGCCGCAACAACAGCTTCACCAAGAGCGGCCTGCTGCTGGACAACAGGCATTTCAGCCCGCTGGGCGGGGCGCTCTGCGCCCTGCTGGTGATCCTGGCGACTTTGAGCGCCGCTTTCTGCTCCGATGCCATCCTGGCGTATATGCCGGAGATGCCGTCCTGGCTGGAAGAGGCCCTCTCCAGCATGACCCAGGGCACGCTTTGGGTCAACTTCCTGTGCGTGAGCATCTTCGCCCCGTTCTTCGAGGAGTGGCTGTGCCGCGGTATGATCCTGCGCGGGCTGCTCGGCAACAAGGTGAAACCGGTGTGGGCCATCGTGATCTCCGCCGTGTTCTTCGCCTTCATCCACCTCAACCCCTGGCAGGCCATACCGGCCTTCCTGCTCGGCTGCCTGTTCGGATATGTCTACTACAAGACCGGCTCGCTGAAGCTCACGATGCTGATGCACTTCGCCAACAACACCTTCTCGCTGGTGATGTCCAACATCGACGCCTTCAAGGACGTGGAGTCCTGGATGGAAGTGCTGCCCGGGATGCGCTACTGGATCATCTTCGCCGCCGCCATCCTGCTGCTGGTGCTGATCATCCACGCCTTCCGCAAGATCCCTCTGGAACACGCAGAAGGCAACCTGGACCCTGTCAAGCCCCTCTTCGAGGACTAGTGCAGGTCCAGGCGCAGGTAGTGCGTCGCGTGGTCTGTCAGGTAATAATCCGGATAGAACGTCCGCCCGTCCAGCGTAAGCTTATAGACATGACCCATCGTCCCCTCGCCGGCGTCCGCGCCGCAGGGGACGATTTCTTTGAGGCCCGTCCCGAGGGAGACCTCGGCCTCCTCCCAGGTCGTGATGTCGGGCGAGGCCATCACCAGCGGACCGTACATCAGGGCGCCCTCCCACCTGGGCTCGAAGGGGGTCTGCGCCTGGCCTTCGGTGGCGGCCAGCGCCATCTTGTCCGGGCCGTAGAAGAGGTGCACGCCGAACGGCATCCGGATGCTGACGCGGTCGCCGGGCTTCCAGTCCCGCTCGGGGATTTCGGCATAGGAGCAGGGTTCGAATGAACGGGCGATGCGCCGGCCGTTGAGCCGGATCTCGAAGCCCTTGCCGGCCCAGTAGGGCACGCGCAGCTTCATCGCGAAGCGTCCGCCCTGCCCGATGGTGACCACGGACTCCTCGGCCGGCCAGGCGCAGTCCTGGCGGAACCGGACGCCCTTCTCTTTCCAAACTGCCTCCGTGGGCAGGTAGAGCGCTACCCACAGGGTATTGTCGGACACGAAATAAGCCGCTTCCTGGTACTTGACGTGGTTCTCGGCGCCCGTACCGCCACAGCACGAGGACTGCGGGGAATGGTTGCCGAAAGGCTTGGCGGCGTTCAGTCCCACCGCGTACTGGTAAGTGACCCCGTAATGCTCCGGATGGACCGATCCGACGATCTGGTTGTAGAGGACCCGCTCGTAGTAGTCCATATAGCGGGCGTCGTCCGGATCGAACCCGTTGAGGTCCCGGGTCAGTTTGGCCAGGTTGTAGGCACAGCAGGTCTCGTTGATATCCGGATCCGGGTGGACCATACCCCCGCGGCCCGTGCGGGCGTTGGTGTTGAGGCTGAGCATCTGCGTGTAGGGCTCGCGGAACATCTCGCCGTTGCCGACCCCGCCCGTAGCATAGGCGTAGCGGCCCTGGACCAGCTCCCAGAAATTGCGCGCGATGGCATAGTAGGCGGGATCGCCCTCGCGCCGGTAGCGCTGCAGGGCGCCGATGGCCATCGGGATATGCTGGTTGGCGTGGCGGGTGCGGATGTCGTCCACGCCCCGCGAGAGCGGGCCGTAGAAGGCCGGCGCGTCGAAGCAGCCGGCCGCCTCGCGCAGCCGGGCCGCCTGCTCCGGGTCGTCCACCATCCCGGACAGGCGGGAGAGGACTTCCTGCATCCCGCCCACCTCGCCGGCGATGTACATGTTCCACATCTCGTAGCGGTTGCCGGGGCGTGCCCGGCGCTCCGCCTGCGTGCCTTCCTCCTGGACGAAAGTCCTGTAATGGAGGCGGTTCCAGACCCACAGGCCCATATCCCGGGCAATCAGCAGGGCCTTGTCCGCCACGGCACGGTCCTCCACGTTCAGGGCGATGTCCACCAGGCCCGCGAGCTGCTTGTGGATCGTGTAATAAGGCGCCCAGACCCAGTCGCGGTTGTTGTAGGGACGGTAGTATTCCACCAGGACCGGATGCTGCGCGGGGATGGCGTTGAGGTAGCCGTAGCCATAATTGCGGTAGCCCCGCTTGTATGTGTCGAAGGCCTCCCAGGTCCCCTTCAGCCGGCCGAGCTCGGGCTCCGGGGCGAGGTCGCGCGCCTCCAGGTAGCGCCCGAGGCGGTCCGACCACACGAAGGTGCGCTCCTGGCACTCCCGCAGCTCGTCCACCATCCGGCGGATCCGCAGCAGGAGGGAGTCGCGCAGGGCCGCATCGTCCGTGCCGGCATAGGCGAAGGCGAGGGCCGACATATAGTGCCCGGACCCGTGGCCCTTCAGTTTGGTGTCCACGGAATCCCAACCCTGCGGGCGATTGTACCCTTCGGTCGGCAGCCCGTAGGTGTCCCGGTAATTGTAGAGCATCTGCGTGATGTCCAGCGAGAGCAGCTGGCGCACGTCCAGGTCGCGGTTGCCGGTCAGGCGGTTGTCGCCCGTGATGCGCACGTCCGAAAGCGGCAGGGGCCGGGCCGCGGGGACGGGCGCGGGACGGGGCTCCGCCGTGACACGCACCTCCGCCTGGACCGGATACCCCTCGTCGGAGGCATTGTCCCCCAGGATATAGCCCTGGACGGTGTACGCGAACCCGGCGGGCAGGGCGGCCTGCTCCTCCTCCGTCTCGCGCGCGGCGTTGGTCCACTTGACCTGGCGCCACTCCTGCGTGAGGTCGTCGTACGTCACCCGGATCTGCCAGGGCAGGACCGGGACCGTGCCGGCAGGGGTCTCCACCCGCACCTTCTGGACGATCCGGATATTCTTGGAAGCACGCCCGGCGGTACAGGCCGCCAGGACGCCGAGGCAGCACACGAGCGTGATGCCGGCAATATGGGAAACTCTCATCGGGAAAGGAAATTATCAATCGTGCGGCGCGCAGCGGCGACGTCGTGTACACGGAGGATGGCGGCGCCGCCACGCAGCGCCAGGCGGTGGGCCCGCTCGGTGTCGCCGCCGGTGAAGCGTTTGTCGGCGGCGCCGATGAGGATGGGGCGCCCCAGGGCCTGCAGCTCCCCGAGCCGCTCCAGGATCTCCCAGTTCTGCTCCGCGGTCTTGGCGAAGCCCAGCCCGGGATCCAGGATCCATTCGGCGATGCCGGCCTCCTCCGCCCGCACCGCAAACGCCCGGAAGTAGTCCGCCAGGGCCGGGAGGATCCCCTCGGGATAGGTGCTCAGCGCATCCATCGTCCGGGGATTGCCGCGCTTGTGCATCGCCACGTACGGCAGGCCCAGCCGGCCCACCGTCTCCAGCATCCGCGGATCGTCCTCCCCGGCTGAGATGTCATTGACCAGGAAGGGGCCCGCGCAGTCGAAGACACGCTGCACGATCGCGGCGCGGGTCGTGTCCACCGACAGCGGCACCGCCGGATCCCAGGCGCGCACGACCGGCTCCAGGCGGGCCCATTCGGCCTCCAGGTCCACGTCAGCCGCCCCGGGGCGGGTCGACACGGCCCCCAGGTCGATCAGGTCCGCGCCCTGGTCCAGCAGCGAGCGGATGCGCTTGCGCGCCCGGTCCGCGCGTACGCGGCTCGGGGCGAAAAAGGAATCCGGGGTCAGGTTGACCACTGCCATTATCCGTGTCATACGGCAAAAATAGAGATTTTTTCCATATCTTTGCAAGGTTATGCTAATTGTCTTGGAAGGCCTGGACGGAGCCGGCAAATCCACCCAGGTCCGCTTGTTCAGAGAATACCTCGGAAGTGTCTGCGACCGGCTGGAGTACATCCACTTCCCCCGCTACGACGCGCCCGTCTACGGCGGGCTCATCGGCAAGTTCCTGCGCGGCGGGTTCGGCGCCATCGACAGCGTCCACCCGCAGCTGGTGGCCCTGCTCTTCGCGGAGGACCGCCGGGATGCCGCCCCACAGATCCGCCGGGTCCTGGACCAGGGCGGCACCGTCCTGCTGGACCGCTACGTCTACTCCAACATCGCCTACCAGTGCGCCAAGCTCAGCTCCTACGACGAAGCGGAGGAGCTGCGCGAATGGATCAACAATACCGAGTACGGGCAGTTCGGCCTCCCGCGGCCGGACCTCAACATCTTCCTGGACGTGCCCATCGGTTTCGTGGAGCGGAGCCTCTCCGCGCAGCGCGGCGGCGCAGACCGCGGGTACCTCCGCGGCAAGCAGGACATCCACGAGGCGGACATCGCCTTCCAGCAGCGCGTGCAGCAGATGTACCGCCGCCAGGCGGCGCTGGACCCGCATTTCATCGCCGTGGACTGCAGCAGTCCGGACGGGCAGATGCTGCCGCCCGAAGTGATTTTCGACAAGGTCAAGGCCGTCTATGAGAGTTATCCGAAAGTTTAGCGCCGGCCTGGTCGGTTTCGTACTTTTTCTCTCCGGCGTCCTCAAGCTGATGGACCCGGTGGGGGCCCGGCTGGTCGTGGAGGAGTACTTCCAGTTCCTGCACCTCGGTTTCCTGCACGGGCTGGCGGGCCTGGTGGGCTCCGGGTTGGCCCTGACCGAGGCCCTGCTGGGCGCCGCCCTGATCACGGGCGTGTGGCGCAAGGTCACGGCCATCGCCACGGGCGCGCTCCTGGGTTTCTTCACCCTGCTGACCGTGGTCCTCTGCATCTGGAATCCCCCGATGGACTGCGGCTGCTTCGGGGAGATCGTCCACCTGACCCACGTGCAGAGCCTGCTCAAGAACTTCGTCTTGCTCGGGCTCTGGGCCCTGGCCTTCCTCCCCTTCAGCAAGCTGGAGCCGACCCGCAAGGTCAAATACGTCTCCTTCCCCATCACCGCCGTCTCCGTGGTGCTGTTCCTGTTCTATTCCGCCCTGTCCATCCCGCTGGTGGACTTCACGACCTTCAAGCCCGGAGCGGAGCTGATGCTGCCCGAGGAGATCGACGACCCGCTGGACGACCGCACGCCCACGCTCTCGGTGAGCGATGCCGCCGGACAGTACGTGGATTCGCTGATGGTGGAGGGCGAAATGCTCGCCGTTTCCGTCTACAATCCCGCGAAAGTCGGAGCGGAGGGCTGGGAGCGCATCGCGCGCCTGATGCGCGAGGCTTCCTCGCTCGGATACAATCCCGTGGTGCTGGCGGCCGCCACGCCGGAGCAGCTCGAATCCCTGACCGGTGCACCCGAGGTCCTCTCCGCCACGTATTTCGCCGACCGCAAGAAACTCCTCACGCTGAACCGCTCCAACGGCGGGGCCACCTACGTCTCGGACGGGCTGATCGTCACCAAATGGAGCGCCCGGCGCCTGCCGGACAAGGAGAAACTCACCGAGCTGTCGGAGACCGACGTCACGGAGTCGCTCCTGTCGGAGAACAACAGCGGGCGCCTGAAGTTCCAGGCGTTCCTGCTCTATGTCTTTGCGGTGATGCTACTGCTCTAGGAAGTGCAGGATCCCGGCAATGTCGTCCTTCGCGAACGACTTCTGCTCGCCGGATGCCAGATTCTTCAGGTTCACGACCCCCTGCTCCATCTCGGATGCACCCGTGATGGACAGGAAGGGGATGGACTTGCGGTCGGCGTAGTCGAACTGCTTCTTGAGTTTGGCGGCGTCGGGATAGATCTCCACCGCCACGCCCGCGGCGCGCAGGGCGGCTGCGAGCGGCAGCAGGTAGCGGACCTCGTCCGCGCCCATGTTCGCCAGCAGCAGGCGCGTGGCGCTGCACAGGTCCTTGGGGAACTTGTCCAGGCCCTTGAGCACGTCATAGATGCGGTCGGCGCCAAAGCTCACGCCCACGCCCGACATGTCCGGCAGGCCGAAGATGCCCGTCAGGTTGTCGTAGCGGCCGCCGCCGCAGATACTGCCGATCTGCCAGTCGAGGGCCTTGACCTCGAAGATGGCGCCGGTGTAGTAGTTGAGCCCGCGCGCCAGCGAGAGGTCGATCTCGGCCGGGGTCGCGATGCCGGCGGATTCGATGTAGCCGAAGAGCTCCTCCAGCTCGTCCAGGCCCTTGAGGCCGGTCTCGGAGGCGGCCATCACGCCGCGCATCTTCGCGAGCTTCTCGGCATTGGTCCCGCTCAGGGTCAGTACCGGCTCCAGTACGGCCACGGCCTCGGCCGAGAGGCCCTTGGCGAGCATCTCCTCCTTGACGGCGTCCAGTCCGACCTTGTCCAGCTTGTCGATGGCCACCGTGATGTCCACCACCTTGTCGGGGAAGCCGCAGATCTCCGCCAGGCCGGTCAGGACCTTGCGGTTGTTGACCTTGACGAGCACGCGCACGCCCAGCTTCGCGAAGACCCGGTCCACGATCTGGACGAGCTCGAGCTCGCAGAGCTGGCTGCGGGAGCCGATGGCATCCACGTCGCACTGGTAGAACTCCCGGTAGCGGCCCTTCTGGGGACGGTCCGCCCGCCAGACGGGCTGGATCTGGTAGCGCTTGAAGGGGAAAGAGAGCTCGTTCTGGTGCTGCACCACGAAGCGGGCGAAGGGCACCGTGAGGTCGTAGCGAAGGCCTTTCTCACACACCTGCGGGGCCAGCGGCTTGTCGGGATCCACGTGCGCGAAGGCGTCGCCGGAATTGAGGATGCGGTAGAGGAGCTTGTCCCCCTCCTCGCCGTACTTGCCCAGCAGGGTGGAGAGATTCTCCATCGCCGGGGTCTCGATCTGCGCATAGCCGTAGGTCCGGAAGACGGAGCGGATGGTGTCGAAGATGTAGTTGCGCTCTGCGGACTCCTGCGGGCCGAAATCGCGGGTACCCTTGGGTATGGAAGGTTTCTGTGCCATCGATTCTTGAATTATTCTGCAAATTTACCTACTTTTGACAAATTTTCCTTTTCGCGATGAAAGATTTTGTCAAAATGGTCCTTGCCGTGATCTGCGGCATCCTCCTGATCGGAATTATCAGCACGTTCTTCACGATGGTGATGATCGGCTCCATGGCGGCGGCAGGCAGCGCCAAGACCGCCCTGCCCAAGTCCGGCGTACTCCGCCTTGACATGTCCGAAATCACGCTCGGCGAGCAGAGCCAGAGCGCCAGTCCTTTCGGCAGCATGGACCCGACGTCCCTGATTCTGGGCGGCGGGGCCAGCACCGACGTCATTGGCATCTGGGATGCCGTGCAGGCCGTCAACGCCGCCGCCGAAGACCCGGCCGTCAAGTTCATCTACCTCCGCACGGACGGCGGCGCCTCCAGCGTGACCGCCATGGGCGAGCTGCGCGAGGCGCTTGCGCATTTCCGCGCCACCAGCGGCAAGCCCATCGTCACCTATATGGAGACCCCCGGCACCGGCAGTTACTATCTCGCCTCCGTGTCCGACAAGATCTATATGACTTCCAGCCTCGGCGCCACGGTCCAGTTCACCGGCGTGGGCTCGCAGATGATCTTCCTGGGCGACCTGCTGAACCGGCTCGGGGTCAACGTGCAGCTCATCCGCCACGGCAAGTACAAGTCCGCCGGCGAGATGTACACCCGCAGCAGCGCCAGCCCCGAGAACCGGGAGCAGTACCAGCGGATGATCGACTCGATGTGGGAGACCGTCGGGACGCAGATCGCCCAGAGCCGCGACATCACTCTTGAGGAGCTGAACGCCTGCATCGAGGGGCTCAAACTCAACCTCCCGCAGGACTTCGTGGACTGCAAGCTCGTAGATGAGCTGATGACCCGCCAGGGTCTGGAGGACAAGCTCGCCACGCTGGCCGTCGTCGACAAATACAAGGACATCAAGTGGATCGACTTCGCCGACTACGTGGACGCCAAGGTGGTGGCCGGCAAGGCGAAGAAGAAGATCGCCGTCATCTACGCCGACGGCGAGATCATCGACGGCGACGGCAAGTCCCAGGTTGCCGGCGACCGTTTCGCCTCCGTGATCGCCAAGGTGCGCGCCGACTCCACCGTCAAGGCCGTGGTGCTGCGCGTCAACTCCCCGGGCGGCAGCGTGCTGGCCTCCGAGAAGATCAAGGACGAGCTCGACCTGCTCAAGGCCGACAAGCCCGTCGTGGCCTCCTACGGCGACTACGCCGCTTCCGGCGGCTATTGGATCTCCAACAACTGCGACAAGATCTACTCCGACGCCACCACGCTCACCGGCTCGATCGGTGTGTTCGGCATGGTGCCCGACCTGTCCAAGACCGCCAAGGAGATCGCCCACGTGGGCGTGGAGAGCGTCACCTCCCACAAACACGGCGACATGTACGGCCTGATGCGTCCCTTCGACGCTGAGGAGTATGCTTACATGCAGGCCTCCATCGAGGCCATCTACGACCGCTTCACCACCCTCGTGTCCGAGGGCCGCGGCATCCCCAAGGAGACGGTGGACGCCGTCGGCCAGGGCCGCGTGTGGACGGGCTCCGACGCCCTCGGGATCCACCTGGTGGACGAGATCGGCACGCTCGAAGACGCCATCAACTACACCGCCACGCTCGCGGGAGACCCCGACCTCGCCAAGTGGCACGTCAAGGGTTACCCCGCCCCGCTCACCCCGATGGAGCAGGTGATGGAGATGTTCGGCAGCAGCGCACGCGCCGCCCGGGCCGAGAACCCGCTGGTCACGCTGTTCGGCAAACTCACCAAGCCGCAGGTCCTCGCCCGGATGGACACCGACATCCAGGTCAAATAAATTTGGATTCTGAAAAATTATTGCTACCTTTGCAGTCCCAAACATCGCGGGATAGAGCAGTTGGTAGCTCGTCGGGCTCATAACCCGGAGGTCGGTGGTTCGAGTCCGCCTCCCGCTACGAAACGAAACTGCGGCAGCCAGACGGCTGCCGTTTTCGTTTCTTCGCGGGAGATCGGGCCTCTGCGCAGCCCGCCATTACCTTCTCTGCGCACCTAACGCCAGCAATTAGTGCACTGTCCTGGGGAAGGTGTCACGGCTGGAAAGAGACCTTCCCCATTTTTTGCTTTTGGATAGAACGGCCATTCTTCTTATCTTCACGACGCTAAATCGTAATTCAATCACTTGATACCATGGGCAGTTTCTGGAACAAGACAAAAGCATTTTTCGAATCGAGAGGATGGCGCATCTTCTGGTCATTGTTTGTCATCGCCGTCTTCGTCAACTTATTCGTGCAAACGCTCCATCGGCCGATGGATTGGTTTCGCGTGGTCCTTCTCATCACGCTTCCCATCCTTGTCATAAGGAGAGTATTCGAGATTGTGCACGCCATCAAATCTAAAACAAAAGACCAGTAAAGTAACTATGTTTGTAATCCAAATGAAGAACGCTCTCAGGGGCTTGTCGGCCCCTGCCGCTTGGCAGACCCCCGAGAAGTTTTTCATATGAAATAAAAGCTACTGGTATTTTTGGCTACATTTATAAAGCACATCA
>JAFRQH010000015.1 GCA_017428725.1 Bacteroidales bacterium | reverse complement strand
TTGTGTTTCAGGCGAGTCAGGCAGACCCCCGGAAAACCGTGGCCGCCCGTGGCCTCGTGAACGGGAGGGGCCCGCCGGCCCGAAGGGACGGTGGGAGGGATAGCGCGAAGCGCGTAGTTTTCCGGGGGTCTGCCTGCGAGCTGTCAAGAACGGCACAACAGCCTGCGAGCAGCATTCCGGGGATGGCAGCTGTCCGGGGGCCGGGTATGGTTTTCCGAAGGTTATTTGTCAGAGATGTAGGGAATTGCTGATTTATTTCCTATATTTGGAGAAACTGTCTGTAACCGTTATGAAAACCAGATTCCACTGTCTACTGGCTGCCCTTCTGTGGGTGGCCTTGTGTGCGGGCAACGCCTACGCGCAGACCTCTTTCGGGAACAGTTCACTGTTCAATGACGGCTGGACCTTCGTCCTCGGCGACGTCGCAGGAGCGGACGCTCCGGACTTCGACGACGCCCGGTGGACGCGCATCCAGCTCCCCCACGACTGGTCCGTCAAGGGCACGCTCTCGCCCGACAACGCCTCCGGCACCGGCTACCTCCCCGCCGGCATCGGCTGGTACCGCAAGCATTTCAATGCCCGCCGGCTGCCCGAAGGCAAGACCTACATCTACTTCGAGGGCGTCTACAACCGCTCCTCGGTGTACCTCAACGGACACCTGCTCGGCGTGCGCCCCGCAGGCTACTCCTCCTTCCTGTATGACCTGACCCCCTACCTGAACCGCACGGGAGACAACGTCCTGGCCGTCCGCGTGGACCACAGCCGCATCGCCGACTCCCGCTTCTATACGGGATCCGGCATCTACCGCAACGTCTGGCTGGTGTCCGCCGGCGAGACGCATTTCGCCCTGTGGGGCGTCGGCTACGCCACCCGCAGCCTGACCGCCAAACAGGCCGTGGTGAACGTGGATACCGCGATCGAAGGTCCGCTCCCCGCCTCCGCCCGGCTGAACCTCGCCCTGCGCGACGCCGCCGGCAAGGTGGTCGCCAAGGCCACGGCCAAGGCCGCCGCGAAGCAGAACACCGACCTGAAGGTCCCCGCGCCGCACTGCTGGGACATCGACGACCCGTATCTCTACACGCTGGAGGTGTCCCTCACCGCCGGCAAGGAGACCCTTGACAAGACCGAAGTGACGGTGGGCATCCGCTCGCTGGCCTTCGACGCCAACACGGGATTCGCCCTCAACGGGGTCAACCGCAAGATCAAGGGCGTGTGCCTGCACCACGACGCCGGCGTGCTCGGAGCCGTGGTCCCGGCTGAAGTCTGGGAGCGCAGGCTCGTGAACCTCAAGGCCATCGGCGCCAACGCGATCCGCACGGCCCACAACCCCCAGACCCCGGTCTTCTACGACCTGTGCGACCGGCTCGGCTTCCTGGTGATGGACGAGGCCTTCGACGAGTGGGAGTTCAACAAGAAGAAATGGGTCCAGGGCCGCAACCGCGGCACGCCCTCGATGGACGGCACGGCCGACTTCTTCAACGAGTGGGGCGAGCGCGACGTCGCCGACATGGTGCGCCGCGACCGCAACCATCCCTCCATCTTCCTGTGGAGCATCGGCAACGAGGTAGACTACCCCAACGACCCGTATTCGCACCCGATCCTGGACAAGGGCGAGTTCGAGTTCAACCAGCCCCTCTCCGGCGGCTATATGCCGGATGCGCCTGACGCGATGCGCATCGGCGAGATCGCGCGGCGCCTGACCGCCCAGGTCCACGCCGTGGACCGCTCCCGTCCGGCGACGGGCGCCCTGGCCGGCGTGGTGATGTCCAACCAGACCGGATATCCCGAAGCCATCGACGTGGTCGGCTACAACTATACCGAGAACCGCTACGCGCGGGACCACGAGACCTATCCCGACCGCATCATCTACGGCTCCGAGAACAGCTCCGGCTACTCCGCCTGGAAATACGTCCGCGACAACGACTACATCTTCGGCCAGTTCATCTGGACCGGCATCGACTTCCTGGGCGAATCCGGCGCCTGGCCGTCCCGCGGCTCCTCCGCCGGCGCGCTGGACCTGGCCGGCAACATCAAGCCCCGCGGCCACCTGCGCGCCGCGATGTGGCGCGAGGATCCGGTCTGCTACATCGGCACGTATCCCAAGCCGCAGCCCCAGCCCCAGATGCCGATGCGCGGCATGTTCGGCCAGCAGGGGCAGGGCCAGCAGCGCCCTCAGGCCCAGCAGGCCGCACCGGCACCCCAGCCCCGCAACATGGCTGACCGCAGCGACGCCCAGGATACCTGGAACTACGAGGAGGGCCAGATTATCCGCGTCGTCTGCTACACCAACGCCGCCAAGGCCCGCCTGCTGCTCGACGGCAGGGAGGTCGGCGCGATGACCCCGTTCAACGACGAGACCGGCATCATCGGCTGGGACGTCCCCTACCACGCCGGCGTGCTGAAGGCCGAAGGCTATGACGCATCCGGCAAGAAGGTGTCCGAGTACGAGATCCGTCCCGTGTCCCGCCCGGCCGCCCTGAAGGCCTCGCTCTACAAGGACGGCATCGATGCCGGGACCGTGGCCCAGGTGTGCCTGGAGGTCGTGGACGACAACGGCCGCCTCGTCCCGCTGGCGGACAACGAGATCACCGTCACCCTGGACGGCCCCGGCCAGCTCCTGGGCCTGGAGTCCGCCAACATGACGGATATGGGCAACTGGACCGACAACGTGCAGCGGGCCTTCCACGGCCGTCTGCTGGCCTACGTCAGGACACCCGCCAACCCCGGCAAGTTCACGGTCAGGTTCACCTCGCCGTATCTCAAGGCTGCGGAGGTGACCGTCAACACGCACCGTTACGCCCGGACGGAGGAGATCCGCCTCAGCGACCCGTTCATCCTGGCCGACGAGGCCAGCGGGATGTACTATATGACCGGAACCGGCGGGAACCTCTGGAAGAGCCCCGACCTCAAGGTCTGGGACGGCCCGTACCAGGTCGCCCAGCCGGATCCGAATTCGTGGATGGGTCCGCGCCCGATGATCTGGGCCGCCGAGCTGCACCACTACAACGGCCGCTATTACTATTTCGGCACCTTCACCAACCAGGCGGCGACCATCCCGGGCACCCGGCTCAACCGCCGCGCCGTCCACGTCCTCGTGGGCGACAGCCCCGAGGGGCCTTTCCGCCCGATGCAGGACGAGACCTATGCGCCGGCCAACCAGTCCACGCTCGACGCCTCGCTGTGGGTCGAGGACGGCAAGCCCAACCTGATCTTCTGCCACGAATGGGTCCAGAACGACAACGGCACCGTGGAGTACATCCCGCTCAAGCCCGACCTCTCCGGGACCTATCCCGAGGGGCGCAAACTGCTGTTCCGGGCCTTCGACTCCCCGTGGAGCAAGGACAGGCTCGAGGACGGCACCATCCGGCCGAACCGGGTCACCGACGGTCCGTTCGTCTTCCGCACGAAGACCGGCAAACTGGGAATGCTCTGGACGAGTTGGGTATTCAGCGACTACACGCAGGGCGTGGCTTATTCCGCGACCGGCAAGCTTGACGGCCCGTGGATCCAGGAGAAGGATCCCATCACGCCGCCGAACTTCGGCCACGGGATGATCTTCACGACCTTCGACGGCAAGCGCATCCTGTGCTGCCATTCCCACCGGCCTTCCGATTCGATGCGAATCCCTGCCTTCTTCCTCTTGGACGATTCCGGCAACAAACTGAAGGTCCTAGGGCGCTACTATCCGTAATGGATGCCACTCAGGAATAATCCGTGCGCTGGCGCGGACTCCCCGGCGGAACTGCGGCTCGCAGTTCCGCCGTCGTATTCCGCGGGCAGGATCAGGGACCGGAAGTCCTCCGGGCTGCGCTTGCCGCGCCCGACTTCCACGAGGGTCCCCACGATGGCCCGCACCATATTGCGCAGGAAGCGGTCGGCGGCGATGCGGAAGTACCAGTAGTCGTCCCCGCCCTCGCGGCCCGTCAGGGCCAGCCAGGTGGGGGTGTAGCGGTGCCAGGCCGCCTGCGTGACCGTACAAATGGAGGTCTTGGAGTCGGCCCCGGACTTCTCGAAACAGCGGAAGTCGTGACGGCCCAGCAGGGCCTGCGCAGCGAGGTTCATCCGGTCGAAATCGACCCCCGGAAAGGTATAGAGCCAGGAGTGGTCATCTGCGAAAGGGTCTTTGCTCCTGTGCAAAAAATACGTATATTCGCGCTCCGTTGCGTCAAACCGCGCGTGGAAATCCGGCTCCGCCGGAGCGACCCCGTGGACGACGATACTGCGGGGCAGAATGGCATTTAATTTGTAGGCCAACTGAGCGGTATCAAGCCCCTCGGCTGCGTCGAAATGAGCGATGTAGCCGATTGCGCCTACGCCCGTATCGGTCCGGCCGGCGCCGGTCACGGCGGTGCCTGCGCGCAGCAGCGTAGTAAGGGCCTGCTCCAGCGTCTGCTGGACGCTCGGAGCATCCGGCTGGACCTGCCAGCCGCAGAAGTCCGCCCCGCAGTAGGAGAGTTTGATACGGTAACGCATAACTGATTGCAAAATTAGTCAATTATATGGAAAGTGTAAACATCAAGGAGCTCAACGAGCGCATCCAGAAAGAGAGCGCTTTCGTGGATCTCCTGTCCCTGGAGATGGGCAAGGTCATCGTGGGCCAGAAGCACCTGGTGGAGAACCTGCTGATTGCGATGCTCGCCGACGGACACATCCTGCTCGAGGGTGTCCCCGGTCTGGCCAAGACCCTGGCCATCAGCACGCTGGCCCGCGCCGTGGACGCCAAGTTCAGCCGCATCCAGTTCACCCCCGACCTGCTCCCGGCCGACGTGACCGGCACCCTGATCTACTCCCAGAAGAAGGAGCAGTTCGAGGTCCACAAGGGCCCGGTTTTCGCCAACTTCGTGCTGGCGGACGAGATCAACCGCGCCCCGGCCAAGGTCCAGTCCGCCCTGCTCGAAGCGATGCAGGAGCGCCAGGTGACCCTGGGGGACGACACCTACAAGCTCCCCGAGCCCTTCCTGGTGATGGCCACGCAGAACCCCATCGAGCAGGAAGGCACCTATCCCCTCCCCGAGGCCCAGGTGGACCGCTTCATGCTCAAGGTCGTGGTGGGATACCCCAAGAAGGACGAGGAGAAGCTCATCATCCGGATGAACAACAGCGGCACCTTCCCCCAGGCGCAGCCCGTCGTGACGCCGGCGGACATCGTCCGCGCCCGCGAGGTCGTCCGCGAGGTCTATATGGACGAGAAGATCGAACGCTACATCGTGGACATCGTCTACGCCACCCGCACCCCCGAGGAGTACGGACTGAAGGGCCTCAAGGACCTCATCGCCTTCGGCGGGTCGCCGCGTGCGAGCATCAGCCTGTCGATGGCGGCCAAGGCCTACGCCTTCATCAAGCGCCGCGGCTACGTCATCCCCGAGGACGTGCGTGCCGTGTGTCCGGAAGTGCTGCGCCACCGCATCGGCCTGACCTATGAGGCGGAGGCCGAGAATGTCACACCCGAACAGATCATCGAGCAGGTCATCAATGCCGTCATCGTCCCGTAATACCGGTGCGACCGAGCTCCTGAAGAAAGTCAGGAAGATCGAGATCAAGACCAAGGCGCTCTCCCACCAGATCTTCGCAGGCGAGTACCATTCGGCCTTCAAGGGCCGCGGCATGGCCTTCAGCGAGGTGCGGGAGTACCAGTGGGGGGACGACGTCCGGTCGATGGACTGGAACGTCACGGCCCGCCTGCGCGCCCCGTACGTCAAGGTCTTCGAGGAGGAGCGCGAGCTGACGGTGGTCCTGCTGGTGGACGTGAGCCGCTCCGGGCTGTTCGGCACCGCCGGACAGACCAAGCGCGAGCGCATCGCGGAGATCGCCGCTGTGCTCTCGTTCAGCGCCATCCTCAACAACGACAAGGTGGGTGCGCTGTTCTTCTCCGACCGGGTCGAGAAATTCATCCCGCCGGGCAAGGGCCGCTCGCACCTGCTCCATATCATCCGCGAGATGCTGGAGCTCCAGCCCGTCTCCGACGGGACCGACATCGGCGCCGCGCTGAAGTTCCTGACCAATGCCATCAAGAAGAAGTGCACGGCCTTCCTGCTGAGCGACATGATCGACGCCGACGCGCAGGGGAATCCCCGCTACGAGGAAGCGCTCAAGGTGGCGGTGAACCGCCACGACATCAGCGTGATCAAGGTCCACGACCCCCGGGAGCGGGCCCTGCCCGCCGTGGGGCTGGTGCACGTCAAGGACAGCGAGACGGGCGCCGGGGCCTGGGTCGACACCGACAGCCGCAAGGTCCGGCTCGCCTATGAACGCTGGTTCGCAGCCCTCGCCGAGCGCGAGACCGGCTTGTTCCACAAATACCAGGTCGACCACGTGGACATCGCCACGGACGCCGACTATGTCAAGGGCCTGATGGCCCTGTTCAGCCACAGATGAAAGGATTGATGCTCATACTGGCGGTGCTGCTGGACGTCGTCCCGGCAGGGAAGGCCGTGCTCAGGCAGCTGCAGCCCCGGGACTCCATCCTGATCGCCGACCAGCTCGAATACGGTTTCCAGCTGGACAGCGTCCCGGACGGGACCGCCCTGGCCCTGCCGGATTTCTCCAAGGCCTCCAACGACACGCTGGTGCTGGTGCGCGGCTGGCAGCTGGACACGCTCTCCACGCTCCAGGCCCGCCGCCGGGAGCCGCAGCTGCGCAGCATCCGCGGCAGCATCGTGGTGGCCCCCTTCGAGGAAGGCACCTACCGACTCCCCGACCTCCCGGTGCTCCGCCGCTCGGCCGCAGGCCAGGTGGACACGCTGCTGTTCGAAGCCCTGGAGATGGAGGTCAAGACGATGCCCGTCGACACGGCCACCTTCGTGATCCACGACATCAAGGGACAGATGGGATACCCGTTGACATTCAAGGAGTTGCTTCCCTGGATCGGGGGCGTCCTCCTGTTGGCGGCCCTCGTCGCCCTGGCCGTCTGGCTGGTGCGGCGCCGCCGCGCTGCCGCCGAAGGCCTGAAGCCCAAGGACCCGGCCTATATCGTGGCCCTGCGGGAGCTCGACAAGTGGCGCGGGGACAAGTTCTGGGCACCGGACAAGCAGAAAACGTTCTATTCGGGGATCACCGACACCCTGAAGACCTATATCGAGGACCGCTTCGGGATCGACGCGCCCGAGATGACCACGGCCGAACTCTTCGCCGCCCTCAAGGAGGCGGAGGACCTGCCGGAGGAGCTGCGCGAGCAGACGCGCGAGCTGTTCGAGTGCGCCGATTTCGTCAAGTTCGCCAAGCACCTCGCGTCCGAAGAGGAGAACGCCCGGGCCCTGCCCACGGCCGTCCGCTTCGTGACTTCCACCTACCAGACTGCGCTTGAGGAGGAGCCGAAGGAATCCGATGAACTTTGAGTATCCGTCCGTTCTCTGGCTGCTCGCCGTCCCGTTGCTGCTGGTGGGACTCTACCTCTATCGGGAGCTCGCCGGACGGCGCCCGCACCTGCGGGTGTCTACGGCCACGCCCTGGACGGAGGGAGGCCGCACCATCCTGTCGGTGATCCGCCACCTGCCCTTCGCCCTGCGCACGGCGGCGCTGTGCCTGATCATCGTGGCGCTGGCGCGCCCGCGTTCCTCGACCGAGGTCGAGAAGGTCGACGCCGAGGGCATCGACATCATCCTCGTGATGGACGTGTCCACGAGTATGCTCGCCCGCGACTTCAAGCCCGACCGCATCAGTGCCGCCAAGGACATCGCCATCGAGTTCATCTCCCAGCGGCCCTCCGACCGGATGGGCATCGTGGTCTTCGCCGGCGAGAGCTACACGCAGTGCCCGCTGACCACCGACCGTGCCACGCTGATTAACCTGATGAAGGAGGTCCAGACCGACCTGATCGAGGACGGCACCGCCATCGGAAACGGCCTCGCCACGGCCGTGGCCCGGATGATGGATTCCGAGGCGCCCAGCCGCGTGGTGATCCTGCTCACGGACGGCGTCAACAACAGCGGCGAGGTGGCCCCGCAGACGGCCGCCGAGATTGCCAAGACCTACGGCGTGCGCGTGTACACGATCGGCGTCGGCGCCAACGGCACGGCCCCCTATCCGGTGATGACCCCGTGGGGGATCGAACTGCAGAACCTGCCGGTGGAGATCGACGAAGAGCTGCTGAAGGGCATCTCCGAAGCCACCGGCGGACGGTATTTCCGCGCCACGGACAACACCAAGCTGGCGGAGATCTATTCCGAGATCAACAAGATGGAGAAAGCCCGCACGTCCGTCGACAGCTTCCCCGTCTTCAAGGAGCTGTTCGGGCGCTTCGGCCTGGCGGCGCTCATCTGCCTGCTGCTCGAACTCATTGTCTCACTGCTAATCAGGAGGATGCCGTAATATGTTGTACTTTGCACGTGCTTTCTACCTGTGGCTGCTGCTGCTCGTCCCGCTGATCCTGGCCGGCTATGCGCTGGCGCGCCGGCTGCGCCTGCGCCGCCTGCGCCGCTTCGGCGACGAGGCGCTGGTGCGCGAGCTGATGCCCTCCTGGTCTTCGTCCAAGGGCTGGTGGCGCACCGTCCTGTTCTGCCTGGGCTTCGCCTCCTTCGCCATCGGGATGGCGCGTCCGCTGATCGGCGCCAAGCTGGTGGAGCGTGAGACCAAGGGCGCCGAGATCATGATCTGCCTGGACGTGTCCAACTCGATGCTGGCCCAGGATTACTCCCCGGACCGCCTCTCGCGGGCCAAGTTGGCGATCTCGCGGATCGTCGACCGGCTCCAGGGAGACCGCATCGGGTTGATCCTCTTCGCCGGCACCTCCTTCGTCCAACTGCCGATCACCACGGACTACGTGTCCGCCAAGATGTTCCTGAACTCCATCGACACCGAGTCCATCCCGGTGCAGGGCACGGCCATCGGCGACGCCATCCAGACGGCCGCCAAGGGTTTCAGCGCCCAGAGCGAGAAGAGCCGGGCCATCATCGTGATCACCGACGGCGAGAACCACGAAGACGACGCCGTGGACATCGCCCGGCAGGTGGCCGAGACCGGCATCCGCATCTACACCATCGGCGTGGGGTCCCTCCAGGGCCAGCCGATCCCCAAGGACGGGGAACTGATGAAGGACAAGGATGGCAACATCGTCGTGACCCGGCTCGACGAGGAGACCCTCCGGCGTATCGCCTCCGTCGGTAACGGGGCTTACGTCCACGCCGGCGGCGAGGAGTTCGGGCTCAACCCCATCCTCGACGAGATCCGCAAGCTCGAGGACGAGCGCTTCAACTCGGTCGTCTTCGAGGAGTATGACGAACAGTATATGTATTTCTTCGCCGCGGCGCTGTTCTTCTTCGTGCTGGAGATGCTGATCGGAGAGCGCCGGGCCAAAAGGAGGTTGTTCGAATGAAAAGATATCTGATCCTGCTGCTGGCGCTGCTCTGCGCACTGCCCGCCTCCGCCCAGGCGGACAGGCATGACGTACGCGCCGGCAACCGCAAATTCCGCAAGGAGCGCTTCAAGGAGGCGGAGATCGACTACCGCAAGGCGGTGGTCCGGGATTCCCTGTCCCTGACGGCGCAGTACGACCTGGCGTCGGCCCTGTACCGCCAGCAGGACTATGCGGGCGCGGCGGGGGCGCTGGAACGCGTCAAGGAGCAGGAAGGCCTGCCGGCGCAGTACTTCTTCAACGCCGGCGACGCCGCCTGCCAGCAGAAGGACTGGCAAGCTGCGGTGGAGGCCTTCAAGCAGGCCCTCCTGCAGGACCCCGGCGACCTGGACGCCAAGGAGAACTACATCTACGCCAAGAAGATGCTGGAGAACCAGCAGAACGGCGGCGGGGGCGGTTCCGACAACAACCAGAATCAGGACCAGAACCAAAACCAGGATCAGAACCAGGACAACCAGGACCAAAACCAGGACAATAATCAAGATCAGGATCAGAACCAGGATCAACAGGATAACAAGGACAATCCGGATCAGAACCAGCAGGGACAGCAGCCCCAGATCTCGCCCCAGCAGGCCCAGCAGATGCTGCGGGCCATCCAGGCCAAGGAGCGCGAGACCCAGGACAAGGTGAACAAGGAGAAGGCGGCGCTGCTCAAGTCCCGCCAGAAAGAAAAGAATTGGTGATGCGCAAGATCATAGCAATCGTCGCGGCCCTCTGCCTCGCACTGGCCGCATCGGCCCAGACCTCGGTCAAGGTCCAGGTACCCAATCTCGTGGGGGTGAACGAACAGTTCAACATCACGTTCATCGTCAGCGGCGAGCACGCCCCGAGCGAATTCACCTGGGACGCCGGGACGGATTTCCAGCTGGTCTGGGGTCCGACCAAGGGCACTTCCACTTCGGTGAGCATCATCAACGGGACGCGCACGCGCACCTCGCAGACGACCTACACCTACGTCCTGCTCCCCAAGAGCACCGGCCGCTTCCAGCTCAACGCCGCCGAAGCCACGGTCCGCGGGGAGAAGTATACCTCCTCCCGTCCCACCGTCGAGGTGGTGAGCGACGGCGCGGCGGCCTCCGCCCAGGGCCAGTCGGGCCAGGGCCAGGCTGCGCAGGGGGGCGGACAAGCCGCCGCCCAGACCGGCACGGTGTCGGCCGACGACCTGTTCCTGCGCCTGTCCTTCAGTAAGCGCGACGTGATCGTCGGCGAGACCCTCACGGCCACGCTCAAGCTCTACCAGCGGGTCAACATCGCCGGTTTCGAAGATGCCAAGTTCCCGACTTTCAACGGCTTCTGGAGCCAGGAAGTCCAGGCTCCGACCAACATCGAGTTCCGCCGCGAGAACCTCGGGGACAAGATCTACAACACCGCCGTGCTCCGCAGCTGGAACCTCGTGCCCCAGAAGGCCGGGGACATCCGCATCGACGGCGCCGAACTGGTGTGCCTGGTCAACATCCGCACCCAGCGCCCGTCGACGGGCAGCATCTTCGATTCCTTCTTCCAGGATGACTTCCAGACCATCCGCAAGCGCATCAGCACCGCGCCCGTGACCATCCACGTCGGCAACCTGCCCGCCGGGGCGCCGGCCTCGTTCGGAGGCGGCGTGGGCTCGTTCCGGATGAGCACCTCGCTGACGCGCGACTCGCTGCGGACCCACGACGCCGCCTCGCTGCGCGTGACCGTGACCGGCACGGGCAACCTCTCGCTGCTCGAGGCGCCCAAGATCTCCTTCCCGCCCGATTTCGAGGTCTACGACGTCAAGACCACCGACGTGTCCGGCGGCAAGGAGTTCGAATTCCCCTTCATCCCCCGCAGCCACGGCGACTTCACCCTCGGGCCGGTCGAGTACAGCTATTTTGACATCGCCACCCGCAAATACGTCACCCTCACGAGCCCCGCACTCCCGGTCCGGGTCGCGCGGAGCGAGGGCGCGGAGCCGTCCGGCACCGGACAGGTGGTCCCGGGCACGAACCGCAAGGACGTCCGGGACGTGGGCAGCGACATCCGCTTCATCTCCACCAAACCGGGCGCATTCTCGCCCACGGGCCATTTCTTCGTGGGCTCGCCCGCTTTCTGGATCCTGGCCGCCGTCCTGCTGGCGCTCGCCGCCGCGGCGTACTTCGCGCTGCGCGGGCTCGCCGCCCGCCGGGCGGACGTGGCCGGCACCCGCAACCGCGCCGCCACCAAGATGGCGCGCAAGCGCCTCGCCCAGGCCGGCAGTTTCCTCCAGGGCAACCTCTACACGGCTTTCTATGAGGAACTGCACCGGGCCCTGCTCGGCTTCGTGTCCGACAAACTCAACATGGACGCCGCCGAGATGACCAAGGAGAACATCTCCGCCAAGCTGGTCGAAGGCGGCGCCGGAGAGCCGCTGGCCGCGGAGTTCGTGGCGCTGCTCGACGCGTGCGAGTTCGCCCGCTACGCCCCCGATGCCGGCCACGATGCGATGAACAGCCACTACGAGAAGGCGGTCTCCGTGATTTCAGCCATCGACGAACGTATGAGAAGAACCCGCAAGCCGGCAGGCGGGACGGCAGTCCTGCTCGCACTCTGCCTGCTGCTGCCCGCCCACCACGCCGCGGCGCGCCCGGCGGTAGCCTATCCCGACTCCCTGTGGCAGGCCGGTGTCGCCGCCTACTCCGACGGCGACTGGGCCGGGGCCGCCGGGGCCTGGGGCGCCATCCGCGCCCTCGGCGTGGAGTCCCCCGAGCTGTATTACAACCTGGGCAACGCCTGCTTCAAGCAGGACGACATCGCCCACGCCATCCTCAACTACGAGCGCGCGCTCAAGCTGGACCCGTCCTATTCCGATGCGCGCTACAACCTCTCGTTCGCGCAGGGATTCGTCCAGGACAAGATCGAGGCCGTGCCGGAGTTCTTCCTGGAGCAGTGGGGCCGCAAGGCCTGCTGGCTGCTGCCTTCCGACACCTGGGCCGCCCTGTTCCTGGTGCTGCTCGCCGCCGCGCTGGGCTGCGTGCTGCTGTTCCTGCTGGGCGGGCGGAGCGCCCTGCGCAAGACCGGCTTCATTTGCGCGATCGCAGCCCTGGTCCTGTCGCTGCTCTGCCTGGACTTCGCCTTCTGGCAGCGTACCGACTACCGCAAGGCCGACGGTGCCGTGGTGACGCGCCCCGTGACCACGGTCCGGAGCTCTCCGGGCCGCGATGCGGCCAAGGACCTGTTCGTGCTCCACGAGGGCACGAAGGTCAAGCTCCTGGACGAAGTGGGCTCCTGGCGCAACATCGAACTCGCCGACGGTCGCCAGGGTTGGTTGCCGTCAGAAGACCTCGAGGTCATCTGACGGCAACCAACGGTGCCCTTGATTTTTATGGCCGGATTCTCTCGGGAATCCGGCTTTTTTCCGTATATTTGTGCGATTATGCCTAAATGGGCAGATTATTTGCAATTATTGACTGTTAAAAAGACTTGAATATGTTGTTTACGCTCCTCCAGACCGACATCGCCGAGGTTGCTCCCGTGCAGCAGGAGATGTCCTACTCCCTCATCGAGATGGCTGCCAAGGGCGGCTGGCTGATGTGGGTGCTGCTCGCCCTCTCCATCATTGCCATCTACATCTTCGGCAAGAAGTGGTGGATCATCCGCCAGGCCGGCAAGATCGACAAGGACTTCATCGCGGATATCCGCGACTACATCCACGAAGGCAAGATCAAGTCCGCCCGGACGCTCTGCTCCAAGTATGACGCTCCCGTGGCCCGGATGGTCGAGGCCGGCATCGCCCGGATCGGCAAGCCCGCCACCGACGTGCAGGCCGCCATCGAGAATGTCGGCAACGTGGAGGTGGCCCGCCTGGAGAAGGGCCTCCCGTACCTGGCCACCATCGCCGGCGGCGCCCCGATGATCGGTTTCCTCGGCACGGTGATCGGCATGGTGCAGGCGTTCTTCAACATGTCCAACGCCGGCAACAACATCGACATCACGCTGCTCTCCAGCGGCATCTACACCGCAATGATCACCACGGTCGGCGGTCTGATCGTCGGTATCCTCGCCTACTTCGGCTACAATTTCCTGACGGCCCGCATCTCCGCCCTCGTGTACAGCATGGAGAGCGCGACCATCAAGTTCATGGACATGCTCGGCGAGAACGCCGAAGAACCCAAAGCAGAGTAAGATGGCCCTCAAGCGAATCACCAAGGCGGACCCGAACATCGCGATGTCCTCGATGACGGACATCGTGTTCCTGCTGCTCATCTTCTTCCTGGTGACCTCCACGCTGGTCAACCCCAACGCCCTCAAGCTCCTGCTCCCCAAGAGCACGGGCCAGGTGGGCGCCAAGGCCACGGTGAGCGTCTCCATCAAGGACTGGGGCGAGGACCGCTACACATACCACATCAACGGCGACCAGGAGCCCGTGCCGTTCTCCGAGGTGGAGGACGAGCTCGTGGACCTGCTCCAGACCGAGGAGGACCCCACTTTCTCGATCTACTCCGACGAGAGCGTGCCCATCGGCGAGATCGTGCAGGTGATGAACATCGCCAAGCGCAACCACTACAAAGTGATCCTGGCCACGCAGCCAGAATAGCCCCCACATTATGCAGAACGACCAGATAATCAGGCAGAAACGCGAGCGCAACGCCAAGCTTACCGGCATCGTGATGACGGTGATCCTGCACGCGTGCGCCCTCGTGCTCGTCTCCTACTCCGGTCTCAAATACATCTATCCCCCGCCCCAGGAGCAGAGCCTGCTGATCGATTTCTCCGAGGAGCCCGAACTGCTCGCCCAGCAGCTGCAGGGCCGCGAGCCGCTCGCCGAAGAGGTCGACCTCGACAGGCCCGTCGAACTGGCCCAGAAGAGCGAATCCCCCAACGTATCGGAGCGGGAGAACCTGACCCCCGAGACGAAGCCGGACAATTTCGGCGACGTCGACGTCCCCACCCCGGAGCCCAAGGAAGAGCCGGCGCTCGACCCGCGTGCGTCCTTCCCCGGGATGGCGAAGAAAGATACCTCGCTGACCGCGCCGCACGGCGCGACCACGGGGTCTGATACCTTCAAGGCCGGACAGGCCAAAGGCAATACCGACAACGGCCGCACGGACGGCAAGCCCAACGCGCACGTACAGGGCCGCAACACCGTGGGGAACATCCCCCGGCCGGTCTACAACGTGCAGGAGAGCGGCATCGTAGTCGTGAATATCTGGGTGGACAACTACGGCAACGTAGTGAGAGCCGTGCCGGGAGGCGACGGCACCACCGTTTTGGACAAGACCCTCCACGCAGCGGCGCGCAAGGCGGCGATGGAAACGCATTTCAACATGAATGCCGACGCGCCCGCGATGCAGGAAGGCACAATCACCTATTATTTTAACCTCAAGTAGTGTATGGACCAGTTTACCAAAGAAGGCCGAAAACTTAGACCCAGGAAGAATGCGGGCGAGCACGCCCGGTCGGAGAAAGTCGAGTACACGCCCGGCGCGCACAGGAGCGAGCCCGGCGAGCACCGCAGCAACAGCAATTACGGACACCGCGCCGACTACGGCGAGCGCCGCCCCTACGGCGAAGGCCGCCCTTATGGCGAAAACCGTGGCGGCAGCTACGGCGAGCGCAAGCCCCGCCAGTATGGCGAGGGGCGCGGAGGATATAACGAAGGCCGCAGCAACTACGGCGGCGAGCGCCGCCCCTATGGCGAAGGCCGCTCTTACGGCGAAAGCCGCCCTTACGGCGAGCACAAGCCCCGCCAGTATGGCGAGGGGCGTCCCTACGGCGAGAACCGTGGCGGCGGCTACGGCGACCGCAAGCCCCGCCAGTACGGTGAGGGCCGTCCTTACGGCGAGAACCGCGGCGGCTACGGCGAAGGCCGTGGCGCAGCGCCGCGCGGGCCGAAGGGCCCGGGCAAGCCGCGCGGACCCAAGAAGCCGGGCCGCAAGCCCAACTTCACCCGTGAGTCCACGGAAGGCATCAACCGGATGATCAGCCGCAGGCCCGTCGTCAACGGCAGCGAGAGCGCGGAGACCCCGTATCCGTCCCCGATCCAGGACACCGTCCGCCTCAACAAGTTCATCGCCAATTCGGGCGTCTGCTCCCGCCGGGAGGCCGACACCCTCATCCAGGCCGGTGTCGTGACCGTCAACGGCGAGGTCGTGACCGAGCTCGGCACCAAGGTCAACATCTTCACCGACGACATCCGCTTCAACGGACAGCGCCTCAAGGGCGAGGAGAAGGTCTACATCGTGATGAACAAGCCCAAGGGCTTCGTCACCACGGCCAGCGACCCGCACGCCGAGAAGACGGTCGTGGACCTGGTCAAGAACTGCCCGGTCCGGGTGTACCCGGTGGGACGGCTCGACAAGAACACCACCGGTGTGCTGATGCTCACCAACGACGGCGAGATCGCCGAGCGGCTGACCCACCCCGCCTACGACAAGAAGAAGATCTACCAGGTGGCCCTGGACCGTCCCCTGTCCCAGGAGGACTTCGACCGGATCCTGGCCGGGATCGAGCTGACCGACGGCCCCGTCAACGCCGACGAACTGGAGTTCATCGACCCCAAGGACCACCGCAAGCTCGGCATCGAGATCCACTCCGGCAAGAACCGCGTCGTACGCCGCATCTTCGAGACCCTCGGCTACAACGTCAAGGCCCTCGACCGCGTCTACTTCGCCGGGCTGACCAAGAAGGGGCTCAAGAAGGGCGAATGGAGATTCCTCACCGAGGGTGAGGCCAACATTCTCAAGATGGGGGCATACGTATAATGGCGCACCGTTCCGGATTCGTTAACATCATCGGCAACCCCAACGTCGGGAAGTCCACGCTGATGAACGCGCTGGTGGGCGAGAAACTCTCCATCGTGACGGCCAAGGCGCAGACCACGCGCCACCGCATCATGGGCATCGTCAACGGGGAGGACTGGCAGATCGTCTACTCCGACACGCCGGGCATCCTCAAGCCCAACTACCGTCTCCAGCAGAATATGATGAATTTCGTGGACGGAGCCATCGGCGACGCCGACATCATCCTCTACGTGACGGACACCGTGGAGACGCCCGACAAGAACAGCGAGTACGTCTCGAAGCTCTCCCGGATCGAATGCCCGGTCATCGTGGTGGTCAACAAGATCGACATCAGCGACCAGCCGCGCGTGGAGGATCTCCTCCGCTACTGGCAGGAGCAGCTCCCCGCCGCCACGGTCATCCCCGTCTCGGCGCAGGAGCGCTTCAACCTGGAGAGCGTGCTGGACGCCGTCGTGGCGCGCCTGCCGGAGTGTCCGCCCTGGTTCGACAAGGATGCCTTCACGGACAAGAACCTCCGTTTCTTCGCCTCGGAGATCATCCGGGAGAAGATCCTGCTCAACTACAAGGAGGAGATCCCCTACTGCTGCGAAGTGGGGATCGAGTCCTTCAAGGAGGGCGCCGAGCGCTACGACATCAGCGCCGTCATCTACGTGATGCGCGAGTCCCAGAAGGGCATCGTCATCGGCCGCCAGGGCGCCGCACTCAAGAAGGTCGGCACCCAGGCGCGCATCGACATGGAGGATTTCTTCCAGAAGAAGGTCTTCCTGCAGATCTACGTCAAGGTGGACCCCGACTGGCGGGAGAGCCGGCGCGAGCTGCGCAAATTCGGATACGAGGACTAAGGATATATGGACGAAGAGAACATCATCACCGAGGAAGAGATCATCGACGAAGAGAAGGAGATCGTGGAAGAGGGGCCGTCTTCGGGCCGCTTTGACAAGCTTCTGGAGAGCGACGCGCACAAGTTCAAGCTCTCCGGGATGTTCAAGGACTGGTACCTGGACTATGCCTCCTACGTGATCCTGCACCGGGCCGTCCCCCACATCGTGGACGGGCTCAAGCCCGTGCAGCGCCGCGTCCTGCACACGATGTCCGAGATGGACGACGGCGCCTACACCAAGGTCGCCAACATCGTCGGCCAGGTGATGCAGTACCACCCCCACGGCGACGCCTCCATCCTGGGCGCCCTCGTCCAGCTGGGCCAGAAGGGCCTGACCATCGACTGCCAGGGCAACTGGGGCAACATCCTCACCGGCGACGCCAACGCCGCCCCGCGATACATCGAGGCGCGGCTCAGCAAATTCGCCAAGGAGGTACTCTTCGACAAGAAGGTGACCAACTGGATGACTTCCTACGACGGCCGCAAGCAGGAGCCCACAGAGCTCCCCGTGCGTTTCCCGCTGCTGCTCGCGCAGGGCACGGAAGGCATCGGCGTGGGTCTGGCCTCCAAGATCCTCCCGCACAACTTCAACGAGCTCCTGGACGCCTCCGTGGCCGTCCTGGAGGGCCGGCCCTATGAGCTGTATCCCGATTTCCCGACCGGCGGCTTCGCCGACTGCAGCAAGTATCTGGCCGGCAAGCGCGGCGGCTCCGTCAAGGTCCGCGCCCGCATCGAAAAGATCGACAAGAACACCATCGCCATCACGGAGATCCCCTACGGCAAGTACACCAAGGACATCATCGACTCCGTGCTCAAGGCCAAGGACAAGGGCAAGATCAAGATCAAGAAGATCGAGGACATGACCACGGACCGCGTGGACATCCTGATCCACCTGCCCAACGACGTCTCCCCCGACAAGACCATCGACGCGCTCTACGCCTTCACGGACTGCGAGGTCAACATCGCGCCCAACGCCTGCGTGATCAAGGACAACAAGCCGCAGTTCCTCACCGTCCACGACATCCTCGAATACGGCACGTACCACACCCGCGACCTGCTGCTCCAGGAGCTGCAGATCAAGCTGGACGAGCTGGAGGCCGACTGGCACTACAGCTCGCTGGAGCGCATCTTCTTCGAGAACCGCATCTACAAGGTCCTCGAGCAGGACCAGAAGGACTGGGACACCCAGATCGACGACATCTTCACGCAGATGAAGATGTACCAGGACCTCTTCCGCCGCGAGATCGTCCTCGAGGACATCCTCAAGCTCGTGGAGAAGCCCGTCCGCAAGATCTCCAAGTTCGACACCAAGGCCATCGACGAGAAGATCCTCGCCCTGGAGGACCAGATGAGGGACGTGCGCGACGACATCGCACACATCGACCGCTACACCATCAACTGGTTCAAGTCCCTGAAGAAGAAATACGGCAAGGACTACCCCCGCCGCACCGAACTCACGGGCTTCGAGACCATCGCCGCCACCAAGGTGGCCAGCAACAACGCCAAGCTCCAGGCCAACCTCGCCGAGGGCTTCGTGGGCATCGGCCTCAAGCGCGACGACGGCGGCGAGTTCATCTGCAACTGCTCCGACCTGTCCGAAATCATCGTCATCGGCAAGGACGGCAAGTACCGCATCACCAAGGTCGAGGACAAGGCCTTCTTCGGCAAGGACCTCCTGTATGTGGGCCTGTTCAACCGCGGCGACTCCCGCACTGTCTACAACGTAATCTACCGCGTCGGCAAGACCTCCATCTATTTCGCCAAGCGCTTCGCCATCACCTCCGTGACGCGCGACAAGGAATACGACATCACCACGGGCGAGCCCGGCTCCAAGATCGTCTGGTTCACGGCAAACCACAACGGCGAGGCCGAGACCGTGCGCGTGCAGCTGCGGCCCAAGCCCAAGCTCAAGAAGACCAGCTTCGAGTACGATTTCTCGGAATTGGGCATCAAGAGCAAGACCGCCCGTGGCAACCTGGTGAGCAAGAACGTCATCAGCCGCATCACCCTGCGCAGCAAGGGCGTGAGCACCATCGCCGGCAAGGACATCTGGTATGACGCCGACATCCAGAAGCTCAACGAAGACGGCCACGGCCAGTACCTGGGCCAGTTCGAGGAGGGCGACAAAGTGCTCGCCGTCTTCCGGAACGGCACCTTCTACACCACCTCCTTCGACCTGGTCAACAAGTACCAGGGCGACGTGCTGTTCATCCGCAAGTTCGACCCGGACCAGACCTTCACCGCCCTCTACTGGGACGGCGCGGTCAAGAGCTTCTACGTCAAACGCTTCTCATTCGTGCTGAGCGACAACACGCCGGTCAGCTTCATCTCCGAGGCCCCCAAGTCCTACCTGGTGGACATCAGCGGGGACGCGCATCCGCGTTACGAGATCGTCTGGAAACTCGAAGACAAGGAGCCCGAGCCCGTGGAGGCCGAGGCCTGGATCGCCAAGAAGGGCATCGCCGCCAAGGGCAAGAAATGCGCCGAGCGCGGCGAGGTCAAGGCCGTCCGCTTCATCGAGCCGCTTCCTGACGAGCAGGAAGAGATCCCCGATCAGGTCGGGGATGACGAAAACGACAGTCATTCCGGGCTTGACCCGGAATCTCCTGCCACTCCGGCTGGCAAGCCTGAGAGTCAGGCGGAGCCTACCGTCATTCCGGCCGTGGAGCCAGAATCCGCCGCCGACCTGGACGACGTGCCCTACCTCCCCGGCGACCTCTTCGAGGAGCCGACACTCTTCTGAAGTCCTTCTGACAAGATAGTTTGAAGCCTGTGGCAGGAATCCCCGAGATTTCCTGCCACGCTTCTTTATATCGATTCATTACGCAGAATATTTATATTTTTGCTACCTTTGTCAGACTCAAATCAAACAAAAATCTTTGTCTAACCAAAAATCAGAAAGTTTGATGAAAACTGTTTTCTCAACAGGTCGCAAACCGCTCATCGCGCTTGCGGCTGCACTGGTCTTGTCCCTCGCGGGCAGCTGGGCCCAGGCCCAGACCGTCACCGGACAGGTCCTCGACAACCAACGTGAACCGATCATCGGCGCTGGCGTCGTCATCCCCGGCAGGACCGGAGGCGCCATCACCGACGTGGACGGTCACTACTCCATCGCCGCCAAGGCCGGCGACGTCCTCGAGTTCAGCGCCATCGGCTACAAGACCACCCAGGTCACCGTCGGTGCTTCCGCCATCGTGGACGTCATCCTCCCTGACGACGTCGACCTCCTCAACGAGGCCATCGTCACCGGTTACGGCGCCGTCTCCAAGAAGAACCTGACCACCGCCATCGCCAAGGTCAATGTCGACGAGGTTCAGAAGACCGGTACGACCAACATGTCCCAGATGCTGATGGGACGCGCCGCCGGTCTGCAGGCCACGCTGTCCTCCACCCAGCCGGGCGGCGGCGTGAACGTGACCATCCGCGGCGGCGGCACCCCGCTCTACGTCGTGGACGGTATGGTGATGCCTGCCGGCTCCCTGGAAGGCGCCGACGGCGGCACCGTCTCCGTGCTCCCGAGCTCCATCAACCGTTCCGGCCTCGCCGGCCTCAACCCCGACGACATCGAGTCCATCGAGGTCCTGAAGGACGCTTCCGCTTCCATCTACGGTATCGCAGCCGCCAACGGCGTCGTCCTCATCACCACCAAGAAGGGCAAACAGGGCAGGGTCCGCGTCTCCTATGACGGTTCCTACACCTGGGTGGTCAACTACCCGTACCTCACCCCGCTTACCGGCAAGGAGTATATGCAGCAGGTCAACGCCTGGTCCAAGGAACTCTATCTGGTGAACAACAAGATGGGTGTCTACGGCCCCAACGCCTACGACGGCGGCTGGGTCCAGCGTTTCTCCGATGCCGAGATTGCCAGCGCCACCAATTATGACTGGGTAGGCCAGGTCCTGCGCAACGGCCACATCAACGCCCACAACATCCGCATCCAGGGCGGCACCGAGAACGTCCAGTACTACCTCTCCGGCAACTTCCACGACCAGCTCGGCAACGTCGCCAACAGCGACTATCAGCGCTTTACCCTGCGTGCCAACATCACGGCCAACCTGACCAAGTGGCTCCGTCTCGGCACCACGGTCAACTTCAACAAGAACAAGATCAACAACGGTATGGTCGGCGGCGCCTCCCACGGGCGCGGCACCCAGGCTGACGGTATGCTTTCGGCCGCAATGCACTATCCGACCAACCACGGCCCCTACAACGACGACGGCAGCTTCTTCACCTACAGCAACATCCCGAACGCCGTGTCGATGCTCAAGATGACCGACCTCTCCACCAACGAGGCCGTCAGCACCAACTTCGTCGCCGACGCCGACATCGTCAAGGGATGGCTTTCCGCCAAGGCCCAGTTTGGCTACAATTCCGAATACGCCAACCGCTCCTCCTACATCCCCTCCGACGTGTATTTCGACCAGGTCTTCCAGTCCCGTGGTAACCTGCAGGACAACAAGCAGGCCTACAGCACCCTGGAAGGTATGCTGATCTTCAACCATCAGTTCGGCCCGGCACAGGTCGACGCCGTGGTCGGCATGGGCCGCTACCTGAGCTGGGGTGATGCGATGGGCATCGCCTACTACGACACCAACGACATCATCCAGAACTACAACGTCGCCGCCGCCACGGGCTCCAAGAGCCTTTCTTCCTCCAAGTGGGAGAATGAGAAGCGCTCCCAGTTCGCCCGTGCCAGCGTGGACCTCTGGGACCGCTACGTGATTGCAGGTACCCTGCGTCGCGACGGTACCGACAAGTTCTTCCCGACCAAGAAGTATTCCTGGTTCCCGTCCGTGTCCCTGGCCTGGAAGATCTTCAACGAGCCCTTCATGCAGGACGTCAAGTGGATCAACCTCCTCAAGCTCCGCGCCTCCTACGGCGTGACCGGCAACGACAACCTCGGTACCTCCCTGTACGGCGCCTATTCTCCGTACAACTATCCGGTCGAGTTCTCCGGCGGAGCTGTCAGCTACACGCCGTACAAGCAGACGAGCGCCGACTATCCCGACGTCAGCTGGGAGAAGACCATCATGAAGAACGTCGGTCTGGACTTCAGCGTCCTGGGCGACCGGATCAGCGGTTCCTTCGACTACTTCGTCAATGACGTGACCGACCGGCTCGGAAGCGCCAATACGGCTGCCCTTTCCTATCTGGGCACGCGCCCGATCAACGGTTCGCACATCCAGCGTTATGGTTGGGATGCCACGATCAACACCGTCAACATCCAGAAGCCGAACCTGCGCTGGACCAGCATCCTGACCCTGTCCCGCTACAAGTCCATCTGGAAAGAGCGGATGCCGGGCTTCGACTTCAACAACTACCAGATCCGCGAGAACGAGCCGACGTCCATCAGCTACTTCTACCGTACTACCGGGGAACTGATCAAGAGTGACCTGAGCAACTGCCCGAGCTGGCAGCCCGAAAGCCACCGCGTTCCGGGTACGGCCATCCTCGTGGACCTCAACGGTGACGGCCAGATCACCAAGGAGGACATCGACCACCGGGCCGGCTTCCCGACCCTCTACTGGGGCTTCGGCAACACCCTTACCTGGAAGAACTGGGACCTCGACATCTTCATGTACTCCCAGCTTGGCGTCTTCAAGAGCAACTATGCCTGGGGGTGGGCCAGCGGCAGGGACCTGGCGGCCCAGACCACCAACGCATCCACGATGATCTACCACATCTACAACTCCGAGACCAACCCCAACGGCTCCCACCAGGGTATCGGTACTACCTTGATTACTGCCAGCCTGCCGGAAGGCGTCAGCACCGATTACGGTATGGAGAATGCATCGTTCGTGCGCGTGCGCAACATCACGCTCGGCTACAACTTCTCTTCCAAGGTTCTCCAGCGGATGGGCAATGTCTTCACCGGACTGAAGATCTATTTCGACGCCCAGAACCCGCTCACTTTCAGCAAGTACGGCCCGCTTGACCCGGAAGTCAACAACTCCTCCGGCGGCAAGGGTACCAGCGGTGCCAACTATCCGATGACCCGTTCGTTCTCCCTCGGTGTCAAGGCTTCCTTCTAACCCTAACAGCTTGCTAGAAATATGAAAAAGATATTTGTTTCCCTGATGGCGGTCGCCGCCCTGTTCACCCTCGCCTCCTGCGAGAAGAACTTCGATCCCAAGATCTACGGCACCCTGACCACGACCAATTTCCCGGCCACAACGGCCGACTTCGAGAGTGAGCTGATGCTCTGCTATACCCCGTACACCACCAAGTGGAGCCACTCCATTTCCGGACAGCAGCACAACTTCTACGGCGGTGAGGCCACGGTCTATCGTCTGTTCGACACCTCCTCCGACTACTGCCTGCCGGCCCTGCACTCCTGGGGTGGCAGCTGGCTGCGCCTGACGCAGTGCTACTTCACCGACCTGGAGTTACAGCGCCGCGGCTACAACTCCGGCACCCCGTCCTACTACGAGGGCCTGCGCGACGTCACGCGCTTCACCAAGATCATCGGCGACTTCCGCGATGCCGACGAGAGCATCCTTCCCGCCGCCAAGAAGAAGCAGTTCGAAGCCGAGGCCCGCATCTGCCGCGGTATGATGATGTACTACCTGCTGCACATCTACGGTCCGCTCCCCTTCATCCTCGATCCCGCCGACGTGGGCAATGAGGAACTGGAAGCCAAACTCGAGCGCCCGACCCTTGATGCCATCAGCCAGTGGATCTACGACGACTTCGACTATGCCGCCCAGAACGCTCCGGAGAAGCAGTCCGACAAGGGCCGTTATACGGCCGACTACGCCCGCATCATGTTGATGCGCCACTGCCTCAACGAGGGTTCCCATATGTCCGGCTGGTACCAGAAGGCCTATGACCTCAAGAGCCAGTTCACCGGTGGCTACAAGCTCTTCACCGACCCCGGCGACAGCGGCAACCCCTATGTCGAGCTCTTCCGCGCCAAGAACGACTTCTCCTGCGAGGACATCATGGAGGTCTCCGTCTCCGCCGGTCCGACCGGTTCCGACAACCAGGGCAACTTCAACCCCTTCTTCTATTATATCGCCGGTTCCAACCAGGCACAGAAGAAAGATGACAAGGGCAATCCGACCTGGTGCGCCAATGCCGGCGGTACGCCTTGGAACCAGACGATGAACGTCGACACCACGTTCTTCGACACCTATGAGCCGGGCGACCTGCGCAGGGACGTCATCGTGGACCGCATCTACTACCGCGGCGTGGGCTACATCGACCGCTCGAACGTCGGTGACCTCTGGGACGGCTTCATCATCAACAAGTATCCCTTCGAGGAGCCGACCCTGTCCTACCAGAGCAATGACATTCCCCTCGCACGCTGGGCCGACGTCCTGCTGCTCTACGCAGAGGCCGCCGTCCGCAAGAGCGGCAGCGTCCCGCAGGAGGCCATCGACGCCGTCAACGAGGTGCGCGCCCGCGCCGGCCTGGCCGGCCTGAGCGCCGAAAAGACCGCCAGCGCGGACGCCTTCCTCGACGCCCTACTCCTCGAGCGCGGCCACGAGTTCCTGTATGAGGGCTTCCGCAAGATCGACCTCATCCGTTTCGGCAAATACTACCAGACGATGAGCGCGCTCAACAGGACGCCGACCAGCGAATACTGGCCCATCCCGAACTTCTCCGTCGAGCAGGCCAAGGAAGCGGGCTACACGCTCACCCAGTACTACACCCGTCCCGACTACGACGGGCCGCAGAAATAGCCAGGATCCGCTGGTATGTTTACAGAAAACCGGACCCCGTCGGGGTCCGGTTTTCTGTTACTCTGCGCTGTAGGGCCGGAGGTACACCGTATTGGTGTAGCCGTCGGTGCAGCGGATGGGCGGCTTCATATAGTTGCCGATCCCGAGCGTGGGATAGTTCCACTCGTTGTTGATGATCAGTGTCACGGGGCCGTCGGCGCGCGCCGCTTCCAGGCGGACGGCGTCCCGCTCCTCGGAGAGGGCCTGGACGCCCAAAGCCTTGCCGGCAAGCAGCACCTCGGCCGTGCGGATGTACTCCTTGGAGGAGCGGAAGTCGTTGGTGGCCGTCTCCTTGCGGGGCCCGTTGGCGATGGACCAGTGCGCATCGTTCCAGTAGTGGTCGTGGTCAAGGTCCTTCCACAGGGTGGCGTCCTCGGCGGCGTGGCGCGGCGCGCAGCCCTGCTCACGCCCGATGTGGTCCTCGGGATAGACGGTCCAGAGGCCCCGGCGGGCCCACTGCAGGCGGTCCACCGCCGCGGGGAGCGTGAACTTGACGCCGACCTCGCTGTAGCCGCCCGTGTCCGTCCCGTCCCACGGAAGCATCCGGGAGGCGGGAGCCATATCCGGGATATGCTTGATGGTGTAGCGGACCCGCATCATCCCCGTCCCGTCGATCCGGATCTGGAAGGCCGCCGCGATCGGGGAATAGATGGCGTCGATGTCGATGACCGCTTCGTTGCCCTCGGCATAGATGCGGCTCGACTGCGGCCAGTACTCGCCCACGTCGATCCCGGAACGAAGCAACTGCAGGTGCGGCCCGCCGGTCAGGACGGTCTCGCCCTTGTAGATGAAGGAGGCAATCTGCCCCGAATACTTGTTGTAGCGGAGCTCGAAATCCCGGCCGCTGATGACGGCCTGGGCCTCGTCCTGCCGGATGGCCGGTGCGGGGCCCGCCACCGCCGGCAGGCGGAAAGGCTGCGCACCCACCACGAAGCGGTACTCGTCGACCTGCAGGCCACCCGGTTCGGTGACCGTGACTTCGACCACATCGCCCGCACGGAGATCCTGGGCGGGGATGGCAAGGGAGGCCCTCCTGCGCGGCAGGGCGTAGGGCCCCGCCAAGACGCCTTCCTCACGCGGCGTCTTCCAGGCGAAACTCACTTCAGAGAGATTGGTGTGGCAGAAGCGGTTCTCGACATCGAGGACGAGCGGCTGCCCGGGTGCGGGCAGGTCGTAGTCGCGCCGGGCGATCCGCACCGGCGAGTAGGCCTTGCGGAGGTTCCAGATCTCGGGCGTGTTGTCCGCGAGATAGCGGAACAGGCCGAACTGGTCCAGGCCCAGCGCACCGTCCGTGGTCCAGGCCCGGTTCCAGGCCTGCAGGATGCTCTCGCCCCAGAAGTTGCGTACGTTGGGGTCGCGCGTGAGCTCCTCCATCGAGATGCAGACGTGCGTGGCCTCGTCCACGAGCACCGGAATCCGGGGTCGCGGACGGCGCTGGAGCACCAGCGAGGGGGAATGCCAGATCGAGACGCCGTAGTCGGAGACATCCGCATCGGCCGGGGCGTAGTGGAAACTGTAGATGTCGTAGGGCAGCGGCTCGTCCGTGCCGATGCGGTTGGCCCAGCTGAACATCGTGGGGCGCTGCGGGTCCTCGGCCTTGACATAGCGGTGCGTAGCGAGGATGTTGGGGCCCTGGAAACTCTCGTTGCCCAGGCCCCACATCACCACCGACGGGTGGTTCCAGTCGCGCTCGAGCTTGTCCTCGACCAGGGCGAGCCACTGGCGGGCGTATTGCGGATCCACCTCGGCGCCGAACTTGGCGAAGTCCACGCTGTTCTCGTCGAGCACGTACAAGCCGGCGGCGTCCGCCCGGTTCAGATAGGCCTCGGTGGCCCATTTCTGGCGCGTGTGGTTGACGTTGAGCGAGCGCAGCTGCTCGGGCGAATCGCCGCCCCAGAAGCCGCGGAACTTGACTTCCTGCCCGTTGACGAACATCTGCCGGCCGCGCACCTCGACCTCGCGGAAGCCATAGCTGCGCGTCAGGGTCTGGGTCACTTTGCCACGCGCATCCAGCAGGCTGAGCGTCAGGTCATAGAGGTTCGGGTGCTCAGCGTCCCACTTGCGCGGAGCCCTGACCTTGACTTTGTACTTGAACTCCTCCATCCCGGCGGGCAGCCTGACGCTCGCGGGCGAGAGCGACAGGCGCTTGCCGTCGGGGCCCGTGGCGGAGAGCCGCAGGCTGCCCACGCCGGGCTCCGAGACCCGGACCCAGACCTCCAGTTCCGCATCTTTGTACTGCGCGTCGAAGTCCGTCGTCAGGCGGAAGCGCTGGACATACTGCTCCGGCACGGCGTACAGGGAGGCGTTGCGAATCATCGGCGTGAAGCGCACGAAGGCGCCCAGGCCCGGGCTGCGCTCCAGGCGGACGGCGATCCGGGCGGGCTCACCGGGCGTCACGAAGTCCGTGATGTCCGCCGTCCAGGCGCCGGAAGAGCCCCAGTAGTCCCGGACGAAGCGGCCGCCCACCTCCAGCCGGGCGGACTGGGATGTGTCCTCGAAACGGAGGATGACGCGCCGGCCCTCGAAGGTGGCCGGAATGGGCACCTCCTGGGTCAGGACCGAGGCGGTGCCGGCCTGGCTCCGCTCCCAGGCGGCAGGCAGGGTGACGACGGGAGTGTCGACGCCCGCGACCGTCGTGGGCACGGGCACGATGACCGGGCGCTCCCCATAGGGATTGGCTTCGACAGGGAAGAACTGGGCCCGGACTGCCAGCGGAACGGCCAGCAGGAGCGTTGCAAGCAGCAGACTGCGTTTCATATGGATCGGGTTACAGGATGTCGTCGCGTTCGCGCATGTCGCGGATCCGGAGCTGGATCGAGGAATTGCCGCGGTAGTAGTTCTCCACGATGGCATAGCAGACGTCGACCGGATTGCCCTCGCGGATGTAGTCGTAGTAGTCCGCCATATTGAAGGCGATTGCCGGAATTTGGTGGTAGGGCTGCGATTCCTGGATCAGGTCCAGCTTGAGGTGCACGCCGCCGGCGCCCACCTTGCGGCCCGCCCCCGCGTCGTAGACGTTCTCCGTCACGAAGATGGGATTGTTGTTGCCAGGGCCGAAGGGCTGGAACTGCTTGAGGATGCGGGAGAACTTGGGGGTGATCTGCGAGAAGTCCAGCCGCGCGTCCACCTCCACGATCGGAATCAGCATCTCGGAGGTAATCTTGCCGGCGATGAAAGCGTCCATCCGGCGGGAGAACTCCGGGACGTTCTCCTCGCGGAGCGTCAGGCCGGCGGCATAGACGTGCCCGCCGAAATTCTCCAGCAGGTCGGCGCAGCTCTCGATGGCTTCGTAGAGGTCGAAGCCGGCGACGCTGCGCGCGGAGCCGGTCACGAAGCCATTGGACTTGGTGAGCACGACCGTAGGCTTGTAGTAGGCCTCCACCAGGCGGGAGGCCACGATCCCCACCACGCCCTTGCTCCACTTGGGATTGTAGACGATGGTGGCATTCTCGCTGGCGAGACAGCGCCCGTCCTGGACCATCTCCAGGGCCTCCTGCGTGATCTCGCGGTCGATATTTTTGCGTTCGTTGTTGTTCTCGTTGATCTTCTCGCCGATCTGCAGCGCCGTGCGGGCGTCCGTGGCCTTGAGGAGCTCGACCGCCAGCCGGCCGGACTCCATCCGTCCGGCGGCGTTGATGCGCGGGCCGATCTTGAAGACGATGTCGTCGATGGAGATGTGCCCGGGCTCCAGGTTGGAGAGCGAGATCATCGCCGCGAGGCCCTTGCAGGGGTTCTCGTTGAGCTGCTTGAGGCCGAAATGCGCCAGCACGCGGTTCTCCCCCACCATCGTCACGAGGTCGGAGGAGATGCTGACCACCAGCAGGTCCAGCAGCGGGATCAGGGTCTCGAAGGGGATGCCATACTGCTTGGAGTAGGCCTGTACGAGCTTGAAGCCGACGCCGCAGCCGGACAGGTCGTCGAAGGGATAGTGGCAGTCCTCGCGTTTGGGGTCCAGCACCGCGACGGCTGCGGGGAGCGCATCCCCGGGCAGGTGGTGGTCGCAGATGATGACTTCGATCCCCTTGCTGCGGGCGTACTCGACCTTGTCCGTGGCCTTGATGCCGCAGTCGAGCGTGATGAGCAGGTCGAAACCGCCGTCCGCGGCCCAGTCGATGCCTTTGTAGGACACACCATAGCCCTCGTCGTAGCGGTCGGGGATGTAGAAGTCCACCCGGTCGGTGAAGCGGCGGATGAAGGAGTAGACGAGCGCGACGGCCGTGGTCCCGTCCACGTCATAGTCTCCGTAGACGAGGATCTTCTCGCCGGAAGTGACGGCGCGGTGCAGCCGCTCCACCGCCACGTCCATGTCCTTCATCAGGAAGGGATCGTGGAGCGCATCCAGGCTGGGGCGGAAGAAGGCGCGCGCCTGTTCGAAGGTCTCGACGCCGCGCTTGACAAGCAGTTCGGCCAGCACCCTGTCGATGCCGACCTCCGTCGCGAGCCGCTCGACCTTGGCGGGGTCGGCCGGCTCCTTGAGGATCCACTTGCATTCTTTGCCCATATCACACAAAGATACGAAATATTTTCGTAATTTTGCGGCACTATGGCAGAATATAGCGAACAAGAACTGATCCGCCGCGAATCGCTGGCGAAACTGAGAGAATTGGGGATCGAGCCCTACCCGGCAGCCGAGTATCCGGTCAATGCCGACGCGGCCACGATCCTGAGGGAGTATGACCCCGAAAAGGGCAACCTGCAGGACGTCTGCATCGCCGGCCGCCTGATGAGCCGGCGCATCATGGGCGCCGCCTCCTTCGGCGAGCTGCAGGACGAGAGCGGCCGCATCCAGATCTACGTCAAGCGTGACGAGATCTGCCCGGGCGAGGACAAGACGATGTACAACACCGTCTGGAAGAAACTTCTGGACATCGGCGACATCGTGGGGATCAAGGGCTTCGCCTTCATCACCCAGACCGGCCAGCTCAGCGTGCACGCCAAGGAGCTCACGCTCCTGAGCAAGTCGCTGCGCGTGCTCCCCATCGTCAAGGAGCAGGACGGGCAGGTCTTCGACGCCTTCACGGACCCGGAGCTCCGCTACCGCCAGCGCTACGTGGACCTGATCGTCAACCCGCAGGTCAAGGACACCTTCATCAAGCGCGCCAAGATCATCTCCACGATGCGTGAGTATTTCAACGCCGCAGGCTGCCTCGAGGTGGAGACCCCGATCCTGCAGGGCATCCCGGGCGGAGCGACGGCACGTCCGTTCGTGACGCACCACAACGCCCTGGACATCCCCCTGTACCTGCGTATCGCCAACGAGCTCTACCTCAAGCGCCTCATCGTGGGCGGATACAACGGGGTGTACGAGTTCGCCAAGGATTTCCGCAACGAGGGCATGGACAAGACCCACAACCCGGAATTCACTTGCATGGAGATCTATGTGGCGTACAAGGACTACAACTGGATGATGAAGTTCGTGGAGACGATGCTCGCCAAGGTCTCGACGGCCGTCAACGGGACCACGAAGGTGCGGATCGGCGAGGCCGAGATCGATTTCGGCGGGTCTTACCGCCGCCTGCCCATCCTGGACGCCATCAAGGAGTACGCCGGCGTGGACATCAGCGGGATGGACGAGGACGAGCTCCGCGCCACCTGCAAGCGGCTGAACGTCGAGATCGAGCCGTCGATGGGCAAGGGCAAGCTGATCGACGCCATCTTCGGCACCTTCTGCGAGGACAAGCTCGTCCAGCCGACCTTCGTCATCGACTACCCGGTGGAGATGTCTCCGCTGACCAAGCGCCACCGCACCAACCCGGCGCTCACCGAGCGTTTCGAGCTGTTCGTCTGCGGCAAGGAGCTTGCCAACGCCTACTCCGAGCTCAACGACCCGATCGACCAGCTGGAGCGCTTTGAGGAGCAGGCTGCGCTCAAGAGCAAGGGCGACGACGAGGCGATGTACATCGACATGGACTTCGTCCGTGCGCTCGAGTACGGTATGCCGCCGACTTCCGGCCTGGGGATGGGCATCGACCGTCTGACGATGTTCATGACGGGCCAGACCACCATCCAGGACGTGCTCTTCTTCCCGCAGATGCGGCCGGAGAAGGTCCTCAAGAAGGAAAACAAGGAACAGGCCGAGTAATGCCCGAAGTCATCACCTCTCCTTCGAACCCGAAGGTCAAACAGCTCCTCGCGCTGCAGCAGAAGTCTTCTGCGCGGCGCGAGCGCGGTCTATTCGTGGTCGAAGGACGGCGGGAGCTCCAGCACTGCATCGACGCCGGTTTCACCGTAGATACGATCTTCGTCTGTCCTTCGCTCCACGGCAGCCAGCCTCCTGAAACGTCTCGCTTCGCTCGACCCCTCCCATCTGACGATGGGCCCCTCCCTCTTACGCAGCCGAGGGTGGCACGGTTTCCGGAGGCTGCTGCCGCTTCCGCTTCGGGACAGACGAAGGTGTTTGAGGTGAGCAAAGACGTCTATTCCAAGGTTTCGTACCGGGAGGGGACGGAAGGGATTATCGCGGAGGTGCGTGTGCCGGAGCGGAAGCTCGATGGGCTCGTGCTGCCGGAGAATCCGCTGGTCGTGGTGCTCGAGTCCGTGGAGAAGCCCGGCAACCTGGGGGCGGTGCTGCGCAGCGCCGACGCCGCCGGGGCCGACGCCGTGCTGGTCTGCGACCCGCTGACGGACCTGTGGAACCCCAACCTCATCCGCGCCTCCATCGGCGCCGCGTTCACGGTCCCCACCGTCGCGTGCAGCACGGAGGAGGCCATCGCCTTCCTGCAGGCGCGCGGGATCCGCATTCTGACGGCGCAGCTGCAGGATTCCTCCCTCTACTACGACTGCGACATGACCGTCGGCACGGCCCTCGTGATGGGCACGGAATCCACGGGCCTCACGGACCGGTGGCGCCAGGCGGCCGACGCCCACATCCGCATCCCGATGCTCGGCCGGCTGGACTCCCTCAACGTGTCCGTCTCGGCCGCCATCCTCCTTTTCGAAGCCGTCAGGCAGCGCAGCAATGGATAGGTTCGGACTCATCGGGCACCCCATCGGGCACTCGCTCAGCCCCCGGCTGTTCGCCGCCGCCTATGGCGGCAGGCTCCCTTACGAGCTGATCGACACGCCGGATTTCGAAGCGGCCTGGGCGCGTTTCCTGGCTGGTTACAAGGCAATCAACGTCACGGCCCCCTTCAAGGGCGACGCCTTCGCGCGGGTGGACTGGAAGAGCCCGGAGTGCCTGCGCATCGGCGCGACCAACCTGGTCGTCAAGACCCCGGAAGGGCTCAAGGCCTACAATTCCGACTATCTGGGCGTCCGGGATATCCTCGCGCCGCTCGGGCGCGGCACCGCGGCTGTGATCGGCTACGGCGGCGCCGGCAAGGCGGCCCTCGCCGCCGCCGAGGACCTCGGCTATGAGACCCGCCTGTACCGCCACGCGGAGATCGGCGGGGGCGTGAGCGCCGACGTCATCATCTACACCCTGCCGCGTTTCGTCCCCGGCGCCGACCGGCTGGACTGCGCCCACCTGCTCGAGGCCAACTACCGCGACGCCTGCCTCGCCGGCCACCCGGGCTACATCCCCGGCACGGAGTGGCTCCTCCAGCAGGCCGTCACGGGATATGTCCTGATGACCGGCGAGGAGCCGGATACCGTCTCGATGCGGGCGGTCTGCGGAGGATAGGACGGATTCCTTTCTACCTGACCTGGAAGATGATCGGTATGGTGAGATACTGATCCACCGCGTGACCGTTGGAGGTTGCGGGTGTCCATTTCGGCGACTGCTGGACAAGCGCCTTCACCTGGGCATCCAGTTCTTCGCAGACGCATTGCAGGATCTGCACGTTTTCGACCTCCCCGGCAGCGTTCACGACGAAGCCGACTTTCATCGTACCGGCGTGACGGCAGTCCTTGGGGACCTGGATGTTTCGGGCCAGCCAACGGCTGAAACCGCTCATGTCCTCTCCCTGGAAGGTCGGCATCGTCTCCGGCTCCACCAAGTAGAACGGAACGGCTTCATCCGGATCTTTGCGATAACTCACCACGACGACTTCCTCCAGTTCCTGCGGCAACTTGAGCGTAGCGACAATGACGCCCTGGGCGGCTCTGTCGCCATACTTCTCTTTGGCGGAAGCGTCCTTGAGGACCTCGATGGAGCGGAAACGATTCGGGGCCAGCTGATCGAATTCTTCCTTGGTGATCTCCTTTTCATCGCCCCACACGTGGCGCAGGATATACAGGGGCCGCCCATTTTGCTGCGTGGCCACGACGACCACTCCGTCTTTTTCATTATCTTTGTCCCCGGGGACATAGACCGTCCGGGCCTGCAGGCCCAGCCCTAAACACACGAGCGGGAGCATCCAGAGCACCCGCCAGCCCCGCGAAAGGGGCGATTTGGATTTTGACATCATAGTAATACGATTTTTAAGGATACTGTGATTAAAGCTGTTGGCAACCGAGTAGCCGCTCTTGCTGACAGCTTTTCTTATAAGCAGGTATTGATACTCTTTGATGTTGGCGCCGGAACGCAGGACAGCGTCGTCGGCTTCATATTCGTGGATCTCCTTGAGGTCGGAGCGGAGCATCCAGACGGCCGGGTTGAACCACTGGACGGCCGAGAGGACATCGACCAGCAGCACCTCCAGGGAGTGATGGCGTGCAATGTGCGCCTTCTCGTGCGTGAGGATCGAATCGTGCGGCCCCTCCCAGTCTTTACGGGACAGGACGATGCAGCGCATCCAGCTGAGAGGGTCGAGGTCCCGCTCGGTAATGAAGATCCTGCATCCATCCGCTTCGCTCACGAGTTCCCCCTGCCGGACGATTCTGACGATGGAAAGGGTGGAAACGATCATTCTCGCAAGCACGAAAGCCACGCCGGTCCAAAAGAGAATGACAAGGACCGCCGGCCACCACGGGATGGAAGGCGAGGCGGCAGGCAGCGGCTCCTGGACTGGCAATCCAGCCACCACGGATGCCACCTCCATCGGCTTATGGATGGTAATTACGCACAACGGGAGCAGGAACGAGAGCACCGCCGTCCCCACCAGCACCACGCGGTTGAACCGGTGGAACGTCTCCTTCTTCAGCAGGAAACGGTAAAAAAGGTAGAATACCAGCAGCGCGACTGCAACCTTACCATCATAAATGAGGAAATCCATCATTTCCGTTCTCCTTTCTCGACCAGTTCGATCAGCTCTTTCAACTCCTGGACCGTGATCTTCTGCTCCTTCACAAGAGCAGAGACCGCACTCAGGTATGAATTGTCAAAATACTTGTCAATTAGGCCGATGAGCGAGCGCTGCTTATACTCTTCCCGCGTCACCTTGGCGAAATACTGATAGGTGGGGCCATAGGACTTGTGGTCGATGAAGCCCTCCTCCTGCAGGGTCCGTACCTGCGTGGAGAGGGTGGAGAAATGCGGCTTGGGTTCCGGGTAAAGTTCCCGTAACTCCCTGACAAACAAGGGCCCTTTCTCCCAAAAGTGATTCATGATCACCTCTTCTTTCTTGGTCAGTCGTTTCATAAGCGGAATGATTTGTTGCAAATATAGCTAAAATTATTAGCTATGCAACTATTTTTAACTAAATATTCATTTATTTTCTTTAATTTCCCCTCTCGGCCACAAGGAGGCGTGCACCTCGCCCGTCTGACCGGGCAAAAACGGGCAACCCCCGCCGAGATTGGCGGGGGTTGCCCGGATTACCGTCCCTTTTCAGGCGAGGTGCTCACAATAGGTTCAATTCGCTGATGATTTCCCCGGCCACCTCGGCCGGGGTTTTGTCGTCCGTGTTCACGACGAAGGGGGCCAGCGCATAGATGGGGGCGCGGGCGGAGAAGAGGGCCTCGGCGTCGGCGAAGAGGGGCCGGGAGGCATCGGCGGCGCCGAGCCGCGCCCGGATGGTCTCCAGGCGGGTGCGCAGCCACACGCAGCGGGTACGGGCGAAGACCAGCTCGCGGGCTTCGGGCTGGGTCAGGACGCCGCCGCCCAGTGCGAGGACCGTGTCCCCGCCGGCGGCATCCGCCTCGTCGAGCACGGTACGGAGCGTCTCCAGCTCGACGGCGCGGAACGCGGCCTCGCCGCCTTCGCGGAAAATCTCCGGAATCGCGCGGCCGCTGCGCGCCACGATTTCGGCGTCCAGGTCCACCAGGCGCACCCCGGGCCGGGCCGCGAGTTCGCGCCCCGTGCTGCTCTTGCCGCAGCCCATGAAACCGGTCAGGGAGATGATCATTTTTTCGTTCAACTTACCGGACAAAGATACGTGCATTTCGGCAAAAAATCCCTATCTTGTGAGGCTTAAATTTTATTGTATTATGTCACTCAACAAAGTCATGCTGATCGGTAACGTTGGTCGAGACCCCAATGTACGTTACCTTGAAGGGAACAATCCCGGCGCCCAAGGCCGGAAAGTCGCAACATTCACTTTAGCCACCACCGAGCGCTTCCGCGACCGCAACGGCGAGACGCGCGAGAACACCGAATGGCACAACATCGTGGCCTGGGGCCAGCCCGCGGACGTCTGCGAGCGCTTCGTCCACAAGGGGACCCAGCTCTATATCGAAGGGCGCCTGCGCACCCGCAAGTACACGGACAGCCAGGGCGTCGAGAAATACACCACGGAGATCAACGTGGACACCCTCCAGCTGCTCGGCCGCCGGGACGACAACTACCAGTCGGACCAGCAGCAGGGCGGATACCAGCAGGGTGGCGGATACCAGGGAGGTGGCTACCAGCGCCAGGGCGGCTATCAGCAGCAGGGCGGCGGGTACCAGTCCCAGGGAGGCTACCAGCAGAACGCCTACCAGCGCCCGGCTCCCCCGGTGCAGCCCGTCCAGCCGCCGGTCCAGCCCGCGCAGCCCGCTCCCGCAGTCCCCGAGGTCGAAGAGAATCCCAACGACGACCTCCCGTTCTAGTCAGTATAAAGGGCCGGCAGCGGCCCTTTTCACCATCTAAAGACACCGAACCATGTCCGACAAGATCCAAAAGACCCTGCGCGACTCCGCCGCCATGCGCTGGACAGCCCTGTTGCTGCTCGCCCTGGCGATGTTCTGTTCCTATATCTTCATGGACATCCTCTCCCCGATCAAGGACCTGATGCAGGAGACCCGCGGCTGGGACTCCACCGCATTCGGCACGATGCAGGGCTCAGAGGTGTTCCTCAACGTGTTCGTCTTCTTCCTCATCTTCGCCGGCATCATCCTGGACAAGATGGGGGTCCGCTTCACCGCCGTCCTGTCCGCGGCCGTGATGCTCGTGGGCGCCTGCATCAAGTGGTACGCCGTGAGCGAGTCCTTTATGGGCAGCGGCCTGGAGACCTGGTTCACCAACAACCTCAACTACATCCCGCTCTTCGACGAGCTCGGCGTATCCCCCTTCTACCGCGGGATGCCCGCCTCCGCGAAGCTCGCCGCCTGCGGCTTCATGATCTTCGGCTGCGGCTGCGAGATGGCCGGCATCACGGTCAGCCGCGGGATCGTCAAGTGGTTCAAGGGCCGTGAGATGGCCCTGGCGATGGGCTCCGAGATGGCCCTGGCGCGCCTGGGGGTCGCCACTTGTATGATTTTCTCGCCGTTCTTCGCCAAGCTCGGCGGGAACGTGGACGTGTCCCGTTCCGTCGCCTTCGGCGTCGTGCTGATGTGCATCGCCCTCATCATGACCATCGTCTACTTCTTCATGGACCGCAAGCTCGACAGCCAGACCGGCGAGGCCGAGGAGAAGGACGACCCGTTCAAGGTCAGCGACATCGGCAAGATCCTCTCCGACGGCGGATTCTGGATCGTGGCCCTGCTGTGCGTGCTGTACTACAGCGCCATCTTCCCGTTCCAGAAATATGCCGTCAACATGCTGCAGTGCAACCTGACGCTGACCCCGCCCGCGGCCGGGTCCTACTGGGCCGGCTCCAGCGTGACCATCGTCCAGTACGTCATCATGCTCGTGGTCGCCGCCGCCGGGTTCACCAGCAACTTCCAGAAGGAGAAGAGCCGCAAGTACCTGTTCCTGGGCATCTCCGTGGCCGCCCTCCTCGTCTACTGCTATATGGGCTATATGCGCCAGAGCGCCGAGTCCATCTTCGCCGTGTTCCCGCTCCTGGCGGTGCTCATCACCCCGATCCTGGGCAACTACCTGGACCACAAGGGCAAGGGCGCCTCGATGCTCGTGCTGGGCGCCATCCTGCTGATCGCCTGCCACCTGACCTTCGCCTTCGTCCTGCCGGCCTTCAAGGGCAACGCCGCCGGCGGCGCCATCGTGGCATACGTCACCATCCTTGTGCTGGGTGCCAGCTTCTCGCTCGTGCCGGCCGCCCTGTGGCCGTCCGTGCCCAAGCTCGTGGACGCCAAGGTGATCGGCTCGGCCTACGCGCTGATCTTCTGGATCCAGAACATCGGCCTGTGGCTCTTCCCGCTGCTCATCGGCAAGGTCCTGGACAAGACCAATCCCGGAGTCACGGATCCGACCCAGTTCAACTACACGGCCCCACTGGTGATGCTCGCCTGCCTGGGCGTGGCGGCGCTGGCGCTCGGCCTCGTGCTGAAGGTCGTGGACCGCAAGAAACACCTCGGACTGGAAGAACCCAACATCCAATAGATGAAGCGGACGGCCCTGAGTAAATCCGCCTGCTGGATCGCCCTGGCGTGTCTGGTGGTACCGATGTTCGCATCGTACTTCTTCGACGACATGTTCTCGACGATCTCCTACCTCTTCGAGGATCCCGCACGCACGCAGCTGGGCTGGGATGCCGTAGGATACGGCCTCTACACCAGCGGTTACTCCGTGCTGTGCGTCTTCGGCGGGCTGGTCGTCTGCGGCATCCTGCTCGACAAGTGGGGTGTCCGGGTGACCGGCTCCATCTTCGTGGGGATGATGGTCGCGGGCGCCGCCGCCGTCCTGTACGCCATCACGGCGGGGCTGGCGCCGGAGCGCTCGCTGCGCATCGCCTACGCGGGCTGTATGTTCTTCGGCCTGGGCAGCGAGATCGCCGGCACGGCCGTCACGCGCTCGATCGCCAAGTGGTTCCGCCACGGGCCGATGGCCCTGGCGATGGGCCTGCAGCTGGCGATCGCCCGGCTGGGCACCGCCTTCGCCCTGGTCCTCTCCCCGCGCCTCGTGGTGGAGAATGCCGGCCACGTCTACTCGCTCGCCGAGACGGCCCGCCCGGCCGTCGTCGGCCTGGGCCTGATGGCAGCCGGCCTGATCCTGTGGGCGGTGTTCGTGGCGCTGGACGCCCGCTTCGACCGGGCGCAGGAGAGCCCCGACCAGGTCAGGGATGACGACAGCACCTTCCGCTTCGCCGATGTCCTCGGCATTTTCAAGAACGGGAACTTCTGGCTGGTGGGGCTGCTGTGCGTGCTGTTCTACAGCAGCATCATCGCCTTCAAGAAGTTCGCCGGGGCCATCCTGATCCCGCGTTTCGGCATCCCTGCGGAGACGGCCGGCTGGATGGTCTCGATGCTGCCTTTCGCCACGGTGGTCTTCGCCCCGCTGTTCGGCCTGCTGGTCGACAAGCGCGGGCAGGGCACCCGCTGGATGGTACTGGGCTCCGTGCTTGCCCTGGTGGCCCACCTGCTGCTGGCGTTCGCCCCGCAGGGCGTGCCCTTCTTCGGCTACCTCGCGATGGTGCTGCTGGGCTTCGGCTATTCGCTGGTGCCCGCCGCCCTGTGGCCGTCCGTGCCCAAGATCGTGCCTGACAAGGTGCTCGGGACCACTTTCGCGCTCGTCTACTGGGTGCAGAACCTGGGCCTGCTGTCCTTCAAGATGCTGGCCGGCTGGATTCTCGGCCGCGCCGCGGACGGCGGCGGAGCCCTGCGGGGCGCCGTGTCCGTGGAGCTGATGTTCACGGCGCTGTGCGTCGCGGCGGTGGCCGTGGCCCTGCTGTTCGCCCGCTCCTCGCGGCGCCACCCCGAACTCGGGCTCGACGCCCCCAACAAATAATCTTTGACTACTATGTACGAACTGCTCGACAAGATCGACTCCCCCGCCGACATCAAAGGCTTCACGACGGAGCAGCTGCGCACGCTGTGCGCCGAGCTCCGCCGATACATCATCGAGACCTGCGCCCGGAATCCCGGCCACCTGGCCTCGAGCCTGGGGGCGGTGGAACTCATCGTCGGGCTGCACTACGTCTACGACACGCCCCAGGACAAGCTCGTCTTCGACGTCGGCCACCAGGCCTATGCCCACAAGATCCTGACAGGCCGCCGGGAGGCTTTCCGCCTGATGCGCTCCCAGGGTGGCATCAGCGGCTTCCCCAACCGGGACGAGAGTCCCTATGACGCCTTCGGCGTGGGGCATTCCTCGACGTCGGTCTCCGCGGCGCTGGGCCTTGCCGAGGCCGCGCGCCTGCAGGGGCGCCGCGACAAGGTCGTGGCCCTGATCGGCGACGGCGCGATGACCGGCGGGCTCGCCTTCGAGGGGCTCAACAACGCCGGCGAGAGCCACGCCGACCTGCTCGTGGTCCTCAACGACAACAACCAGTCCATCGAGGGCAACACGGGCGCGATGCACAAATACCTGCTGGACATCACCACCAGCCGCTCCTACAACCTCGTCAAGACGCGCGTGTGGAACCTGCTGGGCGAGGGCGGCCTGCGCCGCTTCCTGCAGCGGATGGTCCGCGGCATCAAGTCCTGGTTCGTGGGCAAGCCCGGCGGCAGCGTCTTCGAGTCCCTGGGATTCCGCTACTTCGGTCCCATCGACGGCAACGACATCGAGGAGGTCGTGCGGACCCTGCGCAAGCTCCGCGCAATGCGGGGCCCCCGCCTGCTGCACTGCTTCACCCTCAAGGGCAAGGGCTACCCCGCCGCGGAGGCGGATCCCGTGACCTGGCACGCGCCGGGCCACTTCGACCCGCAGACCGCAGAGCGTGTCCATCCGCCGCACCCGCACGACCGCTACCAGGACGTCTTCGGCGAGGTGCTCTGCGAGCTGGCCGAAGCCGACCCGCGCGTGGTCGGGGTCACGCCGGCGATGGCGCAGGGCTGCGGGATGCACCGCCTGGCGGTGGCCCACCCGGAGCGCTTCTTCGACGTCGGCATCGAGGAGGAGCACGCCGTGACCTTCTCCGCCGGACTGGCCGCCGGCGGGATGCGCCCGTTCTGCAACATCTACTCCGCCTTCTCCCAGCGTGCCTACGACCAGATCATCCACGACGTGGCGCTGCAGCGCCTGCCCGTCGTGCTCTGCTTCGACCGGGCCGGACTCGTGGGCGAGGACGGCGCCACGCACCACGGCGCATTCGACCTGGCCGCCTACCGCAGCATCCCGGACACCATCATCAGCGCCCCCCGCGACGAGCTGGAGCTCAAACGCCTGATGCACACCGCCCTCGCGCACGACGCGGGCCCGTTTATAATAAGGTACCCGCGCGGGATGGGCGAAGGGACGCCTTGGCGGGAGACCCCGGCGGCGCCGCTCGAGATCGGCCGGGCGGAATGCCTGCTGGAAGGCAGCGAGGTGGCCGTCCTGGCCATCGGCCCGTCCGTCAACCGGGCGCTGGAGGCGGCCGCTGCCTGGCCCGGGAAGGTCGGCGTCTACGACTTCAAGTTCCTCAAACCGCTGGACGAGGCCTGCCTGGCGGAGGTCGCCCGACGCTACCGGCACCTGCTCACCATCGAGGACGGCGCGCTCGCAGGCGGGCTCTTCGGGGCCGTCAGCGAATGGCTCGCCGCCGGCGGTTTCCGCGTGCCTGTCGAGGGGATCGGAATCCCGGACCGCTTCATCGCACAGGCGAAACAGTCACAGCAATATGCGTCCTGTGGAATGGATGTGGCGGGAATCCAAAAAAGTTTGCAAAAAGTTTTTGAGAATACGAAATAATTCCTATCTTTGCAGTCCCAAAAAGTAAGGGGACTTTGAAATAATACATTGCCGATGTAGCTCAGTTGGCTAGAGCGTGTGATTTGTAATCTCAAGGTCGTGGGTTCGATTCCCTCCATCGGCTCACGATCAGCAATGTAAAATAGGGGCAAGTACCAGAGCGGTCAAATGGGGCAGACTGTAAATCTGCTGGCGATGCCTACGGTGGTTCGAATCCATCCTTGCCCACAAAAGCGGAAGAGAGTCCGAGGACTTTCCCATTAGCGGGGTTCGTATAATGGCTATTATGCCAGCCTTCCAAGCTGGAAATGGGAGTTCGATTCTCCTACCCCGCTCAATGAATGCCGATGTAGCTCAGGGGTAGAGCGCATCCTTGGTAAGGATGAGGTCATGAGTTCAAATCCCATCATCGGCTCCAGAAGCCGGTTTAATAGCCGGTTTAATTTTGTAAACAAACTTTTAAACGTAATATTATGGCAAAAGAAGTTTTCAAGCGGGACAAACCGCATGTCAACATCGGCACGATCGGCCACGTTGACCATGGCAAGACCACTCTGACCGCCGCGATCACCAAGGTGCTCGCCGCCAAGGGTCTCAGTGAGATCAAGTCCTTCGATCAGATCGACAACGCCCCTGAGGAGAAGGAGCGTGGTATCACCATCAACACCGCTCACGTCGAGTACCAGACCGC
>JAFRQH010000014.1 GCA_017428725.1 Bacteroidales bacterium | reverse complement strand
GAAGATTACCGGCTTCTTCGTGTCCTTAAGCCTCGCGCGATACTTTGAGAATACCTGGTTCGTGGTGTATCCCTTCTCGACACACCAGCCCAGATACCAGCGGAGGAGGCTCAATTCTTTTCTGACGGAAACATCGAGCATGTTGATTTCCGTTGCTCCAAAGCGGACGTATGCGTCAAGAGTCTCCTTGTCGAAATCATCAAGGGTAATGTCTTTGTTGAATTTGGTCATATGGCTCCGGAGCGTTCCCCATTTCTTGACGGTATTCAAAGCCCATTTGTGGTTTATTTTCCCATCGAGAATGAACTCGTCAAAGTGCTTGAAGAAGCCGACCGAGCCGCTTTCCTCCGTCTCTTCTCCCTTAACTTGCCTTCCTATTACTTCTGCAAGCTGCTTCTTGATCTGTTCCTTGGTCAACTTGGCGTTATTCGCCTCGAGGGTGTCGAACTTGGAGGAGATAGCCGAGATTCTGGAATTGATGGTATTGAAGGGGACCTTTCGGGCGTTGCTGGCGCCGTGCTTCACCTTCATTTTCTCGTCATCCCATTTATTGGGGCTGATGCTGTACCCTATACTGGAACAGAACCTGCACCCATTGAGATAGATGGAGGTGTAAATCGGGTGATCGCCTTTCTTGTCCGGCCTCGTGAAAAGATAGAATGTTACAGCCATGGCTTGTAAAAACTTTTTACAAGACAAAAATACAAGCTATTTTCCGAAATACCAAGCAACATTAAAAAAAGTCTAACAACAGCAACTCGCTAATTGTTAGACTTTTCCATTTGTAAGAAATGTCTGAAAATCTTCAAAAACATTCCTTCGTGCCCCGGGCGGGACTCGAACCCGCACGGCCGTTTCGGGCCAAGGGATTTTCTTGCCACTATGGCTTTCGCCACCTTCCGTTTGTGGTCTGGACTATTCCTTCACCATAGATCAATGATCTTCAGGTGTGTCGTGTCTAGTCTCTGCACCTTCCTCCATCCGGAGGCTTGGCTCAAGATTACCATCAGCATGACCTGTTAAGGCTTCCTTGAATTTACGACATTCTACATCGCTCCTTTCGGAACGCGCACTCAAATTGATTCAAGTCCCTCGTGTCTACCATTCCACCACCAGGGCGTGGGATGCAAAGTTAGCGTTTTTTCACCAATTGGCAAGAGCCGGGCTACCGCGCCCGGGGGCCCGGGCCCTGGGGCTGGGTGCGGGCGGCGGGGTCGATGGCCGCGGCCACGACCTCGGCGATCAGGCGGGCGCCCTGCTGGGTGGGATGGATGCCGTCGTCCTGGTAGAGGTCTTCGTGGCCGGACAAGGCGGCGTGGAGGTCGATGACGGGCAGCTTGTTCCGCTTCGCCACCCGGTTGATCAACGGGATCATCTCCTCGACGATTACGCGGTCGCTGATGGTCCAGATCTCCTTGGCCGCGGGAATGGGCGTGCAGAGATAGATCTTCGGATGCGAGGGCAGCGCCTTCAGCGCATCGATCATCTGCTGGAAATCCCGGGCGAATTCAGCCTTGTGGGCCCAGTTCATCGTCTTGGCATCGTTGGTCCCCAGCTTGATTACGGCGATTTCCGGCTGGAAGTCCTGCGCCTCCTGCCAGACATCCTCCCGCATGTACGGCCGGTCGCCGGAGTTCATCAGCGTGCGGGCGCTCAGGCCGAAGTTGCGCACCCAATACCCCTCGCCCAGCATCCGCTGCATCTGGGCGGGATAGCCGTTCGCCGTGCGCAGGTCGATGCCGTAACCATCAGTGATGCTGTCTCCGATGCAGGCCACACGGAGCGCATCCGGCTTCGGGGCCCCGAGCTTGTCCAGCCACGATGCGAGGTCGGACAGCATCTGGTCGTGGAAAGCGAAGGGCCGGATCCCATAGCCGTGGCCCCCGGTGGGGTAAACATGCAGCGAGCAGCTGTTGCCCACATTGCGCATCGCGGTATAATAGGCTATGCCGTTGGCCACGGGCGGCACGACGCCGTCGTCGTTCGAAAGTGCGATGAAGGCGGGCGGCGTGATATGGCCGCGCACCTGGCGCTCGTTGCTGTAGAGCGCAATCAGCGCCTGGTCCTCCCGTCCCTGACCGAGCAGGTTGTCCCGCGAACCCTGATGCGTCCCGCGCCCCATCGTAATCACGGGATAGATCAGGATCTGGAAGTCCGGCCGGAGCGCATACTGGGTGTGCGTGGCGATGGTCGAGGCAAGGTGCCCGCCGGCGGAGAAGCCCATGATGCCGATGTCGTGCGGGTTCAGGTGCCAGACCGCTGCGCTGTCGCGCATCGTGCGCATCGCATTCTCCACGTCGGAGAACGGCAGGTTCCGGTCTCCGTGCGGGAGGCGGTAGTTCACCACGGCGAGGGCGATCCCACGCTCGTTGAAGAAGCCCGCCCAGGCCGTCCCTTCGTGGTTGCTGGAGAGCATCCCGTAGCCGCCGCCCGGGCAGCAGACCACCGCCCGCCCGGAGGGCTGCTCCGGCAGGAAGACGATCATCTGCGCCGCCCCGTCGGGCGTCAGGTTCAGGGTGAGCTGCCGGACGGTACCGGACGCGGCGGCAGCGGCGCTGCAGAGGGCCAGCGCCAGGAAAGACAGGAGGATGCGCGCTTTCATATCGGGAGGGTTAAAAATATTTCTTTTCCTGGCGGTCCAGCGCGATGAAGATGAAAATCATCACGGAGAACGCCCACAGGGAGGAGCCGCCGTAGCTGAGCAGCGGCAGCGGGATGCCGATCACCGGCATCAGGCCGATGGTCATCCCGATGTTGATGAACAGGTGCATGAACAGGCAGGCGGCCAGGCAGTAGCCGTAGATGCGCGTGAAGGCCTCCCGGCTCTTGTCGGCGTCCGTGACGATCCGCCAGATCATGAAGACATAGAGCAGGATGACGACCAGGCAGCCCACGAAGCCCCACTCCTCGCCCACCGTGCAGAAGATGAAGTCGGTGCTCTGCTCGGGCACGAAGCCGTAGGTGGTCTGCGTGCCCTGGAGGAAACCCTTGCCGAACACGCCGCCCGAGCCGATGGCAATCATCGACTGGCGGACGTTGTAGCCCACGCCGGCCGGGTCTTCCTTGAGCCCGAGCAGGACCTCGATGCGCTTGCGCTGGTGGTCCTGCAGCACGTCGTTGAAGATGAAATTGGTCGCGAAGACCATCGCCACGCCCGCCGCCAACACCAGCAGCGTGCGGTACAGCATCCGGCGCCGATAGTTGCGCGCCTCGCGCCGGCTGTGGCGCAGCACCTGGATGTAGTAGCCGGCGCACAGCACGAAGAGCGCGATTACCGACACCCGCCAGTCCGTGACCAGCGTAAGGATGAACAGGGCGATCGCCAGGCCCAGCAGCACGAGCCACCAGCCGGAGAAGCCCTCGCGGTACAGCACGAACAGGAAGCCCGCGTAGACAAGGGCGGAGCCCGTCTCGCTCTCCCCCAGGATGGCCAGCATCGGCAGGCCGATGATTAGGGCCACATACAGGAAATGCCGCCGGTTGGACATCCGGAAATTGGGTTTGCTCATCACCATCGCCAACAGCAGCGAGGTCGTGATCTTCGAGATCTCGGCCGGCTGGAACTTGACCGGGCCCAGCTCGAACCAGGAGTGGGAACCCTTGACGTCCTTGCTGACGAAGATTACCAGCACCAGCAGGAAGAAGACCACCACATAGGTATAGGGCGAAATGACCTCCCACAGCCGAGGATTGATGACGAACAGGATGAAGATATCCAGCACGAAAGCCGTCAGGATCCAGATGAACTGCTTGCCGCTGCGCGCAGACCAGTCGAAGATGGAAGCCGGCTCCGTGGAGTGGATGGAGGCGTAGATGTTGATCCAGCCGATCAGCACCAGCAGCAGGTAGCAGACCACCAGGTGCCAGTCCACCGTCTTCCGGAGGCCCCTGTCGAAGGAGCCGGGCGTCTCCACTTGCAGCATACTCAGAAGAATCGGGTGGTCAGCAGGCGGTCCTCCAGGTACTTGCGCTGCGGGGAGATCTCACCGTTGAGGTACTGCTCCAGCATCAGCGACGCCACCGGCAGCGCCCACGTGGCGCCGAAGCCGGCGTTCTCGACATACGCGGCCACGGCAATCTTGGGATTGTCCTTGGGCGCGAAACAGATGAACACGGAATTGTCCTTGCCGTGCGGGTTCTGGGCCGTGCCGGTCTTGCCGCACACGTCCAGGCCCGGGATCCGGGCGGCGAAGGCGGTCCCGCCCGCCGACCCGCCGCCGTTGACGGCCATGTACATCCCCTCCACGGCGGTGTGGAAGTGCGTGGTGTCCACCATCGTGTACTGCCGCTCCTTGTATTTGGGGTCGATCTCCACCCCTTCGGAATCCTTGACGATGTGGGGGATGTAGTAGTATCCGCGGTTGGCCATCGTGGCCGCCAGGTTGGCAATCTGGAGCGGCGTGGCGCCGATCTCGCCCTGACCGATGGACAGCGAGATGATGGTCTGGAAGCGCCAGCGGCCCGCACCGTAGACCTTGTTGTAAAACGCGGAGGTGGGGATGTTGCCGCCCAGTTCGGAGGGGAAATCGCTGCCGAGTTTGCGGCCGAAGCCGAAGCTGAGCACGTACTCGCGCCAGACGTCGAAGGCTTCCGCAACGTTCTTGTACTTCTTGTTGTCCAGGATGTTGCGGAAGACGTAGCAGAAGTAGCCGTTGCAGGAGGTGGCGATGGCGCTGAGCAGGTTCAGCGGCGAGGCGTGGCCGTGGCAGCCGAGCCGGCGGTTGCCGCCGTAGGGGAAACCGTGGCTGCAGGGATAGCTGTTGGACGGCACCAGCACGCCCTCCTGCAGGCCGATCAGGCCGTTGATCAGCTTGAAGACCGAGCCCGGCGGGTAGGAGGCCATCACCGTGCGGTTGAACATCGGCTTGCGCGGGTTGCGGGCGATCTCGCCGTAGTGCCGGCCGATGTCGCTGAGCACGTCCACGTCGATGCCCGGGCTGGACACCATCGCGAGGATCTCCCCGGTCGAGGGCTCGATGGCCACCACCGAGCCGACCTTGCCCTCCATCAGCCGCTGGCCGTACTGCTGCAGGTGCGCGTCGATCGTGGAGACGACGTCGTGGCCGGGTTCCGCCTCCTTGTCCTCGGCCCCGTCCTGGTAGGGCGACTGCAGACGGTTGCGGGAGTCGCGCAGGTAGATGTGGTAGCCCTTGACGCCGCGCAGCTCCTCCTCCATCGCAGCCTCCAGGCCGGTCTTGCCCACGTAGTCGCCGGAGCGGTACTCGGGATGGGCCTTGATGTAGTCGGCGTCCACTTCGGAGATGTAGCCGAGCAGGTTGCCGCCGGCGTTGAAGGGATACTGGCGGACGCTGCGGACCTCCGCCTTGAAGCCCGGGAAGCGGTAGGCCTCCTCCGCGAAGCGGATGTAGTTCTCGGGCGTGATGTGCTTGATGAACGGGAGGGTCTGCCAGCCGATGCGGGTGCGGTACTTGCGGTAGTAGGCCATCCGCTCCCGCACGAAGTCGACCGTCGTGTCCAGGGCGCTCGCCAGCGCCACGGTGTCGAAGGGCTGCACGTCCCGCGGGGTCACGGAGATGTCGTAGCAGACTTCGTTGCCCACCAGGATCTCGCCGTTGCGGTCGTAGATGACCCCGCGCGGCGGGTAGATGTAGTTGTAGACCATCGAATTGTTCGACGCGTCCTTCTTGTACTTGTCGTTGATGATCTGGATATAGAACAGCTTCGCCAGCAGGATGGCCGCCACGGCCACCAGCCCCGTCAGAAGCTTGTTCCTGCGGTTCATTTCCATCGCTCGCCGGTCTCTTCTAACATCAGGTTGGCAACGTACAGGGAGAGGGCCGTGCTCACCGCCAGGGAGGCGGCGAACTTCACGGCCAGGAACCAGAACGGGTGCATCCCGGCGTCATCCACCCACAGGTAGAGCAGCAGGAACACGGCCGTGAGCAGGAGCACGGCCAGCAGGAACTTCTGCCAGCCCTGGCGCTGGAACGACAGGTCCTCGCCCCGGGCGAAGAGCTCCGAGCCGAACACGAGCGTGATCACCGGGCGGCGCAGCAGCGCCACCGGCACCAGGGCGAACGAGGTCAGGCCGAGCTGTCCGGTCACGAGGAAATCCGCCGCCAGCCCCGTCAGGAAAGCCACCACCATCGCGTAGACGGCGCTCCGGGAGACGGGCAGGCAGAGGATCATCGCCGGCAGAAAGGCGACGAAGAGGTACTGCGTGAAATTGAAATAATTCCACAGGACGATCTGGGCCAGCAGGAGCAGCAGGTATTTCAGGGTCGTCTGTCTCATTGCAAGTCCTCCCCCATGGCCTCCAGGGCCATCATTTCGGTCCGTGCCAGGTTCTCCACGACGGTCACGTAGCGGACGGAGGAGAAGTCCTGGAACAGGGCCACGTCCACCTGGCGCGTGGAGCCGTCCACAAGGCGCGTGGCGCCGGTCACGCCGATCGGGATGCCCGGCGGGAAGATCGTCGAGTAGCCGCTGGTCCGGACCGTGTCCCCGGGTGCGACGTCATAGTGGGCCGCCAGGTTGCGGACCACGGCGCCCCCGGTGGTCCGGCCGTCCCACGAGAGCGGGGCCACGATCTCGGTCCGGCCCACGCGGGCCCCCACGCTCATCCCGGGATTCATCAGCGTGAGGCCGTAGGAGTAGTGCTTGTCGACCGCCTCCACGATGCCGACGACGCCCCGGTCGGAGATGATGCCGGACTGGGGCCGGATGCCGTCCGCGGAGCCCTTGTCGAGGATGATGTAGTTGTGGATGCGGTTGCGGCTCATCTTGACCACGGTGGCGGGCGTGTAGCGGTACGTCAGCGTGTCGTGGGCGACCGGGCGCCCCGCCTCCTGCTGCTCCGCCTCGCGCAGCTCGTAGGCGCGCAGGCGCTCCTGCAGGCGGGCATTCTCCTCCTGCAGTTCGCGGTTGAGCCGCTCCAGCTGGAAGTGGCTGCGCACCGTCTCGCCGCTCCCCCACAGGAAGGCCATGGTGCGGTGCGAGGCGCGGTTGATCCAAATGTTCTGCAGGGTCGAACTGGCGTGCAGCATTGCAAGCGCAGCAACCTCCATCAAGATGAAGATTGCCGCGCTCACAAGGACGGATGTCGTCTTCTGGCCCCGTGGCATCCTATCGCATCAGGAAGGTGTAGCGGTCGGTGTGCTTGAGGGCGTCGCACGTGCCGCGCGCCACGGCGTGGAGCGGGTCTTCGGACACGTGGAACTGGATGTTGACCTTGTCCTGGAAGCGCTTGGCCAGGCCGCGGAGCAAGGCGCCGCCGCCGGACAGGTAGATGCCGTTCTCCACGATGTCGGCGTAGAGCTCCGGCGGGGTGTTCTCCAGGACGTGGAGGATGGACGTCTCGATCTTGGCGATGGACTTGTCCAGGCAGTGCGCGATCTCCTGGTGGGTGATCGTGGCCTCCACCGGGTGCGCCGTCATCAGGTTCGGACCGCGCACGATGAAGGGAGCGGGCTCCTCCTCGTCGGTCAGGTCGGGGATCACGGCGCCCACCGCCATCTTGATCTTCTCGGCGGTGATCTCTCCCACCTTGATGTTGTGCTGCTGGCGCAGGTAATACTGGATGTCGCTCGTGAACACGTCGCCGGCCGTGCGGATGCTGTCCTGGACGACCAGGCCGCCCAGGGAGATGACGGCGATCTCCGTGGTGCCGCCGCCGATGTCCACGACCATGTTGCCCTGCGGGGCCACGACGTTGAGGCCGATGCCGAGCGCGGCCGCCATCGGTTCGAAGATCAGGTAGACGTCGCGGCCGCCGGCGTGCTCCGTAGAGTCGCGCACGGCGCGGATCTCGACCTCCGTAGAGCCGGACGGGATGCCGACCACCACCTTGAGGTTGGGGGTGAAGAGGCTGCGGTGACGGCCGCCGGCCTGCTTGATGAAGCCGCGGATCATCATCTCCGCGGCGTTGAAGTCGGCGATCACGCCGTCACGCAGCGGCCGGACGGTCTTGACGCCCGGACTCGTACGCTCGTGCATCAGTTTGGCTTGCGTGCCGAGGGCGATGCACTTGCCCGAATTATTGTCGATGGCCACGATGCTGGGCTCGTCCAACACGATCTGGTCATTCTGGTAAATGACGGTGTTGGCGGTGCCGAGGTCGATGGCCAGTTCCTGGTTCAGAAATGAAAATGCCATAGTTACTAACCTGTTTCTGATTGAAAGACAAAATTAAGCATTTTTCCGTAATTTTGCGGAAAAGACGGACCCTATGCGCAGAAAAATTTACGGGATTTTCGTGGCCGGCGGCAGCGGCACCCGGATGGGCGGAGACCTGCCCAAGCAGTTCCTTCCCCTGGACGGACGCCCCATCCTCCAGTGCACCATCGAGCGCTTCCTGGAGGCGGAGCCGGACCTGAAAGTCATCACGGTACTCCCCCGGACGCATTTCCAGACCTGGAAGAGCCTCTGCACCACGCACTCCTTCCACTGCCCGCAGACCCTGGTCGCCGGCGGCCTGACGCGTTTCCATTCGGTCCAGAATGCCTTGAAGAAAGTCCCCGACGGGGCCATCGTCGCCATCCACGACGGCGTGCGCCCGCTGCTGTCGGCGGAGTTGGTCCGCCGGATGCTGGACCGGATGCAGGACGGGTGCCGGGCCCTGCTGCCCGTCGTGCCCGTCGTGGACACGCTCCGCTCGCGGATCCCCGGGCTCCCTGATCCCGACCGCACCAAGGTCGTGGCCGTCCAGACACCGCAGATCTTCCGTTCAGAGGACATCAAGGCCGCCTACACGCAGGCCTACGAGCTGTCCTTCACGGACGACGCCTCCGTGGCGGACCGGTACGGAATACCGCTCGCCTTCGAGGAGGGCGAGCGGTTCAATCTCAAGATCACGACCCCGGAGGATCTGGTCCTCGCGGAGGCGATCCTTACACGGAAGAGATAGCGTGGAAGCTGGTGCTCTTGTAATCCTTGACCCACACTTCGCGTTCGAAGGACTGGTCGAGGGAGATCATCGTGTCCGTGGACTGGATGTAGGGGATCCGCTGGATGGTGTTGAGCAGGATGCTCATCAGGTGCTCGTTGTCGAAACAGTACACCTTCAGGAAAAGGGCAGCCTTGCCGGTGACGAAGTGGCACTCCACGATCTCGGGAATGTGCTTGAGCGCCGCCACAACATCCGGATACTTGTTGTCCTCGGAGAGGTTCACGCTGATGAAGGCGCAGACGTTGAGTCCGAGGGCTCCCGGCTTGACCACCATCCGGGAACCGGTGATGACCCCGTTGTTCTCCATCTTGCGGACGCGCTGGTGGATGGCCGCGCCGGAGATGCCGCATTCGCGGGCGATCTCCAGGAAGGGCATCCGCGCGTTGTTCACCAGATAGGACAGGATCTTCCGGTCGATTGCATCAATCTGATAGTTAGACATAATCAGGGTTTATTTGGTTTCTTGTAACGTCTGGTCCGGGGGGCGGGAGCGGCTGCGGGCGCCTCGCTGATGATCCGCCGGCAGTCCGCCTCGGTCAGGGCGGCGGCGTCCGTGCCGCGCGGGATCTTGTAGTTGCGGCCGTCGGACTTGATGTAGGGGCCGTAGCGGCCGTTGAGCACCTGGATGCCGGGGAACTCGCAGATGAGCGGCGAGGCGGCGGCACTCTCGAGGGCGCCCTGCACCAGGGCGGCGCAATCCTCGAGACCAATGCGCAGCGGATCCTTGCCGCGGGGCAGGGATATGTTCTTGTCGCCGTACTTGAGGTAGGGACCGAAGCGGCCCTTGAGCACGAGGATGTCCACGCCCTCGTACTGCCCCACGTTGCGCGGGAACTCCAGCAGCTTGAGGGCTTCCTCGAGGGTGATGGTCTCGATGAGCTGGCCCTTGGCGAGGCTGGCGGACTGCCGGTCGTCGCCCTCGCCCTTCTGGACGTAGGCGCCGAACTGGCCGTAGCGCGCCACGACGGTGCGGCCGTCGGCCGGGTCCACGCCCAGCACGCGCTCAACGTGGCTGTACTGCCCGTCGGAGAGCGTGGCTTCCACCTTTTTGTGGAAGTCGCCGTAGAAGGAGGCGATGAGCTCGTTCCAGACAAGGTCCCCTTCGGCGATGCGGTCGAAATCCTTCTCCACGTCGGCCGTGAAGTCATAGTCCATGATCCGGGGGAAATTCTCCACGAGGTAGTCCGTGACGATCATCCCGATCTCCTGGGGGATCAGCTTGCCGCGCTCGGCACCCACGGTCTCGGTCTTCGCGGTGGCGACCACCGCCCCGCCCTTGAGGGCGAAGTTGGTCACGGGCACCTTGCGGCCCTCGACATCCCCCTTGAAGAGGTAGCCGCGGCCGGTGGTGAGGGTGGAGATGGTCGGCGCGTAGGTGGACGGGCGGCCGATGCCCAGCTCTTCGAGCTTCTTGACGAGCGTGGCTTCGGAATACCTGGGCGGCGCCAGGGTGAACTTGCACTCTGCCGTGATGGTCCTGCAGCCGAGGACGTCCCCGACGGACAGCGGCGGCAGGATCGCGTTGCCGTCCTCCTGCGGCTCGTCGTCGGTCCCCTCCATATAGAGCTTGAGGAAGCCGTCGAAGAGCACCTCCGTGGCCTGGATGCCGAACTGCTCGCTGCGCTTGTCGGAGGACAGCTTGATGGTGGTGCCGAGGACCTTGGCCTCGGCCATCTGGGAGGCGACCGTGCGCTTCCAGATCAGGTTGTAGAGTTTCTTCTCCTGGGCCGTGCCCTCGATGTCGGTGTTGGCGATGAAGGTCGGGCGGATGGCCTCGTGCGCCTCCTGGGCGCCCTTGCTGTGCGTCTTGTACTGGCGCGGGTGGGAGTACTCCGGTCCGAAATTGTCCAGGATGAACTGCTTGGCCGTGCCGAGCGCCAGGCCCGACAGGTTGGTGGAGTCGGTACGCATGTAGGTGATGAGTCCGCGCTCGTAGAGCCCCTGCGCCAGGCGCATCGTCAGGCTCACGGGGAAGCGCAGCTTGCGGGCCGCCTCCTGCTGGAGCGTGGAGGTCGTGAAGGGCGGCGCGGGATAGCGGACGGCGTCCTTCTTCTCGACCGAAGCCACCCGGTAGGTCGCCCCGATGCTGTCCTGCAGGAAGGCGCGGGCGTCCTCCTGCGCCGCGAAGCGGGCGTCCAGCAGGCCCCGGACCTTGACGCCCGACGCCACGAACTGTCCTTCTACCTTATAATACGGTGCGCTCTCGAACCCGATGATCTCCTTCTCCCGGTCCACGACCAGGCGGAGCGCCACCGACTGCACGCGCCCCGCGGACAGGCCGCGCTGGATCTTGCGCCACAGGATGGGCGAAAGTTCGAAGCCGACCAGGCGGTCCAGCACGCGGCGGGCCTGCTGGGCGTTGACCAGGTTGTCGTCGATGCTGCGCGGCGTCTCGATCGCGCGCAGGATGGCGTCTTTGGTGATCTCGTGGAAGACGATCCGGCGGGTGCGGCCGCGGTCGAGACCGAGCGTCTCGACGAGGTGCCAGGAGATGGCCTCTCCCTCGCGGTCCTCATCGGAAGCCAGCCAGACGAGGCTGGCATTGTCCGCCGCCTTCTTGAGCTCGGCCACCACCTTCTTCTTGGCGGCGGGCACGACATATTCGGGCTTGAACCCCGCGGCGACGTCGACGCTGAGTTTCTTGTCCTGCAAGTCCCGGATGTGTCCGAAACTGGATTTGACCGTATATTCCTTGCCCAGAAACCTCTGGATCGTCTTCGCCTTGGCAGGCGACTCGACGATGACTAAATTCCCCTCCATTTCTTTCATCTTTTCGTTTTAGTACCCCGCAAAGGCACAGGCTTTGCGGTTCCGAACTGCAAAGAAAATCAGAAACTCGGTAATTTTCAAAATTTAATCGCTAATTTTGCGGTCGTTATATTGGGGTCATAATTTTATTATGACAATTTTTTCCGCCGATGAAAGAGAATAGCAAGAAGAAGATAGTCAAATGGTTTTGGATCCTGGTAGCGGCTCCGTTCGCCCTCGTGTTCCTGCTGCTCCTGCTGGTGGGCATCTTTGCGAAGATCCCCTCCTTCGAGGAGCTGGAGCACCCCGAGAACAAGCTCGCCACGCAGGTGATTGCCGAGAACGGCGAGGTCATCGCCACCTTCCATATCGAGAACCGCACGTACGTCTCCTATGACGAGCTCTCCCCGCACCTGGTCAATGCCGCCGTGGCCACGGAGGATGCCCGTTTCTACCGCCACTCCGGCATCGACATGAAGGGCCTGGCGCGCGTGCTCGTCAAGACCCTGCTGATGCGCGACTCCAGCCAGGGCGGCGGCAGTACCATCACCCAGCAGCTCGCCAAGACGCTCTACCCGCGCCGTCCCAACGCCAACAAGCTCCAGATGATCGGCATCAAACTCAAGGAGTGGATCACTGCCGTCAAGATCGAGCGCAACTATACCAAGGAGGAGATCGTGGACATGTACCTCAACTCCGTCCTCTTCGGCAGCAACGCCTTCGGCATCAAGGCCGCCTCGGAGACCTTCTTCGCCAAGGAGCCCGCCGACCTGACCGTGGAGGAGGCCGCGATGCTGGTGGGCATGGTCAACAAGCCCACCCGCTACAATCCCGTCCTCAATCCCGAACGTTCCCTGGAGCGCCGCAATTTCGTGATCGGACAGATGGAGCGCAACGGCTACCTGACCACGGCGGAGCGCGACTCCATCCGCCAGATCCCCGTCACGCTGCACTATCAGGTCCAGGACCACAACGCCGGCGTGGCGCCGTACTTCCGCGACATGCTCCGCCGGGACATGACCGCCACGCGGCCCAAGAAGTCGGACTATGAGTGGCCCGAGGACTACGCCCACGACTCCCTGCGCTGGCGCGACGACCCGATCTACGGCTGGCTCAACAAACACAAGAAGGCCGACGGCAGCGCCTACGACCTGGACCGCGACGGCCTGCGCATCTACACCACCATCAACTACAAGATGCAGCAGTACGCCGAGGAGGCAGTCTCCGAGCACCTCGGTAAGAACCTCCAGAAGAGCTTCGACCGCGAGCTCCGCAGCAAGCGCAACAAGCCCTTCGCCAACGACGTGGACAACAAGACCGCCGAACTGCTGATGAACCAGGCCCGCCGGTGGAGCGACCGCTACCGCCTGCAGCACCGCGCCGGCAAGAGCGACGACGAGATCATGGCCCAGTTCTCCAAGCCCGAGAAGATGCGCGTCTTCAGCTGGAACGCCAAGGGGTACGTGGACACCACGATGACCCCGGACGACTCCATCCGCTACTACAAGGGGATCCTGCGCTGCGGCTTCGTGGCCATCGAGCCCAACACCGGCTACGTCCGGGCCTACATCGGCGGGCCCAACTACCGCTACTTCAAGTATGACAACGTCCGCCAGGGCAAGCGCCAGGTGGGCTCCACCATTAAGCCTTTCCTCTACACCCTCGCGATGCAGGAGGGGATGACCCCCTGCGACCGGGTCGTCAACCTGCCCCAGACCTTCGTGCTTGACAACGGCACGGTCTGGACGCCGCGCAGTACCGACCGGGCAGAGTGGATCGGCCGGACGGTCACGCTCCGCTGGGGCCTGGCCAACAGTTCCAACAACATCTCGGCCTTCCTGATGAAGGAGCTCGGTCCGGCCGCGCTCGTGCGGATGATCCACCAGATGGGCGTCCAGACGCACCTGGAGGAGGTCTACTCGCTCTGCGTCGGCTCGGCCGAAGTCCCCGTGTTCGACATGGTGGCCGCGTACAACACCTTCCCCTCCCACGGCACCTACATCACGCCCCAGTACGTCTACCGCATCACCGACAGCGACGGCCGCACGATCGACGAGTTCAGCAACCAGAAGCGCGACGCGATCTCCGAGCAGACGGCCTACCTGATGGTCGAGCTGATGCGCGGGGTGGTCAACGAAGGCACGGGCAACCGCCTGCGCAGCGTCTACAAGCTGCTCGGCGAGATCGCCGGCAAGACCGGCACCACCAACGACAACTCCGACGGCTGGTTCATGGGCTACACCCCCAACATCACCGCTGGCGTGTGGGTGGGCGGCGAGGACCGCCAGGTCCACTTCAACTCCACCTCGCTGGGCCAGGGCGCCAACGCCGCCCTGCCGATCTGGGGCATCTGGATGAAGAAGTGCCTCGCGGACCCGACCATCGGCTGGTCGATGGAGAACGACCACTTCCTGCCGCCCAGCGGCGGGGCGCTGCAGTTCAACTGCGCCACGGACGGCATCCTGCTCGGCGGCTACGGCGACGACTACGTCGGCTCGGAGGGCGCCACCGGCACGCGCAACGAAGAAGAGGAATACTATTTCAACTAGCATATGAGCAAGTACAAGACCATAGCCGTGATCTACGGCAGCGACTCCTCCGAGTGGGAGGTCTCCTGCCGCAGCGGCGAATTCGTGGCCTCCCGCATCGACGGCAACGAGTATGATGTCTACGAGATCTTCGCCCGCTTCGGCAAGTGGCAGCTCGCCGCCGTCCGCAAGCGCAACGCGATGCGCGTCACCTTCCCCGAGGAGGCGCGTCCGGAGGTGGACAAGACGGATTTCTCCGTGCGGGTCCTGGGCGAGCACGTCAAGTTCGACTTCGCCTACATCGTCCAGCACGGCGCCCCCGGCGAGACCGGCCAGATGGAGGGTTATCTCGAGATGCTCGGCATCCCCTGCAGCACCTGCGACTCGAGCGTGTGCTCGATCGTCTTCGACAAATACGCCTGCAAGTGCTACATCCGGGACCTGGGGCTTGCCAAATGCGCCCCGGACGTGTATGTCCGCCACGGAATGGACCACGCTGAGGTGGACGCCCAAGTGGCTGCCAAGCTGCAGTTCCCCGTGTTCGTGAAGCCCACCCAGGGCGGCTCGAGCTTCGGGGTCACGCGCGTGAGCCGCCGCGAGGAGCTCGGACACGCCATCCAGTATGCCTTCTCCGAGAACCATACGGTGCTGATCGAGCAGGGCATCACCGGGCGTGAGCTCACCTGCGCGGCATATTTCGACGGCGAGAAGGTCGCCACGCTCCCCCTGATCGAGATCGTCTCCGAGAACGAGTATTTCGACTACGACGCCAAGTACAACGGCCACAGCCAGGAGATCTGCCCCGCCCCCGTCTCCGACGAGATCCGCGAGCTGGTGCAGAGCACCACGGCCCGGATCTACTTCCGCCTGGGCTGCAAGGGCGTGGTCCGGATGGACTACATCCTCGCCGAGGACGGCCTTTACTTCCTGGAGATCAACACCATCCCCGGGATGACCAGCGCCTCGCTCGTGCCCCGGATGGTCCGCACGGCTGGCCTCGACATGACGGCCTTCCTGTCCACCCTGATCGAGAATTCTTAGTGCTGCTCTCCGACTTCATCCGCGAGGGCGTCCGACGCCTCGAGACCCTGTACCCTTCGCCTGAGGCGAGGGGTATGGTTTTGATGCTCTGCGAGGAGAAGCTGGGCACGAAGAGCTACACCCACGTCATCGAGCCGCAGACGGCCGTCCCGGCGGAGCGCGAAGCGGAGCTGCTGGACGACCTGCAGCGGCTCTGCGGGGGCGAACCCATCCAATACGTGCTGGGCTTCGCGGAGTTCTGCGAGCACCGCTTCGCCGTGGGGCCCGGCGTGCTGGTCCCCCGTCCCGAGACGGAGCTGCTCGTGGCCGCCGGGGTCGGTGCGCTGCGGGAGATGGACCTCGACCGCGCGCCGCGCGTGCTCGACCTGTGTACCGGCTCGGGCTGCATCGCCTGGTCCGTCGCGCTGGAGATCACGGACGCGCAGGTGGTCGGCGTCGACCTGTCGGAGACAGCCCTGCAATACGCTGTCAATCAGTTTCCTGCGGCCGGCGGCGGAAAAGCGGAGCGGAAATTGGTTTTTCGGCAAACCTGTCCGAAAAAAAATTTCCGGCCGCCCGTCTGGAAGACTTCCGCCGCCGGCAGTGATGATTCGGACGCCGAGTTCCCTGTATTTGTACAGGCCGACGTACTGGATACGGAGCAGGATTTCCCGTACGGACCGTTCGACCTGATCGTCAGCAATCCGCCCTATGTGCGCGAGAGCGAGAGGGCGCTGATGCGCCCCAACGTGCTGGACTACGAGCCAGCCCTGGCCCTCTTCGTGCCGGATGACGACCCGCTGCGCTTCTACCGCGCCATCGCCCGCTGGGCGCAGCGCTTCCTGCGGCCGGGCGGGGTCGGACTCGTGGAGATCAACGAGTCGCTCGGCGAAGAATCTGCCGCCGTCTTCCGGGACGCAGGCTTCAAAAACGTACGAATACACCGCGATTTCTTCCGGAAAGACCGCTTTATCCGTTTTGAGGGGTAGCGGATAACGCACTGAAAGAAAGCTTCTTACATAGCTCATTCCGAATTAAACGTTTTTCGCAGGGATAAAACGCTTAATTCTTCGTCACTTTGCAGCGGACCCAAAACCGATGCAAAATGAGAACCGTGAAACTTCTCCTCCCGGGCCTGATCCTGGCCCTTGTCCTCGCCTCCTGCGACAGCCGGAGGGACCTGCTGGACACCACCGACCCCGGGCTATTCTCCCTGTCCGACGTGGCCCGGATGCTCTCCGAACTCCCCTTGGAGACGGAGCATCTTACCGAAGTCCACGACGCCGTCAGCGCCTCCTCCGGCAACGGCTACGACGAGGAATACCTCCTGTCCGACCTCTTCAACGCGCCGGGCGCCGGCGTCGGTGACGCGGCCGGCACCACCAAGGCCGGGCGCTATGCGCGCCCCCTGCGCGACCTGTTCGCCGACTACCTGGCGGGGCACTACGGCACGAAGGCCGGCGCCGCCGACGTGGAGCGCTACATCAATGCGCTGAGCGCGTCGGACATGCAGATCTACTGGCCCTTCTCCGAGGACTGGGACGGGCAGAGCCCGCCCGTCATCACCTACGACCCAGGGTTCGGTGCCGAATCCAACTTTGGCTACGAGATCCGCTTCGATGCGGACGGGGCCCACGTCGTGGACTCGCTGCTGGTCACTGAGACGCTGGCCAAGCACCGCCCCGTGTGGGTCATCAACCGCAACGACGATGCCGCCTACACCCCGCTGGAGTTCTTCACCCGCTCGGTCGCGCCCGGCACCAAGGCGGGCAAGGACAAAGCCACCGGCCAGGAATACATCCTCAGTATCAAGGACTTCAAGATGCTGCGCAACTACGATTCGTGGTTCGCCGGCGCTTCGGAATTCTTCATCAAGATCGGCGCCGTGGACGGGTTCAAGGCCACCAAGGAGGAGGACCTGCGCAACTACACCCCGACGGTCACGGACTTCATGATCGTGGTGCGCCGCAAGCAGGTCCGCCTGAAGGTTCCCTTCAATGCCATCCTGCTGACGGATTTCACGGACCAGATGGAGAAGGTCGCCTTCCTGGTCACGGAGGACGACGGCGGGACCACCACCAGCTGGAAGACCAGCGCCGTGGTCAAGTACAATTCCAAATCCTACGGCTTCGAAGTCGAACTCCCCTACAAAGACAAAGACGACATCGTCTGGCGCGGCCAGCTCACGCGCAACTTTTTCCAAGAACTTTTCGACCGGAAAAACGCCACCCTCACCGGCCGCTTCGGGGACGTGGAGATTACATTCTCGCTGGAATGAAAAGGCCGCGATCCGCCCGCAGGGCGGCTAGGCCGCAGTGACGGTCATCTCGCAAGCGGCGCAATCAAAGTGCAGGGCCAGCCGGCGGCCGTTGTTGAGCAAATAGAGATCCTTGGGAGGCTTGGCGCCCTGGTATTTCGGGCACAGACCCAGCTCGTACCGGACGCAGTATTTCGAACGCATCAGGGCCGCATCCCGGCCGAGAGCGGCCGGACCGCCGGACGGGGTTCCGGCGTCTGCCGGCCAGGCGCAGAGGCCGGCGGCGAGCGGGATGGTGCGGCAGGGCAGCGCGTCGATGTCCTCCGCCACGAGCCGGCGGATGCCGTTGATGGTGGAGGCGGACAGGAGCGGGAGCCGTCCCCCGGCGGTCTCGATCCGCATCTCATCCACGGAGAAGCTGTAGATGCCGCTGCGCTTGGCGAGCTGCTCGCGCAGCATCGCCTCCGCGCGCTCGCGGTTCTCGGCCGTCTCCACGTCGGTGTGGAAGGGGCTGAGCACCTCGCGGCCGTCCTGCGTGCGGGCGCGCACCTCGAGGACGTAGCTGCCGTGGATGCGCACGGACAGACTCACCGGGATCTCCCGGCGGCAGGCCTGCGTCTCCAGCACCTTCTCGAATGCGGCGTTGACGTTGCGGTAGAGCGTCATCCCCTCCCGCAGGTCGGGGACATCCTTGCAGCTGACCTGCAGGCCCTCGCAGACGTCCCCGCGGAAGCCCACGACCCCCTCGGCGGTCGTGAAGGCGAAGCCGTCGCCGTTGCGCAGCTGCAGGCCGCCCCGCAGCGGGCGCACGCTGAACTGCATCGTGCGGCCGCCCGCGCGGCGGATCCGCAGGACCGTCCCGACGGCCTCGCCCATCGACTTGGGCGCGTCCATCGAGGACCAGCGCCCGCGCCGCCCGTCCAGGAACAGCTCCGTGTAGCCGCGGTTGAAGGTCTTGGCGGTGTCCGGGACAAATCCCCCGCTCACCCGCCCGAACGAGGCACGGCAGTAGCGGTCGGGGTACTTGGCCACCAGCGCATCCAGCGCCAGGGAATAGTCCCGGACCACGTTCTTGACATAGGAGGCGTTCTTGAGCCGCCCCTCGACCTTGAAGGAGGAGACGCCGGCGTCCGCCAGCTCCTCCAGCCGGGCCTTGAGATTGAAGTCCTTCAGGGACAGGACCGCTTTGTTATGCAACAGCACGCGGCCCGCGCCGTCCACCAGGTCATAGAGCGAGCGGCAGGCCTGGATGCACTCGCCGCGGTCGGCGCTGCGCCCGTCGATGTACTCCGACAGCCGGCAGTCGCCGCTATAGCACACGCAGAGCGCCCCGTGGACGAAGAACTCCACCTCGCAGCGCACGGCGGCGCAGATCTCCCGGATAGTCTCCAGGGAGAGCTCGCGCTCCAGGATGATGCGCGCGCATCCCAGCGACTCGAAGTACCGGGCGCGCGCCACGTCGCGGATGGCGCACTGGGTCGAGGCGTGCAGGGGCACGGTGATGTCTTCCCACGCGGCGATGCGCGGCTCGCGGATGATGAAGGCATCCGCGCCCGCCGCCTGCGCGCGCAACATCTGCGCATGCGCTTCAGCCTCCTCCCCCTCGCGCCACAACGTGTTGAAAGTGACGAAGATCCGCGCTCCGAAACGGTGCGCATACGCGCAGAGTTCGGCGATGTCTTCGAAGGAGTTGCCGGCGGCCTTGCGGGCGCCGAAATCCGGACCCGCGATATAAACGGCATCGGCACCGCAGTCGATGGCTGCGATGCCGATGGTCTTGTCCCTGGCGGGGGCCAGCAACTCGAGCGCCTGCATTACTTCAGGGCGTCAAGCATCTTCTTGGCTTCGGCGCCGTAGCGGGCGTCCGAGGAGGCCTTGGTGTAGAACTCCTTGGCCTTGGCGTTGTTCTTGGCCTGCTGATAGAGGGCACCCACCGTGAAGGCGATGGCGCCGGCGTTGCTGGCGGTCGGAGCGGCCTCCAGGTACTTCTCGAAGTACTTGATGGCGTCGGCATTCTTGCCGGCGGCCTGGGAGGCCTGGCCGGCGACCTGCCATGCCTGGGCATTCTCGGTATAGTCGTTGACCTTGGCGGCGGCGGCCACGGCGTCAGCATACTTCTTCTCCTTCAGGGAAGCGGCGGCCTCCTTGAGGAGGATGTTGCCGATCTGCTTCTTGGCGGTGGCTTCCTGGCCGTTGGCGGCGGCCTGCTCGAAAGCGGCCTTGGCTTCCTCCAGTTTATTGGCGGCGTTGTACGCGACACCCAGACGGAGAGCGGCGGCACCGTTGGTCGGGTCCGCGTCCACGATCTCCTTGTAGGCGGCGATGGCGCCGTCATAGTCCTTGGCGTTCAGCAGACTGGTGGCCTTGGACATCTTGACCTGCGGGAGCAGGGATCCGGCCTCGCTGAGGGCATCGAGGGCCTCATACTTCTCGGCCACCTCGGAGGCCTCCTTCAGAGCGGCGATGGCCTCGTCGAACTTCGAAGCCTTCACCAGGTCCTTGGCGATGGAGAGCTTGAGGTTCGGGATGATATTCTTGCAGTTCGCCACGACTTCCTGGCCTTCTTCGCCCAGGGCGGTGGCAAGCGTGAGTGCCTGTTCGAAAGACTTGAGCGCTCCCTCCTTGTCGGTGGCGATGGCGGCGGCACCGGCGTTGTAGATTTCAGTCACCGCGGCCAGGTCCTGCGCGAAGGCGGAACCGAGGGCGACTACGAGAGCTGCGAATGTTGCGACTAATTTTTTCATACTAACTTATCGTTTTTTGGTTTTAATCGGCGTGATTGCAAATGTAAGCATTTTCTTTTTTACTTTTGCAAAAGCGATGCGGAACTTCACCAAGCATATATCGTGCCTAACCGGCCTGCTGCTCACTGTATTTATGATGCAGGGGCAGGATCTTCCGTCCCTCGGGGTCGCCCGGGAGATCCGCCGGGCCACGCTCCCGGACGGCATCCAGGTCTACCTGGTGACCAATCCTGCCCAAAAGGGCTTCGCCGATTTCGCGCTGGTCCAGCGCGGCGTGCGGGACGAAGGCCAGGCCCGCGACGCGCTGCAGGAACTGCCGCATTTCGGGCGCCGCAAACCTTATAAGTTCCTGGCAGAGAACGGCGTAGGCTACGCCGAGGAGGGCTTCGTCTCCCTGCCCGCCGATGCCGCGTTGTATGCCTTCCGCAATGTCCCCACCTACCGGGAGAGCGTCGCCGACTCGACCCTGCTGATGCTCTTCGACATCGCTTCCACGTACCGCAAGCCGCAGGCCGTCATCGTCTGCGGCGACATCGACGCGGGCCGCATCCAGGAGCGGATGGGACTCCTGTCGATGATGGTGCCGACCCTGGAAAACAATTTCAAGGGACTGAACTACCAGTGGAATCCCCGGGACTCGGTCTCGCTGCTGGTGAGTCTCAATACCACGCAGGACGTGGCCGCCGTCAACGCCATCTTCAGCACGGAGCGGCTGCCCAAGGAGGTGATGGACTCGCCCCAGCCGCTCATCGCCGACGCCTATGCCAAGCAACTCGGCCAGGTCGTCCGCAAGCGCGTGGAGCGCAGCTTCCGCGCGGCGGGCATCCCGCTGGCGGACTTCCGCTACCGCTATCTGGACAGCGCGCAGGGGCCTGACGACGAGCGGTATTCCGTCACGGTCTACACCTCCGCCGCCCGGCTGGACGCCGCCACGCGCGGCCTGGCGGCCGTGCTGTCCAGCCTCAAGCGCGAGGGCGCCGGGGCCGAGGAGTACCAGGACACCAAGGAGCGCCTGGTCTCGGAGGCCAAGCGCCAGCGGGGCGGACGCAAGCTCTCCAATGCGGAGTACCTGGACAAGTGCGTGGCCAACTACCTCTACGGGGCCAACCTTGCCTCCGAGGCCACGCTCAGCAGTTTCATCGTGAGCCGCCGCCTGTCCGACGAGCGGGAGCTGGGGCTGTTCAACGGCTTCGCCACCGCCCTGCTCGACTCCGCCCGCAACCTCACCCTGCGCTTCGACGTCCCCGACCGGGGCCTGGGCCGCCTCGGCCTGCTGCGCTCGTTCAACAGCGGCTGGGCCCTCCGGACCCCCGCCGAGCCCTACAAGACGGATTTCGGCGACACGCTGAGCCTCTACCAGCCCAAGGCCAAGGTCCGCCTGCGAGGGGATGCCGCGGAGCCCATCTCGGGCGGACGGCTCTGGACCTTCTCCAACGGCCTCAAGGTCATCTACAAGAAGATGTCCGCCGGCCAGGGCGAGTTCCGCTACGCCCTGCTGCTGCGCGGCGGCGTGGCGGAAGTGCCGGGCCTGCAGGCCGGCGAAGGCGCCTTCGTGGGCGACATGCTCGCCCTGAGCGAGGTCGCCGGGCTGAACGGCGCGGACTTCCACCAGATGCTCGAGGCCAACGGCATCACGATGTCGGAGACCGCCACGCTCTCCGACCTGCGGATCACCGGCCTCGCCCCCAAGTCCAAGCTCCCCCTGCTGATGCGCGCGCTCCTGTCGGTCTCCGACGCGCGGCATCCCGACAAGGCCGCCTTCGACTACTACAAGGCCGGCGAAGCCCTCCGGATCGACATGGAGGCGCTCTCGCCCAGGGATGTCAATTCGCTGATGGACAGCATTATCCGTCCCAACTACTTCTATACGTCCCGCAAGGACATCTCCCGGCTGCGGGACGACCTCCCGCAGCGCGCCGAGCAGTATTTCGCCTCGGCCTTCGACAAGGTGGGCGACGGGGTCCTCGTCTTCGCGGGCGACCTCGACGAGGAGGTCCTCAAGAAGGAGCTCTGCCGCACGCTCGGCGACTTCCGCACGCAGAAGCGCTACTCACAGCGACCGCGCGTGGACAGCCCCTTCGCCTCGGGCTCCACGACGCGCACCGCCGACTCCGCGCCGGGCGCGGTGGGGGGCGGCGAGATCGGCGTCAACGTGGCCCTGTCCGCCTCCATCCCCTTCAACATGGAGAACTATATGTCCTTCCAGGTGGCCTGCGCCGCCATCCGCAAGCAGCTCACGGACGTGCTGGCCGACCAGGGCGCCTATGCGGAGCTGTCCGAGCGGCTGGAGCTCTTCCCAGCCGAGCGGCTCACGCTCTACATCAACTGCCGGCCCTGCCGCAAAAGCGGCCTGCCGGCCGGCGTGGTCCCCGCCGAGCCGCTCGCGCTGCTCGACGCCATCCGCCAGGTGACCCGCCGGCTGGACGGCCTGCAGGTCCCCGAGGCCGACCTCAAGGCCTACAAAGAGCTGCTCCTCAAGCAGATGGACAGCCGGATGGAGGACCCCGAGGCGCTGGTCGGAGACGTGTTGGTGCGCTATAGCGAGGGCAAGGACCTGGTCACGGACTACAAGACGGCCATCCAGCGGGTTTCCGCCGCGAGCGTGGCCCGCATCATCGAGCAGCTGCGCGCAGGCGCGGAAGTGGAATACATTATCATCTGATGGGAAAGGGCAGATTCGGAACGATCATCCAGATCGGAGACATCCTCGTGTCGGAAGACGTGGTGACGGAGCGCTTCGCGTGCGACTATGCCGCCTGCCGCGGTGCGTGCTGCATCGTCGGCGACAGCGGCGCGCCGATGGAGGAGCGCGAGACGGAGTCCCTGGAGCGCGACTACCCGGCCTTCAGCGGGTATATGACCCTGGAGGGGCGCGCGGCCGTGGACGCCAAGGGCTTTTTCGACGTGGACCGGGACGGGGACATCGTCACGCCGCTGATGCCGCCCCTGGCGGGCGGCGCACAGGACCAGCCCTGCGCCTTCTGCCATTTCGGCGCGGCGGGCGAATGCCTCTGCGCCATCGAGATGGCCGGGCGGACCAAGCCCGTCTCCTGCTCGCTGTACCCCATCCGCGTGACCCGGCTCACCGGCGGCGGGCTCGCCCTCAACGTCCACCATTGGGACATCTGCAAGCCCGCCTTCGAGAAGGGTGAGCGCGAGGACGTCCGGGTCTACCAATTTCTGAAAAATCCGCTCACGAATGCCTTCGGAGCGGATTTCTATGCGGCACTGGAAGCAGCGGCTACACACCTTCGCCGCGGGTAGCCTCGAGCCCCGAGACGACCCGCGCCAGGTCGCGGGTCAGGCCCTCGACCTCGAGTCCCGCCCCGGACGGGGCGATCGTGATGCGGTCCTCCCACATCTTGAGCGCACGCGACAGGCCGGAACGACGCCGGAAGGCGTACGTGCCGCCCTGCTCGCTCTCGAGCTTGTATCCCAGGTTCTCCATCGTCCGTACGATGTCGGGGCGAAGCTCTTCCGGCGAGCCGTAGAGGTGCGCCGTGCGCCGGGAGAAGCCGAAACGCGGATAGATCACGGCGAAGATGAGCATGATGATGGCGATCTGCCAGAGCGAATCGTAGCCGTTGACGAACATCTTGGACAGGTCCGCCTCCACGAATCCTGTCAGCACCAGCGCAAGGATGATGACCACCAGCAGGAGCAGCAGGTAGCAGTAATACTTCAGTGAGCGGATGACATACTTCATAACATCCGCAAAATTAGCACAAAATTTGCTATTTTTGCGTGCTGTAAACCAAATTGACAGATTATGGAAAGAGAAGATCCCCTCGAGAAGCTTGAGCGGAAGCAAGCCGACAAGAAGGCCAACGGTGGCCTGAAGGCGCTGATGGTCGCGATGATCGTCATCGCGCTCGGCCTCGCCGCCGCCCTCTTTTATGTTTTGAGCAGCAAGAACAAGCTCGTCAGTGAACTTGACCAGGAGAAGCAGGACCTGACCGAACAGATCCAGGCCCTGCAGAGCGATTATGAGAACCTTTCGTCCGACTACGATTCGATCAACGCCCAGCTCGACTCCTCCCGCGAGGAGATCGCCCAGCTGGTCGAGCGCGTCCAGAAGACGGAGGCGACGGACCGCGCCAAGATCCGCCAGTATGAGCGGGAACTCGGCACGCTCCGTTCCATCATGCGCGGCTATATCACCCAGATCGACTCCCTCAACACCCTCAACCACCGCCTGACCGAGGAAGCCGCCTCGGCCCGCAAGGAAGCCGAGGAGACCAAGGAGATCAACACCCGGCTTTCGCGCCAGGTCGAGGACCTGACCGGCCGCGTGACCGCCGGCTCCGTGCTCAAGGCCCACAACTTCGTGATGTATGCGTACAACAACGCCGACAAGGTCACGGACAAGGCCAACCGCGTGGTGCGCTTCCTGGTGAACCTCAGCCTGGTGGAGAACGAGCTGGCTCCGCGCGGGCCGGTGCGCGTCTATGTCCGCGTGACGGACCCGGACGGCAACCTGCTCTCCGACGGCCGCGGCACGACCTTCAACTTCGGCGGCGAGACGCTCGAGGCCACGGCCTCCCGTGAGGTGGACTACCAGGGTCAGGAAGTGGACCTGGGCATCTACATCAACAACGTCCCGGCCTTCAGCAAGGGCGTCTACACCGTCAACGCCTACACGGAGCAGGCGCTGCTCGGCCACGGCGAGCTCCTGCTCCGCTAGGATGGTCTACCTGCACGTCCCGTTCTGCAGGAGTTTCTGCACCTACTGCGATTTCTATTCTGAGATCGCCTGCCGGGGCCGGGACGCGCAGCTGTTCGAAGCCTACACGGATGCGGTATGTGCCGAGGCGTCCCGGCGCCGGGACGAGATCGAGGCCACCCGCGACCTGGATACCCTCTACATCGGAGGCGGCACACCAAGTGTGCTGCCTCTGCCGTTATTGCGGCAGATGGCAGCACATATACTTACGGGGGGCGTTCCCCCCGAACTTGTCGAATTCACCATTGAAGTGAATCCCGAGGACATCGTGGAGCGGGGGCCGGAATACATCCGCGGCCTGCTCGGGCTGGGCGTGAACCGCGTCAGCATGGGCGTGCAGTCGCTGGACGACGGGATCCTGCACTGGATGAACCGCCGCCACGATGCGGCGCACGCCCGGCAGGCGTTCCGCATCCTGCGCGGGGCCGGCGTGGACAACGTCAGCGTGGACCTGATCTTCGGCCTGTCGCAGCTCTCGCTGCAGACCCTGGATGCAACCGTCTCCGAAATCCTTGAATGGCGGCCGGAGCACATCTCGGCCTATCAGCTCAGCATCGAGGAGGGCAGCGCCCTGGGCGAAATGGTCCGGCATGGCCGCTATATTGAAGCGCCGCAGGAGCAGTGCGCGGCGCAGTATGCACTGCTCTGCGAGCGGCTGCGCGCCGCAGGCTATGTCCACTATGAGATCTCCAACTGGGCCCTTCCGGGTCGCGAGGCCGTGCACAACAGCGCCTACTGGGCCCGCCACCCCTACGTGGGCCTGGGTCCGGGCGCCCACTCGTTCGACGGCACCACCCGCTCCTGGAACAACTCGATCCTTCCTCCACAGCAAGCGGCAACTGCCCCTGGAAACCGTGCCACCCTCGGCATCGTAAGAGGGGGGACCGCAAGCGAAGCGCAGCGGTGGGGTCGAGCGCAGCGAGACGTTTCGGGGGGCAGTTGGCCGCTGCGTGGAGGATATGAGACCTTGTCTGCGGCGGAGGCGCGGGAGGAGGAGATCTTCCTGGGGCTGCGGACGGCCCGGGGCATCCCGGAGGGGCTCTGCGACCCGGAAAAGGCCGCGGCGGCGCTCGCCGACGGCCGGCTGGTGCGCACGGGCGACCGCCTGCGCATCCCCGAGGACCGCTGGTTCGTCAGCGACGACATCCTCACCGACCTGATCTAATCCTTGTACGGAACCCCCTCCGGCAGATGGCAGTGGACGACCGCAAGCATCGCGCCGAGCGAATCGGCGCGGTTGGCGGCGATCACCAGCGACGGGCGCACGAGCGAAGGCGCACCCCCGCCCCAGCTGGCGATGCGCCCGCCCGCCTCGTGCAGGATGAGCATCGCGGCGGCGTAGTCCCACGGCTGGAGCCGCATCTCGAAATAGAGCTCGATGACCCCGGACGCCAGCAGGCAGAGCTCCACGGCCGCGGAGCCCCAGCGGCGCAAATCATTGCTCTGCATATAGATATCATAGATGATGTCCGAACAGGCCTTCGCATACTCCTTGCGGTAGGTGCTCATCGCCGTGCAGAACAGCCCATCGGCGAGGGGCCGGTCCGAGACGTGGATGGGGTGGTCGTTGCAGAAGGCACCCTTGCCCAACTCGGCGGTATAGAGCTCGTCGCGGCGCGGGCTGTAGACGACGCCCAGCTGCAGCGCACCCTTGTGCGCCAGGGCCACGGAGATGCAGCAGTCCGCGATGCCCCGGGCATAATTGCACGTCCCGTCGATCGGGTCGATGATCCAGACGTCGTCCGACGACAGGACCCGGAAGTCCTCCTCCTCGCAGATGAACCCGCAGCCGGGCAGCAGCGCGGAGAGGCGCTCCGTCAGGAAGTGCTGCACGGCGAGGTCCGAAGAGGTCACGAGGTTGGCGAGGCCGTCCTTCTGTATCACGGTGAAGTGGTCGGAGACCATCAGCGCCGAGGCCTCTTTCACGATCTGTACGACTTGTTCCAGCATGGCGATTGTCTTTTCCGTCCGCGAAGATACACAGAAAATTGCTATCTTTGTTTTCACTATGTTTGGAAAAGAAGTTTACATCGCGCGCCGCAAGGCGCTGCTCGAGCGCCTCGCCGGACAGAAGGGCGTGGCCCTGTTCATCGGCAACGTGGATGCTCCCGCCCAGTATAAGGACAACAGCTACAAGTGGCGCCAGGACAGCAGCTGGCTCTACCTCTTCGGCATCGACGAGCCGCGTCTGGCCGCCACGATCGACCTGGAGACCGGCGAGGAGACCCTGTACGGCGACGATTTCACCCTCGACGACATCATCTGGATGGGGCCGGTGCCCACGGTCCGCGAACTCGCAGACAGCGTCGGCATCGCCCGGACGGCGCCCTACGGCGCCATCGGAGAGGCCCTGAAGGGCCGCCAGGTGCACTTCCTGCCCGCCTCCCGCTACGCCACCCGCATCCGACTCGCGGCCCTGCTGGGCCTGGACCCGGACGAGACCACGTGCAGCAGCAAGGCCGGCTGCGCCAAGGCCTCCGCGCCGCTCGTGCGCGCGCTGGTCAGCCTGCGGCTCGTCAAGGAGCCGCGCGAGATCGAGCGCATCGACGCCGCGTGCGACCTGGGCTACGAGATGCACACGACCGCCCGCCGCTGCATCCGCCTCGGGCGCATCGAGCAGGAGATCGTGGGTGCGATGGAGGGCGTGACCCTCGCCAAGGGCTGGGGTACCAGCTTCCCGACCATCCTCACGCAGCACGGCGAGATCTTCCACTGCCACAGCCACGAGATGCCCGTCGAGCCCGGCAAGCTGATGGTCATCGACGCCGGCGCCGAGACCTCCGACCACTACGCCTCCGACTTCACCCGGACATACCCGACCTCCGGCCGCTTCACCCCGGAGCAGCGCGACATCTACCAGACGGTCTACGAATGCAACGAACTGGCATTCGGTATGATCCGTCCGGGTGTCGCCTACCGCGACGTCCACCTGGCCGTGGCCGCCCACATGCTGGACAACCTCAGCCAGCTCGGCCTCGTCCGGGGAGACGTGGACGGGATGGTGGCGGACGGACTCGCCGGCCTGTTCATGCCCCACGGCCTGGGCCACAACATGGGTATGGACGTGCACGACATGGAAGACCTGGGCGAGGACCTCGTCGGCTACGACGACGACCAGTCCCGCTCCCCCCAGCTGGGCCTGGGCAGCCTGCGGATGGCCCGCCGCCTGCGTCCCGGCAATGTGCTCACCGACGAGCCAGGCATCTACTTCATCCCGGCCCTGATCGGGCAGTGGAAGCGCGAGGGGCTCGACGGCGGCCGCGTCAATTACGACAAGCTGGCCGGATACTGCAACTTCGGCGGCATCCGCCTCGAGGACGACGTGCTCGTGACGGCGGACGGCGCCCGGCGCCTGGGCGCGAAGCGCCTGCCCATCGCCCCGGACGAGGTCGAGGAAGCCATGAGACAAGACAAAATCTAAACGACATAATGGGATTACTGGAAGGAAAAGTCGCCCTCATCACGGGCGCATCGCGGGGCATCGGCAAGGCCATCGCCCTTAAGTTCGCCGCCGAAGGGGCGGACATCGCATTCACCGACATCAAGATCAGCGAAGATACCGTCAAGGAGCTTGAGGCCCTCGGCGTCAAGGTGCGCGCCTACGCATCCAACGCCGCCGACTTCGCCCAGACCCACGAGACCGTGGAGCAGGTGATGGCCGACTTCGGCCGCATCGACATCCTGGTCAACAATGCCGGCATCACCCGCGACGGGCTGATGCTCCGGATGGACGAAGCGCAGTGGGACGCCGTCATCAACGTCAACCTCAAGTCCGCCTACAACTACATCCACGCCTGCACCCCGATCATGGCGCGCCAGCGCGGGGGCAGCATCATCAACATGTCCTCCGTGGTGGGCGTCAGCGGCAATGCCGGCCAGTGCAACTACTCCGCCTCCAAGGCCGGCCTGATCGGCCTGGCGAAGTCCATCGCCAAGGAGATGGGGCCGCGCGGCATCCGCGCCAACTGCATCGCCCCGGGCTTCATCATCTCCGATATGACGGCCGCGCTGCCCGAAGAGGTGCGCGAGTCCTGGATCAAGACCATCCCGCTGCGGCGCGGCGGCACGCCCGAGGACGTCGCCAAGGTGGCGCTCTTCCTCGCCAGCGACCTCTCGTCGTATGTCAGCGGCCAGGTCATCCACTGCTGCGGTGCGATGAACTGCTAGTCCGATGGACCCGCGCCTGGACGGTCAGACTCTGAAAACTTCGCTCTCCGCCCTGCTGGACCTCGTCCTGCCCAGGGTCTGCGTGGTGTGCGGCCGGCCGCTCCTCCCGCAGGAGGAGCACCTTTGTCTCGAATGCCGGGCGGACCTCCCGCAGACGCATTATGCCACGCTCGGCCACAATCCGCTGGCCGACCGCTTCAACGCCCGGATCCAGACCGACGAGTATGAGCCGTATGCCTACGCTGCGGCGTTGTATCATTACCGGGCCGACGCCGGGTACAAGAAGATCTCCCAGGCGCTCAAATACCACCGCGACTTCGGGGTGGGGCGCTGGGCCGCGCGCCTGCTCGGCGCGCAGCTCGCGGCTTCCCCCCTCTACGCGGACGTGGACCTGGTGGTCCCCGTCCCGCTGCACTGGCTGCGCCGGCGCCGCCGCGGCTACAACCAGGCGGCGCTGATCGCCCGGGAG
>JAFRQH010000001.1 GCA_017428725.1 Bacteroidales bacterium | reverse complement strand
GTGGCGGCCTGCTTGCGGGCGTCGCCCGCCGCGGCCGCCGCCACCCAGGCCCGGGCCTCCGCCTCCGGGGCGTCCAGCCAGTTGACGAGCAGCGTGCCGGTGTAGCCCGTCCCGGCGAGATGCCGGGCGGCGTAGGAGCTCAGGCGGAGCGTCGCCGGACCGCTCACGCCCCAGTCGGTGAGCAGCAGCGTGCCGCGGGAGCGGAACTTCGTGCCGGCGAGGCTCAGCGCCGCCCGCTCCACGACCGTGCCCATCAGGGCCTGCAGCCCCGCGTCGGGGATCTTGAAGGTGAACAGCGACGGCACGCACGGGGTCACTTCGACCCCTTCCGGCAGCAGTTGCTGCAGCTTCTGCTGCGAGCTGCCCCCGACCGTAACGACGACTTTGTCGAAGTCCTCCCCGGCCCCCGACCTGTCCTCCCCGGCTCCCAGCCTGTCATCCCCGGCTTGACCGGGGATCTCCACCCGGAAACCGCCCTCCGGCAGTGCCGCGATGCGGCCGACGGGCGCGCCGAGGCGCACCTCCACGCCCGCCTGGCGCAGGCCGCGCTCCAGCGTGCGCACGACCTGCATCGCGTCCTGGCTGGCCGGGAAGACGCACTGGTCTTCCTGCGTGACCAGCCGCACGCCCTCCGCCTCCCACCAGCGCTGCGTGTCGGCGGGGCTGAGCACGTTCAGCGCGCGCTTCATCAGCTGCGCGCCGCGCGGATAGGCTTCTTCGAGCCGTCCGACGTCCCGGAAGGAATTGGTGAGGTTGCAGCGGCCCCCGCCCGTCACGGCCACCTTGGCCAGGAGCTTGGGGCCGGCTTCGAAGAGGGTCACGGCGGCGCCGGGCCGGGCGCGCTTCGCGCCGAGGGCGCAGAAGCAGCCGGCCGCCCCGCCGCCGATGACGGCGACCCTCATCGTTCGTAGGAGGCTTCGTTGCCCGGGCATTCCTCCACCTCGACCTTGTAGCACTGCGGGATCTGCTCGCAGATCCAGCGCGCCAGGTTCTCGGTGGTGGGGTTGAAGGGCAGGACCTCGTTGAGGTCGGCGTGGTCGAGTGCCCCGCAGATGCGGCGCTCGATCTCGCAGAAGTCCACCACCATCCCGTCGGCGTCGAGTTCCTCGGCGGCGCAGTAGACGGTGATGCGCCAGTTGTGGCCGTGGACGGGCTCCGTCTGCGTGCCGCCGGCGAAGGAGATGTGGTGGCTGGCGGCCACCTCCAGCGTCTTCTTGACCCTAAACATTGCCTTTGGCGATATAGGACAGGAACTCGTTGCGTGTCTGCGCGTTGGAGCGGAAGGTGCCCGTGAGGTAGGTGGAAGTCATCACGCCGCTCTTGCGCACGCCGCGGCTCTCCTTGCACATATGGCGGCCGCGCATCATCAGCGCCATCCCGCGCGGGGGATTCTCCGTGCCGAGCGCCTCGGTGAGCATCTCCACCACGTCGTGGACCAGGCGCTCCTGGACCTGCAGCCGCGCGGCGCAGTAGTCCACCACTCGCCCGATCTTGCTCAGCCCCAGGATCCGGCCCTTGGGGTTGGGCAGATAGGCGAACCAATACTCTCCGAAGAAAGTCCGGCAATGGTGTTCGCACACGGAGTAGAAGGGGCCCGTGTCCACGACCATGTCGTCGTAGATGATGCCGTCCTGTCCGTTGGGGAAGGTGGTCACGACCGGCGCCTGGGCCGGGTCGTAGCCGCGAAACATCTCGCCGAACATCCGGACCATCCGGTCCGGCGTCTCGACCAGGCCCGGGCGGGTGGGGTCCTCGCCGATGAATTCGAGCAGTTCGCGGATATGCTGTTTGGCTTGTTCTTCGGTAATCATAATTCGTAGGTGGCGGTGTTGTCGGAAGTCTCCTTGACGGTCACCTTGTAGCAGCCGGGAATCTGGTCGCAGATCCAGCGCGCGAGGTTCTCCGCCGTGGGGTTGAAGGGCAGGACCTCGTTGAGGTCGGCGTGGTCGAGGCGGTCCACGACGCGCTCCTTGATGGTCTTGAAGTCCACGACCATCCCGTTCGCGTCGAGCGTCTCGGCCTTGCAGAAGACCTCGATCTCGTAGTTGTGCCCGTGCTGCCGCGCACACTTCGTGGGGTAATCCACCACAAGGTGGTGGCTCGCTGCGATCCGGATCTTTTTGGAGACGTAATACATAGTTCTGCAAAGATAACGGATTACCCGCACCCGTCCAAATCTTTCCGGCAGGCCGCCTCGGGGCCCCACGCCTCGCGGACCGTTCACAACGTCCCAAAATCTCGGACGTTATGAACGAAAATGGCCGAAAATGCGCACAACGTCCGGGTTTTTCGGACGTTGTGAACACCTAACTCGGTCAAAAGCTGTCCAGCAGGCGTGCGGCGGCATCGTACGAGAGACCCGTCACGCGTGCCAGCTGGTTGACCTGGCTGCCGAAGCGGTAACGGAGTTGCCGCAGCATCTCTGACTGCTCGGTTTCAGACAGATCGCTGAACCCGTGCTTTCCGAACAGGGTCCAGCATAAGTCTGGCAGGACGGAAAGGATGGTTTGGTCCCGGAACGAGGGCAACTCCGACTCGCCTGCCCCGAGTCGCCTCTTCGCCTTGGAGGAGTTGACCAGAAAGTAATTCATCCGCTTAGGTGTGCGGTATAGTTGCTCTACATAACTGACATCCAAATAGGAAGATGGGAGGATGTACCCATCGTCGCCGAGCAGCCAGGAGTCCGGAAGGTCGCATACGCAATGCAGAATGCGCCTTTTGGCGCGGCCCGAAAGCGTCCCCAGGGGCCGCCCCTTCGCCGGAGCGGCATTAAAGAAGGCATCGCCGCTTCCCCAAGGATATTGGGAGGCGTGAAGACAAATGTTGGCCGCAACGCTATTCATCTGCACGTAAGCGATGGCCCGCTCCGGTGATTCCTGTCCGTCGTCTTCCGGGATCTCCTGAAGGTCCACGCCGTAGTCGCGGAGAAACTCCGGGAGGCCATACTTGCGCTGCAGATAGCGGGAATAGCGGGTCTTGAACCCATAGATAAAAGCCAGGACGTCCTCGCGGGTCCCATATAGTACGAAATGAACGTGATTGGACATCAAGATAAAAGCAAGGACAACCACCCGTGACCGGCTCGCTTGCACGGCGACATAATTCATCCCCACTTTGAAGTCCTCCATCTCCCGGAACCATAGACCGTCTACCAGATGATCCGTGGTCACTAACCAAATCCTCCTCAGGTATTTCATAGTCGTTCGTTTCCTGCAAATATAGCGGTTAGGGCGTGTCCTTCCAAATCCTATCGGCAACATAATTGATGGGACCGTTCACAACGTCCGGGAATCCGGGACGTTATGAACGAATTTGGCCAAAAATGCGCACAACGTCCGGGTTTTTCGGACGTTGTGCGCATAGAGGGAAGGAGGAGGGATGTGAAGCGGACCGGATCAGTCGAGCTTGTAGGTCTTGCCGTTGATGGTGATTTTGCTGACCTTCTCGCCGTTCACGGTGATGGACCCGTCCTTGGAGAGCTTGACGCCGGGCATCTTGTCAAGGAGTTTTTCGATATCGGGGTTCTTCCGGGTCGTGACCTCGATGACGGTCCCGTCGAAGTCATATTTCTTCTTGCTGTCCGCTCGGCTCAGGACCGTGATGCCGGCGACGTCCCCGGGAGCGATGGAACGCAGGGCCGACCCGTCGTCGACCGTCGTGCCATCGATGACATAGCGGTATTGCCCGGCGCCACGCAGTCTCATGATTTCTCCGGACTGTACCAGCGAATCGGCCCGGAGCTGGATTATCTCCGTCTGCCGCCGGAGGCGTTCCATGTCCTCCTTGGAGAGGGTTCCGGATATGATGGTCGGCCCCGTGGTGATAGAGTGGACCGTCACGGCCTTGCGGCCCGAGCCGGTCGTGGTGATCTGGTAGTCGCGGATGGTCTTGCCCTTGAGCTGGGAGCCGTCAAACTTGTCGACGGACACGTTGTCGATGACATATACGGTCTGCTGCGCGGAAAGTGCGAGCGGGGCGAGAAACAGGAGGAAGAGGAGGGTGATGTGTTTTTTCATGCTGGATGTGGATTAAGGGTTGAGTGCAACAAGGTTGAACGAGGCGCCGCCGTCGAGGGGCGTCAGGATGAAGGAGGATGTGGTGCCGTCCGCGAAGCGGGCCGTCATCACGTAGCCGTCGCCGACCGGCTGGAAGTCGTAGCCCTCGGCGTCGGCGGGATTGAGACCGGAGATGAACTGCACTTGCCGCAGCATCTCCAGCGCGTCGGGCGGAGCCGGCGCGGGGGCGGTGGGCCGGCGGGTTAGCAGGACGACGCCCGTGAGGGCGGCGGCCAGACCCGCGGCGGCGAAACCCCAGCGCCGCACGCTCCGCCTGCGCGCCTGGCGGAGGATGCGGTCGAATTCGGCCCCGGCGTCGGGAAGCGCGGGCAGCGGCTGCGCCGCCAGCGCTTCCGAGAGCCGGGCGACCACCGGGTCGGCGGCCGCGAGCTCCCTTTCTTCCGGGACGGAGGTTTCAGCCTCCAGGAATCGGTTCAGTAAGTTATTGTCGGTCATGCTATGAAGCCTTGTTTAATGAGTCAATAATCTGTTTGCGGGCAGCGGAGATGGCGCTCTTGACGCTGCCTTTGGGCCGGGCGGTCACGGCGGCGATCTCGTCGAGGCTCATGCCGGCGGCTCGCAGCTCCAGCAGACGCCGGGTGCCGGCCGGAATCTGTGCGAGAGCCTGCGCCACCAGCCGGCGGCTCTCCGCGGCGTCGAGGGGCGCGGAGGCGCTCTCCGCCGCCGGGAGCGACGCGGGGAGCGGGGCGGAGTCGCCCCGGCCCCGCTCCCGGCGCAGGAGCGAGACGCACAGGTTCTTGGTCGTCCGCACCGCCCAGGCCTCTGCGTTGAGTACCTGCGCCCCGCCGTTCAGCGTTGTCCAGAGCCGCACGAGCACCTCCTGCACGATGTCCTCCGCGTCGGTCCGGAGCCCGGAGGCCCGGATGAAACTCCGGGCCAGGGCGAGGACCCTGGGGCGCACGGCGGCGAGCTCTGTTTCGAAATCTTTCTGCATACTTCACCCTAGTAGACGCAAAAACTGTGAAAAGTTAATCCAATCACCGACAAAATGCGTATCTTGCCGAAAAATACAAGGCTTATGAAGAAGTTCTTCCTCTGGCTCATCGCCATCTTGATCGTCCTCGCGGCCGCCGTGGCCATCATCTGGGGCAAGGAGATCAGCACCCTCTCCACGCTCCACAGCGTCGGGGGCAACCCCTATCTCTACGAAATGGACTACAAGGCCGCCTATGACCTGGACGATATGATCGCCAAGGAGGTGGACACCAACGCGGAGCTGCTGAACTACGTGGTCGGGCGGATCGGCAAGGGCATCCCCATCAAGATGAAGAGCTCGCAGGTGGCCGACGAGAACGGCCAGGTCGAGGCCATCAACTGCACCAGCTTCCAGGCGCGCAACGCCGACGGGGACGGCTTCCTCTATGGCCGCAACTACGACTATTTCAAGAATCCGACCTTGGTCACGCACTCCCGTCCCAAGCACGGCTACGCCTCGCTGGCCGTCACGGACATGTCCCACGTGGGCTACGGGCTCGAGAAGCTCCCGACCACCCTCCTCAAGAAGGTCAACGCCCTCGCCGCCATCTACGCCCCCGTGGACGGCATCAACGAGAAGGGCGTGTGTATGTCCATCATGGCCCTGCCCAAGCAGGCCTCCCAGCAGGACACCCCCAAGCCTGACGTGGGCACCACGGCCATCATCCGCCTGGTGCTGGACCGCTGCGCCACCGTGCAGGAGGCGCTGGACCTGATCGCCACCGTGGACGTGCGCCACGACGCCGCCGTGGGTTCCGGTTATCACTATATGATCGCCGACGCCGCCGGCGACTGCGCCGTGGTCGAGTTCGACCGGGAGGACGGCTGGAAGACGATGGTCGTCCGCAAGCCCGTCGGGCAGAATGCGATGGCGGTGACCAACCACCTCCTCAGCCCGAAATACTACACCACGGAGCCGGACATCTACGTCGGCAACCCCAACAGCCACAGCTGGATGCGCTATGAGAAGATCTGCGCCTTCCTGGATGCGCACAACGGCATCCTGACCCAGGACCAGGCGCAGGAAGGCCTGGCACTGGTCCACTGGCAGGACCTCCCGCTGCCCAACGGCCGCGTCGAAGACACGCAGTACTCCAACGTCTACGACCAGGCTGCGCTGACCCTGCGCCTGCGCAACTGGAACGACTACGGGACCACCTGCAATTTCTCCCTGAAATAATCAGCCCCGGCGCTTGACGCCGCGCACCGCTTCCGCCGCGAGCGGATCGTCCGGCCAGGCGTGGCGCGGATAGCGGCGGCGCAGCTCTTTGCGCACCTCGAAGTAGGTGCCCGACCAGAAGCTGCGCAGGTCGGTGGTGAGCTGGACGGGCTTGTAGCCCGGCGAGAGCAGTTCCATCAGCACGGGGCGGCGGCCGTCGTCCACCCGCGGGGTGTCGACGAGCCCGAAGCACTCCTGCAGCCGGACGCGCAGCACGGGCGCCTCGGCGCCCTGGCGGTAATCGAGGCGGATGCGGCTGCCCGTCGGCACCTCGATGTGCGTGGGCGCCAGGCGCTCGACCGCCTGCTGCTGCGCGTAGTCCAGCAGGCTCCAGAGCGCCGCGCACAGGTCGATCCGCTTGAGCTCCGCGACGGTGGTGGCGCGGCCCACGAAGGGCGGAAGCCACTGCGGGGCCGTTCTCAGGACGGCCTCCGTCGAGAGGTCGGGCAGGTCCAGCTCGGGGCGCCAGGCGGCGAGGGCCGCCACGCGCCGCTGGAGGTTGCCGACCTCGTCGTTGAAATCCAGCATCGACGTCCCCTCCTTCTGCGCCGCCTCGCAGATGACGCGTGTGAGAGCGTCCCGGACGCCCTCCGATAGGGGGCGGGCGTCGACGAGCAGCCCGCCGATGCGCCGCTCGCGCTGCGCCAGCGCGGCCCCGGCCCGGCCGTCCCACGCCACGCGGTCGCG
>JAFRQH010000013.1 GCA_017428725.1 Bacteroidales bacterium | reverse complement strand
GCTCGCAGGCAGACCCCCGGAAAACTACGCGCTTCGCGCTATCCCTCCCACCGTCCCTTCGGGCCGGCGGGCCCCTCCCGTTCACGAGGCCACGGGCGGCCACGGTTTTCCGGGGGTCTGCCTGACTCGCCTGAAACACAAGAACGGCATTTTTCTGAATCTACCTTCACCTGACCGGAATGCGTATGCGAGACAGGCAGGGTCCTTTGAGGAGCATTTTGCCCGGGCAGGGCCGCAGTCAGCGAAGCGTGGATGCGCGTGCGACGAAAAGGATCCCTGCCTGCGAGCAGCCTTCCGGAATAATTTCGTATATTTGTGAATTGTATGTCCAAAGGGGAGAATGACTTTTCGCGCCTGGAGTTGCGCCTGCCCGCGTGCAGGAGCAACTACCGCTATTTCCGCGGGCGGCTGCGGCCCACGACGAAACTGCTCGTACTCGTCAAGGCCAACGCCTACGGCCACGGCGCCGTGGAATTCGCCACGATGATGCAGCAGGAAGGCGCCGATTACCTGGCCGTGGCCCTGCCGGTCGAAGGGGTGGAACTGCGGCGCGCCGGTATCTCGCTGCCGATCCTGGTGCTCACCGCCGGCACGGACTTCTTCCCCGAGATCATCGACAACCGCCTGGAGCCCGGCATTCCAAACCTCTACACGCTGGAAGCCCTCTGCGCAGAACTGCGCAGCCGCGGCCTGCGCGATTTCCCCATCCACATCAAACTGGACACCGGGATGCACCGCCTGGGCTTCATGACCACCGAACTGCCTGCCCTGCAGGAGTTCCTCCGCGGACACGACGAAGTGTGCGTGCGGAGCATCTACTCGCACCTCGCCGCCGCAGAAGACCCGGCCGAGGACGCCTTCACGATGGGGCAGATCACGATGTTCGAACGCAATGCGCAGACGCTCACGGACGCGCTCGGCTACAAGCCGATGTGGCACATCCTCAACTCCGCCGGCATCGAGCGCTTCCCCCAGTACCAGCACGACATGGTGCGCCTGGGCATCGGCATCTACGGCATCAGCGCCCTGCCCGGCGTGCAGCTCGCGCCCGTGGCCTCGCTCAAGGTCAAGGTCCTGCAGGTCAAGAACCTGGTCTCGGCTGAAGACACCATCGGCTACGGCCGTCACGGCCACGTTGCCCCCACGGGCACCGTCATCGCCACCATCCCGGTGGGCTACGCCGACGGCCTGGACCGCCACTTCGGCTGCGGCGCAGCCTCGTTCAGCATCCGCGGCCACCGCGCCCCGACCATCGGCAACATCTGCATGGACATGTGCATGATCGACGTCACGGACATCCCCGGCGTGCAGGCCGGCGACACCGTGACCATCTTCGGCGAGGACCCGACGGTCGGGGAGCTCGCCGGCATCCTGGGGACCATCCCCTATGAGATCCTGACCTCGGTGCCCCGCCGCATCGAGCGGATCATCCTCCGCAAATAATTGACAGACACGTATATGAAGAAGGCAATCATCCTGCTCGCGCTCGCACTCACGGGCGTCGGCGCGGCGGCCCAGCAGAAGGGCAGCATCACCCCGGAGATGCTCACCGAGATCCGGAAAGGCTACGAAGGCACCCCCGCCGACAAGGCGATCCGCAACGCCCTCAACACCACCGCCATCACGGTCCTCTCCGCCAATGCGGAGAACGCCGCGATGATCGACACCGATTTCACGGACCGGGTCAAGACCTGGGGTATCACGGACCAGAAGTCCTCCGGGCGCTGCTGGCTCTTCACGGGCCTGAACGTGCTGCGCGCGGCTGCGTCCGACAAGCACGGCCTGGGCAACTTCCAGTTCTCGCAGAACTACAACTTCTTCTACGACCAGCTCGAGAAGGCGAACCTCTTCCTGCAGGCTGTCATCGACACGCGCGACAAGCCCTTCGACGACCGCGAGGTCGACTGGCTGTTCAGCAACCCCATCAGCGACGGCGGCACCTTCACGGGCGTGGCCAACCTCGTGATGAAATACGGCGTGGTTCCCGCCAACGTGATGCCCGAGACCCTTTCGGCCAACAGCACCTCTGCGATGGCCGCCCAGCTGCGGACCCTGCTGCGCCGTGACGGACTCAAGCTGCGCGAGACGCCCGCCAAGGTGCGCGCCCGCGACCTGCCGGCCTGGCTGGAGCAGCAGAAGACGGAGATGCTCCGCGACGTCTACCACGTCCTGGCGCTCTGCCTGGGCGTCCCCCCGGCCGAGTTCGAGTGGAAGGGCAAGACCTACACGCCGAAATCCTTCTACCAGGAGCTGCTCGGCTACGACCTGGAGAACAACTACGTGATGCTGATGAACGATCCCTGCCGCGAGTACGGCAAGGTCTATGAGATCCAGTACGACCGCCATATGTATGACGGCCAGAACTGGCTCTATGTCAACCTCCCCATCGAGCGCATCAAGGAGATGGCCATCGCCTCCATCAAAGCCAACAAGGCGATGTACTTCTCGTGCGACGTCAGCAAGTTCCTCGACCGCACCCGGGGCGTGGCCGACCTGCGGAACTTCGACTACGAGTCGCTGCTCGGCGTGGACCTGTCGATGGACAAGCGCCAGCGCGTGATGACCCACGCCAGCGGCTCCACGCACGCGATGACGCTCATCGCCGTGGACTTGCGCGACGGCCAGCCGCAGAAATGGATGGTCGAGAACAGCTGGGGTGCCACGTCCGGCTACCAGGGCAACATCATCATGACCGACGCCTGGTTCAACGAGTATATGTTCCGGCTCGTCGTGGAGAAGCAGTTCGTGCCTGCCGACGTGATGCAGATGCTGGAGCAGAAGCCCATCATGCTGCCCGCGTGGGATCCGATGTTCCTCGGCGAGGAGTAGCCGATGATCCCTTTCCTCGACCAGGTGGCGCGGCACTACTACGCCGCGGGGGGCGTCGATGCGTTGTGCTTCGTCGTCCCGAACCGGCGTGCCGCCGCCTTCTTCCGGAAGTACCTCGGGCGGTGCGTGGCCCGGGACGGGCGTCCCGCGCGTGCGCCGGAAGTCTACACGATGAACGACTTCTTCCACGCACTCGCGGATGTCCCCCAGACGGACCAGGTGAACCTGCTGCTCGCGCTCTATGAGTGCTACAAGCCGCTGTACGAGGGGACCGGCGCAAAGGCGGAGCCGCTGGACGACTTCATCTTCTGGGGCGGGGTCCTGCTGTCGGATTTCGACGACGTGGACAAATACCTGGTGGACCCGCAGCGGCTGTTCACGAACATCGCCGACTTCCGGGAGCTCCAGGACGATTTCGAATACCTGGAGGAGGGACAGGTGGAGGCCATCCGCCAGTTCCTCGCGCATTTCAGGACGGGAGGCCGGTACAAGGAGGAGTTCCGGCGCATCTGGGACCTGCTCCTGCCGCTCTACCGCAACTTCAATGCGCTCCTGGGCGAGCGCGGGATGGCCTACGAAGGCCGGGTCTACCGCCTGCTGGCGGAGCGCCTGCAGGACACGCCCGCCGCGGACTTGATGGCGGAGCGCTTCCCGGATGCGGGCAAGTTCGTATTCGTCGGGCTCAACGCCCTCAACGAATGTGAGAAGCGCCTGATGCGGCGCCTGCGCGACGCCCGCCTGGCGGAGTTCTGCTGGGACTACGGCCCGGGCTGGATCAGCGACCCGCACAACAAGTCCTCCCTCTTCCTGCGGGACAACGTGCTGGAGTTCCCGCAGGCCTTCGACCCGGACCCGGAGGGCCTGCCCGTGCCGGACATCCGCGTGCTGAGCGTGCCGTCGGCCGTCGGGCAGGCCAAGCAGGTCCCGGCCATCCTGGACGGGCTGGGCGCGGGCGGGATCGAGACGGCGGTCGTGCTGCCCGACGAGGGCCTGCTGATCCCGGTCCTCAATTCGATCCCGGAGCGGATCCGGGACATCAACGTGACGATGGGCTATCCGATGTCCGGCAGCGCCCTGAGCGCGCTGATGGACGACGTGGCCGCCCTGCAGCTGCACCTGCGCGAGAAGGACGGCCAGTGGTACTTCTACCACAGGCAGGTCTGGTCCATCTTTTCCAACAGCCTCTTCCGGAGCCTGGCCGGCGAGGAGGGCCTGGCCCGGGCAGCCGCCGTGCGCAAGCAGGCCCGCTACTACATCCCCCAGGCCGAGCTGTCCGGCCTGCCGCTCTTCGATGCGGTCTTCCAGCCCGTGGTCCGCACGCCCGGTCAGGCCGACCCGCAGGCGGTGCGCGCGCTGGAGGACTACCAGCTCGCGCTGCTCGGATACCTCGGGCGGGCCCTGCGCGGCGTGCCCGGGATGGCCCTCGAGCTGGACTTCGTCCGTGAGTATTACCTGGCGGTCGGGCGCCTGCGCGGGAGTGAGCTGCCCGTGCTGCCGGCCACCTATTTCCGCCTGCTGGACAAGCTGCTCGGCGCCGCGTCGGTACCCTTCCGCGGCGAGCCGCTGAAGGGCCTGCAGGTGATGGGCCCGCTGGAGACGCGCGCCCTGGATTTCGACAACCTCATCGTGCTGAGCTGCAACGAGGGGATGTTCCCGCGCCGCAACGTGTCGGCCTCTTTCGTGCCGGCCGAGCTGCGCCGCGGCTTCGGCCTGCCCACCTATGAGTATCAGGATGCCGTATGGGCCTACTATTTCTACCGGATGATCCGGCGCGCGAGCCGCGTCTGGCTGCTCTTCGATTCCCGCACCGAAGGGGTCAAGGGCGGGGAGGAGAGCCGGTACATCAAGCAGCTGGAGATGCATTTCGGCGCGCCGGTGACGCGCTATGTGCTGCGGGCGCAGGTCAAAACCCCGCCCGAGGAGGAGGCCGTCGCCAAGACGGAGGAGCACCTGCGCATCCTCCGCCAGAAGTACCTGTCGGCCACCGCGCTCAAGAACTACCTCAACTGCCCGGCCAAGTTCTACTATGCCTCCGTCTGCGGCCTCAAGGAGCAGGAGGAGGTGGCGGAGTCGCTGGAAGCCAACGACATCGGCAACGTCTTCCACGAGACGATGCAGGGACTGTATACGACGCCGGACGGCTTCGTGTCCCGGGCGTACCTGCAGGGTCTGCTGAAGGGATCCCGCATCCAGGACACGGTCCGGGGCCTGATCCTGGAGAAACTCAACACCTTCGAGGTCAGCGGACGCAACATCGTCTTCGAGGACCTGGTCGTCCGGTATGTCCGCAAGGCGCTCCAGCGCGACATCGAACTGCTCACGGCCGCCGGCCGCGACGGCTTCCGCATCCTCGGACTGGAACTCTGCCGCACGGCCGGGATCGAGGGTTTCCAGTTCATCGGCTACATCGACCGCCTGGACAGCCTCAACCCCGGGGAGGTCCGCGTGGTGGACTACAAGACGGGGCGGGTCACGGACGAGGATTTCCTGATCACGGAGGCCAATGCCGATGCGGTCGTGGACAAATTGTTCGGCCCCGACAACCGGAAGCGCCCCGAAATTGCGCTGCAACTCTATCTCTACGACCGGCTCATCGCCGGAGATCCCGCCTTGGCGGGGATGTCCGTGGTCAATTCGGTCTATCAGACCTCGCGCCTGTTTGTCCGTGGCGTCGAGCACGTGGCCCTGAACGGGCGCTTCCTCGACCTGATGGACGGGCGGATCCGCGGCTTGCTGGGCGAGATCGCCGACCTGGAAGTGCCCTTCCGGCGCACCTCCGACGCCGCGACCTGCGAGTGGTGTGACTTCAAAAACATCTGCGGCCGATGATCATCCTCAAAGCCAGTGCCGGTTCGGGCAAGACCTACCGGCTGTCAGAGACCTATCTGCGGCTGCTGCTCGACAGCCGCGAGCCGCAGCCCTACCGCCACATCCTGGCGGTGACCTTCACCAACAAGGCCACTGCGGAGATGAAGGCGCGGATCCTCCGCGACCTCTCGAAGCTGGCGCAGACCGATCCCAAGGCGCGCGCCCTGCTGACGGAGCTGCTCCACGACTACGGAGCGATGGCCGTCAGCACGATCGACCGCTTCTTCCAGCAGGCCCTCAAGGCCTTCTCCCGCGAGATCGGCCAGTTCGCCGACTACCAGATCGAGCTGGACAAGGAGGCGCTGATCGGTGAGACGATGGACCGCATCCTCGATTCGCTCACGGAGGACAGCAAGGAGCTGCTCGCCTGGATCCGCTCCAGCCTGTCCGAGACGCTGGAGCAGGGCCGGCGCTACCGGATCGACGAAGGCCTGCTGGAGGTTGGCAAGCTGCTCAAGAACGACGAGCACCGCGAGCTGGCGGAGCGCTACGGCGTCCGCGACGCCGACGCATTCGCCAAGCCGCGTCTGGAGCGGATCCGCAGCGAATGCCGCGCCGTCATCCAGGATTTCACCGCGCGGGCTGCGGCGCTGGGCTTCCCGGTCCAGCCCGGCGTGCCCGTCAGCCCGGTGAACAAGAAGAAGCTGATCAAGGCCAGCGCCGAGCTGACGGAGCTCTTCGACCGGCCTTACCGCATCTACAATACGGCCCTCATCCTGAGCTCGCTGCTCTTCCAGCTCGGCCTTGCGGGCGAATTCTACAAGGAGTTCGACGCCTTGCTCCGGGAGAAGAACGTGATGTGCCTGGACGAGTCCAACACGGTCCTGCGCGACATCATCGCCGATTCGGACGCCCCCTTCGTCTACGAGAAGCTGGGCGTCCGCTTCGGGCATTTCCTGCTGGACGAGTTCCAGGACACCTCCCATATCCAGTGGGAGAACTTCCTGCCGCTGCTGCGCGAGAGCGAGTCCAAGGCGCCGGACGGGGAGTCCGGCAACCTCATCGTCGGCGACGTCAAGCAGAGCATCTACCGCTTCCGCGACTCCGACTGGGAGCTGCTCGGCAGGGAGGTGCAGCGGGCGTTCCCGCAGGCGAAGGTCGAGCCGATGCGATACAACTGGCGCAGCGCCCGCGTGGTCGTGGACTTCAACAGCCGTTTCTTCGCGCACACCGCGGCCCTGCTGGGCGAGTCGGCCATCTATGCTGACGTGGACCAGGAGGCGAAGACGAAGGACCCGCAGGAGGGCGAGGTGCGCGTCAGTTTCCGCGAGGACCAGCTGGCGGCGGTGCTGGAGTCCGTCCTCACGGCACGGGCGGCACGGGCCGAATGGCGCGACATCGCCGTGCTGGTGCGGGGTCGCAAAGAGGGGGCGGCCATCGCCTCCTACTTGATAGACAACAAGATCCCGGTCATCTCCGACGACTCCCTGCTGCTCAAGTCCTCTCCGGTGGTGCGGCGGCTGGTCTCGCTGCTGAGCTGCTACGAGAACCCGGACGACCGGATCGGCCGTTTCTTGGCGGACTCGCTGGGGATCGGTTTCCCGGCCGAATTCCATTCGCTGGTGGACTTCTGCGAGCAGCTGCTGCGCGCCATGCAGGCGCGGGATCCGGAATCCTTCGACGGGCAGGTGCTATATGTCCAGGCCTTCATGGACGACCTGCGCGCCTGGGTGGAGGTCAACGGCAACAACCTCCGTTACTACCTCAAGCACTGGGACGAGAAGGAGCTCTTCATCAGTTCGCCGGAGGATTCCGCCGCCGTGCGCATCCTGACCATCCACAAGTCCAAGGGACTGGAGTTCCCGCACGTGATCTTCCCCTTTGCCGACCAGGTGGTCCTCTACAAGCGGGGCGTGCACTGGTGCCGGCTGGAGACGGCCGGGACTCCTTTCAGTGCGGAGGTGGCCGGCATCTATCCCGTCGAGCTTGGCGGGCGGGCGGAGGAAAGCCTTTTCGCAGAGGCCGTGGAGCACGAGCGGCGCCTGCAGCGGGTGGACAACCTCAATGTCTTCTATGTGGCGATGACCCGGGCCAAGAAGAGCCTGCACGTCATCGCGAAACCGCCCACGAAGAAGTGCCGGGAGTCGCTCTCCAAGGGCCGGCCCGAGTTCGGCAACTTCTCGGAGATTCTCTTCGGCTATCTGGGTGGGAAGGACGAGTCCCGCCTCGGCACGCCCTATGATTTCGGCCGGATGGACCGGGAGGCGGATGGTGGCGAGCTGGATTTCCCGGGCTCGTACCCTTCGATCCCGCTGGACGGGCGGCTGGCTCCCTCGCAGGAGGCGGACGACTTCTTCAGCGACGACGGCACCGTGGGGGTGGAGGCCTCGCCGCGCCTGCGCGGCATCGTCCTGCACGACATCCTCGCCGGGGTGAGCGTCCCGGCGGACCTGGACGCGGCGGTGGACGCCGCCGTGCGCGACGGCCGGCTGGACGCGGCCGGCGGCGCCTCGGCCCGCTCGCTCCTGCGGGAGCGGATCGCTGCGCACCCCGAATGGTTCCCCGCCGCGGCGGGGCCGGACGTGCGCATCTGCAACGAGCGGACCCTGTTCGATGCCGACGGGGAGGAGCGCCGCCCCGACCGCGTGGTGCTCGACGGCCGCCGGGCCACGATCGTCGACTTCAAGTTCGGCCACGAGGAGGAGAGCTACCGCTGGCAGCTGCGCCGCTATGCCCGTCTCTACCGCCAGCTGGGCTACGAGGTCTGCGGCGCCTTCATCTGGTACGTCCCCGATGACAAGGTCGTCCCGGTATTATGATGCCAAATCCGTTGATCGGGACGGCAGTGGCTTTTCGCAGCGTTTGCCCGGGCAGGGTCGCAGACAGCGTCAGCGTGGATGCGATAGCGGAGAAAAGCCACTGCCGTCCCGACAGGATTTGGCACTATATTTTCAAGGGGTAGGGTTATGATGAAGAAAACGATACTTTTACTGATCGCCCTGGCCGTCGCGCTGACCGCGGCGGCGCAGCAGAAGCAACTGGAGGAGATCGCCGCCCGCGTCGGGACGAACCGCATCTCGCTCCACTACGACTGCACCTTCACCCAGGACGCCCCTGTCAAGCTCGCCGGCACCCTGCTGGTCCAGGGCGCCTGCTACCAGGCCAAGGGCAACGGGATGGAGATCTACTGCGACGGGAAGAGCCGCTGGACCGTGGACCCGGCGTCCAAGGAGGTCTACATCGAGCCCGCCGGCGGGCTGGAGGAGCTCCTGGTCTGGGAAGATTCCCTGACCGACCTCAAGCTCACGCAGGTCCAGTATCTGCCCCTCTCGGACGACCTGGCTCCGTTCTCCTTCGACACGGCCGCGCTGGGCGCAGACTGGGTTGTTACCGACCTCCGCTGACCGGGCTTCCCACTTGCAGACATACAAAAGATTTCGCATATTTGTGCCTATGAAAACCCCGTTAGTCATCCTGCTGGCTGCGCTGTGCCTGGGCGCATCCGTCCCGGCGAGAGCCCAGTACGTCTACATCCCCGAAGACGTCCACTTCAAGTCCCCCCAGGTGCCGGACTACATCGAGTTCGCCGGCCAGACCATCCGCTTCGACCGCCCCGACCTCTATGAGCGGATGGACCGGGAGCTGATCACCTTCACCTACAGCCACACCAATTCCACCCTGATGCTCAAGCGCGCGGACAAGATCTTCGCGCAGGTCGTCCCCATCCTCAAGCAGCAGGGCGTGCCGGAGGACCTCAAGTACCTGATGGCCATCGAGAGCAACCTCGACCCCAAGGCCCTGTCCACGGCCGGAGCCGCCGGCCTGTGGCAGTTCATGCGGGCCACGGGCCAGAGCTACGGCCTGGAGGTGGGCACGGAGGTGGACGAGCGCTACCATATCGAGAAGGCCACGCTGGCCGCCTGCAAGTATCTCAAGGAGGCCTATGCCAAATACGGCGACTGGATGACCGTGGCCGCCAGCTACAACGCCGGCCAGGGCGGCATCACCAAGCGCCTGACCGACCAGCACCAGAAGCGCGCCACGGACCTGTTCCTGCCCACGGAGACTTCCCGCTATATGTTCCGTATCCTCACGGCCAAGTACTTCTTCGAGAACCCCGAGGCCTTCGGCTTCCACCTCGAGGACGGCGAGCGCTACCCCTATCTGCCCCCCAAGGAGAAGGTCAGCGTGTCCGGCCCGATCGCCAACCTCGCCGACTTCGCCGAGCAGCACGGCAGCACCTATTTCTTCGTCAAGGAAGCCAACCTCTGGCTGCGCAGCGACAAGCTCACCAACAAGGCCGGCAAGACCTACATGATTATCATCCCCACCAGCAATTACTGATATTGATTGTCAGCCAGATACAAAATGACCTTCGGAAAAAGAACCGAAGGTCATTTTGTAAGTACTTGTCAGTCAATTATCGATGCAAGAACGAATCGAGGATGGGCTGGAGGGAGTTGAGGTCGGGGATGAGGACCTGGCGGGGCTTGGAGCCCTCCTGCGGACCCACGATGCCGGCGGCCTCGAGCTGGTCCATCACACGGCCGGCCTTGGCGTAGCCCATCCCGAGCTTGCGCTGCAGGTCGGAGGTGGAGCCGCGCTGGCTGAGGACCACCATCTTGGCGGCCTCCTCGAAACGCTCGTCCACCTTGCCCATATCGACCATTCCGCCGCCTTCGCCGCCCTCGGGCACGGGCTCCTCGGGAGACGGGAGGTAGTAGGGCGTATTGTAGCAGCGGCCGTAGCCGGTCTGCTCGCCGATGAAGTCGGTGAGCGCGTCGATCTCCTTGCCGTCGATGTAGCCGCACTGGATGCGCTCGGACTCGATGCCGGCCGAGAAGAGCATGTCGCCGCGGCCGATGAGCTTCTCGGCGCCGGGGGCGTCGAGGATGGTCGTGGAGTCCACGCGCGAAGCCACGCGGAAGGCGATGCGCATCGGGAAGTTGCTCTTGATGATGCCGGAGATGACGTCCACGGAAGGGCGCTGCGTGGCCAGGATGACGTGCAGGCCGGCGGCGCGGCCCTTCTGGGCCAGGCGGATGATGGAATTGGTGATGCTCCGCGAGGCGGCGCGCGCCTCCGGGGAGGCGCCCGTGGTCATCGTCAGGTCGGCGTACTCGTCCACCACGACGACCAGGTAGGGCAGGAAGCGGTGCCCTTTGTCGGGACGCAGCTTGCGCTCCTTGTATTTCTCGTTGTAGAGGGTGATCTTGTTGACGCCCGCCTTGCTGAGCAGCTCGTAGCGGTCGTCCATCTCCGTACACAGGGAGCGGAGGATCTTCTCCGCATCCTTGGGCTTCTTGACGATCGCGTTGTTGCGCTCGTCCTCCTCGCCCGTGGCGTCGGGCAGCACGGCGAGGTAGTGCTTGAGCAGGGACGTATAGGACGAGAACTCGACCATCTTGGGGTCGATGAAGACGAACTTCAGCTCGGACGGGTGCTTGCTGTACAGCAGGGAGGCCACGATGACGTTGAGGCCGACGGACTTGCCCTGCTTAGTCGCACCGGCGACAAGCAGGTGCGGTGCGTCGGCGAGGTCGAAGACACGGACCTTCTGCGTGATGGTGTAGCCGATGGCCACGGGCAGGTCGGCCTTGCTGTTGCGGTAGGCGTCGTCGTTGAGCAGCGCCTTGAGCGGGACGATGGAAGAGTAGTCGTTGGCCACCTCGATGCCGACGGCGTCGGACAGGGTCACCACGCGCACGCCCTTGGCGTTGAGCGACAGGGCGATGTCTTCCTGGAGTTTCTTGATGTCCGCGATCTTGACGCCCGGGGCGGGGTAGACCTTGTAGAGGGTCACGGTCGGGCCCACGATGGCCTTGACGTCGTTGACCTGGATCTTGTAGTTCGCCAGGGCTGCGCGGATCTTGTTGTTGTTGCGGGTGAGCTCCTCGGTGGAGACTTCCCGGCGGCCGGAGGAGTAGGTCTCCAGCAGGTCCAGGGACGGGAACTTGTACTTGGGCAGGCCGTCCGGCGGGTCCAGGCGGTTGTCGATGGGCTTGAGGTCCTCCACGTTCTCGGTCTCGAGGCCGTTGTCCTCGACGATCTCGAAGGAGCCGTTCCCGGCGTCGGTCGCAGGCGTGACGGCGGTCACGGCCGGCGTTACGGGCTGCACGGTGCCGACGTCTTCCGGCAGCAGCAGCTCGTCCGGGTCCTCGTCCGGCACTTCGGGCGCAGCGACGGCCGGATCCACGGCCGGCGCGGGCTCTTCATCCTCCTCTTCCTCCTCGTCGATGACGGGCTTGGGCCGCTTCTGGCCGATGGAGGAGAACCAGCGGTTGAAGCGCTTGGAGGCGAAAAACAGGAAAGCCGCCAGCAGGATGAACACGAACAGCCCCGTGACGATCTTGCCGAAGAGGTTGGACGCCCAGGCGACGACGGCGGCGCCGCAGCGGCCGCCCAGGCCGCCGCCGAAGGCGGTCTGCAGCCCGGCGAGGTCGCCGATCCAGGCGAGCAGCAGGGAGGAGACGAAGGCGCCGAACAGGGCGATGAGGGAGGTTTTGAGCAGCGGCTTGGCCCAGTCGCGGTTGAGCAGGCGCACGGCCACGGCAGCGAGGATGACCAGCAAGGCGAAGCTGCCCAGCCCGAAGAGGTCCCCGACCAGCAGGTGGCCGGTCTTGAAACCGAGTTTGCCGGCGGTGTTGCCCACGCGCCGGCCCGCATCCATCGCGGCCGGGTCTCCGAGCAGGCTCAGATCCTCCTTCCAGTGGAAGAGGTAGGAGAAGGATGCGATGAAGATGAACAGGGTCAGCGCGGCGATGCACAGCCCGGCGATGCGCACGGCCGACGCCCGCTCCTCTTCGTCCCAGGTTTTCCAGATGCGCAGTTTCATTTCTTCTTGTAGGCTCGCTTATAGTTCTTGTGCTGGCGGTTACGCTGCCCGCTGCCCGGCTGGCCCACGTTGATGCCCATCCCGGGGCGGGAGAAGTTGGCGTCTCCGGCGATCTTGGAGAGGCTGATGCCCTCCGGGACCTTGAGCCGGTAGTCGGAGAGCTTCTCGATGTCGGCGAAGATGGTCTCGTCGGCCACGCTGTCCTTGTTCCAGATCAGGTACTGCTGGCGCATATAGATGGCCAGCGAGCGGATCATCTCCGTCTTGACCTCCCCGTCGGGCTGCTCGCAGAGCAGGTTGATGATGCTCTCGATGTTGCGCCCGTAGTGGAAGGCCTTGATCCGCGTGCCCTTCATCGGGATGGGCACGGGGTCCGTGGCGAAGTCCTCGGCCACGGGGCAGGGATAGGGGGAATCGACGTCCAGGTCGAAGCCTGCAATCATATAGAGGTGGTCCCAGAGCTTGTGTTCGAAGTTGTCCAGGGTGTGGACCTGCGGGTTGAGCAGCTCCATCACCTTGACGACGGCGCGCGCCTGCTCGGTGCGCTTGGCCTTGTCGGGGATGGTCTTGAGCTGCTCGACCATCTTGAGGACGTTGCGTCCGTATTCGGGCATGGCGAGCCGCTCGCGGGAAGTATTGTAGTCCAGGGTGTGGGAAATTCCGGGTTGATCCATAGTCGTATTCGCCTTGTTGATGAACTCACAAAGATAATGATTTTCGCGGAAATCCGCTCAACGGGCCTGCGCCCGGAAACCGTCGGACATCCACGTGCCGGTCCCGGTGATCAGGTAGCCCTCCAGGTCCGGGCGCGAGTCGATGAGGCGCTGCGCCCCTTCGGGCCCGATGACCATGCAGGCGGTCGCCAGGGCGTCCGCTTCGGCGGCCGTCGGCGCCACGACCGTGGCGCTGAGCAGGTCGTGCGTGACGGGGTAGCCGGTCCGGGGGTCGATGGTGTGGGCGTATTTGCGGCCGTCCCGGATGTAGAATTTGCGGTAGTTGCCGGAGGTGACGATGCCGCAGGGACGCCCGTCGGAGACCCAGATGCCGCGGATGTCGCTGCCCGGCGTGTCGTTGCCGTCCACGGGGTTGTCCACGCCGATGGTCCAGCCCCGCCCGGCGGGGTTGACCCCCTCGCAGAAGATCTCCCCGATGTCCACGAGCATATTGTGGATGCCGAGCCCGTGGAGGTACTCCGCGATGACATCGCAGGTGTACCCTTGGGCGATGGCGTTGAAATTCAGCACTTTCTCCTCCTTACAGGCGGCCAGGGCGGCGGCGACGCGCTCCGGGTCCGGGAGGCTGTCCGCCGTGAAGCCGAAGCCCCAGATGTCGAAGAGGGGACCCGCCGCCACGTCGAAGGCGCCGCCGGTCTGCTCCTTGTACCGCTCCGAGAGGGCCCGGATCTCGGTGAAGAAGCGGTCCGGCTCCACGGCCTCCCCGGCATTGAACCGGGCCAGCAGGGAATTCTTGTTGTACCCCGAGAGGCTGAAATCGATGCCGGTCAGCAGGGAGTCGATCGCCGCACCGATCTCCTCCTGGGGGGTGCGGACACCGGTGAGGTCGGCCTTGACGGTATACACGCCGCCCTGAGCGTAGCCGGTGAAGACGGCGTAGCCGCCCTGCCGGCAGGCGGCCAGCAGGCAGAGGCATACCAAGAGGGGCAAAAATGGCTTGCGGATCATCGTTTCGGCAAAGTATTTGTACAAAGTTAGCGGAATTTCGCGCAATTTTGCGCATATTTGCAAATTGTAACAGAAGAAATTATGAAGTTGTACAAATGGCTTGTCCCCGCGGTGCTGGTAGTTGGAAGCGTGTTGCCGGGGTGCAAGAAGGATAAGGAGACGGAAAACGAATACCTCGACGGCAAGCTCACCTTGTCGATGCCTGCCTTTGTCCAGCCCGGCTATACCAAGACCTTTATGATCGATACCCTGATGACTGTGCACCGCCCGGACGGCGGCACGGTCGGGTATTATTTCACCGATCCCGACACGGGCAAGAGCGACACCCTCGTCACGGTCAACGGCGTGATCGACCATCACAACTTTACGGTGACCGTCCCCGACAAGTTGGCAACGCAGAGCGTCCGGCTGACGGCCTTCGTCGACGAAGACGCCAAGTATTACAGTTCCTCCGTCTCCGCCTCCTACACGATCGTGCGGCCGGGCGTGACTCCGGAGAGTTCCATCACCCATTTCCAGGTCACGGCTTCCCGGACCACGGATGCCCGCGACAGCAAGGTCTATTACACCACCGAGGCCGGGGGCAAGGTCTGGATGCGCCAGAACCTCGCTTGGGAGGGTGCCGGCAAGCCGTACCAGCTCTGCAGTGCGATGACCGACGTGTTCGGACGCTATTACACCTGGGAGGAGGCGCAGACCGCCTGCCCTCCGGGCTGGAAGCTTCCCGCCGACGCCGACTGGACGGCCCTCTCCGAGGGCGCCGAGGCCGGCAAGGATATCCCCGGACTGGCCGGACAGCTGATGGCCGACCTCTATTTCAACAATGTCAAGATGTGGGAATACTGGCCGGAGGTCAAGATCGCGGACGGCCTGCACCTTTCCGCGATGCCCACGGGCTACGCGACCATCGCGGGCAAGGACTACAAGTTCGAAGGCCTGTACACGTACGCCGCCTACTGGACCTCGGACGAGTCCGACGGCCTGGGCGTCTGCCGCTACATCTACCACAACAAAGACATCGTCTATCGCGGGCGGATGTCCAAGACGGACTTCGGCGCGATGGTGCGCTGCGTCAGGGAATAGCCGCCACCGTCTCCAGGAAAGCAAGCAAGGTCTGGCCGAGGTTCTCGGCCAGATTTTTTATTGCCTGCGGGCAGCCCGGGAGCAGGGTGGGAAGGGCGCAGAGGATGAAGGCTTCCGTGAGCGGCAGGGCGCCGAGGTTGGTCAGCAGGAAATACTTCGGGAAGGTGTGGAAGCGCAGCCAGGCGAGCGGGGCCGTGAAAGCCTGGCACGACAGGGTCAGGGAGACGGCTGTCCAGAGCCGGCGGAGCGGGTCCCAGCGCGCGCTCTGCGGGTACCAGGCGTCCAGGCGCGGGTGGATCAGGATGATGCCCAGCATCGCGAGGTACGAGAGCTGGAAGCCCAGGCTCTGCACGACGCCGGGCGAGACGGCCAGCTGGACCGTCAGCGCCGCGCAGAAGACGTTGACCGGCCTGCGGCGCCGGCCGGGCAGCAGGCGGGCGGTCTCGTTGAAGAGGATGAACAGGAATGCGCGGACCAGGGAAGGGGAGGCGCCGGTCATTGCGAGGTAGAAAGCCGCGGCGCCGACGGCCGTGGCGCTGCGCAGCAGCACGGCCGGCCGGCTGCGCCCCAGCCACGCGAGGGCCTGCTGCAGGATGCCGTAGAGGATCCCAAGGTGCAGGCCCGACAGGGCCAGGATGTGGGAGGCGCCGGCGGCGCGGAACGCCGCGACGGTCCCGCGGTCCAGCCCGTCGCGCTGCCCGGCCAGCAGGGCCTTGAGCAGCGCGGCCGTGCCGGGGAGCCGG
>JAFRQH010000012.1 GCA_017428725.1 Bacteroidales bacterium | reverse complement strand
GTGAACGGGAGGGGCCCGCCGGACCGTAGGGACGGTGGGAGGGATAGCGCGAAGCGCGTAGTTTTCCGGGGGTCTGCCTGCGAGCTGAAAAGAACGGCACCTGCGAGCAGCATTCCGGGAGGGTGGAGAGAGGGGGGATATAAAAAGAAATGAGTTGGTACCTCACGGCAACAACTCATACTAACCACATAATTAATAACACTAAAACTAATAACCAATAGGTTGATGGGCCAGAACGGTCACTTGCTCAACCCGGATGCAAAGGTAGAACAAAAATTTGATTCTGCAAAATTTTTTTGAAAATTTTTTAATAATATTTATTCGCATTGATTTACAGCGTTTTGCAGTTAAGCAAAATTTTACCTTTGGGAAAGGGCCCCGGCAGGAGCAGCGCGGGGCGTTGGTGAAAAGTTGATTTTTTGTATCTTTATCCCCAAAATCGTGTATAATGTCACCTGAAACAGTCCAACTCATTGACGGAATTGAAGTGACGCTGAACGCCGGCGGGATGAACACCATCAACATCGTGCTCGCGTTCGTGATGTACGGCGTCGCCCTCGGCATCAAGCCCGGGACCTTCGTCCAAGTCTTCACCAAACCCCGGTCCCTGTTCCTCGGCATGGCCTGCCAGCTCGTCCTGCTGCCGGCATTCACCTTCCTGCTCACGCTCGTCTTCGGCAGTTCCATCACCTGGACGATGGCCCTCGGCATGATCCTGGTCGCGTCCTGCCCCGGCGGCAACATATCCAACTTCATGACCTCCCTGTCCAAGGGCAACGTCGAGCTGTCGGTCAGCCTGACGGCCGTCAGCACCTCGCTGGCCATCCTGATGACCCCGTTCAATTTCTGGCTCTACGGCAACCTCTATCTCCATACCGCCAACATCGCGGGCGAAGTGCCCACGCTGGTCATCCCCCTGTGGGACGTCTTCAAGACCATCTTCATCCTGCTGGGCATTCCCCTCACCCTGGGCATCCTGACGGCGCGCTATCTCCCCAAGGTGGCGAACGCGCTCAAGAAGCCGCTCCAGTACCTGAGCATCCTGTTCTTCCTCGCGATGGTCGTGCTCTCCTTCACCGGCAACCTCGAGGCCTTCATGAAGTGCATCAAGTACATCTTCCTGGTGGTGCTGGTCCACAATTTCCTGGCGCTGAGCATCGGTTTCGGGGTGGGGTCCCTGTTCAAGGTCCCCCGCAAGGACCGCCGCACCCTCACCATCGAGACCGGCATCCAGAACAGCGGCCTGGGCCTCGTGCTCCTGCTCGGCACCCCGCTGTTCGCCAATTTCCCGCCCCACGGCGGGACGCTCGTGATCACCGCCTGGTGGGGTGTCTGGCACATCATCAGCGGTCTGACCGTGAGCTCCATCTTCAACCTGCACCACAGACGCACCAACGAATAGCCATATGGGAAAGATCTGGGAGATTGACCGCGGATACAACCGCCTGCACATCTATTCGAAACTCACTTCGCTCTCCTGTTTCAGTTCTATCAAGGTAGAAGGCCTGGAGAACCTGCCCAAGGAAGGGGCCGTACTGCTGGCCCCCAACCACGTGGCGGCCATGGCGGATCCGATGATGCTCATGTACGCACTTGACGCCCCGGTCGGATTCGGCGCACGCTCGGACATCTTCCGCAATCCGAAGATCGCCAAGATCCTGCGCTGGATGCGCATCGTGCCCATCGCGCGCGAGCGCAACGGCCTGCAGGAGGTGGCCAAGAACTACGAGATCTTCGACGAGATCGTGGACTGCCTGGACCACGGGATGCTGTTCTGTCTCTATGCCGAAGGGACGCACCGGCCGGAGCGCGGGATGATGCCCGTCAAGAAGGGCATCTTCCGCATCGCCAAGATCGCCTGCGAAAAGCTCGACAAGCCCGTATGGATGGTCCCGATGGGCCTGGACTACGAAGATTTCTTCCGCTGCCAGTCCCGCGTGGCCGTCCGCATCGGCGCGCCGATCGACGTCCGCGCCGAGTTCGAGCGGCGCCAGGCGGCAGGCATGGCCGAAGGCGACATCTACCGCGAACTCTGCCAGGATCTGCGCGAGCGCATCCTGGCCCTGATCGGCCGCCTGCCGGAGCGCCGCCACGACCACAAGCTGCTCCGCCTGCTGCTCGCCGTCCTCTCCCTGCCCCTGTACCTGCTCTGCGCCGTCGGATCGATCCTGATCTGGCTGCCGCACCTGATCATCATGTCCAAGATGGAGGACAAGGCCTGGTCCCACACCGTCCGCTACGTCCTGCACGTCTTCCTGCCGCTCTTCTGGCCCTTCGCCATCGTGTTCGAGCGCCTCACCAAGTTCTACCGCAACCTCATTGAAGATTTCCATAAGCGATGAAACGCATCCTGATCACCCTCCTGCTCGCCGGACTGGCCCTGACCGCCTCTGCGCAGGATATCGTCAAGACCGGCCTGAACTTCGGACCGCTCCCCGCCGTGGCGCTCGACGCCGACAAGGGCTTCCAGTACGGCGCCCTGCTCAACATCTATGACTACGGTGACGGCAGTGCCTACCCCAACTACGACTCGAAGTGGTATTTCGAGGTGTCCTTCTATACCAAGGGTACGCAGCAGTACGTCGTCTCCTATGACAACAAGACCCTGATTCCGGGCGTGCGCTGGTCCAGCGCCGTGGTGGCCGCCATCGACAAGGCAATGGACTTCTACGGCTTCAACGGCTACCAGTCGTACTACGACTACGGTCGCATCGCCGAAGGCAAAGCCAACAAGAAGGGCCCTCAGGACCCCTCGAAGTACATCTTCACGCCCTTCTACCGGATGTCGCGCGTGCAGGTGCTCGCCAAGAGCGACTTCATCGGCCGGATCAACGACGCACTCTCCTGGGAGGCCGGCTATCACGCCAGTTACTTCAAGACCGGCCCGATCGACCGCGCCAGCATCAACAAGGGCAAGGCCGACTACGACCTCTACCCCAACGCGATGCCCACGCTGTTCGAACTCTACCGCCAGTGGGGCCTGATCAGCGACGCGGAGGCCGACGGCGGCTTCTCCAGCAGCGTCCGCCTTGGTATGGTATATGACACCCGCGACAAGGAAGGCGCCCCCACGCGCGGCACCTGGGCGGAGGCGCACCTGATGGCTGCGCCGAAGTGGCTCGGCACCAAGAATCCCTTCTACCGCTACTCCCTGACCCTGCGCCAGTATTTCCCGCTGATTGGCAATGACAAGCTCACGCTCGCCTACCGGCTCAACTACGAGGGGACGCTGGGCAAGGACGCACCCTTCTACGTCCTCCCCTACATCACCGTGATGGGAGACTGGTACGACCGTGACGGGATGGGCGGCTACCGGACGGTCCGCGGCATGATGCGTGACCGCGTGATCGGCCTGGACATGGCCTCCTACAACCTCGAGCTGCGTTGGCGCTTCGTCAGTTTCCAGGCCTTCAACCAGAACATCGCCTTGGGACTCAACCTCTTCAGCGACGGCACGATGGTCACACGCGGGCGGGATATGAAAATCATTGGCAAACCTGCTCTCCAGTATGTAGCGCCGCAGGCCGGCCAGACCAAGGACACGCCCCACATCACCGTGGGCACGGGCCTGCGCTTCATCATGAACGAGAACTTCATCGTGGCCTTCGAGTACGGCACTCCGGTGAGCCACTTCTACAACAAGTCCCACCCGCTCTACAACCAGGACGGCAACGGTGCCTTCTACATCAACACCGGCTACCTGTTCTAAGTCAAGGACATACACAACGAAAATGCGGCGACCGTCACGGCTGCCGCATTTTGCATTAGGTAGTAGTACAGTTTATTGTTTAATATCAATGCTTGAAAGAAGCAAAAATATTTTTTCGTTCTCAGATCAATCATTAACCAAAACCGTGCCACGAATGTTCTCTGCGACCTGATGCACCAGCCGGGCGAGGGCCTCGCGGCTCGCCCACGCAGTGTGCGGGGTGAAGCGGAAGCGCTCCGGGTGCCGGACACTCAGCAGCGGGCTCTCGGCGGGCAGCGGCTCGGACGCGTAGACGTCCAGCGCCGCGCCGGCGATCACGCCCGCATCCACGACCTGCGCCAGCGCGGCCTCGTCCACGATGCCGCCGCGCCCCAGGTTGAGCAGGAAGGCCGTGGGCTTCATCCGGCGCAGCTCCGCCGCGCCGATGAGCCCGGCCGTCCGCTCGTTGAGCGGGGCGTGGATGCTCACGGCGTCCGACTCCGCGAGGAGCGCATCCAGCGGGACGCTGGGATACTCCCGGCTGTGGGAGGTGCCTGAGGAGGAATAGTAGATCACGCGCATCCCGAAGGCCGTGGCCACGGCCGCTACGCGCGCGCCGATGGTCCCCAGGCCCACGATGCCCATCGTCTTGCCGGCGAGCTCCATATACGGATGGGAGATGTCGCAGAAGAGCGTCCCGGCGGAATACCGCCCGCTCTTGACGCAGTCGTCGAAATACGGCCCGTAGCCGGCCAGGGAGAGCAGGTGCGCGAAGGTGGACTGGACCACCGCCTCGGTGGAATACCCGGCCGCGTTGCGCACCGGAATGCCGCGCGCGGCGCAGGCCTCCAGGTCGATGTTGTTGACGCCCGTGGCGGATTCGCACACGAGCCGCAGGCGCGGGGCGCGCGCGAGGAGCGCGTCCGTGACGCGGACCTTGTTGACGATCAGCACCTCGCAGTCCCCCACCCGCTCCAGGGCCTGGGCGGGCGTGCTGGTCGGCCAGGCGACGAGCTCGCCCAGCGCTGCAATCTCGTCCAACGGGGTCTCCCCCAGCGAACCGGCATCCAGGAAAACGATTTTCATACCCCTAAATTTACAAAAAAATGCAAAAAAGTAGAAATATCGCTTGCGATATAAATTTATTTTCGTACCTTTGTGTCGCGAACGATATAAATACAAACAATAATAAAAAAAGAAAACCATGGCAAGCATTTATGATTTCAAGGCCCTGAACAACAAGGGCAAAGAAGTGGACTTCGCCGACTACAAGGGCAAGGTCCTGCTGATCGTCAACACCGCCTCCAAGTGCGGCTTCACCCCGCAGTACGACGGCCTGGAGGCCCTCTGGAAGAAGTACCAGGACCAGGGCCTCGTGGTGGTGGGATTCCCCTGCGACCAGTTCGCCCACCAGGAGCCGGGCAGCGACGCCGAAATTGCGGAGTTCTGCCGCCTCAACCACGGCGTGACTTTCCCGCTGATGAGCAAGATCGAGGTCAACGGCGAGGGCGCCCACCCTATCTACAAGTACCTCAAGAGCCAGACCAAGGGCCTGCTGGGCAGCGCCATCAAGTGGAACTTCACCAAGTTCCTGATCTCGCGCGACGGCAGCCGGATCGAGCGCTTCGGCCCGGCCGTGAAGCCGGAGGCCATCGAGGACAAGATCAAATCCCTGCTCTAACCGCTCCGCCATGTACGAACAGCTCAAGCTGGACAACCAGCTCTGTTTCAGGCTCTACGCCGCATCGCGGCTGGTCACGCAGGCCTACACGCCCCTGCTCTCCCCGCTCGGCATCACCTACCCCCAATACTTGGTGCTGCTGGTGCTCTGGGAGCAGGACGGCCAGCCGGTCAACGACCTGGCCCGCCGCCTGCATCTCGAGACCAACACAGTCACTCCCCTGCTCCAGCGGATGGAACACGAGGGACTGGTGAGCCGCAGGCGCAGCGACAAGGACGGCCGCCAGGTGATCGTGTCGCTCACGGCCGCAGGCCGCGAGCTGGAGCACCGCGCCGCCGCCGTCCCCGGGCAGCTGGGCGCGCGGCTGGTCTGCGACGGCGCCGCGCCTGAGAGCGTCCCGGAGCTGGCCGCCGCACTGGACGCGCTGATCCGGACGCTGGAGCCGTAGCCTGTGAGCCCAAAAAACAACGACCCGTGCACCGAATGCACGGGTTTTTTCGTACTTTTGCATCTATATGTCCGAAGAACTCCATCTCGTGCGGGACCTGGCGGTCATCCTCGTGTCCGCCGGCGTATTCACCATCATCTCCAAGGCCCTCAAGCAGCCGCTGATCCTGGGCTACATCATCGCCGGCTTCCTGATCGGCCCCCACATCACCTGGTTCCCGGGCATCGAGAGCGAGGAGGTCGTGCACCAGTGGTCCGAGATCGGCATCATCTTCCTGATGTTCGGCCTGGGCCTAGAGTTCAGTTTCAAGAAACTCCTCAAAGTGGGCAGCAGCGCGCTCGTGGCCGCCGGCAGCAAGTTCCTGGGCGTGTTCGTGCTGGGCTTCGTGGCCGGGCAGGCCCTGGGCTGGACCTCGATGGAGAGCATCTTCCTGGGCGGCCTGCTGTCGATGTCCTCCACGATGGTCGTGCTCAAGTCCTACGACGAGATGCAGCTCAAGGATAAGCCCTGGGCGGGGATGGTATTCGGCACGCTCGTGGTCGAGGACCTGATCGCCATCCTGCTGATGGTGCTCCTGTCCACGATGGCCGTGTCCAACCGCTTCGCCGGCGGCGAGATGCTCTTCAACCTCCTCAAGCTGGCCTTCTTCCTGATCCTGTGGTTCCTGGTGGGCATCTACGTGATCCCCACCGTGCTCAAGCGCGCCCGCAAGTACCTCAGCGACGAGATCCTGCTGATCGTCAGCATCGGCCTGTGCTTCGGGATGGTGGCCCTGGCCGAGACCGTGGGCTTCTCCTCCGCGCTCGGCGCTTTCGTGATGGGTTCCATCCTGGCCGAGACCATCGAGAGCGAGCACATCGAGCGCCTGGTCAGTCCGATCAAGGACCTGTTCGGGGCCGTCTTCTTCATCTCCGTGGGCATGATGGTGGCCCCGTCCGTGATCGCGCAGCACTGGTGGGTGATCCTCATCATCACGCTGATCGTGATGCTGACCCACATCCTGTTCGCCGGCGCCGGCATCCTGATGACCGGCGGCGGGCTGGAGAACGCCGTCAACACCGGCTTCAGCCTGGCCCAGCTGGGCGAATTCGGTTTCATCATCGCCGGCGTGGGCGTGAGCTTGGGCGTGATGCGCGAATTCATCTACCCGGTCATCATCGCCGTGTCCGTGATCACCACGTTCACGACCCCGTATATGATCAAGCTCGCCGCGCCCGCGCACGCCTGGCTGCTGCGCACGCTGCCGGACCGTTGGATCGCGCGGCTCGCGGCCCCCGAACAGGGCGGCCGTACCAGTGCGGCGGAGCAGAGCGAGTGGAAGAAGCTCCTGAAGGCCTACTTCCTGCGTATCGTACTCTACGGCGTGGTCCTGCTCGCCATCATGATCGGCTCCAAACAGTTCCTGGAGCCGCTCGCGACGCGCCTCTTCCCGGACTGGAGCCCGTTTCTGCACAACCTCGTGGTGGTGGTCGTGACCCTGCTGGTGATGGCCCCTTTCCTCTACGGCTTCGCCATCAGCTCCGGCTCCATCAACGAACCCGCCGCCAAGCTTCTCAAGGAGAAGAAGAGCAACCGCTGGCCCATCGCCGGGCTCGTGCTCACCCGCAGCTTCCTCGCCATTTCGATCATCCTCAGCGTGATCGCCAGCCATTTCCACCTCGCCGGCTGGGCTGTCGTGCTGATTATCCTCGGTGGCGTGGTCTTCATCATCACGGCCCGCCGGACGATGCACCGCTACTCCGCGCTCGAGCAGCGCTTCCTGTCGAACCTCAACGAGAAGGAGGAGATCGAGCGGCGGCGCCGCCCGGTCACGACTTCCGTGCAGGACAAGATGGCCGGCTACGACGTGCACCTGGAGCTGCTGGAGGTCTCCCCCGACTGCGCCTTCGTCGGCAAAGCGCTCAAGGAGATCCCGTTCCGCGCCGAGACCGGCGCCAACCTCATCAAGATCCAGCGCGGCTCGCAGGCCATCACCATCCCCTCGGGCGAGGTGTGCATCTACCCCCACGACCGCCTGCTGGCCGTGGGCACGACCGAACAGATCGGGCGCCTGCGCACGATGCTCGCCGAGTCGATGGCTGCGCCCGCCGCGGCGGCGGACACGGAGTTCGAAGTCATCCCCGTCACGCTCGAGGCGGGCTCCTACCTCACCGGCAAGACCCTGCGCAATACCAATATGCGCGACTACCACTGCATGGTCATCAGCGTGCTCAACGAGACTGGCTTCCACACCAACCCCCGCCCCGACTACGAGTTCAAGGCCGGCGACGTGGTCTGGATCGCCGGCGAGACGAGCTCCTGCGAGTGGCTCGGCGGCAGCAAGGAATAGCGTCCTTCCTATTGCACAGTTCCTGAAACCGTTATATATTTGGATGATTATTATCATCCAACGCGGTGAATATCAGATATTTCACACTTATACTCTGTCTGCTCGGCACGGGGGTCTGCTACGCCCAGCACCACCACAACCAAGAAGCCGGCGAGCGCGTGGACACGCTCGAGACGAGCGTGGTGTCGGCGCACCGCCACGGCGGGACCCTCTCCCGCGGGCAGGACCTCCGCACCGAGATCATCAACTCCGCCGGACTGATGAAGATGGCCTGCTGCAACCTGGCCGAGAGCTTCGAGAATTCCGCCGCCGTGACGGTCGGCTATGCCGACGCCGCCACGGGCGCGCGCCAGATCCGCCTGCTCGGCCTGTCCGGTATCTACACGCAGATGCTGGATGAGAGCCGCCCCATCCTGCACGGCCTGTCGTCCCCTTTCGGACTCTCCTATATCCCCGGTCCCTGGCTGGAGAGCATCCAGATCGCCAAGGGTTCCCCTTCCGTGGTGTCCGGCCCGGACTCGATGACCGGCCAGATCAACGTGGAGCACCGCAAGCCCACCGACGAGATTCCCTTCTTCTTCAACGCCTCGATGATGTCCGACAGCCGGCTGGACGCCAACGTGGCCTCGTCGCTCACGCTCAGTCCCTCGCTCTACACCGTGACCCTGGGGCACGCAGAGGCCAATTTCAAGGACCACGACATGAATATGGACGGGTTCTTGGACGAGCCGCGCGCCCGGCAGTTCGCCGTCCAGAGCCGCTGGCTCTACTACATCCCCGAGATCCAGGTACGCTGGGGCGTGGGCGCCGTGTCCGACTCCCGCAAGGGCGGTCAGGTCGGCGGCGGATGGCAGACCGACATCCGGAACAGGCAGCTGAACGCCTACCTCAAGGTCGGGCGTCCGCTGCGCGAGGACCAGAGCGCGAGCGTCGCGCTGGTCGCCGACTATACCCACGACCGTCTGGACGGAGCCTACGGCCAGGGCCTCTATACCGGCCGCCAGAACTCCGTCTTCGCCAACCTGATCTACCACAACCAGTTCTCCGAGGCCCACGACCTCACGGCCGGCGCGAGCGCCTCGTGGGACCGCTATGACGAGTCGCTGTTCCGTCCGCTGTACGTCAGGGACTTGATGGCCGGGCCCGGCCCCCTGCAGCGCAGCGAGCTGCTGCACGGAGGCCCTTACGGCGAGTATACCTTCCACGTCCACCACAGGTTCAACCTCGTGGCGGGCCTGCGCGGCGAGTGGTATCGGGGCGCCGGCTTCCGCCTTGTGCCGCGCATCACGCTCAAGCTCGAGCCCGCCGAGTCGCTGATCCTGCGGGCCAACGCCGGCCGGGGCCTGCGCGAGGCCCTTCCGCTGATCGACCACCTGGGCGTGCTGTCCACCGGCAAGCTTTTCGCCGGCGACTACCTGACCCACCAGTTGGAGGACGCCTGGACCTTCGGAGGCAACGCGACGTGGTACTTCGCCGGCGAGTCCAACTACTTCAGCCTGGACTTCTTCAGCACGCGCTTCGCGGACCAGTTGATCGTGGATTACGAGCAGAGTCCGCTGGCCATCGCCTTCTATCCCCTGGAAGGCAAGTCCTACAGCAACAGCTGGCAGGCCGACCTGCACGCGGAGCCCTTCGAACGCTTCACCGTGGACCTGACGGCCCGCTACACCGATGCCAAGAGCACTTTCCGCGGCGTCGGCCTGCGGGAGATCCCGCTCTCGCCCAACTTCAAGGGCGTGCTGGCCCTGCAGTACAAGACGCGTCTGAGCCGCTGGATCTTCGACTTCACGGCGGCCATCAACGGCAGTGCGCGGGTCTATGACTTCATGAAAGACCTGCGGGGCGACGACGGGCAGCTGCTCTACCCCGGCGGGCGCACGCCGGTCTATCCGCAGCTCTTCGCGCAGGTGACCCGCCGCTTCAAGGGTTTCGACATCTACGTCGGCGGAGAGAATCTCACGAACTTCCGGCAGCAGAAAGTGATCCTAGGGTTCGACCGGGGCACCATGGACCAGTTCGTTCCCCAGGTTTTCGACGCCAGCGCTGTCTGGGGCCCGATCATGGGTCTCAAGATCAACGCCGGAATCCGCGTAACCATTTGGCAAACATACTGAAAAGACTGATTATATGAAATCTTTGTTCATACTCCTCCCGCTGCTTTTCGCAGCCCCTGCAGCCTCCGCCGCCATCCCCGCAGAGGCCGCTGTGACCCGCACCGCCCCGGACAAGAAGGAGACGAAGACCGTCACTTTCAAGACTACGATGCACTGCGAGAACTGCGTCAAGAAAGTCACGGAGAACATCTCCTTCATGCGCGGCGTCAAGGACCTCAAGGTCAGCCTGGACGAGAATACCGTCACCATCACTTACGACCCCTCCCGCACCAACGAGGACCTGCTTGCCGCCGCCATCCACAAGCTCGGCTACGAAACCGAAAAGGTCGAACCGGACAAAGCTTGACCCGGCTGTTTCCATGCAACGTTCCGGGAAAGGGCATCATCTCTCTCCTGTATGCATTGCAGAATCTGTTTATTGATGCTCCTGATGCTGGCAGCTTTCAGCGCCAGTGCGCAGCAGGCGTTCGATCCGGCGGAGAGCCGGAATGAACTGGTGCTCAGCGCCGGCCCCCTCACGCCGATGCAGCGGGGCGTTGGCGGTTATTATACCGGCGCGGACTTGGTCATACAGCTAGACTACCGCCACTTCTGGCGGAGCGGCCTCGGGGTCAGCAGCGGAATTGTTTTCTCGCCTGAATATCAAAACCTTGACAACACTTTCGGGATTCCGGTCGCCCTCGTCTGGCGGACGGGCGAACCCCGGAGCCGCGGCCGGCTGGACCGGGGGCTCAACGCCGCCGGCAGCACCATCCGGGACCGGTCGTACAACTATTCCTACGGCAGCAAAAGCGCAGAGGTACTGGGCGCCGGGCTGGCCAGTTTCTTCATGAACCTGTTCAGCCGCGCCGAGTTCTTCGCCGGTCTGACGCCGGGCTGGATCCCGGAAGCCGAAGACATCCACCGCTCGAACTACAAGGATGGCGCTTGGGAAGAGTCCGGGATCCGGAAGCCCCACAGCCTCGTGCTGACGGCGGATGCCGGCGCCGCGCTCACCTACCGGATCTGGCGGTTCAACCTCCAACTGACTCCTGCAGTCCATTATAGTCTGATTAACAATTACCGGGACTATTCGGCCGTCTACCGGCCGAACTACCCCGCCCCGCTCGTCCGCACGCAGGATCTGCGCTGGCACTTCAGTTTCCAGTTCGGACTGGGCTATCTGTTCTAGAATTCTTCGGCGAAGAAACCCGCCATCCGGTCGCGGATCTCGTAGAAGCGGTCCGTGAACTGCCCGTCGTCGCCGATGTGCAGGCGGTGGCGCGGCTCCGGGCAGACGTGATGCTCAGCGCGCAGGCCCAGCTCGCGGGCGCGCGTGTAAATAGCGAAGGTACCGTACATCACCTCCGAGAACCACTGGGACGGGACCTGGAGTCCCCGGTCCTTGGTCCGGAAAGGATACCCTTCGCCGTAGGGCATCACGGGGTCGTTCGGGGACTGGAAGGAGAGGATGGCGGCGGAGCCTTGCTCCAGTAGGGAAAGGTCGTGGAGCGAGCCCCAGAAGTTGCCCACGGCGCGGATGCGGGGCCGGCCCGGGTCGGGGCGGAACGCCAGGCGCAGGGCCGTCATCGCCCCGGCGCTCGTCCCGGCCGCAAAGATATGGTCCGGGTCGATGCGCAGTTCCTTGTCTGAGAGCAGATAATCCAGCGCCGTGTCGGCGTCCGCCAGGGCGCGGTCTTCCGCAGCGGCCAGGTCCCGGGCCGTGGGCCGGAAGCCCAGCCGGTAGTTGATGGACACGGCCACGTAGCCCAGCGAGGCGAAGTACTCGCACCAGCCGGCCTGCCCTTTCTCCTCCTTGTTGCCGATGAAGAACGACCCGCCGTGCATCATAAGCAGCAGCGGCCGGGGCGCATCGCCGTCGTCTTCCGGCAGGTAGATGTCCATATCGAGGTCCAACGTGCGGGTCCGCGCCAGCTGCGGCAGCAGGCGGCGGACCGTACCGCGCTCCCCCACGGGCGCGTGCGTCCAGAATCCTTCCGCCTGCGCGTACACGACATCCCGCTCCACGCTCACCTTGTAAGACGGGGTCGTGAAGGGCAGGACGGCGAGCAGCAGGGCACACATAAGGAACATATTCATCCGATTGTCTGTACAAAGATAACAAAAATACCCTGCCCGCTTCTCCCCTACCGCCTGCAAAAATTTTCGGAAATAATTTGGTTTATAATGTAAACTTGTTTATATTTGCAGTGCGGAGCGGACAGACTGCGCAGCTGGACCGCTTTGTCAAAACCTTGTAACGAATTGATATTATGGAACAAAACAACAATTTGACGGCTCAGCAGAGCCTGCAGATCATCAGCGAGACCTTCAACAACAGCCGGAAGGGCATATTGCGGAACAGCGCCAAGTACTTTATGCTCTGGGGCGCATTGCTCACCGTGACCTCCCTGGTCGTCTATCTCCTCTGGCACTTCACCGGCAAGCCGCAGTGGAATTTCCTGTGGTTCGCGATGCCGGCCATCGGCTATCCGGCCGCGGCGCTCCTGGGCCGCTCCGACGCGGCCGTGCCGCAGAACGAGGTGAGCAAGATGCTGAGCAGCGTGTGGGGCGTCTTCGGCGCCTTCGCCGTCACGCTCAGCGCCATCGCCGTCGCCCTGGTGCCGATGAACGTATCCCTGATCATCGTGATCCTCTTCGGGCTTGCGGAGTGCGTCTCCGGCGCGCTTCTGAAGAACTGGCCCATCACCATCTGCGGCTTCCTGCTGGGGATCGGCGGGGCCGTGGTGGCCATGCTGGTCAAGAGTGAGGCGCAGCTGCTGATCTTCACCCTGGCGGGGATCCTGCTGCTCGTGACCGGGTTCATCATGAAACTCCAGTACAAGTAGCCTATGTTCCCGAAACTCGATCCGCTCCTCCATTCGGAGCTGAGACTGGCCGTGATGTCGATCCTGGCGGGCGTGGAGTCGGCCGACTTCACCTACATCAGGACCCAGACGGGGGCGACCGCCGGCAACCTCAGCGTCCAGATCGAGAAACTGGACGCCGCCGGCTACATCACGGTCGAGAAAGGCTTCAAGGGCCGCAAACCCTGCACCACCTGCCGCATCACCCCCGCCGGCCAGGAAGCCTTCGGAAAGTATGTGGAGGCGCTGAAGGAATACCTCTCTTCGGGAGCGTCCTAATCCAGCATCGCCTCGCAGCCGGCCAGGATGTCCTGGAAGGTCTGCTCGAAATCGCCGGTGTACCAGGGATCGGCCACGTCGCGTGAGAGTCCGCAGTATGACATCATCAGATGGACCTTGTGCTCCGGGTCGCCGGCGAAGATCCGCTCCAGCCAGCGGAGGTTGGAACGGTCCATCACGATAATGCGGTCGAAGCGCGCGTAGTCGGCACGGGTCACCTGCCGCGCGCGCTTCTGCGCGTCAAAGGGGATGCCGTGCTGCGTGAGATTGCGCTTTGCGGGCGGATAGATGGGATTGCCGATCTCTTCGGCGGAGACGGCCGCCGACTCGACATAATACGACCCTTCCAGCCCGCGGGCGCGGACCAGGGCCTTGAAGATGAACTCGGCCATCGGCGAGCGGCAGATGTTGCCGTGGCACAGGAAGAGGATGCGTCTCATCCCTTTACCCGGCCAGCACGGCGTCGGCGAGGGCCTCGAGGGCCGGGATGTCGCCGGGCTGCAGGCGGCTGCGGATCGTGACCTTGTCGCCCACGAGCGTGACGTCCTTCATCGCGGAGAGCATCTCGGTCATCACGCGGCCGGCGGTCGGCGCCCAGCTGCCGTTCTCGATGACGGCGGCGCGACGCTTCTGCCAGCCCTTGATCTGCAGGTGCCACAGGAAGTCGTGCATCGGCGGGAAGAGGCCGGCGTCGTAGGAGGAAGCCGCGACGACGAGCGTGCCGTAGCGGAAGGCGTCCTCGATGGCCTCGCCGAGGTCATCGCGGGTCAGGTCGCAGGTCGCGACCTTCGGGCAGCCCTTCTCCCGGAGCATCTGGGCGAACTGCTCGGCAGCGGCGGCCGTTCCGCCGTGGATGGAGGCGTAGGCCACGAAGACGCCGGGCGTCTCCACGCCGTAGCTGCTCCAGATGCCGTAGAGGCGCAGCGCCTCGGAGAGCGTGTCGCGCAGCATCGGCCCGTGCAGCGGGCAGATGGTCTGCACGCCCAGCGGAGCGACCTTGGCGAGCACGCGCTGCACCTGGACACCGTATTTGCCGCAGATGTTGAAATAGTAGCGGCGCGCCTCGCAGGCCCAGTCGGTCTCGGGGGTGCACCACAGGCCGCCGGTCAGCTCCAGGGCGCCGAACTTGCCGAAGGCGTCGGCGCTGAAGAGCACCTTGTCCTTGCGGTCGAAACTCATCATCACCTCCGGCCAGTGGACCATCGGGGCCAGCAGGAACTGGAGCGTGTGCGCGCCGAGCTCGAGCGTATCGCCCTCGTTCACGGCGCGGGTGCGGCCCGCGAGCTGCACGCCGGGGAAGAACTGCGGGAGCATCTTGAGGGCCTGGGGCGTGGCGAGGAGCGTCAGGGCGGGATACTTCTCCAGCAGGGCGGCGGCGCAGGCGGAGTGGTCGGGCTCCATATGGTGCACGACCAGGTAGTCCGGCTGGCGGCCCTCCAGGGCCTCCTCCAGGTTCTGCAGCCACGTCCCGGCCGTGCGGGCGTCGCTGGTGTCCAGGACGGCGATCTTCTCGTCCAGGATCACATAGGAATTGTACGACATCCCCTCCGGGACATCGTATTGGCTCTCGAACAGGTCCAGTGCGGCGTCGTCCACGCCAATATAACGGATGGTATCGGTGATGGGTCGGATCATAGTGCTTGTCATTTATGTGCGGACTGCAAATTTACAATGTTTTTCGCTCTTCCGGAAATTTATTACCTTTGGATATGGTCCTTCTTCTCGGCGCTTCCGGCCTGCTCGGCCACAACGTGCTCCGGCTCCTGCAGGAGCGCGGCATGGCCGTGCGCGTCCTCCTGCGTCCCGAGGCGCGGCTGCTGCTGGACGCCCCGGAGGTGGTGCGCGGGAGCCTGCTGGACGCAGAGACCCTGGTGCGGGCCGCCGCGGGGTGCGACGCTGTCATCAACTGCGCCGGCACCACGGACATGCGCCTGCCGCGGGAGGAGGATTTCCTGCCGGTCAACCGGGACCTGCCCGTGCTCCTCTGCCGCCTGCTGGAGCAGACCGGCATCCCGACGCTCATCCACACGAGCACGGCCAACACCGTCGCCGCAGGCACGCGGGAGCATCCGACGGACGAGTCGGCGCCTTTCGCCGCGCCTTTCGAGCGGGCGCCGTACGCCCGCAGCAAGAAGGCCGGCGAGGACGCGCTGCTTGCCTGGGCGGCGGCGCACCCCGACCGGCGGGTGGTCGTAGTCAATCCCGGGTTTATGCTGGGCGCGTACGATGCCAAGCCTTCGTCGGGCACGCTGCTGCTCGCCGGCTGGCGGCGGCCCCTGATGGCCGGCCCGCGCGGCGGAAAGAGCTTCCTGCCCGTGTGCGACGCCGCCACGGCCATCTGCAACGCCCTGGAGCGCGGCGCAAGCGGGCGCTATCTGCTTACGGGAGAGCCCCTTACGCTTCGCGAATTCTATACCCTGCAGGCGCAGGCCTGCGGCTACCGCCAGCGCTTCGTCACACTGCCCGACGCACTCGTGCGCGCCGCCGGCCGCCTGGGCGACCTGCTCCGGTGCCTCGGCCTCCGCACGATGCTCTGCAGCACCAACGTGGAGCAACTGCTTATCGAAGAGTGGTATGACAGTGCCAAGGCCGAACGGGAGCTTGGCCTCCCCCACACGCCCCTCGCCGACGCCATCCGCGCCTTCTTCGCCGGGCGCTAGAGGGTCAGGCTGTGGTCGATGCAGGCGGGGTATTCCTCCGGGTAATGGGTGACCATCAGGAGGGTCTTGCCGGGGGCGCCGCAGAAACGGTCCAGCAGGGCCTTGACGCGGAGGCGCTGCGCGCCGTCGAGGCCGTGGAGGGGCTCGTCGAGGATGTAGAGCGGCGGATCCTTGACGAAGGCGCGGGCCACCAGACACAGGCGCTGCTGACCGCTGGAGAGCCGCAGGAAGGGCTGGTCCGCCAGCTCTGCGATCCCGAACTCCGCCATCCAGCGGCGGGCGGTCGCACGCTGCTCCTCCGTAGGATGCCGGAACAGCCCCTCGGTGTCGAACAGGCCGCTCGTGACGATGTCCAGCGCCGGCGCATCCACTTGGAAGGCACGGTGCAGCTCCGGACTCACGAAACCGATGTTGCGCTTGATGTCCCAGATGGTCTCCCCGCTCCCCCGCTGCCGGCCGAACAGCTCGATATCACAGGCATAGGCCTTGGGATTGTCGGCCGTGATCAGGCTCAGGAGCGTGCTCTTGCCGCTGCCGTTGGCCCCGGTCAGCGCCCAGTGCTCCCCCTGCCGGACCGTCCAGTCCAGCGAATCCAGGATCACCCGCTCGCCGAAGCGGATCGTCACCCCGCGCATCCGGATCACGGCCGGAGGCAGGACGGACTCCAGATAGTCCGCCAGCGGGACCTTCTCCCCCGCCACACCGTCCGAGACCGGAATCACGTGCGTGATGAACGGAGGGATCTCCGCCACGCGCGAGAGGACCAGCACCAGCGTCATCGAGGCCGAGAGGTCCGTCAGGAGCTGCGTCAGCGCCTTGCGGGCCGCGGGGTCGAGGCCCACATAGGGGTTGTCGACCACCAGGCCCGCAGGCCCGCCCAGCAGCGCGCGGGTGAGCTGGAACTTGCGCAGCTCTCCCGAGGAGAGCGTCACCAGGGGCTTGTCCAGCACCTCCTCCAGGGAGAAGAGCGCGATGTATCCGCCCAGGCGCCGCAGGGCGGCCGGGGCGTCCTGCGCAGCGCGCGCCTCCTTGAAGAGGATCTCCCCCACGGAAGGCGGATCCTCCTCCAGGGTGAAGAGGTTCCAGCGCTGCTGCATGAAGAAATTGCGGTCGCCGTAGCTCCCGTACGAGTCGCGGAAGGTGATGTAGCGCGCGCCCGTGCGTCCCGCGAAAGCGGACGCCAGGGCGCTCTTGCCGGAGGCGTTGGGGCCTACGAGCGCGACCTGTTCGCCGGGGGCGATGTCAAATGATTCCCTGCTCATTGTCCAAAACTTTCTGGTAGACATCCTGGATGACCAGTCCGCAGAGCGTCATCCCGAAGATGGCGGTGATGTGCGCAAGCGAGCCGTTGATCTGCGCCTTGTTGAAGAGGTCCGTCTCCGGGAGCGGCTCACCGCCGCGGTTGGGCAGCACCTCCTCGTCGTAGACGCAGCGGAACTTGTGGCCGGGCCAGGTGTGGTTCTGCTTAAATTTCTTGCGGAGCGCGGCGCCCAGCGGACAGCCGCGGACATTCCAGAACTCCGCCACGCGCACTTGCGTGGGGTCGACCTTGAGCGCAGCGCCCATCGAGCAGAAGAAGACCGCCGGCGTGCGCGTGGCGCGCAGGATGAGCTCCCCCTTGTCCTTGAGCGAATCGATGCAGTCCAGGATATAATCGTACTGCGACAAGTCGAACGCGGACGCCGTCTCGGCGCAGAAAACTTCCTGCCTGGTCTCGATCTCCGCCTCGGGATCGATCTCCAGCAGGCGGTCCCGGAGCGCCTCGACCTTGACCTGGCCGACCGTGCGGCGCGTTGCCATCAACTGGCGGTTGACGTTGCTCTCGCTGATCCGGTCGGCATCCACGAGCGTCAGGCGGCGCACACCGGAGCGGACGAGCCCCTCCGCGCACCAGCTGCCCACGCCTCCGACCCCGAACAGGATGACGCGCACCGCGTGCAGGCGGGCCAGCACATCAGGGCCCACCAGCAATTCGGTCCGGTTGGAATACGCACTTTCCATCACAAGACCCAAAGGTAAGGATTTCTCCGGGAAATACCTACTCCAGCCCCAGGGCGGCCTGCAGGCGCGCCGCGGCGGCCAGCCGGGCCGCCTGTGCCTGCGCGGCCGACAGCGCCACGTCGTTGTAGGTCCGCACCGCCGTGAGCATTTCGACCAGCGAGGCGTCTCCGTGGGAGTATGTGAACTCGATCCCTTCCAGGATCTCCTTCGCCTCGGAGACGATCTTGTCGGAGTAATGCTCCGCTACCTCGCAAGCCGCCTGCCAGGCGTTCCAGGCCTGCAGGACCTCGGTCCGCACGGTCTGCCGCGCCGCGTCCAGGTAGCGCTCGGACTGGCTCACCGCGGCTTGCGCAGCGGCGCGCTCCCCGCGGTTGAGCGAGGAGAACTTCAGCGGGATGGTCACTCCGAAGGTGATGGCGTTGAAGGCGGGCGCCGGGGCGATCTCGTTGCGCACTTCCGTATTGTGGGCGTAGCCCAGTTCGAGGCCCAGTTCCATCGCGCGCGAGGCGCGGACCAGCGCCAGGTTCTTCTGCGAGAGGGTCCGGGACAGCTCCGCGGCCTTGAGGTCGGCGCGGTTCCGCTCGGCGATGTCCATCAGCTCGCCCGGAGCGACATCCGGGACCATCAGCGGCATCGGGTCCTCCGCGATGTCGCCGAGGGGCTGCCCGCCGGCCAGCAGCGACAGGTCGGCCAGGGCATTCCGGTAGTCGGCCCGCGCCTGCAGCCACTCCCCTTTCAGGGTCAGCGCCTCCAGCGCGGACTGGACCGCATCGGAGCGGCGGATGTCGCCGAGGGCGGCGCGCAGGCTGTCCGCGGCGGCGATCCGCTGCATCGTCTCGTAGGACGAGCACAGCGCGCGCTCCGTCTCGCGGGCCTCCCAGGCCTCGCTCCAGGCCACGGTGGCCTCCTCGCGCAGCGTCCGGAAGAAGTCCGCCAGGGCGGCCTCCGTCAGCTCCTGCTCCGTGGCCGCCACACCGATCCGCGCCCGGCGCACCCCGCCGAGCGAGAAGCCGTAGGACAGGCCCGCCTCGTAGCTGCGGCCCATCATCAGGGTGTTGTCCTCGTTGTCCGTATAGGCGACGGACAGCTCCGGGTCGTTGAAGACCCGCGCCGCCTGGAGGTTGGCGGCGGCGATCTCCACGTTGTACTTCTCCGCCAGCAGCGTGGCGTTGTCGCGGGCGACGGCCTGCAGGAACTGCCGGTAATCGAGCGTCTGCGCCCCCAGCACCAGGGGCATCAGGAGCAGGCAGAGACTATAGATACACTTCTTCATCGGACTTTTCGCTTTGGGTCTCGTGGCGCCGCTCCATCAGGTAATAGAGCGTCGGGAGGATATACAAGGTAATGATCGTGGAGAAGAACAGGCCGTACACGATGACCGTGGCGAGCGGGCGCTGCACGTCCGAGCCGATGCCCGTGGCGAGCGAGGCCGGCAGCAGGCCAAGGATGGCCACCGTGGCCGTCATCAGCACGGGACGCAGCCGGTGCGCCGCGCCCTCCACGACGGCGGCGCGCAGCGGCGTGCCGTCCCGGCGCAGGCTGTTGATGTGGGAGATCATGATGACGCCGTTCTGGATCGTCAGGCCGAACAGGGCGATGAATCCGACGGCGGAGGAGACGTTGAAGGTCATCCCGCGCACGTTGAGCGCCAGCAGGCCGCCCAGCAGCGCGAGCGGCAGCAGCGAGATCAGCAGGCCCGCCTGGCGGAACTTGCCGAAAGCGCCGAACAGCAGCAGGAACATGATGGCGAGCACGAAGGGGATGATGACCGCCAGGCGGCTGTAGGCGCGGCGCTGGTTCTCGAACTGACCGTCCCAGCGCACCTGGAAGGCCGTGTGGTCATAGCTGACCTCCTCCGCGATACGCCGCCGCGCCTCGTCCAGGTAGGAGGTCAGGTCGCGGCCGCGCAGGTTCAGGCGCACCGTCAGGTGCCGCTTGTTCATCTCGCGTGCAATGAAACTGGCCCCGAGCACCGACTGCACCTCGGCCACCGCCGAGAGCGGGACCGGCACGCCGTCCGGGGTCATCAGCATCAGCGAGGCGATCTTCTCCGGCGTGTCGCGGGATTCCTCCGTGAAACGGCAGGTCACGTCGTAGACCTTGCTCCCGATGTACACCTGGGAGATGGCCTTGCCGCCGATGGCCACCTCCACGAGGTTGGCGATGTCGGAGACGTTGAGCCCGTACTGGGCGATCTTCTCGCGGTCCGCCGTGATCTTGAGCTGCGGCAGCGGCGGCTCCTGGTCGATGATGACGTCCGTGGCGCCCGGGATGTCGGAGACCACCGCCATCACCTGCTCGGCGATGCGGCGCGCCTCAACGAGGTCGTCGCCGTAGACCTTGACCGCCAGGTCGCTGTGGGCGCCGGCAATCTGGTCCATCACCATATCGATGATCGGCTGGGAGAAACCGGCGTGGTAGCCGGGCATCGTCTCGATGGCCGCCGCCATCTCCTCCACCAGGTCTGCCTTGGTCTTGCCGAATTTCCACTTCGAATAAGGCTTCAGGCCGATGCAGCACTCGATGTGGGAGGAGGTGAACGCCTCGGCCCCCTCGTCGTCGCGGCCCACCTGCGTCATCACGTAGGTCACTTCGTCGAACGCCTTCATCCGCTCACGCAGGTCGCTGGCCATCTGCGTGGACTTGGCGAGCGAGATGCCCGGCGGGGTCTGGATCTGGATCCAGATACCTCCCTCGTCGAGCGCCGGCAGGAAGTCCTTGCCCACGGTGGCGGCCAGGATTCCCACGAGCACGAGGATTACCGCGATCCCGGCAAAGATGCCCTTCGGGCGGTCCATCACCCGCGCGGTGCTGTGTTTGTACTTCTCCGTCAGGGACTCCATCACCTTGTTGCGGTAGACCTTCTGCGGCTTGCGGTAGAGGGAATATGCCAGGCCGGGGATGAGGATCAGGGCCACGGACAGGGCGCCCAGCAGGGCGTAGCCCACCGTGTAGGCCATCGGCGTGAAGAGTTTCTTCTCGATCCGCTCGAAGGTGAACAGCGGCATATACGCCACGATGATGATGATCGTGGAGAAGAAGATCGGTTTCGCCACATCCGCGATCCGCCGGATCACCTTCTTGCTGTCCAGCGGTTTGTCCGGCGCCTCCTCCCGCAGTTTCAGGAGCGTCTCCGTCATCACGATCGCCCCGTCCACCAGGATGCCGAAATCGATGGCGCCCAGGGACAACAGGTTGGCGGGGATGTTCGTCAGGTGCATCAGGATGAAGGCGATCAGCAGCGAGATGGGGATCGTCGCCGCCACGATCAGCGCACTGAGCGGACTGCCCAGGAAGATCAGCAGGATGCCGATGACCAGCAGCATCCCGAAGAACAGGGTATGCTCCACCGTGCTGAGGGTCGTGCCGACCAGCTCGGTGCGGTCCATGAAGGGCCGGATCCGCACGCCCTTGGGCAGGATGTCGTCGTTGAGTTCGTCCACGGCGGCGTGGACCCTGTCCAGTACCTGCGAAGGATTCTGGTAGCGGAGCATCTGCACGATGCCCTCCACGCCGTCCTCGATCGCGTGTTCGTCATCGACGAAGCCCAGCACGCCCTTGCGCTCGAGGTTGCCGTACTTGAGTTCGCCCAGGTCGGAGAGATAGACCGGGGCCCCGTCCACGGACTTCACGACCACGCGCCCAAGGTCCTCCAGGCCGCCAACCAGACCGACGCCGCGAACGACGTAGCTGACATCGCCGCTGGAGAGCATGCTGCCTCCGCTGTTGGCGTTGTTGGACTCCAGCGCAGCCTGTACGTCGTCCAGGGACAGCCCGTATTTGAGCAGCTTGTCCGGATCGATCTCCAGCTGGTACTGGGTGGTGATGCCGCCGAAGTTACTGACGGCGGCCACACCCGGGATCTGCTGGAGCCGCGGGATGATGACCCAGTGGTTGAGGTCTGTCAGCTCACGCAGGGTATGGTTGTCACTCTCAAGGATATAGCGGTAGATCTCCCCCGTCGGGGAGGTCAGCGGGTTCAGCTCCGGGACGGCTTCGTACGGGAGATCCACGTCTCCGATGCACTCACGTACGCGCTGGCGGGCCCAGTAGTCCTCCGTGCCGTCGTCGAAGACCAGCACGATGATGGAGAGCCCGAACGTGTTCTTGCTGCGCATCATACTCAGCGAGGGGATGCCGTTGAGCGCCCGCTCCAGCGGGATCGTGATCTGCTGCTCGATTTCCTCGGCGGCCAGGCCCGGGACCTGGGTCACCACCTGGACGGTCACGTCGGCGATGTCGGGATAGGCATCGATCGCGAGCTGCGTCCAGCTGTAGAAGCCGAAGGCAGAGATCACCAGAAACGCCACGGCCACCAGCCAGCGCCGTTTCAGGGCCAGTTTGATCAGTTTGTTCATGGCCTACTCGCTCAGATAGATGCCTCCGGAAGCGATGATCCTCTCCCCTTCCGACAGACCGGACAGCACGCAGACCTGATCGGCCCCTGCGCTCTCCACGCGCACCGGCCGGCGCACGAAATGCAGTGCCTCCTGCTCCACGTAGACGTATTTCGTGTTCTCGCCCTGGAAGACAGCCGTAGCGGGGATCAGCAGCGCGGAAGTCTGCGGGGTGGTGAACGCCACGGAGACGAACATGCCGGGCTTGAGCAGGCGGCCGGCATTGTCGCACTCCAGCATCACTTCCGTGGAGCGGGTCTGCTCGTCCAGGACCTCGCCCACATAGACGATACGTCCCTCGACGGGACTGTCCGGCGCGCTGTCGCGCAGGACCTGCGCGCGCGTCCGGCCGGCCTCGATCCGGCCGACCTGCGCCTCCTTGACCTGGGCGGACACCCACACGCGGGACAGTTCTGCGATCGTGGCCAGCGCATCGGCGTCCTCCTTGACATACTGGCCCTGCGTGAGGTCGCACGCCACCACCCGGCCCCCGATCGGCGCCGTGACTGTGATCGGCCGGCCCATCTGCAAGCGGTCCAGGTCCACGTGATAGACGCTCAGGGCCATCCGGGACATCTGGTAGGCGTTGCGGGCGTTTTCGGCCTCGGCGCGCGCCTCCTCAAACTCCCGCTCGGACAGGATGCCGGCCTGGTGCATCGCCTCGCGGCGCTTCAGGTTGGCGGCGACATTCTTGTCGGCGAGCTGGTTCTCGAAGTACTCTTTGACGGCCGCGTAGAAGTCGGGCGAGCTCATCTCGAAGAGCGGCTGTCCGGCACGGACGTAGTCTCCGAGGCGCACCATCGTGCGCGTGATGCGGCCGGCGAAAGGCACGGCCACTTCTGCTACACGGCCGGCCACCGGTCTGACGGTGCCCACCGTACGGAAGGCGGATTCATAAGCCGACGCCCCCACGGGCTCGACTTTCAGCTCCCGGGCCACGGGAGAATCGGGACGGACGGTCACTTCGTCTCCCTGGAAGGTGAAATCCTTCGTTGCGGAGGCGGCTTCGCCCTGACGGCATCCTGCGAGCACGGGCAATGCGATTGCCAGTGCAGCCAATATGTGTTTCATTGGATAAAAAGGGGTGTTTTGCGGTGTAACTGAAGAATCTGGATCAGGCGGGGATACACGGCAAAACGGGAGGCGCCCGCAGGGAGCGCGCGCGAAGGACCGGCTTCTGCTGCACGCAGAGCGCCGGAGTGAAGAAAATATCGGTCAGGACCTCCATCCGCTCCAGATGGAATTCGGGCAGGATGGAGTCCGTGAATGTCAGTTCGTTGGTTTCCTGGATGGTCTGCAGCTGTCCGGGGGTGTGGCCGCCGTCGGAATTCGCGGCGGCGTGGCCGCGCCAGAAGAGGTGCGAATGGACGATGACCTGCCCTCCGATGACGTGTGTATGCCAGCACATCGTCGAACTGACATACCCCAGCGACAGCAGCACGGTCAACACCGCCGTCAACACATTCCTGATGGGCCCGGACAATTTCATAAAAGAGCTACAAATATACGGTTTTTCGGACGAAATCAAAGCCTGCCGGGCACAAAAATAGCCGGCCGCTTCCGCGACCGGCTTAAAGCTCTGAAAACAATCAGCTTAGAAGAGGAACGCCACACCGGCGGTCAGCTGGTTGCGCTTGACCGTAAAGTTGTTGGAATTGTAGCGGTTAAGCATACCGAAATCGTAGCCGACCTGGAAACGGACCATATCGTTGAACTTGAGGCCGACGCCACCGCCGAGCATCACATCGAAGCGGTTGAGGCTGTCGTTGTCGGCGAGACGGTCATAGGTCGTGCTGCCGGAGCTGATCTTGGAAGATACTGCAACGGATGCGCTGGGGCCTGCATAAGCGAAGAAAGCGAGGCCGCTGCCAATCTCGGCGTTGAAGCTGAAATGCAGAGGGACGTTGATGAAGGTATCCGTCTGCTTACCCTCGAGCTTGAGGCCGAAGATAGAAGAAACATTGTTCTTGGAGGCCATGCCGAAGTAGACACCGGGAGTGAAGTTGAGGGCACCTGCGAGAGGAATCGTGTAACCCATACCCACATAGAATCCGTTCAGCGGAGTACGATTGGTGGAGGAGCTGCCGGATTTGACAGTTTCAACGGAGGAAAGATAACCGGCTCCGATGGAGGCCTGAGCCATTGCATTCACCCCAATGAGCATCATGGATGCTGCAAGAATAGAAACGATTTTTTTCATAATAAAAAAAACTTTGGTTGCATTTTTTCGCTGCAAAGATACTGCCAAAAATGAACTTTTCAAAATTGGTGACACAACTGCGACAAACCAACCAACAGGCTGACAGGCCCCCTTGACTGCCTCCCGATTCCTGGTTATTTTTGTATAAAACGATAAACGTATGAAAAACAAAACCGCCACTCTCCCCCCTGCGGCCCTTGCCCTGGTGCTCATACTCCTGCTTCCCGCCTGCGACAAAGACAACCCGGCCGCCCCCAACCAAGACAACCCCACGGTCCTCGAACTCCCCGGCGCGGACTTCGCCGTGTGCGTGCTCGACCACGAGCGCGGCCGCCACCCCGACTCCGCCTACGTTTTCACCGGCGAATGGCGCGACGGGCATTTCCGTTTCGGCCGGGAGCGGCTGGACACGATGCAGCTCAACATCACTCCGGACAACGGCATCGTGTTGGAGATTACCTCCGACGCTCCTGGATTCGAAGGCGTCAACGCTTCCTCCGCCGCCCGCTGCATCAACATCGTCCCCGACGGCCGCGGGCGCACCACCTACCACCTCCAGTGGGTCGCCGAAGGGCAGTCCGTGGTCACGCTCTGGAACGGCGAAGGCGCCTCCCGCCGCGAGATCCGCTTCACGGCCACCTCGCGCCGGGAGATCCCCCTCGAAGGCATCCGGGTCCGCCTCAACGGCGAGGAGAGGCTCCTCTTCACCGGCTACGACTATGCCCTGCCCGGCGCACCCACCATGCAAGATCCAGACTATCCCAAGATGGCCGCAGATTTCCGCGGATACACCCGCGAGGACCGCTCGCGGCACGTCGACTTCGAAATCGTCGGCCCCGTGCCCCTCAATGCCAATCAAGGAGAGCTCCACATAGCGTTCGACGACATCGGAATGCTCGATCACGGTGCCATGCACGAGAACCTGCCTCCTCACGTTTGGCTCAAGAAATGGGGGTTGTACGAAGAAAACCTTCAGTACAACCCCGATTTCCGTTGGTTCGAGCCCTATGATCCGGGAATCCATCCGGATGATTCCTGGGGCGGGAACTATCTCAAGATGCCCCAGACTTATTATAATGACCCGGATCACACCCTCAACCCGCAAGACCTTCGGGAACGTTTTGCCTGGGTTTGGCCGATGGCCTCAGGACTGGGTTTCCACTTTACTGTTGGAACAGGCAGTATCGAATTCGTTCCCGACCGCGGAATGTATTATTACGACAAGGTCCACCAGCTGGTCATCGTCTTCCAGGATACCGTCTTCGACAGTGTCTGGTGGTGGGACAATATGCATCTGTAAGCAAGAGGAGCCTAGAACTCCTCTTGCTTCGTCCACCAGATCCCTTCCGGATAATTGGACGTATTGGACAGTGTCGTGAAAACCTGCGAGCTGTATTGGGTGTTGTCCAACCGTGCCTCGTTGGCTATGACTCCGGCCATCATCCGGCTGCGTGATGTCAGCTGCTCCAGGGCGCTTTGTGTCCATGTCGTGCTGCCGGCACTTCCCCCCAGATACCCCCAAAGATAAGCGACATCATAGTCGGTCATCGGTGCGCCGTACGTATTCCCCGGCTTGTGGTATTGGTTCAACCCGGCGGAAGTCTGATAGCAATTGCGGAACTGGACAGCGTTCATCCAGTCCGAGCGGTTGAACAACTGCATCATCCTGTGGCGGGCGGTCGTGCCGACCGAGGGCCCCATCGACTTGAGGTACTTGATGATCTTCTGGGGCATCAGGTAGACGGCGGCCTTGGCGTTGCCGGGCCGGGCCACGACCAGCAGGCTGGCGTTGAAGATGGGATGCGTCAGGTTGAAATCCGCCTGGACCTGGAAGCTCCGGCCGTCCCACTTGTTCTGGTAGGTGCCGGTCATATACTGGCGGCCGAACGGGACGATGAGTCCTCCGGGCACCGGCTCGCCGGTCGAGGAGCGCATCACCTGGTGCGATTCGTCGTAGACCCAGGAGAAGGTCCCACCCTCCCCTGCGTCATCGGTGTCCACGGTGAAGTCGATCACCGGATGGAAGGTCTCGTAGGGGGCCAGGGTGCAGGTGTAGGAGGTCGCATCGCCGCTGCGGGACCAGGCAATCCGCGACAAGTCCCCGTGGACGAAGTAATACTCCGCGCTCACGCTGAAGCGGGAGGACTCCGAGAGTTGCTCCTCGCCGCCGACACTGTTGGTGGCGTAGTAGCTCGACAGCATCGAGACCCCGCTGACGGCCACATCGTTCCCTTCTTTCATCGTCCAGAGCCCGCTCCGGAGGTTGCGGATATGCAGCTTGGTCACGCGGATTCCGAAATGCGGGGAGTTGCCGTACAAGTCCGTCAGCGCCGTCGGGTAGACCTCCCACAAGCCCAGGCCCGTGTTGTATGACCCGTTGGTGCGACTGTAGGTCCGGTCCTCGAGATTGCCTGCGCTGCAGCTCGTCGCCTTGACATACATCAGCCCCGTGCCGGGATCCAGCGCCAGGCACGGCGCCCAAGCCGTGTACGGCGCGCCGGAGACGGAGCGCAGCCCCAGCCCCAGGCGTGTCCGCAACAGGGCCGGGTCGAAGGACGCGGCCGGCAGCCGCGCCGAGCCGTCGAAGGTCCAGTAGCCGATGTCCGTGGGGACCTCGTTGCCGTCGATGGGCAGGTGCTGCTCCGCTCCGCCCGCCACCAGGCGCGGTTCGCTGATGCGGACCTCCGCCTCGAAGGAATCGTTGAGGTAGTCCTCCGAGAAGAAGATGAGCCGTCCGCTCTTGGAAGTCCACCCCCGGTGGTCCGGCAGGAAGCGGTTGGGGTAGAAGGCATACAGGTCCAGCGTCCCCGTGCAGGCCTGCGAGGCGTAGGCCGCGTCGGACACGTCCAGCAGGACGCGGCCGGAGCCGTCCACGGCACAGGACGGGAAGGCCCCGGAGGCCGCATTCGTGGTCTTCCACTGCCGGTTCTGCGTATGGGCCGCCCCGGCGGAGGCGCCGCACCCGTCCTGGTCCGCGGCATAGCGGATGTTGCGGCCCGCGAAACCCGACAGGGTCACCGTCCGTTTCTGGCCGAGGTAGAACCCGTCCGTCAGGGACAGTCCGTCCGCCACCGCCAGGGTGATATTGCGCATCAGGACCAGGGAGAACGCCGCGCTCCCGCCTCCGGGCAGGAGCGTCAGGGAGAACTCCCGCGTATCACCGATGCGGGCGTCGTACTTGGCGGCGTCCGTCACGCGGAACTTCAGCCGCCCCGTCGCCGGGTCCCATTCCGGGGTGATCCCCCGGGCGGCGAGCCAGTTGTGGTCCGCCGTGCCGGGCCGCAGGAAATCCCCGTACCAGGCGCAGTCCGCCACGGATGCCGGGGTGTACGCCGGACTCGTCAGTGCTGGCTTCCCGAGCAGGGAATTGCTTTTCCCAAGCTCGCCCCCGGGATTCATATAGACATAGAAAGCCCCGTCGCGGTTGCCCCGGACGGCCACCCGCCGGTCCGGACGCACGGTGCCGATGTCCGTCGTGAACGCCGGGTCCGCCGTCAGGGCGAACAGCCGGGCGTCGCTCCAGTTCTCCGGCTGCACCTTCCAGTCCGGGTCGAACAGGCTGCCGACCCGGAAAGTCAGGGAGATTTCGTATTCCCGGTTGCGGATGAGGTCGAAGTTGGCGCAGTTGTCCGCCCCGACATAGAATCGGTAGGTCACATCCCCGCCATAGCCGCCCGCAGAGGGGTCCAGCCGCCCGGAGAACTCCACATAGGTCAGGTAAGGCGCACGGGCGGACAGCCCCCGTGCGAGCAGCTCGTCGAGGGTCTTGCGGCGGCTGTCCGCATTGCCGGAGAGCAGGTCGCCCTGCGCGTTCTCGGGCACGTAGAAGCTGAACGTCATCACGGAGCCGTTGGCCATCTGCGGGTCGTAGTCGCTCTCCGGGAGCACGTCCGTCGCGGCCGCAGCCTGCTGCGGATGCTCCGAGAAGGGCTGCAGGCGGGCGTTGGCCTGGCGTAGGTAGAGGCGGGTATTGACGAAGCGTTCCGGATGCGCCCCAGCGTCGTCGAAAGCGGAATGGTCGATGCGCACCGTGACCTTGCTGAACAGCCGGCGGCATTTGTCCGAGCCCGGGATCCCCTCGCCCCGGCGGATCTGCTCCCCCGTGTCCACTTCCTTGCACACGTGCATGTACGGGATGCCGCAGGCGGCCACGTCCGCGAAGCGTTCGCGCCGCCATGCCGCATTGAGGTCTCCCCCGTCCAGGCGGTAGATCCAGGCCTCCAGCGCCGTCTCATCCACGGGGAAATCCGCGCCGAGCGCCTCCATCAGGTGGGCCGTCCGGCCGTCCGACTTGCGGACGGCGTTCAGGTTGCCCAGGATGTAGAAGTCGCAGCGGCCCAGTGGGACGCGCAGTTTCAGCGGCGTCCCGGCCTGGGCCCGGAGTTCCTCCTGCGTGAAGAAACGGTAGGAATCCAGCTGGCGCGTGTCCGTGCGGTAGACGAGCACGAGGGCGCCGGACCCCTTCGACTCCACATCTGCGAGCAAGGAAGCCTTGGTCTTGCCCGGCGTATCGGGCGCGATGGCGAGCGTGAGGTCCACCACGTCCTGCCCGACCGACTCCGCAGGCGGAAGCTCGAAACGGGTCCGCACCGGCTCCGGCTCGCAGGCAGGCAGGGCCGCCCCAAGCGCCATCCCGACGAATAATTTCCATATTCCTCTCATATACAACTTATTATCTTATTATATCTCAATCACTCCATAACTATCACTCCGTTCCCACTCGTGCACGGTCACCGTCAAGTCGGCTTCGATGAAACCCACCTGGACCTCGATGTCCTTGAGGTCCTCCAGGGTCCAGTCGTACCCCTGCGCCTCGAAAGCCTTGCCCAGGTCGATCACATACTCGGTGCGCCCTTCCGCGGATCCTTCCGCCTCCGGCACGAACACCTCGAGCAGCATGTTGTTGCTCAGCTGGCGGGGCAGCACGCCATACCATTCCCCGAGTGCGTTGGGCCCGACGAGGGCCGAATACGGCCCGGGCAGCGGGGCCAGCGTGTAGATGTCCATCCCGGAACATTCCGCCTTGAGGCGGAAGCGCCAGGGATAATCCTCCGGCGCGAAACGGCTGCCGTCGAAGAGGAAGCGGACCAGGCAGAACTGCTTGTGGGGAACGGCGTCCACGACGTATTCGTCGGCATAGGCCGAGAATGTCTCCCCGTACGCCCAGACCAGGTCGGCCTGGCTGCCGTACGGCGTCTCCAGCGTCCCCTCCCGCAGCAGGGCGTGGTCCACGCCGGCCAGGACGGACACCCGGGCGAAATCACGCGGACAGGCCTGTTCGAATCCCTCCCGCACATAGGACAGGAAACTCACCGTCTCGCGCCGGATGGGCTGCGCGGCGCCAAAGGAGATGATCCCGTCGCTGATGCCCTGCTGCACAAAGCGGTCGGTCAGGACCGTGACGTAGACCGGACACTCCGTCCGGTCCTCCTTGACGGAACACGACAGCGGAGCGGAGACGATGACGGCGGCCAGGAGCAGCCGCATCCCTGTTATTCTCCGTTTGTCCATGGCGGTGCGCTCAGATTTCCCGGTCGTAGGACTCGCCGGTCTCCCAGTCACTCACCTGGATGACCGGGGTCACGTCATCGAACTTGACCGGGATGTTCGGATCCAGCGAACCGGGCCGGTGGATGGTCAGCGCCACACTGTATTGGCGGTTGGAGACCAGTCCGCCGGTCAGGGCCACCGGATAGTAGTACTTCGTCCAGTCCGTGCCGTTGTACAGGGACGCCTCCAGGACCAGCAACGTGGCGCGCGGGCCCCAGGTGGCTTCTTCGGACAGCGTGCAGTCGTTCGGGTAAGAATAGAACGCGTGCGGGGTCGTGTCGGTGGAGCCGTAATCCAGCAGCTTGGGCTCCACCTGGTCGTAGATGAGACCCGGCTCACAGGCGGTCTTCTCGGCCGAGAGACGGCCCAGCCAGGCCTCGGCCGGCAGCGCGGCGGGCTCGATCCCGCCATCCAGGCGGATGCGTCCCGGGACGTTGAGCAGGTAGCAGTCCTCTACCCGGAACACCCCCGGCTTCTGGTAGGCCGGCGAACTGAAATCGTTCTTCACCGACTGCAGCACCACGGACGCCGCCAGGCGGTGCACGTCCAGGCGGATCTCCTCCTTGCCCTCTCGCAGGGTCAGCACGTCGCTGGCGCCACACATCAACAGCTTGTCCTTGCGGGAATCCGCCAGCTGGTGGGTCTGCGAGAGGAGTTCCTGCCGGGTGGTGACCGCCTCCGGGCCGGAAGTCCGGTCCCGGGAGTCGTTGACCACCGCCCAGACCTCCCGCTGGCCGGTCGAACATTTGAGCGTCAGGGCGTCATAGCTGCCGGAGGCGACCTCCAGTTCGGCGTTGAAGCCGGCCGAGGCGGCGATCTCGAGGTTGCCGTCTTCCGTGCCGGGACCGGCCCGGAAGACGAACACCTGCACGTTGCGTATCATCTTCTCGTTCGTGGGGGACTGTGCCGCCACCTTCGTGGCCGGGGTTCCGAGGCGGACCGTCAGGGTGACTTCGTCCCCGGCGGGCTGCAGCCGCCCGCCGGCCTCGGGGCCGGTCTTGCCGCAGGAGAGGACCAGCAGGAGCAGGCCCGCGAGCGGCGAGAGCATCAGGTTCAGATTCTTTTTCATGGTCGGGTGCGTTTCAGATGGTTTCGGAAATGCCGGCCCCGGTGTTCCAGGGGCTGACCTGGATGGTCGCCGCGAGATCGGCTTTCTCAATCCGCGCGAAAGGTTCGTCCACGGTGTTGCCCAGGCCCGCCAGGGTCAGGTCCACCTTGTATTCGGTATTCGCCGCCAGTCCGCCGCTGAGCGGGACGGGATAATAGTAATCCACGCCGCGGACCGTGGCAACGACCATCAGCACCGTGGCCGTGGGCACGAAGGTGGCGTGGAAGCCGTTGTTCGGCGTGGTGAGGGCGTTCGGGAAGCCGTAGAAGAACTTGTTCGTGTAGCTGGCCGTCTTGCCCACCGCCACCTCCTCGCCGAGCGTCTGGAAGGTCAGGTTCTTGCATTCCGCCGCATAGGAGCCGGTGCCGATCACCCGCGCCTTGACGTGGCCGGCCCGGGCCTCGCGGTTGAGGTACTTGGCGTTGTCCGGCTCGGCATCGCCGCCGAGATTCTGGTTTCCGACCACGTTGCACAGGAAGGCGTGCTTGAGCTGGACGGGGCCGAAGGGCGCGGGCAGGGCGTTGCGGACACTGCCCAGCGACACGCGGGCCACGCCGCGCGCGAGGGCGACCGTCACGCTGCCGCCCGCGCCCGAAGCTACGTTGACGCCCGAGGCCACGCCCCACATCGTGAGGCTGGACGGGCCGTTGTCGGACAGGGCGTACGGCACGGCGGCCAGGTCGGAGAGCCGGAAGGCCCCGCCGGCCTGCGCGGCCACCGCGTCGGAGAGGTTGGCGGCGGCACAGACGGTCTTGGCGCCGGTCTTGGTCCGGACCGTCGCCTTGCCCGCCTTGATCTCCGCCGCCGTGCAGGCGTGCGAGATATCCAGCATCCCGTCGGCATCGAACACATAGATGGTCAGGTTGTTCACCTTGTTCTCGGCGGCCGTGCCGCTGGTCGCCTTGGTCGCGTCCGGAGTCCATAGTCCGGACAGCGTCACGTTCAGTTCAGAGTCCGGCACGGCCGGAATCCCGGACGGCACCTTGTCGCATCCCACCGCCAGACAGAGTGCGGCGGAGAGCAGGAATAAAGTCTTTGTCATTGTCGTTTGGGTTTTATTGATTGTTTACGGATGGTCTTGCAGGACCAGGTCGCCCCAGTCATCCTCCCCGGGATCCTTGTGGAGCGCATACTTGCGGATCAGGGTGGCGATCTCCGGGTCCAGATTGCCGCGGGAGACGAAGCTGCGGTCCTGCCGGCAGGAATTGAGGTAATGCTGGACCGCGGCCTGGTCGTCGCCCTGGCGGGCGTACAGGATGGCCAGCATGTAGTTCACCGTGGCCGTGCGCGGCAGCGGGTCCAGGATCTCCATCGCGGAGGCGTTGCGGTCCAGGGCCACGTAGGCCACGGCGGTGTTGTAGTCGTGGTACGGGGCCAGGAACGCGAGGGCCGCCTGGTAGTCGTGGTCGCGGATGGCCTGCACGCCCTTCATGTAGACCGTGTCCAGCTCCGTCGTGTGGATGGTGTCCTTGACCATCCCCTTGCGGTGCAGGGCGAAGGCGAAACGGACGGTGCGCAGGCGCGGATAGTGGGTGTCCAGCACGTGGCGGTACCAGCTCTCGGAGCGCATCTGCTTCTCGCGCACGTCCAGGTCGGCGATGGCGGACAGCTCCGCATAGCGGGCCTTCTGCTCGCGGGTCAACGTGCTGTCGGCGGCGACGAGCCGGTCCAGCTGGGCCCAGTCCTCCCCGCCGGGACGCGACAGGAACGGGATCTCCCGGCGGGCGCGGCCGCTGCCGTGGACGGTCTCCTCCCCGAGGTTCTCCCCCACGGTGATGAAGGCTCCGTCCGCGCGCCGCACGGAATCGCGCACGAAGGCGATGTACTGCCGGAAGAAGTCCGACGCGGCGCGCGAACGGCGCAGGGTCAGGGCATTGTTCGCCGCCAAGGAGCCCTCCGGTGAGGCGGAGGCCGCAATGGTCACGCTGTCCAGCTCGAAGGTCTCGTTGAGCAGCAGGTTGCGCAGGTTCTCCTTGATGAAGGCGATCTCGCGGGCGTTGCCGCCGAGCCGCTCGTCGATGTCGGCGCGGCCCGTGCGGAAGTCGATGTTGCAGGCGGTGTTGGCCTCCACGTTGCGCGAGATGACCACCGTCTTGTAGCGTTCCGTGGCGTCCGCGAACGCGGATACCGAGGAGATGTAGAAGGTCAGCGGGTCACAGGGCGGCACGGTGTAGATCTGCCGCTCCTGCTCGAAGATCTCGCCGGAGAGGACCACGTCCACCTTGCGCAGCCGGGGCCGCGTGTTGATGGTCTGGACATAATTGTAGATGAATGCGCCGCCCTCGGAGCGGATGACGGTGTCCAGCCGGATGCCTTCCGTGACCAGCGGCACCTTGACGTAGCGGGCGAACATCCGCGGCCGGGCCGCCTTGCGCCACTCGTTGCGCCGCCAGCGCCACTTGTTGGTATAGTGGTCGATGGCCTCCTGCTCCGTCACGCCGAAATAGGACTCGAACACCTCGTCGGAGACGTAGGTGGTGTCGCGCTTGAGGGCGTAGACCTGCGGGAGGTTGCGTTCGATGAAGATCTCGAGGTTGCGCAGGTCCACGAAGGCCAGGCTGTCCTCGATGATGCGCGAGAGGAACTTCTCGTACTGCTGGTAGCCGCGCAGCTGCGCGCGGCGGTAGCCGGCGCCCGTGATGACCACGTCGTCGAGCCGGAGGCTGTCCTCGAGCACGAACAGGTCGGGGTGCAGGCGCAGCTGCCAGCGGGAATCCTGCATCCCGGGCGGCACGACCACCTGGAACTCCAGGTCGATCTTGCCGTGGCGCTCGGCGATGTTGCGGAAGCGCGCGGTGACCATCGCGGCGTCGAGCATCTCCGCCGCGACCATATCACCGGTGGACTCGTCGCGGATGGCCTTCATCAGGATCATCTCCCGCCCGTCCAGGTCCGTGACGCGCAGGGTGTCGCGCACCGGGATCCGGACGTCCTTGTATTCGGGCAGGTAGTCCGCCTGGCGGGGCAGCTGGAGCGAGGCGGTCATCCGGGCCTCACGCAGGGTGCGCGTCTTGCGCTGCGGGCCGCAGCCGCCCAGCAAGGCCACCAGCAGGGCCGTGGCCATCAGAATCGTTGTCTTCTTCATAGTCTGTTCCGGATTGTCGCTTGTTCAGAAGATGAACTGCAGAGCGATGCGGACTTCGTCGGGGAGCAGGAAGGGCTTGGTCCCCGCACCGGTGCGCTTGCCGCAATAGGGGCAGGCGTAGCTGACATAGCGGGTCATCCCACCCCAGCCGTACAGGCCGAAATCGGCATTCAGCCAGTGGTTGATATGGACGGCGTAGCCGGCTCCGAGCCCCAGCCCGAAGGCGTCCCCCTCCTCCGTCTCCGGCGAGACGATGCCGCCGCGATTGTACTCCTCATACTGGACCCGTGCGCCAGCCCACCAGCCGGAATAGGTGTACCACGGCCACCAGCGGGCCCCGGCATAGTAGGTCTGCCGGCGGGACTCGAACTGGCCCTCCTGGCGGTGGAGCCAGGTCCAGTTGTTGTAGCGCGTCCCCGCCTGCAGGGTCCAGCTCCGGTGGACCGAATACTGGAGCTCGGCATTGAGCGTCCCCAGCATCAGGTAGTCGGCGACGTTCTGCGACAGGGCGATCCTGGCGCGGTTCTCCAGGCCCTCCGCCGGATAGTGGTCCGGGAGCTGCACCTGCGCCGGGACCGGGGTCGCGAACCCCAGCAGGCACAGCAGCAGCGGCAGGAGCGCCCGGACGGGAGTCCGGGACAGGACCGCAGGAGTGAGGCTGTGGCCGGTCCTGTCCTTTCCTCCCGGTTTTCTGGCCCTACATTTCATACTGCATCGGTTCCGGGTCTTCGATGATGGCCAGGCGGTTGGCCAGGATGTCCGTAGCGATCCGATCCACCCCGTCCACACCCGTATATTTCTGGTAGCGGAGCCGCCCGATGACGTGCAGCTTGCTGCCCTTGGTGATCCGGTCCAGGCCGTGGATGTTGCGGCCCTCCCAGGCGGTGACGTTGTGCCACGACGTGTCGATGACGGCGGCCCCGTCCCGGTCCTTGTAGGCATAGTTGGTCGCCAGGTTGATCCTGGCCATCCGACTGTCTTCGTAGGTCTGGAATCGGACGCTGCCGACGACCCCACGCAATTCGATTTTGTTCAGTTGTTCCATAAAGTCTTCCGTTTTAAGAATGGCTGTCGGGTGTCCGGCCGCGCGGTCCGGATCCCGCAGCAAAGGAACCCTGAATAATCCGGACTTCCGCCGGTCGGCTGCCTGCCGGGGCCTGTTTTTGACGTTTCACCCTGCTGATTGCCGTTTCTTTCGGTCCGCCACGCCAAACGTACGCGTCCGCGTGAACGCTTTCCTTGCAGACCGGATCTTTGCGGGGCTGACAAGAAAAAAGCGGAATCCGCAAGATTCCGCACAAAAACGGGATTGTTTCTTTCAAATGCTTGTCCGTCTCGTCCAAACAAGCGATTTTTGGGAAAATCCCCAATGATGAGCAACAATAGGAAGAAGGAGGAAGAGAACATCTGCCGGGAGTGCGGGAGAGCCTTCTACGGCAGGAGAGACAAGAATTTCTGCAGCCTCGAGTGCAAGAACCGGTGGCACAACCGGGTCGTCCGGGAGCGGCGGCGCGTCCGGACGGAGACGCTGGCGCAGATCTCCAGGAACTACAAGATCCTGAGCGAACTGCTCGCGGAGGACAAGAACTCCGCGAGCCTCCAGGAACTGGCGAAGGCCGGATTCGATCCGGCCTTCGCAACAGGGCACCGCAAGGGCAGCTGCCGGCACGACGACTATTCGTGCTTCGACATCAGCTACTACCGGTCCAGCACCAAAGTCTTCAACGTGCGGCGGAGAAACGCCGGCGGACGTTGACCTGGCCCATCTCGAGCCCCCAGCAACCGTCCGTGATGACCGGCACCTGCCGACCGTCGGCATCCGCGACATAGAGCAGGTCGTCGACGAAGGTGTGGGTGTGTCCGCCCACCACCAGGTCGATCCAGCGGGTCTGCGGGACGATATCCTGATCCGCACCGTATCCGGCGTGGGAGAGCAGGATGATCATGTCGCACTTCTCCGCCTCGTGCAGGTGCGCGGCCCAGCGGTTGACCACCTCCACGTTGTCCAGCTGCTGCAGGCGCGCGGAGACGGTCTTGGTCACGTTGGTGGAGATGTCGGACTCCAGGCCGATGATGCCGATCTTCAGGCCGGCTTTCCGCACGATGGCGTAAGGCTTCACGTACTCGCCCAGCTCGAAGGGCGTCAGGTCCAGGTTGGCGCAGACGACCTTGACTTCCGGCCGGAGCGTCTTCACCCGCTCGGTCAGGTCCTCGATGCCGTTGTCGAACTCGTGGTTGCCGAGCGTGACGCAGTCGTAGCCCAGGTCGTTGATCATCTTGGGCTCCAGGGTGCCGCCCAGTTCCGTGAAATAGGATGTCCCCTGGCCGAAGTCGCCGGCGTGCAGGAGCAGGACGCGGTCCGTTCCGTGTACGGCGCGGACGGAGTCCACGAATGCGGCACGCTCCACGACACCGCCCAGGCCGTCGAATTCGCCGCCGCGGACCGGCTCGAAGTGGCTGTGGGTGTCGTTGGTGTGCAGGATCACCAGCTGGGGCTGCTGGCAGGCGCAGACGGCCAGTGCGGCCGCCGCGAGACAGATCAGGGCGCGTCTCATTGCTTCTCCTCCTTCTTGATGACCATCCGTCCGTCGGTCTGATATGCGATCGGCTTGCCCTCGGCCGCCAGACGGCGGGCATAGGGCAGGATCGCATCGATGATGTACTTGTCCGTGACGATCAGCTCCCGGGCATTCTTGCCGATGGTCAGCCCGTCACCGCCGTCCAGCAGAAAGTCGCTGGTGGCCACGCCGTAGGTCTTCTTGGGGTCGACCGGTTTGCCGCCGACCAGCGCGGACTCCACCTTGCCGCCGTTGAACACCAGCTTGACGCCGCCGACCACCTGCGGGCGCGTGGCGGCCATCTGGTCGAAGATGGCCTGCAGGTCGGAGCCCTTCAGGGCCACGTAGCAGAGGCTGTTGCGGAAGGGCAGCATCGACAGCAGGTCGTCCAGCAGGACGTCCCCCGCGGGCAGGTCAACCCGGATGCCGCCGAAATTGGTGATGCCCACGTCCACCTTGCGCTTGGTGACGCTGGCCACCTCGGCCATCATCCGGTCCACGATCCAGTCGGAGAGGGCGCTCTCCGGGGACTGGCGGACCATCGCCTCGGGCGCATGGCCGACAACCTCCTTGACGCGCGCCATCTGCGCCTGCACGCCGATCATGTCGGCGGCAGCGGCGTAGGTGGCACTCCCCTTCGCGAAGGTCCGGCCGTTGGGGGCCGTGTAGACGTCGCCCTCGATCACGCCCAGGGCCTGGGGCACGTTGTCGGCGCTGGGCACGGTCACGCCGGTGCGGTGCCCGTCCATCCGGTATTTCTGCCAGGACATCGAGTACTGGCACGAGCAGGCGAGCAGGGCAGCCGCCGCCAGCGCAACTACTTTTGCTTGAACCATTTCCAGAGGTCTTTCCAGGTGGATTTCTTGCCGAACATCAGGATGCCGACCTTGTAGATCTTGGCGGACGCCCAGGCCAGCAGCACGAAGGTGCCGATCAGCAGGACGATCGAAAGGATGAGCTCCCAGGCCGGCACCCCGAAGGGCAGGCGCGAGATCATCACGATCGGCGAGGTGAACGGGATGATGGACCCCCAGAAGGCGATGGAGCTGTCCGGCGCGCGGAAAGCATAGAGCGCGATGATGTAGGCCAGCATCAGCGGGATGGTCAGCGGCAGCTGCAGCTGCTGCGTATCCCCCTCGTTCTCCACGGCGGAGCCGATGGCGGCGAACATCGAGGCGTACAGGAGGTAGCCGAAGATGAAATAGACCAGGAACAGGCCGATCAGCTGGCCCCAGGGCAGGTTGGTGAGCGTGGTCAGCACCGTGGCAATGCCACCCTCGTCCGCGGCCTGGGCGGCCGCCTCCAGCTGCTCCGCATCCACGCCCATCGTGCTGGCCATCTCCGTGGGATTGCCCCCCGCGAGCTTGTCGAAGCCGATCGCGGCGCCGCCGATGCTGATGATGGCCACGGACAGCACGATCCAGAGCAGGAACTGCGTCAGGGCCACCAGGGCGATGCCGATGATCTTGCCGAACATCAGCTCCGTAGCCTTGACGGAGCTGACAAGCACCTCCACCACGCGGCTGGACTTCTCTTCGATCACTGAGCTCATCACCATCGAGCCGAACAGGGTGATGAACATGAACAGGAAGATGCCGAGCACCATCGAGAGGATGGAGTAGACCCCCGCCTCGGAGACCTTCTCCTCACCGCTGTCGGAAATCGTGTACGAATGCAGGCGGACGTTGGCCTTGACATCCTTGAGGATCTGGTCCAGGCCCTCGATGTTGTAGGAAGCGATCCGGTAGTCCTCGACGGCACGGTTGATCCGCGCGTTGATGTTGTCCACCAGCTCCATGCCGAACGGTTTGGGTGAGAAGAGGTCCGCCGGGACCGTCTTCTCGGCCTCGTCCAGGGCGCCGATGGAGAGCACGCCGTCGAAGCCCATGTCTGCAAGCCTGACCTTGACGCTGTCCACCGGGATGCCTTCCAGGACCTGGTAGTGGATGGTCTCGGAATCTGTCATGTACGGCACGACGATGCCGGACTCGTCCACGACGGCGATGTTCTTGACCTTCTCCTTGGTGTTCATCATCACGGCCATCAGGCCGATGGTCAGGCCGGCCACCAGGATGGGCACGAGGAGGGTCGTCCAGATGAAACTCTTCTTCTTGACCTTGTTGAGGTATTCGCGGCTGATAATGATGCCTGTAGTTCTCCAATTCATAGCCTATTCCTCCCCTTCCGTTACGAGTTTGATGAAAATGTCGTTCATGCGCGGCATCAGCTCCTTGTAGGAGTTGATCTGCACGCCCTCCTTGTCGAGGTAGGTCCGCAGGGTCGAAGCGCCGTCGGTCTCACGCGGCAGGACCTCCGTGTGGCGGCCGTCGGCGTCCGTCCAGACGAGTTCGACGTTGTTGTTGCCGTACTTGCGGCGGATCTCCTCCACGCCGCCGGTGATCACCAGGCGGGCCTTGTTGATGAGGGCGATGTCGTCGCAGAGCTCCTCCACGGATTCCATGTTGTGCGTGGACAGGATGATGGTCGCGCCTTCCTCCTTGAGCCGCAGGATCTCCTGGCGGATGATCTCGGCGTTGACGGGATCGAAGCCGGAGAACGGCTCGTCCAGGATCATCAGCGAGGGTTTGTGGACCACCGTGGTGATGAACTGGAGCTTCTGGGCCATGCCCTTGGAGAGTTCCTCCACCTTCTTGTCCCACCAGCTCTGGATGCCGAAGCGGACGAACCACTCCTTGAGGGCCTGCTGGGCATCGCGGGCGGACATCCCCTTCAGCTGGGCCAGGTACATCGCCTGGTCACCGACCTTCATCTTGCGGTAGAGGCCGCGCTCTTCGGGCATATAGCCGATCTTCTCCACGTCGGCCTGCGTGATGGGTCGCCCGTTGAACCAGACCTCCCCGTCCGTGGGGATGGTGATGCGGTTGATGATACGGATCAGGGTCGTCTTGCCGGCACCGTTGGGCCCCAGCAAGCCGAAGATCTTCCCTTCGGGAATCTCGAGGCTGACGTGGTCCAGGGCCACCTTCTCCCCGAAATTCTTGCATACGTTCTTACATTCGATGATTGCCATATTGCTGTCTGTTGGCTTATTAAGTCTAAAAATCGTGTAAAGATACAAAAAAATCGCCTCCGGCGGAGGCGATTTACGCAGATGTTGCAAGGGCTACCCTATTTGGCGGCGATGGCGACCACGCAGCACGGCGGCAGGGTCACCTCCAGGCCGGCCTTGGTGAGCTTGTAATCCTTGAACGCGGCGGGTTTGACAACCTCCGGCTTGTCGAAGTCGTTGTGGTCGTGGACATCCTTGGAGGTCAGCACGCGGGCCGACAGGATGTTCTTCACGCCGGCCTCGTCGAAGGTCACGAGCACCTTCTTGGCTTTCTTGAGGTCGGTGTTGACCAGGGAGATGTGCATCTCGCCGTCCTTGCGGGACACGGTGGCGTCCACCTCGGGCACGGACAGCTTGCGCTCCGTCTTGATGCGCGGGGTCACCACATCGGACTCGATGAACTCGGCGTTCTGGTGGACATTGTACATCTCGAAGACGTGGTAGGTCGGGGTGAGGACCATCCCGGTGTCGTTGGTCAGGATCATCGACTGCAGCACGTTGACCACCTGGGCGATGTTGGCCATCTTCAGGCGGCGGGTGTACTTGTGGAAGATGTCGAAGTTGAGCGCAGCCACGATGGCGTCGCGCATCGTGCTCTGCTGGTAGAGGTGGCCGGGATTGGTGCCGGGCTCCACGTCGAACCAGGTGCCCCACTCGTCAAGCAGCAGGGCCACGCGGCCGGACCGGTCGAGTTCGTCCATGATCTCGATGTGCTTCTGCAGCACGTCCTCCACCTCGATGGTCTTGGCCAGGAACCAGTAGTAGTCCTTGTCGGTGAAACCGGTGGCGGAGCCCTTGCGGCCGCTCCAGCCCGTGACGGTGTAGTAATGCAGGGAGATGCCGTTCATCCCCTTGCCCACCAGGTTCTTCATCAGCACGCGGGTCCAGTTGTAGTCGTAGTCCGAGGCGCCGCTGGCCACCTTGAAGAGGCGGTTGCCGCTGTAGTTGCGCAGGTACGTACCATAGCGGCGGAAGAGGTCGCTATAGTACTCCGGCGTCATGTTGCCGCCGCAGCCCCAGGCTTCGTTGCCGATGCCGAAGTATTTCACCTTCCACGGCTCCTCACGGCCGTTGGCCCGGCGCAGGTCGGCCATCGGGGTCTTGGCGTCCGAGGTCATATACTCCACCCACTTGGCCATCTCCTCCACGCTGCCGCTGCCCACGTTGCCGCTGATGTACGGCTCGATCCCGAGCATCTCGCAGAGATTGAGGAATTCGTGCGTGCCGAAGCTGTTGTCCTCGAGCGTGCCGCCCCAGGAATTGTTGGTCATGTAGCCGCGCTTCTCCTGCGGGCCGATGCCGTCCATCCAGTGGTAGTCGTCCGCGAAGCAGCCGCCCGGCCAGCGCATCACGGGGACCTTCAGCGCCTTGAGCGCCTCGAAGACGTCCTTGCGGTAGCCCTCGATGTTGGGGATGGACGAATCCTTGCCCACCCACAGGCCGCCATAGATGCAGCGTCCGAGGTGCTCGGAGAACTGGCCGTAGATCTCGGCCGGGATGGTGATGCCGGAGCCGGCATCGTGGACACGGACGGTAGCATCCTGCGCAGACAGGGCCGCCGGGACGAGCAGGCACGCGCCTGCCAAAAGGGAGATAAGTCTCTTTTTCATATGGTTTGGAATTGTGGTTGCTCTTCCACAAATGTATGAAGATTTTTGCGTAATTTTGCAGAGCTATGGCCAAGAATTCCGTCAATATCGACGCACAGTGTGCAAAAATCCTCTCCGACGTGCGTGCAGGCCGCTTCAGCCCCGTCTATCTGCTGATGGGAGACGAGCCGTACTACCCCGAGATGGTCTGCGACGCCATCCTGCAGAACTGCATCCCCGAGGAGGAGAAGGACTTCAACGAGACGGTCTGCTACGGCGGCGAGGTCACGGCCGCGCAGGTGGTCACGGCCGCGCGCCGCTACCCGATGATGGCCGAGCGCCAGCTCGTCGTGGTCAAGGAAGCCCAGCAGATGAAGGGCATCGAGGAGCTCGCCTTCTACTGCAACGACCCGCTGGACAGCACCGTGCTCGTGGTCCTGATGCACAAGGCCTCGGCCGACAAGCGCAAGGCTTTCTACAAGGCCGTCCAGAAGGTCGGCACGGTGGTGGATTCCCCCGCCCTGCGGGACTACCAGATCCCCGACTGGATCCACGCCTACTACGCCTCGCGCGGCCTGCAGATCGAGCCGCAGGCGGCCGCGCTGCTGGCTGAGTCGGTGGGCACGGAGCTCTCCACGATCGTCGTGGAGACGGACAAGCTGACCAAGGCCCTGCCGGAGGGGACGACGCGCGTGACGGTCGGGGACATCGAGAAGAACGTGGGCATCTCCCGGCAGTTCAGCGTGTTCGAACTCACCAAGGAGCTCTCCTACAAACACGGCGCGCAGGCGCTCAAGATCGCCGCGCACCTGGGCAACGGCGCCAAGTTCGCGATGCCGATGGCCGTCAGCGCCCTCTACACCCATTTCAACCGCATCCTCAAGTACGGCGCGCTGCTCGCCAAGGGAGGCGCTCCCTCCCCCGAGGACAAGGCCCGCGCCCTCGCGGGTGTGAACCCGTATTTCTACCGGGAATACGATGCCGCGGTGCGCAACTACCCCGTCCGCAAGGCGATGGCCGCCGTCTCGCTGCTCTGCGAGTACGACTACCTCGGCAAGGGCGGCGACGGGGCCACCGTCTCTGACGGCGAGCTGCTGGTCGAGCTCACCGCCAAGCTGCTGAACCTCTAGCAAACAAAAAGGCCGCCCCGGAGGACGGCCCTGAATGGGTGGGAGAATCTTAGTTCTCGAATTTCTTTTCTTTGACACGGGTGAGCTTCTCCTTCATCGCGTCCACCGCCTCGGTGATCGCGTTCTCGAAGGTGTCGGCCTCGCGCTCGATGATGAGCTCCTCGCCCGGTACGTGGATCTGGATCTTGGCCTGCTTCCCTTGTTTGAGGTGGTCTTCGAGCGACACCTCGACCTGGTCCGTAAGGTCCTCGCAGAACCTCGCCAGCCGGGAGACTTTCTTGTCGACGAAGGCGGTGAGCTGCTCACCGGCTTCGAACTTCAGGGCTTTGAGTTTAATCTCCATGGTTACCATCGTTTTTTGCCCTTGGATGGGCGGATTTATAAACAGTTTGCAGCCGCTCGATGGAATTGTGCGTGTAGACCTGGGTCGCCGCCAGGGAGCCGTGGCCGAGCAATTCCTTGATGGAATTGAGGTCGGTCCCCCCGTCCAGCAGCTCCGTGGCCAGCGTGTGGCGCAGGACGTGCGGGGACTTCCTGCCGCTGATGCCGGCCACGCCGCCGAGGGCTTCCTTGACCGCCCGGTCCACGTAGACCGGGTAGAGTCGGGCGCCCCGGGGGGTCTGCAGAAGCGGGGCTTCCGGGGTCTTGTCAGCACATTTCAAAGAGTCAACCGATTGTAAATATAACAAAATTTCGTCACAAAGCGAAGGCAGGAGCGGAATTTCACGGATTTTGTCGCCTTTTCCGCGCACGCGGAGCACGCGGCGGGAGAAGTCGACGCTGCTGCGGTCGAGCGAGATCAGCTCGGCGCGGCGCAGCCCAGTGCCGTAGAGCAGGCCCAGGATCATCCGCCGCAGCTGGTCTTCGTAGCTGCCATACTCGAGCACGCCCTTGGTCTGCTCGAAATAGTCTTTCATCGCTTCCTCGCGGTAGAACACCGGCAGGCGCTTCTCCTGCTTGGGCCGCGACACCAGCCGCACGGGATTGCTGTCCAGCACGCCCTGCTTCATCAGGAACTTGCAGAAGCCGCTCAGTACGCTCAGGTGCAGGGTCACCGTCCGGGCACTCTCCTTTTTCTCATCAAGCAAGAAGACTTCGTAGTTCCGCACGGATTGGACGGAGATTTCCGTCCAATCCGTACCGGAAAAGGCGAAGTACTCTTCCAACACACCGCGGTAGATCTCGACGGTGCGGGGGGAATAGCGGCGGACGGCCGCGAGGTATTCGAGGTAGCGGTCGATCATGGGGCAGGGTCAGACTTCGTGCAGACCGAGTTCGGGGGCGTGCAGGCGCATGAAGGCGTCGGCCTCCGCGAAATTGTTGCCGATCACCCCGTCCAGGATGGCCTCCTTGACCATCTCCTTGAGGACGCCGATCTCCCGGCAGGGCGGGATGCCGTAGACGCGCATCACGTAGTCGCCGTCGATCGGGTTCTTGAAATTGCGGATGGCGTCCTTCTCCTCCACCTCCACGAGCTTGCGCCGGACGAGCTCGAAGTTGCCGCGGATGCGCGCCACCTTCGCCTCGTTCTTGGAGGTGATGTCGGCATTGCAGAGGAGCATCAGGTCGTCGATGTCGTCGCCGGCGTCGAAAAGGAGCCGGCGCACGGCGGAGTCCGTGACCTCCTCGTCCACCAGCGCGATCGGCCGCAGGTGCAGCCGGACGAGCTTCTGGACGTATTTCATCTCGTCCAGCGGCAGGCGCAGGCGGTCGAAGATCTTGGGGACCATCCGCGCGCCGATGACCTCGTGGCCGTGGAAGGTCCAGCCCTGCGCCGGGTCGTAGCGCTTGCTCGCAGGCTTGCCGATGTCGTGCAGCAGCGCCGCCCAGCGGAGGTAGAGTTTGTCGGAATTCCCGGAAAGGTTCGTCAGGACGGCCAACGTATGGGCAAAGTTATCTTTATGGCCCTTGCCGTCCACCGTCTCCACGCCCTTGAGGGCCAGGAGCTCCGGCAGGACGTAGCGGAGCAGGCCGGCCTCGTCCATCAGGCGGAAGGCCATCGCCGGCTGGTCCGCGGCGAGCATCTTGTTGAGCTCCTCGGCGATGCGCTCGCAGGAAAGGATCTGCAGGCGGTCAGCCATCCGGCGCATCGCGTCCATCGACTCGGGCACGATGGTGAAGGTCCGGTCGGCCGTGGAGAGCTTCGTGGCGAAGCGCACGGCGCGCAGCATCCGGAGCGGGTCGTCGGAATAGGTCGTATCGGGGTCGAGCGGCGTCCGGATGATGCCGGCGTCGAGGTCGCGGATGCCGCCGAAGGGGTCCACGAGCGCGCCGAAATCCTCCTGCTGCAGCGAGAAGGCCATCGCGTTGATGGTGAAATCCCGCCGCCGCTGGTCGTCCTCGAGCGTGCCGTTCTCCACGATGGGCTTGCGGGACTCGCGGCGGTAGGACTCCTTGCGGGCGCCCACGAACTCGACTTCGTCGCCGCGGAAATGGAGCATCGCCGTGCCGAAATTCTTGAAATAGGAGACGTGCTGCTTCGTCCGCGCCCCGACGGCACGGGCGAAATCGATGCCGCTGCCCTCCACCACGATGTCGATGTCCTGGCTGGGACGGCCCAGGAAGCAATCGCGCACATAGCCGCCGATCACGAAGGCGCGCACGCCCTTGTCAGCAGCGATCTCGCTGACGATCCGGAAGATAGGTCGGTTAAGGAACTGGTCGGTTATCGTGGGCATAGCATCTCTTCATAGCCAGGGAAGCGCTCGCACGGGACGAAGGTCTCCCCTTCCAGCCTGTAAAGATACGTCATTTTTCCGTTTGTCACGACCAGAAACCTCACCCGGAGCACGGAATTGTAACGCATCGCCTGCTCCAGCACGGCCGGGGTCAGCGCAATCTCGGGGCGCTTGCATTCGGCCACGAGCAGCGGAGCGCCGTCCCGGCCGTAGACCAGGATGTCGGCACGGTAGGGCTTGGCGCCGAACCGGAATCCGACCTCGCTGCGCATCATATGCTCCGGGACGCCGAAACGGTCCCGGAGCTGTATGATAAACCACTGCCGCACCCGTTCCTCGGGTGTGGCAGCGACTTGTTTGCGACGGAGCGGATCCCAGATGGTCTCCATTCCCTATTTCTTATGCGCCACGGCGGCCTTCTCGATCGGGAGGCAGGCCTTGTAGTTGGCGAGGTAGGCCTCGAATCCGGCCACGTCCTCCGGGTCGGGAGCGATCTCGGTGCCGGTATTGCCGGCGAAGACCACCCTGTCCAGGAAGTCGGGCAGGCTCATCTCGCCGCCGTTGTTGACCAGGTACGAAGCCAGCAGCGCAATGCCCCAGGCACCGCCCTCGCCCGCCGTCTCCATCACGGAGATAGGCGAATTCAGCGCGGCGGCCAGGATGCGCTGGCCCACGACCGGCGTCTTGAAGAGTCCGCCGTGGCCGGTGATGCGGTCCACCTCCACCTTCTCTTCGCTGAACAGCACGTCGTTGCCGATCTTGAGCACCACGAGCGAACCGTAGAGCTGCGCCCGGAAGAAATTCGCGAGCGAGAAGTTGTCGGAGGCGCTCCGCACGAACAGCGGACGGCCCTCCGCGAAGCCGGTGACCGGCTCGCCGGAGACGTAGTTGAAAGCCACCAGTCCGCCGCAGTCGGGATCGCCCTCGAGGGCGTGCGTATACAGCTTGCGGTAGACGTCGTGCTTGTCGTCCACGGGGCCGAGCAGCTGCTGGTACTCGCGGAACATCTTGACCCAGGCGTTGAGCTCGGACGTGCAGTTGTTGCAGTGGACCATCGCCACGAGCTTGCCGTCGGGCGTCGTGACCATGTCGATCATCTCATTGGGCTTGGAGAGCTCCTTCTCCAGGACGATCATCGAGAAGGAGGAGGTGCCGGCCGAGACGTTGCCCGTGCGGGGCCGCACGGCGTTGGTGGCCACCATCCCCGTCCCGGCGTCGCCCTCGGGCGGACACAGCGGGACACCGGCCTTCAGATGCCCGGAGATGTCCAGGCGCTTGGCGCCGGTCTCGGACAGGCGGCCCGCTCCCTCGCCGGCTCCCAGCACCCTGGGCAGGATGTTGCGGAGTTTCCAGCGGAAGCGCTTCGGAGCCACGAGCTTCTCGAACTTCTCCACCATGTCGGCGCGGTACGTGCCGGTCTCGGGGTCGATGGGCAGCATCCCGGAGGCGTCGCCCACGCCCAGCACCTTCTCGCCGGTGAGCTTCCAGTGGATATAGCCGGCGAGCGTGGTCAGGTAGCCGATGTTCGCGACGTGCGGCTCATCGTTCAGGATGGCCTGGTAGAGATGAGAGATGCTCCAGCGGAGCGGGATGTTGTAGACGAACAGCTTGGAGAGCTCCGCGGCGGCCGGACCGGTGTTGGTATTGCGCCAGGTGCGGAACGGGACGAGCAGGTGCCCCTCCTTGTTGAAGGGCATGTAGCCGTGCATCATCGCGCTGATGCCGATGGCGGCGAGATGCTCGATCTCCACGCCGTAGCGCTTGCGCACGTCGGCGCGCAGGTCGGCGTAGCACTGCTGCAGGCCGAACCAGATGACTTCCTTGCTGTAGGTCCAGAGACCGTCCACGAGCTGGTTCTCCCACTCGTAGCTGCCCTGGGCGATGGGGACGTGCGCCTCATCGACCAGGACGGCCTTGATGCGGGTGGAGCCGAATTCGATGCCCAGGATGGCCTTGCCGGTTTCGATGGTAGTGCAAGCGTCCATACTACTTCAGCGCCTTGTTGAGCATATAGTAGACTTCGTTCGTCCGGAGCTCCTTCTTGAAGGCCTCGATCGTGGTGTCCTTGCTGATGTGGACGAACTCGATGCCGGTCATCTCGGCGAAATCATCCCAGTACTCCGCCGTGATGTCGTAGCTGAAGGCGGAATGGTGCGTGCCGCCGGCCAGGATCCAGGCGCCGGCGCCCACCTCGAAGGTCGGCTGCGGGACCCAAAGGGCCGAGGCCACGGGGAGCTTGGGCATCGGCTTGGGCTCGATGCACTCCACGTCCTGCGCAATGAGGCGGAAGCGGTTGCCGAGGTCCACCACGGTGGCCTTGATGCCGGGGCCGGTCTTGGAGGTGAACACGAGGCGGGCGGTCTGCTGCTTGCGGATGCCGATGCCCAGGAAATGGACCTCCAGCTTGGGCTTGTCGCTCGCGATCATCGGGCAGATCTCCAGCATGTGGCTCTGCAGGCAGGAGGAGCGCTCGCCGTCGAAATTGAGCGTGTAGTCCTCCAGGAAAGAGCAGCCCGTGGGCAGGCCCTGGGACATCACCCAGAGCGTACGGCACAGGCAGGCGGTCTTCCAGTCGCCCTCGGCGCCGAAGCCGTAGCCCTCCTCCATCAGGCGCTGGGAGGCCAGGCCCGGGATCTGGTCGAAACCGCAGAAGTCCGGGGCGTCCACGTCGGCGTCGCCCAGGTCGTCGAAGTTGGTGGTGAAGGCCGTGGCGCCCTCGTCCGCGAGCACGCGGCGCAGGGCGATCTCCGCCTTGGCGGAGTTGCGGACCTTCTCCCAGTAGACAGCCTCGCCGGACTCGTCGATCTTGATGGTGTAGCGCTTCTTGTACTCCTCCACCAGGGCGTCGGTCTCGGCCTCGGTCACCTTCTTGTAGTACTCCATCAGCGAGGAGACCGGGTAGTAGTCGACGTGGTATCCCAGGCGCTGCTCGAACTCCACGCGGTCGCCGTCCGTGACGGCCACGTTGTTCATGTTCATGCCGAACATCAGGCAGCGGACGTTGCGGGCGTCGGCCACGCCGGCGGCCACGCGCGCCCACACGGCGATCTTCTTCTGCACCTCGGCGCTCTTCCAGTATCCGACGACGACCTTGCGGGCCACGCGCATCCGCGTGCAGATGTGGCCGAACTCGATGTCGCCGTGGGCGCTCTGGTTGAGGTTCATGAAGTCCATGTCGATCTTGTCCCACGGAATCTCAGCGTTGTACTGCGTGTGGAAATGCAGGAGCGGCTTGCCGAGGGCCTGCAGGCCCTTGATCCACATCTTGGCCGGGGAGAAGGTGTGCATCCACGTGATGACGCCGGCGCACTTGGGGTCGTTCGTGGCGGCCTTCATCACGGCCTCCACTTCACGGCTGCTGTTGGCCGTGCCTTTATAGACGATCTTGACGGGGATGTTGCCGGAGGCGTTCAGCCCCTCCACCATCTCCTTGGAGTGTCCGTCCACGGCGACCACGGCATCCCCTCCGTAGAGGAGCTGCGCACCGGTCACCCACCATAATTCCAGATTTTCGAATGCCATATCGGTATGGGTTTTTAATTGTGAGTGTTATTCTTTGTCCTTCTTTTTGGCCTGTCTCTTGGCAGCCAGTTTCGTGGTGGCCCGTTTCTTCGGGCCCGTCTTCTTGGCGGCCTGCCTCTTGGTCTGGCCGTAATAGGCGTCGGGGCCGTGCTTGCGACTGTAATGCTTCTCGATCAGGAAGCGGTTCATCGCCGGCTTGTGGTTGATCAGGTCGAGCGTCGTGATGTGCAGGGTCATCGAGATGAAGGCCATCTTGGCCACCTCCTCGAGGACCACGGCATTGTGGACGGCGTTGTCGGCGTCCGTCCCCCAGACGAAGGGGCCGTGGTTCTGCACGAGCACGCCCGGCGTGTCGTCGGGATTCATCCCCTCGAAACGCTCCACGATGACGTTGCCGGTCTCTTTCTCGTATTCGCCGAAGACCTCGGCCCTGCGCATCGTGCGCGTGCACGGGATGTCATCGTGGAAATAGTCGGAGTGGGTCGTGCCGATGTTGGGGATGTCCATCCCCGCCTGGGCCCAGCCCGTGGCGAAGGTCGAATGGGTGTGGACGATGCCGCCGATGTTGGGGAAGGCCTTGTAGAGCACGACGTGGGTCGGCGTGTCGGAGGAAGGGTTGAGACTCCCCTCCACCACGTTGCCGTCCAGGTCGACGACCACCATGTCCTCCGGTTTCATCGCGTCGTAGCTGACGCCGGAGGGTTTGATCACCACCAGGCCGCTGGCGCGGTCGATGGCGGACACGTTGCCCCAGGTGAAGACCACGAGTCCGTGCCGGACCAGGTCCAGGTTGGCCTGGCATACTTTGGCTTTGAGTTCTTCAAGCATATGCTACCAGAAATAAATGTAGAAAGCGACCGTGAAGGCCAGGATGATACAAGTATGGATGATGTCCCAGGCGCCCCAGGAAGCGCGCGTGGCGGCCTTCTGCTCAGGCGTAGCCGTGCCGAAGCACAAGCCCTCCACCTGCTTGTCGGACGGCTTCGGGGTCAGCAGGGTGACCACGATGGCCAGGGCGACGCAGAAGAGGAACATCCAGACGCAGAACGCATACACGTTCAGCTCGTTGAAGATGAAGGTGAACACGTTGTGGGCCTGCGGGTTGATGATCATCGTGATCAGGCGCGTGAAGCCGAGCACCAGACCCACGATGAGGGTCCACATACCGGCCTTGGGCGAGGTCTTCTTCCAGCAGACGCCGAGCAGGAACACCGCGGCGATGGCCGGGGCCAGCAGGCTCTGGACGCTCTGGATGTAGTTGTACAGGCTCTTGCCCATCCGCTGGATCACGAAGATCCACAGCACGCCGAGCACGACCACGACGACGGTGGCGATACGGCCGATGAGCACGAGGCGCTTCTCCTCGGTCTCAGGGTGCTTGCGCTTGTAGATGTCGATCGTGTAGAGCATCGCGGAGGAATTGTAAAGCGAGGCCAGGGAGCTCATCAGGGCGGCGAGGATGCCGCAGATCACCACGCCCTTGAGGCCGACCGGCAGCAGGGTGTTGACGAGCATCGGGAAGGCGATGTCCGGGTTCGCGACGGTGCCGTCGGCCTGCACGCCGAGGGCGGCGGCGAGGGTCTGTCCGATGGCGGACTCGGGATGCTTGGTGAGCGCGAAGGCGATCATACCGGGGATGAGGAACAGGAACACCGGCAGGAGCTTGAGGTAAGCCCCGAAGATCGTGCCGCGGCGGGACTCCTTCTGGTTCTTGCCGGAGAGGACGCGCTGGACGATGAACTGGTCGGTACACCAGTACCAGAATCCGATGATGGCGGAGCCGAAGAGGGCGCCGTACCACGGGAACTCCTTGTCCTGGCCGCTGCGCATCAGGTCGGTCATATTGTCTCCGAGGTCGTTGACCGGCTGCGCGCGGCAGATGTCCATCATCGCGTTCCAGCCGCCAAGCTCGCGCAGGCCCAGCCAGAGGATGACCAGCGAGCCGAGCAGCAGGATCGGCGTCTGCAGGACCGAGGTCTTGAGGACGGACTCCATGCCGCCGATGACGGTATAGATGGCGGTGATGATCACCAGGGCCAGGGCTGCCACCCAGAAGTTGATGCCCAGCAGGGTGTTCAGCGCCAGGCCGCCCGCCAGCACGGTGACGGAGACCTTGGTGAGCACGTAGCTGGCCAGGGACAGCCAGGTCAGGATCCCGCGGCTCTCCTTGTTGTAGCGCTTCTCGAGGAACTCGGGCATCGTGTAGACCATGCTGCGCTCGTAGAAGGGCACGAAGACCCAGCCCAGGATGAGGATCATCCAGCCCTGGATCTCCCAGTGGGCCTGGGCCATGCCGGCGGAGGCGCCGGTGCCCGCGAGGCCGATGAGGTGCTCGGAGCCGATGTTGGAGGCGAAGATGGAGGCGCCGATGGCGATCCAGGTGGCGGTGCGGCCGCTCAGGAAGTAGTCTCCCGAGGTCTCCTTCTTCTTGCGGGAGACGTCCCAGCAGATCCACACCATCGCGAGGAAGAACAGGCCGATGACGATCCAGTCCCAGGATGCCAGGGAGATGCGGTTCAGGTCCGCGGCCTGCAAAGGCAAGATACTAAGCATATAACAAGTTGGTTTTGGATTACTTCAGGGAGAAGGCGAAGACGCAGTGGCTGTGGTAGGTCTCGCCGGGCCGCAGCACCACGGAAGGCCACTGGGGCTTGTTGGGGCTGTCGGGATAATGCTGCGTCTCAAGGCAGATGCCGGTGCGCTGCTGGTACACGACCCCGCCCTTGCCGGTCACCGTGCCGTCGAGGAAGTTGCCGGAGTAGACCTGGATGCCCGGCTCGTCGGTGTAGACCTTGAGGTCGATGCCGGTCTGGGGGCAGTAGAGTTCCACCGCCACGAGGTCCATGCTGCCGTGGGTGTCGAGCACCCAGTTGTGGTCGTAGCCGTTGCCGTTCTTGAGCTGTTCGAACTCGAACTCGGTGATGTGGTCACCCACCTTGTGCGGCGTGGTGAAGTCCATCGGCGTGCCGGCTACCGGCAGGATCTCGCCCGTGGTCATATACGTGTCGTCCACCGGCGTGTACTGCGAGGCGTTGATGTAGAGCACGTCGTCGCAGATGCTGTGGTTTGCTGGATCACCGGCGAGGTTGAAGTAGCTGTGGTTGGTCATGTTGATGATCGTCGGGGCCGTGGACACGGCCTCATAGGCGATGTCGATCCGGTTGTCGTCGGTCAGCGTGTAAGTCACGAAGGCCGTGACGGCGCCCGGGAAATTGTTGTCCCCGTCCGGGGAGTCCATCCGCAGCTTGATGTGGCGCGCATCGGCCTCGACGACCGTATACGGCTGGTACTGCCAGCCGGTGGGGCCGCCGTGCAGGCAATGCCCGAAATTGTTCTTCGGCAGGTCGTACTCCACGCCGTCCAGGGTGAACTTGCCCTGGGCGATGCGGTTGGCATAGCGGCCGATGGAGGCGCCGAAGTCGGTCTGGTTGTTCTCGGGATAGTAGTCCTCGACCTTGTCGAAACCCAGGACCACGTCGCGCTTGACCCCGTCCTTGTCGGGCAGCACGATGGCGGTGATGCGGCCACCGTAGTTGGTGACGGTCACTTTCATCCCGGCCTTGTTGGACAGCTTGTAGAAACGGTTTTCCTGCGTCTTGCCGCCCGTGCAGGCGGCCGCAGCGATGGCACAGACGGCCAGCAGAAGGTATTTGGCAGATTTCATATCGTGTAAAGGTAATAATTTTTTCCGGAAAGCCTTACAGTTTTATGCTAAGGCTGCTCCCGTCGTAGGAAATCTCCTGCGAACGGCCGTCCGGGGTCACGATGCGGAAGGTCCGCTCCCGGAGCATCCCCGGGAAGGAACCGCGGCGCTCCCCGACCGTGAGCGTACGTCCCTTGAGGGTGAATTCGATCTCGGAGCAGGCGCCCTGCTCGTAAGCATAGCCGTCGCCCTCGTCCTCATAGAGGGTGAAGCGGCCGTCGGCGCCCGGGTACACGCGGACCTCGAGGGCGTCCCAAGGCTTCTCCGAAACATACTGCACGTCCGGGCCCAGCGGGATGATGCCGCCGGCGCGCACATACAGTGGCACGGTGTCGAGGTGCGTGCTGCGCGTGAGCGTCTGCCCGCCCTTGAGGCGCTCGCCCGTCCAGAAGTCGTACCAGTCGGTCCCCTTCGGGAGGTAGACCTGCGTGCTGCGCTCGCCGGAGAAATCCACAGGCTCGTCCTGCCAGCGCACCTCCTCGGAGGTGTACTGGGCCTTCACGACCGGGGCGACGAGCAGCGAGCGTCCGAACAGGAACTCGTCCGGAAGCTCCCACACCGCCTTGTCGGCGGCGAAATCCATCACCAGCGCGCGCTGGAAGGTCCCGTCCGAGGCCGTCACGTCCCAGGCCGTGCCGTAGATGTAAGGCATCAGCTTGTAGCGCAGACGGATCGTGGACGCGATGGCGTCGTAGACCGGCTCGCCCGGCGCGCCGAATTCCCAGATCTCCCGGCGGGAGCTCTCGCCGTGGCTGCGCATCATCGGGCTGAAGGCCCCGTACTGCAGCCAGCGCACATAGAGCTCCTGGAAGCGCGGGTTCTGCGCGCAGGTGGCGCTGGCGCCGCGGCGGTTGTACCCGCCCGGGAAGAAGCCGCCGCAGTCGGTGTTGAAGTTGGGGTTGCCCGTCAGGGCGAAGCCCAGTCCCGCAGGGATCTGGGCGCGCAGCGTCGGCCAGTTCGAATTGACGTCGCCGCTCCAGGTGTTGGCGCCCGTGCGCTGCTGGCCGGCATAGGCCGAGCGGGTCAGGATGGTGACGCGGCGGTCGGAGGTGGCGGCCCGCTGGTGGTCGTAGACCCCCTCCACGGCCGTGATCGGGTAGGCGTTGCGCACCCGGCGCAGGGACCCGTCAGCGGTCATCAGCTCGAAATCGTCGTCGCGCCTGCGGCGGAGGCTGTGGTGGTCCGGTTCGGTGGAATCCATCCACCAGGCGTCCAGGCCCATCTCCCACATCTTGGAGAGATAGCGCCAGTAGAGGTCGCGGGCCTCGGCGCTGAACGGATCATAGGGACGCACGCCGGAAGGATACTCCATGATGGGCGGCCAGTCGGGCAGGCCGCTGCGCGGCCACGTGCCCATGTCCAGCAGGTGCCCCTGCTCCTGGAGTTCGCGGAACTGCCGGGTCATCGGGCCGAAAGAGGACCAGATGGAGATCATCAGGTGGGCATTGCGCTCGTGGACCTCGTCGATCATCGCCTGCGCATTGCGGAAGTCGTCGTTGAGGAACTCCATCGCATTCCACAGATAATTGTTGCCCCAGTACTGCCAGTCCTGGATGATGCAGTCCAGGGGGACGCCCCGCTCGCGGTATCCCCGCAGGGCGCCGAGCAGTTCGGCGCTGCTGCGGTAGCGTTCGCGGCACTGCATGAAACCATAGCTCCAGAGGGGCAGCATCGGCACGCGGCCGGTGAGCGCACGGATCCCGGCGATCACCCCGTCGGCGCTGCCGCCATAGATGAAGTAGTAGTCCACGACCTCCCCCACCTCGGACTCGAAGAGCATCCCCTGCCCGTCATCGCGGAAGAGGGTCGGGGAAGGATTGTCCCAGAAGAGGCCGTAGCCCCGCACGGACTGCACGATGTTGACGAAATCCTCGGTGTTGTCCTGGACCATCCGGCGGGTCTTGCCGCGCAGGTTCAGCGCACCGTCCTGCAGGATGCCCAGGCCGTAGAACGGCTCGCCGGCCTCCGGCAGGAAGGTCTGGCGGACGATCCTGGCGCCCTGGTCCACGCCGGAAGAGCGCGTCTCGAAGCCCCAGTCGCCCTCCTTGAGCAGGAGCCGTCCGCGCGCATCCTGGAACCGGACGGTCCCGTCGGGCGCCACGGACACCTTGAGGGCCGCACTGGCGTAGGTGATGCCGGACTTGCCGGCGGTGGTCTTCACGGCGACCGCCTGGGGCTGCGCCGTGACGGCATAGCTGTGCGCCGGGGCGGGACCGCCTTTGACGATCCGCACCACCGAGGGCGTGTAGAACTGGACGGTGACGGCATCCTGGGCCCAGGCAGTCAACCCGGCGGTCACCAGCAACAATAAGGCAATAATGGGTCTATTCATCGGTAACTGTGGTTTGTCGGAAATAATTGAAATCGGCGCACCCGCCCAACTCCTGCGTGGCATAGCAGTAGAGAGCAGAGCGGTAGCCGGTGAAATAATCCAGGGTATAACGCATCCGGAGCGGTTCGTCCAGCTCCTTCCAGGACGCCGGGTCCTGCGGCCACCGGTAGGCCAGCCAGGCCTGGTCCGTGTCGAAGTCGTAGCGGATCCGCAACTGGACGACGGGCGCCCCGGCCGGCACGCAGAGGAGTTCCCGCTGCACGCGCCGGACGGTGCGGCCCTCGCGCTGCGGGGTCTCCACCACGGCATACAGCTCCAGGCCCCGGTCCGTGCGGCGGAGACCGATGTCGGCGCGGTGGCTCTGGAAGGCGCTGAGGCCGGCGAAGTCCCCCACCTTGAGCGCAGTCCCGTCCACTTCGACCTCGCTCACGCACCGGGGACCGAAGGTGCGCTGCGTGAGCGTGTTGCGCGCATCCGGCAGGCCGGTGGCGAGCTGGCCCGTGGTCAGGCGCAGCCAGCCTGGCCGGTCGGTGAGCGACCAGCAGCCGTCCAGCGGCTTATGGTTCCACTGCCAGACGAGCGCCAGCTTGCCGGAATCAAATTCGTCGGAGGCCCAGACATAATCCTCCCCGTCCGGGGGCAGGTTGACCGGGAACTCCTTGACGGGGACGCCGTCGTCTCCCAGGATCGGCCAGCCATCCACCCAGGTGACGGGCTGCAGGGTCGGGATGCGGCCCACCGCGCCGTGGTCCTGGAACATCACGGCATACCAGTCGCCGCGCTGCGTCTGCACGATGGCGCCCTGCGCCACGCCGTCTTTGCGCCCGTCGAACTCACCCTGCAGGATGGTCTTCGGCTCGTAGGGGCCGAGCAGCTCGCGGCTGCGCCAGCAGGTCTCCGTGCGCGGGCCACCGGAGGGCCAGTCGATCACCAGCACGTAGTACCAGTCGCCGATGTGGTAGATGTGGGAACCCTCCGCGCGCAGGCCGTAGCCCTGGCGCGGCGAGGAGAACAGCAGCTGGTCCACGCCGCCTTCCTTGATGCCGGACAGGTCCGGCTCCAGCTCGGTGATGCGGATGTCTCCACCGCCCCAGACCACGTACACGCGTCCGTCCTCGAACAGGAGCGACGCGTCGTGGAAGGGCCGGTCGATCACCGTCCGCTCCCACTTCGTGCCGATCTGCGGCGTGGAATAGACATAGGTCTTGCGTTGGTCGTTGGCGATGAACAGCACCCAGAAACGGCCGTTCTCGTAGCGCAGCGACGCAGCCCACTGGCCGCGGCCGTAGGCGTTGGCGCCGTCGCGCAGGTTGTAGACGTCGTCATCCTCGAGGCAGTCGTAGACATAGTCCACGATCCGCCAGTGCACCAGGTCGCGCGATTGCATGATGGGCGCGCCCGGACAGAAATACATCGTGGTGCTGACCATATAATAGTCCTCCCCCACGCGGATCACGTCGTTGTCAGGGATGTCCGTATAGGTCAGCGGATTGACGCAGAGCGTCTGCGGCCGGGCGCAGGCGCCCAGGCATAGCACGCAGGCCAGGATATAGAAACAACGCTTCATATCCCGAGTAACTACTTGAATATCAACTGACAGAACTCGTGGAGGGACTTGCGCCAGGGCTGCCACTCGTGGCCGCCCGGCCAGGCCGAGAAGATCACCTCGGCGCCCGCCTCCAGCAGGGCCCCGGCCGCCGCGCGGGTGGGCTCGATGCGCGGATCGCCTTCGCCGCAGGAGATGTAGAACACGTCGTGCACGGCATTGAAGGCATCCGGCTTGGCCAGCAGCTCGGGCAGCTGGGCCTCCACGCTGAACGGTGCATAGGCACCGGCCCGCACGCCGCCGAACATCCCGGACGAGAAGATGCCGATGGACGAGAAGACTTCCGGATGTTTCAGGCCGATCGACCAGGACTGGCCGCCGCCGAAGGACAGGCCCGCCATCGCCCGGTGCTTCGCATCGGGGACGGTGCGGTAGTTCGCATCGATGACCGGGATGGTCTCGTTCAGCAGGATCTGGGCGAAATCGCCCGCCTGGCCGTAGTCGCAGACGATCAGCATCGGGGTCGCCTTCTTCTCCGCAATCAGGTTGTCGAGGATGATGTCGGCGTGGCCCTGCCGCATCCAGCCGGTCTCGTCCTCGCCACCACCATGCTGAAGATACAGCACCGGATAGCGCTTGGACGGATTCTGTTCATATTCAGCGGGCAGGTAGACATAGCAGGTGCGCCAGGCGTCCATGCTCGGCGACCAGTAGCGCTGCAACCGAACCTCGCCGCGCGGGACATCCTTGTCGAGATAGAAGTCCACGCCTGCCTCGGGGATCTCGATGGCGCTGGCATCCACCCCGCAGCCGAAGAAGAGCGTACTGTTCGGATCGGAGATGCGGACGCCGTCCACGATGAGGAAATAATAGTGGAAGCCCGGCTCCAGCGGCTCGGTGAAGCCGCTCCAGCGGCCTTCCGCATCCTTCTGGAGCGGATAGACCTTGCCGCAGTCCACGGCGACGGACTGCGCCTCGGGAGCGAGGACCTGGAACTCCGCCCGCAGGTCGGGATACACCTTGGGGAACTCCCTGCCGGGGACGTTGGAAGAGGCCGGCGTGGGCTCGGTCAGCACGCCCACCGGAGCGACGGGCTGCTTGCAGCCGGCCGCCAGGATGCCCGTCAGGATAAGGGGGATCAGATATCTTTTCATACGCGTCATCATTTGAAGAGTCTCTGGGCGAACTGATACAGGCAGCGGCGCCAGGTCAGCCACTCGTGGGCCGTCCTGGGCGACTGGTAGAACACGTTGTCGATGCCCCGTTGGGTCAGCAGCTCGGACATCCCTTTGAGGTGGGAGCCCTCGGCCTCGCCGTTGGCGACGAAGAGCAGGTGGTAGTGTTCGTTGAACCACTTAGGATCGGCGAAGACACCGTCATATGCGGCCGCGAACTTCTCGGGATCCTCATAGCCGGCAGGCCGGACCCGGAACTCCCCGATGACGATGATGCCGCTGAATCCCCCGATCCAGGAGAACAGGTCGCGGTATCCCAGGCCCAGGTCATAGGCCTGCTTGGCGCCCCAGGAGAGGCCCGCCACGGCGCGGTGGTCGCGGTCCGCCAGCGTGCGGTACCGGGCGTCCACGAACGGGATCACGTCCTCGACCACCATCCGGTCGAAGGCGTCCGCGGCCGGGTCGCCGGCAGGGTGTGCCACGCCGCTCACCATCACGATGATCATCGGCTCGGCCTTGCCTTCGGCCACCAGGTTGTCCAGGATGACGTCCGCGAAGCCCTGGTAGATCCAGCCGCTCTCATCCTCGCCGCCGCCATGCTGAAGATACAGCACCGGATAGCGCCGGGACGCATCCTGCTCATAGCCGGCAGGTGTGTAGACATACATCCGGCGCCACTGTCCGCAGACTCCGGACCAGTAGCGCACGGAACGGACGGCTCCCTGCGGGACTCCCCGGCGGGGTGTGTAGAAGGCGGCGCCCGCCGGGGCCTCCGGCACCTCCACGGCACTGGCCCAGCGACCCGTGCCGAAGAAACTGTGGACGTTGGGGTCGTTGAACGACAGGCCGCCCGCCTTGAGGGAATAGTAGTGGAATCCCTCCACCTGCGGGTCGGTCGTGGCCGTCCACACGCCTTTGTCGTCCTTGGTCATCGGATAATCCTTGCCAAGGTTGACGGTCAGGGCCGGGGCGTCGGGGGCGCTGACCCGGAAGGTCACGCGCCCGTCCTTGCCGACCTGCGGGTAGGGATTCCGGCCCAGGTTGGTCGGAGAGGGTGTCTGGGCCAGCGCGGCTCCTGACCACAGGACCGCGCAGAGAAGGATGGTGAGGCGTCTCATCGGCTAGAACTCCAATACGGTGATGGAATAGGGGCTCAGGGTCACGGCGCCCTTCCGGAGGCGCACGACGGACTCGACCGGCACGACTGCCGTGGGAGCGTCGATGCTGTTGGTCGCCAGCGGGTCGTCGGCCGCGATCTCGACCTTCTTGATGTCGCGGACCGGGCGCTTGCCGTCGAAGGCCAGCTTGACGGTCTGCGGCGTGCCCACGGCGTTGACGAGCTTGAGGTAGATCCGGCCGGACTTGCTGTCCATCGTGGCCGTGTAGTAGATCTGGGGCAGTTCGCCGCCCTCGCGGTCATCGGCCGTGAAGGTCGGGATGCCTTCCGCCGACACCGGCAGGATCTTGTCGCCGAGGTACTGGGCGAACAGGCACTGGGCGTAGTAGGACGGGGAACCGTAAGCGGACAGGGCGTCGTAGCCGAGCAGGTCGCTGCGCCACTGCATCGCGCCCTCGCTGACATTGACGAAGAGCGGCGCGTAGCAGGAGGCGATCACGTGGTCGGAGTTGCGCTCCATGCAGGCCATCCAGGCGGCGTCGCCGAGCGCGGCGTTGAGGTTGGTGGTCGGCTCGCCCTCGCGCGAGGCCCACTCACCGCAGAAGACCTTGGGGCCGTTGCGGTCGTAGCTGTCGTACTGGAAGGCCGCCCGGTACATCCCCAGGGTGTTGCGGTAGTAGTGCTCGTCTACGATGTCGAGCTGCAGGTCCCTGCGGTCCATGACGCCACCGTCATAGAACTGCTGCTCGCTGGTGCTGGCGATGATCTGCAGCTGGGGATACTTGGCCTTGATGGCCTTGTAGAACTGCATGTAACGGCCCTGGTAGGAGCCGGAACGGTCGAAGAAGTCTTCGTTGCCGATCTCCACGTAGTGCAGTTTGAAGGGGGCCGGATGGCCGTCCCGCACGCGCTGGCCGCCCCATTTGGTCTCCGGGCCGCCGATCACGTATTCGATCTCGTCCAGGGCGTCCTGGATGAAAGGCTCCAGGTACTCACCTTCGACATAGTCGCGGTTCAGGGTATAGCCGGCGAACACGCCCAGGATGGGCTCGCCGCCCAGGTCCTCGATCCAGGTCAGGAACTCCAGCAGGCCCAGGCCGTCGGAAGACCAGTAGCCCCAAGGGCATTGATGGCCCGGACGGAAGTTGACGTCACCGATGGTGCGCTTCCAGTCGAAACGCTCGTGGAACGTATTGCCTTCCAGGTAGTTGCCGCCAGGGAAACGGAGGAATGCCGGCTTCATCCCAGCCATCAGCTCCATCAGGTCGGAGCGCAGGCCGTGGCCCTTGTAGCTGGGCGGGAAGAGCATCACGCGCGTGAGCTGGTACGTGCCCGGCGCGTCGAAGGCGATACGCAGCATCGCGTCCTTGGTGGGCGCGAACGCCGCTCCGGTGGCGAGGCGGAATTCGAATTTGCGCCAGTCGGCGCCCAGGCCCGAGACGCGCTGCGAGGCATAGACGGTGCCGCCGTCGGTGGAGACCAGCGAGACGGTCAGGGAGCCGGCGCCCTTGGCATAGAGGGAACCCTGATAGGTCGTGGCGGGACGCACGGCCATCCCCCAGAAGCCGCGGTTGAGCAGGGCCGCCCCGGAGCGCCTGGCCTCCACGAGCAGGGAGTTGTTCCGATAGTTGACGTGCGCTTCGTTCTGGCGGAGGGTCATCGTGGCGCCGTCCGGGTCGGACAGCTCCCAGTAGCGCGGGCGGACGGGGCCGGACTGGCCGCGCTGCGGCTGCACCAGCTCCTTGACCTGCGGATCACGCACCAGCTGCGCATACAGCCCGCCTTCGTAGGCATAGTTGATCTCTTCGGTCATCAGCCCGTAAAGCATCGGGCTGACATCTTTCTGCGCCTCCTTCAGCCGGAGCGTCAGCGTCTGGGCACCGGCTGCGCCACAGAACAGGAGCGCCGCGGCAGACGACAGGAGAATGATTCGTTTGATGTACATAAGGTTGGAAATTGGTTTGATGGATATTCACTCTTGTCAGAGGAAGGAGACCCAGTCCACTTCTGCGGAGCCGGAGACGAGCTCGACCGTCAGGTCCTGCATCCCCCGCACCCGGGACTTGAAGGGCGCCTCGGCGACGGCCCAGCCGTCGCTCGGGGCCAGGGCGATGTCCGTGTCGCGGTTCGCGCCCGTGGCGGAAAACCGCAGCACGGCGCCCCGGTCCGTGCGGACACGGATCCGGACCTTCTTGGGAGCATTGCGGCCGAAGTCCACCTCGTTGAAACGGACCTTGTCGCCCGGCCGGGCGAAGAGGGTCTTCCAGCCGGCGAAGAGGTTGTACTCGTCCAGGTATTCCACCGTGGCGCCGGCAATCTCGCTGTAGCGGTCGATGTGGAGTTCGTCCGAGGCCCGGAGATACCCGGCGCCGCGCCAGGTCGGGATGACCTCGATGATGGTCCCGTCGGGATTGAAGCCGATGCGGTCCAGGCGCACGGAGCGGTTCTTGTCGAAGGACGGTGAGAAATCATTGTGGTGGTAGAAGAGGTACCACTCCCCCTTGTACCGGACGATGGAATGGTGGTTGGTCCAGCAGCCGGTCGGAGATTCCTTCATGATGATGCCTTTGTACTCGTAGGGGCCCAGGGGGCTGTCGCTCATCCCGTAGGCCAGGCACTCGGTGCCGCCGCGCTCCCGCACCCAAGGGTAGGTCAGGTAATACTTCCCTTCGCGCTTGAACAGGAAGGGGCCCTCCTTCTGGCCAGCCGGGAAAGCGCCGTCCAGGTGCACGGGAGCCCCGTCCAGCTCGACCATATTGTCCTTGAGCTTCGCTCCGGAGAAGCCCATCCCGGACCAGACGATGTAGGCGGTACCGTCATCGTCCACGAGCACGCAGGGGTCGATCCCCACCACGCCCGCGATCTGCTTCTCCTCGATCCGGAAGGGGCCGTAGGGCTTGTCGGCCACCGCCGCACCCACGGCGAATCCGCGGCCGGACTTGGGGGCGTCGGGGAAATAGAAATAGTACTTGCCGTCCTTCTCCACGCAGTCCGGGGCCCACATCGAGTTGGCCGTGGGATTTCCCCAGGGCACGTCCTTTTGGTCGACGATGTTGCCGTGGTCGGTCCAGTGGGTCAGGTCCTCGGAGGAAAACACATGGTAGTCGGACATGCAGAACCAGGGCTGCTCGCCGTTCCAATTGACCGTGGGGATGTCGTGCGAGGGATACAGGTAAATCCTGCCCTCGAAGACACGGGCCGTCGGGTCGGCGGAGAACTGGCCGGTGATCAGCGGGTTGGTGCCGGTCGTGAAACTCCCGCTCCCCTTCTCGAAGCGGACCTTGTCCAGGAAGTTGGTCATCGCGCGGAGCGTCTTGTCGTCGTACATCTTCATCCCGTGGCCGCCGCCCTCGACCATATACAGCTCCGTCCGGATCCCGGCCTTGTCCAGCAGTTCATAGAAATGCGGGGCCTGGCAGGGCGGCACCACATTGTCGGCCGTGCCGTGGAAGATGACCACGGGCGGGTCGGACGGGTCGACGTACGTGGTGGCATCGAGCGCCTTGAAGCGCTCCTCGTTGCCCTTGAACGGGAAGCCCATCACGGCCTCCTCGGGGCCGTGGTTCCAGCTGTCCTTGGCGGCGCCGCAGCTCATATAGTTCAGGTCCACGGGGCCCGACCAGTCGCAGGAGGCGTCCACGCGGCTGCTGAAGGAAAGGTTGCCGCCCACGGAGCCCTCCAGCTCCGCCACGCCGCCGCTGGTCGCGGCCAGCGACGAGAGGTGGCCGCCGGACGAGAAACCCGACGCGGCCACGAACGAAGGATCCAGCCGGTACTCGGCGGCGTGGGCCCGCACGTAGCGGATCACGCCCTTGATGTCCTGGATCTGGGCCGGAAACTTGGCGTCGGACGACGAACGGTGGTTGGGCGTCACGACGGCATAGCCCGCGTCGAGCAGGGCGTTGACGATGGTGCCCAGGTCGGCCATCCCCTTGGAGTTGTTGGAGAACCAGGCGCTGCCGTAAATGTGGACCACGACCGGATAGGTCTCCTTCTGCATCCGGGGCAGGTAGATGTCCATCTTATGGTAAACCTGTCCGTCGCCGGCATAATCGATATCCGCGAACTTCTCGGAGCAGTGCACCTCGATCTTCGGCATCTGGAACCCGCCGAAACCCCCGGCGGGACGGGCTCCCGGCTCCTGCGCCCGGGCGCAGAATCCCGTGGAGATGCTGACTGCAACCGCTGCGGCGGCGAGTGCAGGCAAGGTCAAAAGTTTCAGTGTCTTCATAACTCTTCAAATTTAATGTTTTTTCTGTCAAAGTCGTGATTATTTCCCTAATTTTGTGGTATGGATGCGCTGGAGGTTTTGAAGCGGTACTGGGGCTACGACGCCTTCCGCCCGATGCAGGAGGAGATCATCTCCGCCGCAGCGGACGGACGGGACGTGCTGGCCATCCTGCCCACGGGCGGCGGCAAGTCCGTCTGTTTCCAGGTGCCGGCGCTGATGCGCGAGGGACTGGCACTGGTCGTCACGCCCCTGATCGCCCTGATGAAGGACCAGGTCGCCAACCTCGAGGCGCGCGGGATCAAGGCCATGGCCATCCACGCCGGGATGGACCGGCGGGCCGTGGACCTGGCGCTCAACAACGCCGCCTACGGCGACTTCAAGTTCCTTTATGTCTCGCCGGAGCGCCTGCGCACGGCCCTGTTCCGCTCCTACCTGGAGGTGCTCCCGCTCAACTACATCGTCGTGGACGAGGCGCACTGCATCTCGCAGTGGGGCTACGATTTCCGGCCGGACTACCTCGCGATCAGCGAGTTGCGCAAATTCGTGGACGTGCCCGTCATCGCCCTCACCGCCACGGCGACCCCGCGCGTGGCGGAGGACATCATGGACAAGCTCGCCTTCCGGGAGCGGCTGCTGCTCAAGAGCGGCTTCGAGCGTCCCAACCTCTCGTACGTAGTGCGCCGCTGCGAGGACAAGACCGGACAGCTGCTGGACATCTGCCGCGGCGTGGAGGGCTCGGGCATCGTCTACCTGCGCTCCCGGCGCCGCTGCGAGGAGGTCTCCGCCTTCCTGGCCGCAAACGGCGTGAGCGCCTCGCACTACCACGCCGGCCTCTCGCAGCAGACGCGCTCCGACCGCCAGGAGGCCTGGCGGCGCGGGGCGATCCGCGTGATGGTCTGTACCAACGCCTTCGGAATGGGCATCGACAAGCCCGACGTGCGCTTCGTCGTCCACACCGGCCTGCCCGAGAGCCCGGAGTCCTACTTCCAGGAAGCCGGCCGGGCCGGGCGCGACGGGCAGCGCTCCTACGCCGTCCTGCTGTGGAACGGGACGGACGTGCGGCGCCTGGGGCAGCTGCGCGACGTCTCCTTCCCCACGCTTGAATTCATCGCGGACGTCTACCAGAAGGTCCACGTCTTCTTCGGCATCCAGTATGAGGCGGGGATCGGCCGGCAGCTCAAGTTCGACCTGGCCGACTTCTCCAAGCACTTCGGGTTCCAGCCTTCCGTGGTCCACTATGCCCTGAAATACCTCGAGCGCTCCGAACACCTGACCTTCTCGGAGGACGTGGAGATCTCCACGCAGGTGGGGATCCTGGTCGACCGCAACGCCCTCTACGACATAGACTTGCCGGACCCGGCGATGGTCTCCCTCCTGGAGGTCCTGATGCGCCGCTACTCCGGCATCTTCTCCTTCCCGGTCCCGATCCGCGAGGAGGCCGTGGCGGCCACCCTCGGCATGGGCGTGCCGCAGCTGCGCCAGCTGCTCTACCGCACCTCCCTGGAGCACGTCATCAAGTACATCCCCGGAGAGCGCTGCAGCGTCGTCTACCTGCACCACAACCGCCTGATGCCCGGCAACGTGGACCTGCAGCCTGCCAAGTACCGCTTCCTGCTGGAGAACGCCACGGCCCGCGCGGAAGCGATGGTGGAATACGCCTCCGAGACGGACCTGTGCCGCTCGCGCTGGCTGCTCCGCTACTTCGGCCAGGAAGAGTCCGCGGACTGCGGCACGTGCGACGTCTGCCGCGCGCGGCACCAGGCCGGGCCCGACCCGGACGCCGTCGTCCGCGGCTGGTGGCAGGCCCACCCCGGCGCCGGCCTGGAGGCCTTCCGCAGCTGGTGCGCCGACCCGTCCCACGGGATGCCGCCGGATGCCGTGGCGCGCTACCGCAAGATGCTCGACGAGGGCACGCTTTGACCGATAAAACCAATCTCCAACCATATGATGATGAGACCCAGACATTTCTTCGAGACGATCGCCGCCCTGGCGGCGCTCCTTTCCGCCGCCTCGTGCGGCCAGCCGCAGGCTGACGTCCGCACGATGCAATACTTCCCCGACGGGAGGGAGATCGTTTGCCTGAACGGCAACAACCGCTACACCCGCGCCCTGTACGGCACGCATACCAACTTCCGGATGGAGACCAGCGACCGCCCGGTCTTCGCCGCCTACAACGGGGCCAACAGCTGGAATATCCGCTTCTTCCTCACCCTCGACGGGGCCACGGTCCAGCTGGACTCCACCTCCTGGTGCGAGGCCCGCTACCAGGGCGGGCGCCGCAGCTACAAGGTCCGTGACGCGTCCTGGGGCCGCGGCGAACTCCGGATCACGCTCCTGGCTTCGCAGTTCGAGGAAGGGGCCGTCTGGAAGGTGGAGGCCGAAGGCTTCCGCACCACGCCCGTGCTGCAGGTGAAGCAGTGCCGGATCGCCAGCACCAAGATGAGCCGCAACGGCGACCTCGGCGTGGATCCCCGCGAGAACTTCGAGCCCGCCGCCGGCGAGCCGGACCTGAGCGTGGTCGAATGGCAGGCCGCCCCGACCACCTATCTGGTCCTCAGCGACAACGCCCTGAGCGTGCCCGACACCGATGCCGGCGCCGGGCGCTATGACCGCGAGTACGCAGCCTGGGAGGAGCTGGCCACGCGGGTGGAGATCAACACCCCCGATCCCTTCTTCAACACCCTGGGCTCCAATATGGTCCACGCCGGCGACGCCATCTGGGACGGGCTGAGCTACCTCCACGGCGCCGCCGGCTGGAGAAGCCATTACCTGGGCTGGAGAGGCGCCTACACGGGCGACGTGATGGGCTGGAACGACCGCGCCCAGACCCATTTCGCAGCCTACACCACCGCGATGGTCACGGACGTGCCGCCCATCTACGAGCATCCCCAGCAGGGTCCCGAGAACAACCTCGCCCGCGCCAAGCGCGAATGGGGCACCCCGATGTATTCCAACGGCTATATCTGCAACACTCCGGGCCGCACCGACCAGATCAGCCATTACGACATGAACCTGAATTACATCGACGAGATGATGCGGCATTTCGGCTACGACGCCGACCCGGAGTTCATGCGCCAGATGTGGCCGTACATCGTCCTGCACCACCAGTGGGAGAAGCGCAATTTCGATCCCGACGGAGACCATCTCTACGACGCCTACTGCTGCATCTGGGCCAGCGACGCCCTCTACTACAACGGCGGTGCCGTCACCCATTCCTCCGCCTACAACTACTTCTCCAACCTCAAGACCGCCCGCATCGCCGAATTCATCGGCGAGGACCCGACCCCGTACCGGGAGGAAGCCGAGGCCATCCTGAAGGCGATGAACGAGCGGCTGTGGCTCGACGACCTCGGGCACTGGGCTGAATTCCAGGACCTTATGGGGCTGAAGCGCATACACCCGGACGCCGCAGTCTGGTCCATCTACACCCCGATCGACTGCGAAGCGTGCACGCCCGAGCAGGCCTACCGCGCCACGGTCTACGTGGACCGGGAGATCCCCCACATCCCGGTCAGCTATCAGTATGACACCAAGGCCCTCAAGGCCCTGGGGCTCAAGCTCCCCAAGCCGGAGAGCGACCTCTTTACCGTCTCCACCTCCGACTGGATGCCCTATGTCTGGAGCACCAACAACGTCGCCCACGCCGAGGTGGCCAACATGGCGCTCGCCTATCTCCAGGCCGGCCGCAACGACTCCGGCTTCAAGCTCCTCAAGGCAGACCTCCTGGACGAGATGTACCTGGGGCTCTGCCCAGGCAATTTCGGCCAGATCAGCTATTACGACAAGGCCAAGAACGAGGCCTACCGCGACTTTGCAGACAACGTGGGCATCACCTCCCGCGCCATCATCAACGGCCTGTTCGGCATCCTCCCCGACGCGCTGGAGGGTAAGTGCATCCTCAAACCGGCCTTCCCCGACGCGTGGGGGGAGGCTTCCATCAAGACTCCGTATCTGAGCTACTCGTTCCGCCGCGAAGGGAACAAGGACATCTACGAGGTGGAGCAGCATTTCCCGCAGCCCCTGCAGATCGTCGTCCGCGCCAATGCCGGCGGAGGCGCCTATCTGGAAGTCGAAGGCAGTTCCGAGGCCGTCCAGACCATCGTGGTGGACAGGACGCGGCTCCCCCAGGCGCCGGAATACAAACCCGTGCCCCTCTCCCGGGAGAACGCCGCCGACCCCGCCTATATGACGGCGATGGGCCTGGACGACATCTCCCCCGATGCGATGGACCACGCTTCGATGCCGGACATCAGCGCGGCGTTCAACGCCAATGTCGACGACATCTTCCGAAACGAGTACGTCTCCCCGCGTCCGCCCGTCACCACCCTGGAGATCCCCATCCAGGGCGTCGGCGACTGGTGCACGCCTTTCGTCAAGCCCGAGATCGAGGATGACGGCCTGCGCGCCCGCATTTCCGGGGGCGTGTTCGACACCGGCCTGGGAGTGTGCTTCCGCTCGCCGGCCGAAGGCTGGAACATCGCCTATACCTCGCTCTGGGACAATTATCCCGATGCGCTGGAATTCCCGCTGGAAGGCCGTGCCCGGTGCGCCTATCTGCTGATGGCGGGCAGCACCAACAATATGCAGAGCCGCATCGACAACGGCATCGTAACCGTCAGGTACACAGACGGAACCACCAGCGAGATGCCGCTGCTGAATCCCATCAACTGGTGCTCCGTCGAGCAGGATTACTATCGCGACGCGCGGGCATTCTGGACCTCCCCCAAGATCCCCTACAGGGTGCTCCTGAGCGACGGGACGACCGGCCGCGACCTCAGTGTCAACTTCCTCAAGGCGGAGGAGAACGGCCAGCTCTACGACTACGTCAAGGTCACCGACCGCGGCATCCCGGGTGGCGCCGCCCAGATCCTCCGGATGCCCCTGGACAGCGGCAAGGAGCTGTCCTCCCTCGAACTGAGGACCCTCTCCAACGACGTGGTCATCGGTTTGATGGCCATCACATTGGAAATGTGACGGAAAATCATTATATTTGCCCGGTTTTTACGGGACCTTTCCGCACAGATTCAATGTAAACTTTTAAATATCATCCAATTATGCCCAAAATCGATTTAAGCAAGTACGGCATCAAGGGAGTGACCGAGATCCTCTACAATCCGACTTACGAAGTGCTTTACAACGAAGAGACCAAGCCCGGCCTCGAAGGCTATGACAAAGGCCAGGTGACCGAGCTCGGCGCCATCAACGTGATGACCGGCGTCTACACCGGACGCTCCCCCAAGGACAAATACATCGTGATGGACAAGAACTCCAAGGACACCGTGTGGTGGAACACCCCGGAGTATCCCAACGACAACCACGAGATGTCCGAGAAGGTCTGGAAGGAGGTCAAGAGCCTTGCCCTCAAGCAGCTCAGCGGCAAGCGCCTCTTCGTCGTGGACGGCTTCTGCGGCACCCACAAGGACACCCGCATGAAGATCCGCTTCATCATGGAGGTCGCCTGGCAGGCCCACTTCGTGACCAACATGTTCATCCGTCCGATGAACCAGGCCGAGTTCGACCAGGAGCCGGACTTCCTCGTTTACTGCGCCGCCAAAGCCAAGGTCGACAACTATCAGGAGCTGGGTCTCCGCTCCGACACCTGCGTCGCCTTCAACGTGACCAGCAAGGAGCAGGTCATCCTCAACACCTGGTACGGTGGCGAGATGAAGAAGGGCCTCTTCTCCATGATGAACTACTTCCTGCCGCTCAAGGGCATCGCCGCGATGCACTGCTCCGCCAACACCGACATGAACGGCCAGAACACCGCCATCTTCTTCGGTCTGTCCGGCACCGGCAAGACCACCCTCTCCACCGACCCCAAGCGTCTGCTCATCGGTGACGACGAGCACGGCTGGGACGACGAGGGCGTCTTCAACTTCGAGGGCGGCTGCTATGCCAAGGTCATCAAGCTCGACAAGGAATCCGAGCCCGACATCTACAACGCCATCCGCCGCGACGCGCTCCTCGAGAACGTGACCGTGGACGCCAACGGCAAGATCGACTTCAACGACAAGAGCGTCACCGAGAACACCCGCGTGAGCTACCCGATCTACCACATCGAGAAGATCGT
>JAFRQH010000011.1 GCA_017428725.1 Bacteroidales bacterium | reverse complement strand
GCCTTCTCGATCTCGTCCAGCAGGATCACGGAGTAGGGCTTGCGCCGCACCGCCTCGGTCAGCTGGCCGCCCTCGTCGTAGCCAACGTAGCCCGGAGGGGCGCCGATCAGCCGGCTGACGGTGTGGCTCTCCTGGTACTCGCTCATATCGATGCGGGTCATCATCGACTCGTCGTTGAAGAGGAATTCGGCCAGCGCCTTGGCGAGCTCGGTCTTGCCCACGCCCGTGCTGCCCAGGAACAGGAAGGAGCCGATGGGCCGGTGCTCGTTGGACAGGCCGGCGCGGCTGCGGCGCACGGCGTCGGACACGGCCGCGATGGCCTTGTCCTGGCCGACCACACGCTTGTGCAGCCCCTCCTCCATCCGCAGGAGCTTCTCCTTCTCGCTCTCCAGCATCCGGTTGACCGGGATGCCGGTCCAGCGCGCCACGACCTCGGCGATGTCCTCGGGGTCCACGGCCTCGTTGATGATGGGGTCCTTGATCGCGGCCTGTTTCGCGGTCAGTTCCTCGATGCGCTTCTGCGCGGCGGCGAGCTTGCCGTAGCGGATCTCCGCCACCTTGCCGTAGTCGCCGGAGCGCTCGGCGATGGCCGCCTCGCGCTTGTAGTCCTCGATCTGCTGGCGGGTGTTGTTGAGCTCGCTGACGATGCCCTTCTCTTCGCCCCAGCGCTTCGCAAGGGCCTCGCGCTCGGCCTTGGCGGCGGCGAGCTCCTCCTCGATCTTCTCGCGCTTGAGGCTCACGCCCTCGCGCCCGACGGCCTGGCGTTCGATCTCGAGCTGGCGGATCTTGCTGTCCAGGATGTCGATGGGCTCCGGGACGGAGTTCATCTCCAGACGCAGCTTGGAGGCCGCCTCGTCGATGAGGTCGATGGCCTTGTCGGGGAGGAAACGGTTGTTGATGTAGCGGTGGCTGAGGTTGACGGCGGCGATCAGCGCGTCGTCCTCGATGCTCACGCGGTGGTGGTTCTCGTACTTCTCCTTCAGGCCGCGCAGGATGGCGATGGACTCGGCCGGGCTCGGCTCGTCCACCATCACCTTCTGGAAACGGCGCTCCAGGGCCTTGTCCTGCTCGAAGTATTTCTGGTACTCGTCCAGGGTGGTGGACCCGATGGTGCGGAGTTCGCCGCGCGCGAGCGCAGGCTTGAGGATATTGGATGCATCCATCGCGCCGGACGAGCGCCCTGCGCCCACCAGCGTGTGGATCTCGTCGATGAAGAGGATGATCTCGCCGTCGCTGTCCACGACTTCCTTGACCACGCCCTTCAGACGCTCTTCGAATTCACCCTGGTACTTGGCACCCGCGATGAGGGCGCCCATGTCCAGGGAATAGACCTTGCGGCTCTTGAGGTTTTCGGGCACCTGCCCGTTGACGATCTTGGTGGCGATACCTTCCGAGATGGCGGTCTTGCCGACACCCGGCTCTCCGACCAGGATCGGGTTGTTCTTGGTTCTGCGACTCAGGATCTGCAGCACGCGACGGATTTCCTCGTCGCGGCCGATGACCGGGTCGAGCTTGCCTTTGGCTGCGGCCTCATTGAGGTTCACAGCATACTTGTTGAGAAATTCGTACTTGCTTTCCATAAACAAAATCGCCGGCCCTTTAGGGGGCCGACGGTTCTGCGCTCAAATCTTGAGCCACTGACAAATTGTCAGCTACTCCGTGGGGTTGGTCGGAGCGTCCTGCTGGATCGGAGCGGTCGGGAAGGCGGGCAGCTCTTCGCCGGCCACGTTCTCGATCTGGTCGGTGACGTCGATCGCCGTACCGTTGGTGCCGGTCGTGAAGGAGGAGATGATGGCCACCACGAGGATGAAGCCCACGAGGCCCCAGGTGATCTTCTCCAGGATGTCGGCGGTCTGGCGGACGCCGAAGGTCTGGTTGCCGGCCACGAAGTTGCTGGCCAGGCCCTCACCCTTGCCGTTCTGGAGCAGCACCACGATGATGAGCAGGATCGCCGCGAGGACGATCAGCACAGTCAAAATCACAAACAGTGTATTCATAATCAATTATCTTTTTTATTTATTTCCTCGATAAGGGCTGCAAAGTAAACACTTTTTTCCGGATATCGCAAACTTAGTTTCGAATAAATGTCCAGCGCTTCCTGTTTGTAGCCTTGCTCGAGGTAGATCCGGGCCAGGGTCTCGGTGCAGAAATCCCCCGCCTCCGCGGCCGGCTCGCTGTGCGGGCCGTCTTCGCGCGGAGCCGTGGCGATGCGCGACAGGAAGGAGTCGGCCTCGCGGCGGGCGCCCTCGTACTGGTCCTGGGAGAAGAAGTCGCCGCCCACGACGTAGATCCGCCGGGCCGGCTCCGCGGCAGGTGCCGTCTTCGGGAAGAAGGTCTCCGCCAGGCGGCGGGCGTCACGGTCGGACAGGTCGGCGGGACGGACCGGGCGGAGCAGGTCCGCCAGGATCCGGCGCTCGCCCAGGTGCAGGGCCGTCTCGGCGACCTGGCTCCCGGACAGGGCGCCCAGGCCGGCCATCCGGCGGCAGAGCTCCATCCTCGCCCCGGCGTACCAGGGATACAGCCCGACCACGCCGGAGAGTTCCTCCAGCGTGAGTTTGTGTATGTCGATAGCCTTTACCATTGGGCGACGGTGGCGTTGAAGATGTCTTCTATGATCTTTTCGATGATCTCGGCGCAGAGCGAGGACTCGACGGCGTCCAGCGAGTTGGTGGAGTCGTAGTCGGCATAGCCCGAGAAACTCTGGTCCTGGAAATCGTCCTCCGGGTACTTGCGGTTGGTGAAGCTGACCTTGACCGTGACGGTGAGGCGGTTGCGGGCGGCCACCTCGTCCGCCGTCACGGCGGCGGCGCCGACGGTGTAGCCGGTCACCTCGCCGGTGATCTCCAGGTCGCCGTCCTGCTCCACCTGCTCCAGGCGGGTCGTGCGGCGGAAACGGGTCCGCAGGGCCTCGGTGAGGTCGTTGCTCAGCGAGGGGTTCACCTTCTCGGCGCGGTACTGGAAGTAGTTGATCGTGATGGAGTTGACGTCGTTCTGGATGGAGGTGCCGGTGAAGGAATAGATGCCGCAGGCGCCGAGCGTGAGAGCGGCGCAGCACAGCAGCAGGATGTGCAGGGCGGTCCTTGTCTTCTTGTTCATCGCTTGCCTTTTTCTTTCCATTCCGCCAGCTTGCGGTAGATGGTGCGTTCGGAGATGCCCAGCTCCGCCGCGGCGGGCTTGACCTTGCCGCCGTGCCGGGCCAGCGCGCGCTCGATCAGCTCGTCGCCGGCCTTGCGGATCGACAGGTTCTCGGGGGCGGGCGCGCTCTCCGGCTCGATCATCTGCTCCTCCGGCTCGCTCTCCGGCGGGACGCTGACGTAGTGCGGCAGCGCAGCCGGTCCGGCCGGCGCCGCGCCGCCCGCCTCCACCGCGGCCTTGAGCCGGTCCACCTCCTGCTTGAGGTCCAGGATGGCCTTGATGATCATCTGCTTGTCGCTGTCGGACATCGCGCCGCCCGCGGGCCCTGGGCCGGTGGTGGCGGGGAGCATCGAATCCTTCTCGTCGGGCAGGTAGCGCATCAGGGCGGCGGGGCCGATCTCCACGCGCTCGGAAGTCGGACTCACCGGGCGCGACTCGAGCGCGGTGACCGTCTCGGCCACGTTCTTGAGCTGGCGGATGTTGCCGGGCCAGCGGTAGGCGGTGAGCAGGGAGATGGCGTCGTGGCTGAGGCTGACCTTACAGAGGTTGTAGCGCTCCGAGAAGTCGGAGGTGAACTTGCGGAACAGCAGGTAGATGTCGTCCTTGTTGCGATCGCGCAGGGCGGGCATCTGGATCTGGATGCCGGTGAGGCGGTAGTAGAGGTCCTCGCGGAACTTGCCCGTGGCCACGGCGTAGGCCAGGTTGACGTTGGTGGCGGCGATCACGCGCACGT
>JAFRQH010000010.1 GCA_017428725.1 Bacteroidales bacterium | reverse complement strand
TATCCATCGAACTTAACGACGTTACAGAGGCGATTCTGGAGAAATACAAGGATGCTCCCTTCAACGATAACAAGGCGTTGCCGAACTACACCAACCAGGCGATGAATCGCGATGTCAAGGAACTATGCCGACTCGCCGATATCAATGAGGAAATACGCATTACAACCTACAAGGGTAACGTCCGAACTGACGAGATCCATCCCAAGTGGGAACTGGTCGGCACACATACCGGACGCCGCACCTTCATCGTAAACGCCTTATCCCTAGGAATCCCACCGAACATCGTAATGAAATGGACCGGCCACAGCGACTATTCTTCCATGAAACCCTATATCGACATCGTGGATGATATCAAGGCCACCTCGATGACGAAGTTCAATGGGCTGTTAGAGAAAAATGATTAACTTCGCATAAAAGAACGTGCTATGGCAAAGAGGTCGCTGCAAACTACTCCAAAGGATGTCGCAAATTGCGACCACCTTCCTCAACTCTCGGTTGAGAGCCGGATCCTGACGATAAGGGATGTGCAGGTCATCCTTGACCGAGATCTGGCCGAACTGTATGGTGTCCAGACAGCACGTTTGAATGAGCAAGTCAAACGTAATTCCCGTAGATTTCCGGAAGCCTTCCGCTTTCAATTGAATCAGCAGGAGACTGATGAACTTATCGCAAATTGCGATAGGTTTAAGACCTTGAAACATAGTTCTTTCTGCCCATACGCCTTCACGGAACAAGGGGTGGCTATGTTGTCAGCCGTGCTCCATAGCGATACTGCGGTAGACATTAGTATACGCATCATGAACGCATTTGTCGCAATGCGTCATTTCCTGCTATCGAATGCTCAGGTTTTTCAGAGACTTGACCGAATGGAACTCAAGCAGCTGGAGACCGATCATAAGATTGAACAGATTTTCGACAAGCTGGAAGAGCAATCTGTCATCCCGAAACAAAACATCTTCTTCGATGGCCAGATCTTCGATGCCTATCGGTTTGTCGCCGGGCTCATCAAAAGCGCAAAGAAGGAGATAGTTCTGATTGACAATTATGTAGATGAGACCGTATTGACGATGCTTGATAAACGGGGGCCTTCCGTGAAAGCAACAATCTACACCAAGCAAGTTTCGACACAGTTCCAATTGGATATTAACAGGCACAATGCACAGTATCCTCGCATTGAAGTCCAAGCTTTTAACAAAGCCCACGACAGGTTCTTGATCATTGATGAAAAAGTCTATCATATTGGGGCATCACTGAAGGACCTGGGAAAGAAGTGGTTTGCCTTTTCTCTTATGCAAGACATTACTCCCCAGGATTTGATCAGCCGGATTTAGTCGGCAGCAAGTGTCCATATCTCTTGTTCATCTTTGGCACATCGGTTTATCCTCTCCTGGAAACGGGAGAGGACTTTTTTGTCAATTGCGGAAATCTGAGTATCATTTCAGAGTACCATTTTGATACTCGCCGGAGAAAAAAGGCGGGTTTTCGCAAAAAAGCCAGCTCTTCGTTTGGCTTTTCAAATGCTTCTTCCTAACATGCACTTGGGCGAAGGACCTGCCAGACAGATGTTTGGCACATTCCCTTCCCCATGTTTGGCACATTCCGGCAAAACGCGCGTAGGATACTTCCTGCCGGACTGTACTTGATAATACGTTAAACTTTATGCTATTATGGACTCGAACAATCTTATTGAAGGGCTCCTCCAGAAGCCCCTTTGGCAGATGACCGGAGAGGAATACTGCCAGCTCACTCACTATGCTCTCTCCCTTTCTCCGAACACCGGATCATCCCAGGCTCCACCTGGGCAGAAGGCACTCGGCGTTCATGCCCTTGCCGTAGAACTCGGGTGTTCCGACTCCACGGTCTATGCACTGATGCGCACGCCACGAGAAGAAGATGGCTCCTCCGAAGGCGGCGGAATCCTCCGCCCTGCCGTCGTCTCCCGTATCGGGCGACGGATCGTCTTTGACGTCGACACGGCTCGCAGGCTGGCCGACGATTACCAATCGTCCCGCAAATAATCTGCGGGTCAAAAGAGAAATATGGTGCACGATGGGCTCGGCCTGAAAAGGTGCGAGCTATCGTCGTATCCGCCCATTGAATCTTGAGCGCTTATAAGACAGTATCGGCTTTCCCTCTGTTCCTGCCACTCCCGGCTCGCCGCATTTCGGCACCTGGTAGGCGACATCGGTCGACCTACATATTAAGTTACCAGTTGTCATTTTGAGTGTCCATGATCCGGGCAAGCCCGAAGGCTGTCGATCATAATAGTGCCAAACTTTGCTCTTCCACAAATCATCGTGACCGCTCCGAACACACACACCTTTTATGTGGCAATTTGCCAGCCACAGCTTGCTGATTCCTTGGTAGACCTCCTCTTATGCTTTAAATAAGGGGGTATTAAGTTACCCACCACCCTTAAAAGGTGGCAGAAACCGGGCAAGCCCGGAACAAAGAGGAGAAGAATCGTGCCAAGGGTGGTGACCATAAGTCTGGTACCTGATTAAGGGTGTCCATTGCAGTTGTAAGTGCCACCGGATCAGAAGGCCTTAGGGCATGAAGTTGCACGATACTTCCATGATTGTCAACGTTCATAATCCACGTGAAGGTCGTGAGACCGCCGTCTTTTTTTGAAAATCCGGTAATGAAGGATGTGTTTGCAGATATATCTAATTCTTCGTAACTTTACATTTAACAAAAAAGTAAGTGAATGAAAAAGACAATCCAACTCTTGTTTGCATTGACCCTGCTGGCTTCCTGCGCCGGCCGGAACGAGAGCAATTTCCACCTGACCGGAACGATTGAGGGGGCGGAGGGAAGGTACGCATTGGTCTTTCCTGTGGATGTCATGGATTTTTCCCATGGGGAAAAGCCTCTGGCAAAGATCAGGATTCGGAATAACAAGATAGATGCATATCTCTCCTTGGATTCCAATTCGGTGTATAGTATCAAAGTCCCTGACCGCAAAGAAGGAGGAAGTTATGCGGGCCTTCCCTTTTTCGTAGACAGTCCGGAACTGTATGTGACTTATTCCAAGAGTGAGGGAGGCGAATCCAGGATCTATAGCAGTTCAGAGTCTCCCCTGAATGCATCCCTCAGTTCATATAGGGAAAAAAAGAATATAGCGCTTCAGGATGATTGGACAGCGTACCGTAGGCAGTTTGACAGCTTGTTGCGGGCGAACACTTATTTTACGAAGGAATACCAGGAACTTTTTGATCGGTATAATGCCTCTTCCGGGGCAAAGCGGGATTCATTTACCGTGCTCCTTAGTAAACTTGAAATGAGTGGAGAGATGCTGACCCCGGAGGGGCAGGCTCGGGATTCGTTGAATAACGAGATTGGCAAGCGACAACTGGATTATGACAGGGTCCATCTCTGTGAAGAAAAGCCCACGCTGGCAAACTTCTACTTGGCGGCGGAGGCCATGAGAAATGCACTCCGGCTCAACCACGATGTCAGTTTCTGGCTGTCTCACTATGACGAGGTGTATAAGGATCTTTTTCCCGGGTGCAACGTGCACAACTTGGCCAAGACGGCCATCGAGGGAGCCAAGGTTTACGAAGGTGCTCTTTACCAGGATTTCTCCTTGCCCGATACAGAAGGGAATCGGGTCTCATTGTCATCTTTGATTGACGGGAAAGTGGCATTGTTGGATCTTTGGGCATCCTGGTGCGGTCCCTGCCGGTCGAATAGCCGCCTCCTGGTCCCGATTTATGAAAAGTACAAGGGCAATGGCTTCACGGTGGTAGGCGCGGCGCGAGAATTCAAGGACTCTGAATGGAGAAAGGCCCTGGCGCAGGACGACTATCCCTGGGTGAACCTGGTCGCACTGGGAGAAGATCAGGCAGTCTGGACATTGTACGGTGTCCCTAATGCCGCTGGCAGTCGTTTCCTCATCAGCCCGGATGGAACCATCCTCAAAATCAACCCTACCCCCGAAGAAGTGGAGGCCGCAATTCTGATGAATCGGTTGACGCACTAGTCTCTGACTGCCAAGGCTAAAGCCGTTATGCTATAATTTATAGAAATAATAACTCGCGACTCTGCCTGGCTATATACGACTGTGCTTTGCTTTTCGGTGACTAGATTGTTACACTTTTTGTCACATCCTATACGAAAAATCCCCCTCAGACTAATCTGAGAGGGATTTTTGTGGAGCATAGGAGAATCGAACTCCTGACCTTTTGAATGCCATTCAAACGCTCTACCAACTGAGCTAATACCCCATTTCCCGTTTGGGATTACAAAGGTACTGCTTTTTTTGAAACCTGCAAGGGATTTGCCAAAAAAATCGAAGGGGTGGGCCCGGTCAGTCTTTCGGGAAGGGTTTGACGGGCTCTACGTGCACGGTGATGTGGGTGTCGGGGCCGAAGCGCTCCCGGACCGCCTGCTCGATGTCGTGGGTCCGGGAATGGGCCTGGAGCAGGGACACGTCGCCCTCCATCCGGATGTGGATCTCGATGGCGTAGCGGTTGCCGATGCGCCGGGTGTGGAGGTTGTGCGGGTCGCTGACGTCCGGGAAGGAGGCGACGATGTCCAGGATCTCCTTCTCCACCTCGCGGGGCAGGGAAGCCTCCGTCAACTCGTCGAAACTCTCCTTGAGCAGCCGCCACGCCATCGCGGTGAGGAAACAGGCCACCGCGGCCGAGGCCAGCGGGTCCAGGATGGCCCAGCGTCCGCCCAGCAGGATGGCCCCGCCGATGCCGACGAGCGTACCGACCGAAGAGAGCGCGTCGCTGCGGTGGTGCCAGGCATTGGCCTCCAGGGCGGGGGAGTCCAGGCGGCGCCCCTTGTAGGCCGTGTAGCGGTAGATGCCCTCTTTCAGCAGGATGGACACGATGGCGGCCCAGAGGGCAAGCGGGCCGGGCGTTGACAGCGGGTCCCCGTGGAAATAAGCGATTACCTTGTCGGCCGCATTGAAGAAGATGCCGCCGGCCACGGCCATCAGCGCCATCCCGATCAGCGCCGAGGCGATGGTCTCGAACTTGCCGTGGCCGTATTCGTGGCCCTTGTCGGCGGGCTTGCTGCCGATGTGCACGAACACCAGGACCAGCGCGTCGGTCACCAGGTCCGACAGGGAGTGGATGGCGTCGGCCGTCATCGCGGCGCTGCGCCCGGCGATCCCGGCGACGAACTTGAAGGCGGTCAGCAGCACGTTCACGACGCTGCCGGCCGCGGTCACCTTGAAGATCTCCCGTTCGCGCTTGTCCATACAAGGCAAAGTTAGCAAAAATGGGTGTATCTTTGCACTATGAACTGCAAACTGGTGATTTTCGACCTGGACGGGACGCTCATCGACACGCTCGCGGACCTGGGGGCTGCGGTCAACGAGGCACTGCGCAGCCGGGGCCTGCCGCAGCACACCCTGGAGGAGTATCGCGGGATGGTGGGACACGGCGTACGCAACCTGGTCCGCAAGGCGATGCCGGAGGCGCTCCGCGCGGACGAAACGCTCCTGGACGCCCTCCTGGAAGTCTTCCTGCGGTATTATACCGACCATATCGACGTGCACTCCCGGCCCTATCCGGGCGTGCCGGAGCTGCTCGCGGCGCTGAACGCCGCCGGCGTGCAGGTCGCCGTGGCGTCCAACAAATTCCAGGCGGGGACGCTGAAGCTCGTCCGCCGGACCTTCCCGGACATCCGTTTCGCCGCCATCTGCGGCGGACGGCCGGACCTTCCGCTCAAGCCGGACCCCGCCGGGGTGCGGGAGATCTGGGCGCAGACCGGGGCCGCACCGGCGGAGACGGTGCTGGTGGGGGATTCCGGGACGGACATCGCCACGGCTGCCGCCGCAGGCATCCCCAGCGTGGCCGTGACCTGGGGCAACCGGCCCAAGGAGTCGCTGCGGGCTGCGGACCGGATCGCGGAGAGCGTGGCGGAGCTGCGCGGGATCCTGCTGCCGGAATAACCACATCTGGGGATTGCAGGGGAGAAGGAATCTCCGTATCTTTGCGGGCATGAAACGTAATCTTATCCTGCTGTTTCTCGCAGCCATTTGCCTGTATGCCTCGGCTGCGCCCAAAAATCCGAAATCATTCGTCGTCAATACGGAGAAACTCGGCAAGTCCGTGCTGGGTTTCGCCGGCACCACGCCGGTCGAGATCTATGTCGTGGACGGTCGGATAGACAAGGTCGTGCCGCTGAAGAACAACGAGACCCCGGAATATTTCCAGAAGGTGCTGGACAGCCCGATCTTCTCCGCGTTGAAGGGCAAGACGGTCAAAGAGGCCTCCGAAGTGCAGCTGGACGCCGTCAGCGGCGCCACCTGGTCCTCGAAGGCCGTCATTGAGAACATCCGTCTGGGCCTCAAGCAGGCCGCGAAGAAGTCCAAGTAGCGTCCGGGCCGAGCCCGGAATGCCTGTTATTTCCTGGTGAACAGGAAGATGGTCAGGGGCAGCGCGATGAGTGCCATCGTGGCGCTGACCGGCAGGTAGATCCCGAAATTCACATACTCCACCACCAGGTAGGTGATGAGCAGCAGCCCGACTCCCATCGCGCTGGAGAGCAGGTAGTGCTTGCGGATGTCCGTGCTCTTGCACATGATGCGGCTGAGATTCGGCACGCCCAGGGAGATGAACCCGATGGTGCCGCAGATGCTCACGGCCGAGGTCACCAGGAACATGATCATCGTCAGGGCCACGGCCTTGCGCCAGGCGGGCAGCTCGATCTCCCCGTTGAAGTGGCGCGTGAGGTCCCTGTGGCTGCCGAGCGCGGCGCCCAGACCCAGCGCGAAGAGCGCGATCGAGAACAGGATGTCACCCGTGGTCACGCCCTCCAGGTGGAAATTGGCCGCTCCCCAGAGGTAGTACTGCTTGAGCAGGTCGCCCGTGGGCGCGTTCGTGACCACGATCGTGCCCAGCGAGCCGATGAAGGTGCCGAAGATGATGCCGAAGGTGATCAGGTTCTGCGTGGAGACCTTCAGGGTCACGAAGAAGCAGACCAGCGTGCAGACCAGCGTGCATATGAAGGATCCGACGGTCAGCGAGCACCAGCCCGTCATCGTGGCCGCCGCGGCGCCCAGGCAGGCGGCGCTGCCCAGCCCGAGGGAATAGACATCCCCGAGCTGGTTGCGCCACAGGTATTGCATCTGGATGCCGCCGACAGGCAGGGCGATCCCGGACAGGAGAACGTACAGCAGGCTCAGCAGCATGGTTTTAGAATTTGAATTCGAGGCCGCCGAGCACGCTGCGGCCCGGCATCGGGTAGTCGCGGACCAGTTCGTAGCGACAGTCCAGCAGGTCCCTGACGGTCACGAAGAAAGCCAGTTCGCTGCTGCTGCACAGGCGGAAGCCCTTGCGCACCGTCAGGTCGAGGGTGTTCCAGTCGGGCATCTGCCCGGAGGCGTCGAAGCGCCCGCCGCGCCAGTTCCATACGGCGTCCAGGCGCCAGCCGGCCGCCGCGACGTCGGCGGCGAGCACGGCCGTGTGGCGGGCCACATAGGGGATCTGTTGGCCGAGGGTGGCGCTGCCCGGCGTCTTGTCCAGGGCGGACTGCCACGCGTAGCGGGCCGACAGGCCGCCGCTCACGCGCTCGCCCCCGTAGCGCAGCGACAGGGCTGCGTCAGCCCCCTTGGCGAGCACCTTGCCCACGTTGTAGGGCAGCCAGAGGTAAGGATCGGCCGCCGACGGGGCGGAGATGATCTTGTCCTTGAGCGAGTTGTAGAAGAAGTCCGCCTTGGCGCCGAAGGCCCAGCCGGCGCCGCTCCCGACGTGCCAGTCGATGCCGATGTCCGTCAGCCAGGCATCTTCGGGCTTGAGGTCCTTGTTGCCGTAGCCCGGGTAATAGAGTTCGTTGAATGTCGGGGCGCGGAAGGCGCGGCGGCCGAAGGCCACGAGGTCGAAGCCCTCGAAGAGGGTGAGGCGCAGGTCCAGGGACGGGGAGACGCTGTGCAGCGTCGCGGCGCCTTTGTCGAAGGTGCCGTTGTACTGCACGGCCAGGTCGGCCTTGAAGCGCTCGAAACGGAGGGCCGTGGCCAGGGCCGCTACGGCGGCGGTGCGGGCCGCGTCATAGTAGGTGGCCTTGAGCGTACCGCGCTCCAGGTCGGCGGCCAGGGACAAACCCCACCAGTCCGTGAGCCGGAAGGTGTGGGAGGAGTTGAGCTGCAGGTCGGTGAAGGCGTAGTCGCTGTCGCCCCAGGCGCTCTTGTAGAAGATGTCGTCCCAGCCGCCCTTGGCGCTGAGATTCAGCGTGTAGCGGTCCGAGAAGGCCTTGCGCAGGAGTCCCTGCATCACGAAATTCCTGTCCTTCTGCCGGTCCTCGGAGGGCCAGCTCAGGGAACCGGGCGTGCCGCGGTCGGAGGCGTTGAGGTAGGATTTGAGCTGCCATTCGCCGCCCGTCAGGCTACCGAAGACGTCGTAGCCGGCGCGCAGCTGCCGGAGGTCGTTGCCGGTCCGCCGGTCGCTGCCCTGGCCGTAGGGGAAATCGCCCTTGGTGAGGACCCCGGCGGCGTGGGCGCTGACCGCCACCCGCTCGGTGGCCTTCACGTCGAAACGCACGGAGGGCATCCAGGTGCCGAACGAGCCGGCCTGCAGGCCCACGCGCCCCGCGAACGGGCTGTCTCCGAAGACCGGCCGGGCCGTCCGGAAGGACATGCTGTTCTGGGCGTAGTCCACCACGGCGCTGCCCAGGGTCTCGAGCGGGAGCATCCCGAGGTCGTTCTGGCCGCTCTGGAAATTACTGACCCGCACGCCGTCCAGGTAGATGTCGGTGTGGGCGGTGCCCAGGCCGCGCAGGCTCACGCCCTTCAGGCCGGCGAGCCCGCCGTAGTCGCTCAGCCCCAGGCCCGGGAAGCGCAGGAGCGCATCCGAGACCGTGGCATATCTGTGTACAGGAATGGTGTCCGTACGGGACACGACGACACCTTTGTCGGCCACGATGGTCACGGCCTGCAGGGTGTCCGGCGTCTCTGCCACCAGCAGACCCGCCGCAAACAAGAGGGAAGATAAGAACATAATTAAGCGTCGCTAGGGCGGCCTGACCCCGGGCCTCCGGTATCAACATCGTCTGTGGCAGGTATTCGGACTCTATGGAAATATTACCGTTGCGGGCACAGTTCCGGGTTCTCACCGGATTCCCCTTTATGGTTGCAAAAAGCAACACGCCGCAGACTTCGGCGCAAAGATAATAAAAAAAGCCGGGGTACGCGTCGTACACCGGCTTCATTCAAGGGCGGAATGATTATTCCGGACGGTATTCGAGCAGGTCGCCGGGCTGGCAGTCCAGGGCCTGACAGAGGGCTTCGAGCGTGGAGAAGCGGATGGCCTTGGCTTTGCCGGTCTTGAGGATCGAGAGGTTTGCAGCTGTGATCCCCACGCGCTGGGCGAGTTCCCCGGAGGACATCTTCCTCCGGGCGAGCATCACATCTACATTGATGACGATCATACCGCTACTCCTCCGGTTTGGGTTCCTCGGCCTGTGCGGGCTGGCCCTTCAGGTAGTTGGGCAGGCTCATTCCGGCCATCTTGAGCAGGTCCTCGAGCGGAGGGACGGAGCCCATCAGGCCGGACACGAAGTTGGCCGTGGCGGTCTTGCCGTTCTCGGATTTGCCGCCGTCCCAGACGGTGACCTTGTCGATGTTGATGCCCTTGACGGCCTCGACCTGCGTCTTGACGAGTTCGGGCAGCTTGTCGGTGATGAGCATCGTGATGGCCTGCTGGGCGTCGCCGCCGGCGGCAGCCACGAGCTGGCCGAAGCCCTCGGCCTGCTTGGCGAGGATCTCGAGGGTACCGCGGGCCTGGGCGTCCATCTTGGCGAAGATGGCGTCGGCCTCGCCCTTGGCCAGCCGGCGGGCGCGCTCGGCTTCGGCCTCGGCTTCGATGATGAGTTTCTCTTTCTCGATCTGGGCGGCCACGACCACGTTGGCCTGCTGGGTGGCCTTCTCACGCTCGGCACGGGCGATTTCGGCGTCACGCTCGCTCTTGTAGGCCTCCTCGAGGGCCTTGGCGGCCTGCACCTTCTCGGCCGCGACGGCCAGGCGCTCGGCCTCCGCCTGCTTCTCGCGGCGGGCGGCGTCGGACTGGGCGATGGCAATCTTGGAGCTGTTCTCGCCCTCTACGGCCTTGGCATTGGCGAGGGCGGTGTTGATACGGGTGTCGCGGTTGGTCTCGGCGATCCGGATGTCCTTGTCCCGGTCGGCCTCGGCCTTACCGATCTCACCGTAACGGTTCTGCTCGGCCACGCTCTTCTTGGCGTCGTTGATGGCCTTGGCGGCGGCTTCCTTGCCGAGGGCCTCGATGTAACCGGACTCGTCACGGATGTCGGTGACGTTGACGTTGATGAGTTTCAGACCGATCTTGCGGAGCTCCGCCTCGACGTTCTGGCTCACGGCGGCGAGGAACTTGTCGCGGTCGGCGTTGATCTCCTCGATGTCCATCGTGGCGATCACCAGACGCAGCTGGCCGAAGAGGATGTCCGTGGCGATGCCCCGGATCTCATCCTGGGAGAGTCCGAGCAGGCGCTCGGCGGCGTTGGTCATCACATCCGGCTCCGTGGAGATACCTACGGTGAAGCGGCAGGGCACATCCACGCGGATGTTCTGCTTCGAGAGGGCGTTGGTGAGGTTGCACTCGATGCTGATCGGGTTGAGGTCCAGGAACTGGTAGCTCTGGAATACGGGCCAGATGAAGGCGGCGCCGCCGTGGATGCACTTGGCGGAGGCGTCCCGGCCGGTCTTGCCGTAGATGACGAGCACCTTGTCGGAGGGGCAGCGTTTGTAGCGGGCGAGGATGGCCGTGAAGGTCACGAAGAGCACGCCCACGATGATGAGGATGAGATAGAGTTCCATATTCGTAAAGGATTGATTATTAGATAATGATTGAATTCAGTTCTTCGACGAGCAGGGTGGTGGCGCTGATCACTTCCACCACGCGGATGCGGGTGCCGGTCTTGAGGGTGGGGCCGTCCGTGAGGGCGGCGTACTCGCGTACGGCGTTGTTGATGGTGATCTGTACCTTGCCTTCGCCGGCGCGTTCGCCGGGGATGGTCAGGTAGACCGTGCCCTGGCAGTCCACGGCGGATTTGTAGACGTTGATGTTGCCGGATTCCTGCATCCCGGTGAGCCACTTGAAGAGCAGCATCACGAGGGCGACCAGCGCCACGCCCACAAGCGTGGCGATCAGCAGGCGCAGGGACACGGACGGGACGGTGCCTTGCAGGAGGATGGCCGTCCAGCCGAAGCCGAGCAGGAAGTTGACGAGGTTGCGGAAGGTCAGCAGGTTCATCCCGCCGCCGGCGTGGCCGGTGTCGTGGCCGGCGGCATCGTGTCCGCCGGCGTCCACGGAGCCGTCGGAGATGTCTCCGGGGGCATCGGTGTCGAAGTCGGAGTTGATGTCGAAATCGCTGTCCCCGGCTGCGCCGAGGAAGGTCATCACGGTCTGGATGACGAAGACCAGGGAGGCCGAGAGGGTCACGGCCCAGAGGACTTTCATCGCAGGCTCAAGGGAGGTCCACCATTCTGTCATAAGTCAAATCAGGTTTTGTTTCTGCAAATATATAAATATTTATCGAAAAACAATATATTTTTGCTGAAAATTCAAAAAAAACTTTTTCCTCCAAATTGTCCGGAATGCTGCTCGCAGGCAGGGATCCTTTTCGTCGCACGCGCCACCACGCATCGCGGACTTCGTCACGCGCTGCTGACTGCGGCCCTGCCCGGGCAAAATGCTCCTCAAAGGACCCTGCCTGTCTCGCATACGCATTCCGGTACACCACTCCTTCCCTTTGCTTTCAGTCGGGGTGCGCTAGGGCCACATTCTCACCCCGTCCGTCGGTTTTCCGGCAATCAGGGTGCGTAGGACCGCGATTCTCACCCCACTTCGAAGAATCTTGGCATTCGGGGTGGGAATCTACCTCTGGTGCACCCCGTAACTTGGGGTGGACAAGTGCAAGTGCTGTTCTTGTGTTTCCGGGGGTCTGACTGCGAGCTGTCAAGAACGGCACACCAGCCTGCGAGCAGCATTCCGGGGGGCTAGGAGAGCCAGCCGCGGCGGCGGGAGAGCAGCAGGATGGCGCAGCCCGCGAGGGCGCAGGCAATGGCGAACCAGCCGCCCAGCCCCTGCACGAAGAGCAAGGGAGCGAAGGTGACGAGGGCGATCTCGACGGGAGCTATATAGAGGTACGCGTAGGCGTAGTCGTCCAGCGTGCCGCTCTTCGAGTCGGGATCCGTGATGCGCAGCAGGGCGATGCCCATTGCCATCGTGCCCGTGAACCAGCCCCAGGTGAAGATGGATTTCTCGAACCAGGCGGACTGGTGGAAGCGCCGGCCGAACAGGAAGACGTACAGGAAGGTCGCGACGAGCCCGACCGCCAGCAGGATCAGCAGCGGGACGAGATAGCGCCAGACCACCTCCAGCTTGATGGAAGCCACGCCGAAGGCCACCAGATAGTCCGTGAAGGCCCCGCTGAGGTGCCCGAGGATCGGTTTGGACAGGTAGGCGTCGGCCTTGGTCCTGCGCAGCAGGGCGCGGATGAGGATGCCGGCGAGGAAAGCGCAGCTGAATACCGGCAGCATCAAGGCGGGCCATAGCGCAGCGATGCCCTGGCTGATGCCGTATCCGGCCAGGGCGATGAGAGCCACGACGCCGACGTTGAAGGTCATCGAGTCCAGCGAGATGGCGGAGAAGGCGGCCGTGCCCATGCTGACACGCCGCTCGGCGGGCAGGATCCCCGAGCGCAACTCGGGCGGCAGGTCCGCGAAACGCGACAGGTAGGCGGTATGGCCGCGCTCCGCGCCCTCGCGCGTGGCCCATAGCCCCACGACCACCGAGGCGATGATGCCCACGGTGGCGGCGGTCATCGCGAGGGTCTGGATGTCCCCGGCCCCGTAGCGGGAGAAAGCCTCGCCCAGGGCCGCGGCCGTGCCGTGCCCGCCGCAGAAGCCGGCGGGCATCGCCAGGCCGCAGGCCGGGTCGATGTCCCAGATGCGGGAGAGGACGAACCAGCCCAGCAGCCCGCCCAGGGCCCATTGCAGCAGCATCCCGGCCTGGGAATAGGCCCACATCCGCCCGATCCGGCCCCCTCCGCGGGCGGACTTGCCGGAAGTCAGGGGGAGGGCGCTGAATACCAGTGCAATCAAGATGCTGGCATACGTGCCCATCCGGTCGGACAGGGGGAGCCAGCCCAGCACGTTGGGCCCGAGGACCAGGGCGGCCAGCCCGGCCAGCAGACTGGGCGGGATGAACAGCTTCTGGATGAAGCGCACCCGGGCCCGCGCCAGCTTGCCGAGCAGCAGCAGGCCGGAGACCAGGCCGACATCAACCAGCAGGGTCCAGGGGGTGAAAGTCATCGGCGCGTCGTTTCGGTCTGTGCAAGGAAATGACGGAAGAGCCGCAGCCAGGCCGTGTCTGTCTGTACCATCTTCTCGGGATGGAACTGCACGGCGAGCACCTGGTCGGTCTCGAAGGCTTCCACCAGCCCGTCCGGGGCCCGGGCCGCGATGCGGATCCCGGGAGCCGGGTCCTTGACGGCCTGGTGGTGGAAGGAGTTGACCTGCAGGGAGTCGACCCCGAACAGGCGGCGCAGGGTGCTGCCCGGCTCCAGCCCGATGGCGTGGACGGCTCCACCCCCGTGCGTGTCCGGATCCGTCACCTGCGAGGGGATGTCCTGGTAGAGCGTCCCGCCGAGCGCGATGTTCATCAGTTGCCCGCCGCGGCAGATGGCCAGGATGGGCTTGCCGGAGTCCAGGGCCGCGCGGGCGAGCAGCAGGTCGCTGCGGTCCCGGACCGCGTCGATCTCCACCGTCTCGTTGAGGATGTCCTCTCCGTAGATGGCCGGATCGAAGTCCGGCCCGCCGGTGAACACGACGCCGTCCACGCGCGCGACCAGCTCCCGGGCCGCCGTCTCGTCGGAGACGGTCGGGAAGACCAGCGGCAGGCCGCCGGCGCGCAGGATGGCGTCGGTATAAGTGGTACCCAGGGTGTTGGCCCCGGAATCGCTCCGCCCGCAGGACAAGCCGACGAGGGGGAGCGGTTCCACTGCGCTCCGCCGGCCGCAGCAGGCGGCCAGCGGGAGCAGTGCGATAAGCAAGATCAGATGGCTGTGTCTCATGGTATGGAACCCGTTATTTCCGGAAGGCGGACATCGGAACGATGGTGAAACTGAAACGCTGCTCCTGGGTGAGGTCGATGAGGTACTTGGGATTGACCGGCGCACCCCAGGAGTTGTCTCCGCCCACACCCATCATCGTCTTGTCCAGGCAGAGCTCCACGAAATCGCGCGGGACGATGTCGTTGATGTGGGTCTGCTTGCGGCCCCCCGTCACATCAACGTCGTGGTTGTCGTAGTAGTTGATCTGGACGGGATGCGAGCTCTCCGCGGAGTCGAAGTCCTCGACGGAATTGCGCAGGGCGTTGAACTCCAGCGTCCCGTCGGCGAAGATGACGAGCCCGTTGCCCTTGTCGTCGGTCAGGGAGAGCTGCCGCACGTCCGTGCGGTGGCCGTTCTCCTGCGGACGGACATACGGGAAGTACATATCCTCAGCCGTGGTCCGGTAGAGGCCGAGCGGGGAGCCGGCCTTGCGGTCCCAGTAGTTCTCACCGGGGCCGCGTCCCAGATAGGTCACGTTGTGATAGGCGGCGGGCAGGCGCAGGCGCAGGCCGAAGCGGGGCATATTGAGCTTGTTGGCATTGTAGTCGGCGCGTTCCCGTTCCTGGAGTGCGCTCACCCAGGCGTTGAACTGCTCCCTCTCGCGCTTCACCTGTTCCGGGTCGGCATCCGGGTCATATTTCATGCCGGGTCCGTCCAACACACGGGCAGGGACGAAGGGTTCGACCTTCTTCAGATAGAGCGCCGTCACCTTGAGCGAGCCATCCGCGCCGAGGAGGTAACGGACAAAGCTTCCGGAACCATAGGCGACCGTGAGTTCTGCCAGGCCTTCATCGGTCACGCGGGCTTCCGCGGAAAGGACCTCGGGATTCTGGGAGTATTCTTTCCAGTTCGCGGCGCGCGTGGGAAGTTTGTTGCCGTAGTCGTTGTCGGTCGGCCCGCGCCAGTAGTTGGGCCGGAAACCGAAGCCGCCCTGGATGTATTCCTTGCCGTTCACCTTGTAGCTGGAGATGGCGCCGCTGCGCTTGTCGAAAGTCAGGCTGACCCGGTTCGCGGACAGGTCGATCTGCCGGTCGTTCTCCTTGACCTTGAACTTGCCGCCCGGCTGGGAGTAGGGTGCATTGGTACCTTCCGACAGGATGAACTGCTCGGTGGCTACTACGTGGCCTTTCGGGATTCCGAGGGAGGCCTCGCGGGTCCGGGCGTCAATCTGGACCGTACAGAGCCCGTTGCCGCCCGCCGGAGCGGGAACCTCCAGCATGAAACTGGCTTTCTGGCCGGGGGCCGCCTGGACCTGGGGCAGGGTGCCGCTCTTGACGCTCGAGCCGTCGACTTCGACGGTGTAGGAGAAGTCGAACTCGTCCAGGTTGGTGAAGAAGAAGCGGTTGGTCGCCTCGACGACCACGCTGCCCGTGGCATTGTCGCCCACGCGGTCGAACTTGATGTTCTGGTAGACTTTCCGGACTTCGCTCATCCCCGGGTGCGGGGTGCGGTCGGGGCTCACGAGGCCGTTGCTGTTGAAGTTGCCGTCGGAAGGGGTCTTGTCGCCGAAGTCGCCGCCGTAGGCCCAGAAACCGCCGTCACGGTCGACCCACTCGCCCTGGTCCACCCAGTCCCAGATGAAGCCGCCCTGGAGCTGTTTGGCCTTGTAGTAGACCTCCCAGAGGTCCACCAGGTCTCCGGTGCTGTTGCCCATCGCGTGGGCGTATTCACAGTTGATATAAGGTTTGTCGAGCTTACGGGCGTCGGTGGAGCGCAGGCTCGACTCCGAAGGGTACATCGGCCAGATGATGTCGGTGTAGGGACCGCTGCCGGCGTCCCCGAACACCACCGGACGCATCTTCTCCTTGGCTTTCAGGGCTTTGTAGGCCTCCTCGAAGTTGGTGCCGAAGCCGGCTTCGTTGCCCAGCGAAAAGATGACCACGCAGGCGTGGTTCTTGGTGCGCTCGTACATCCCGAGCTCGCGCTCGAGCTGGGTGGGGTAGAAGCTCGCGTCCCGCGCGACGCCGCGCCAGCCGTGGCTCTCCACGTTGGCCTCGCTGCAGACGTAGAAACCGTATTCGTCGCAGAGCTCGTAGAAACGGCGCTGCTGCGGGTAGTGGCTGGTGCGGATCGCGTTGATGTTGTGCTGCTTCATCAGCTCGAAGTCGCGGCGCATCAGCTCCTCGGACACGACGTGGCCGGTGTACGGGGCGTGTTCGTGGATGTTGACGCCCTTGATCATCACGCGCTGGCCGTTGACCAGGAAATCGGTGCCCTTCACGCAGGCCGTGCGGAAGCCGACCTTGGCGGACGTGTATTCCGTGTCGCCGTCTTCGCCGGTGAGGGCGAGCAGGGCGGTGTAGAGGACCGGTTTCTCAGCGCTCCAGGCCTTCACGTCCTTGACGACGTGGTGGAAGCTGACCACCTGACCGTCCGTGAGGGCCTTGGCGGGCGCCACGGTCGCGGACTTGGTCTCGCTCCAGATCTCGGCGCCGTCCGGGCCGAGCAGGCTCAGGGCCAGGGATACCTTGCCGCCCTTGGCGCCGGGCGCGGCGAGCTTGACGCCGAAGTCCAGCACGCCGTCGCGGAAGTCCGCGCTCAGCGGCGAGGTGATGACCAGGTCGCGGATCAGCACCGCCGGACGGGCCGTCAGGTAGACGTCCCGCTCGATGCCGCTGATGCGCCAGAAGTCCTGGCACTCATAGTAACTTCCTGAACTCCAGCGGTGTACTTCCATCGCCAGGACATTCTCGCCGTCCCGCAGGTACGGCGTCAGGTTGAATTCCGCAGGGTTCTTGGAGTCCTCGGAGTAACCCACCTGCCGGCCGTTGAGGTACAGCACGAAGCCGGACTTGACGCCCCCGAACTGGACGAATACCTGCTGGCCCCGCCAGTGCGACGGGACCGTGAACTTGACGCGGTAGAGCCCGCCGGGCACGACATCCGGGAAGGTCGGCTCCTTGCCGCCGCTGTCGGGCGACCACTCGAACGGGGAGTTGATGTAGATCGGGATGCCGTAGCCCTGGAATTCCCAGTTGGACGGGACGGCGATCCGGTCCCAGGAGGAATCGTCGAAATCCGGCTCGGCGAAGCCCTTCGGGAGCTTCCGGTAGTCGTCCGCCCAGAGGAAATTCCAGGTCCCGTTCAGGGACTGGAAATATCCCGAGGCGCTGTAGTCTCCCTGCAGGGCGCCGTCGCGGCTGCCGTAGAGCATATAATCTGCGTGGGGGTATTCCTTGTTGACCGCCGGGCGGCTCCGGTCCGTCCAGATCTCCGGCCCGAGTTCCTGCGCGGAGGCGCCCCAGACGCCCAGCGCAGCGAGGAAAGTGACTGCCATTCGTTTCATATCTTGCTTGTTATTTCAGGATCTTCTTGAGTTCACGGGGGGTGTCGGCGTAGGCGGCGCCGACCTGACGGGCGGCTTCCCGGGCCCAGGTGCGGCTGTCTTCCGGACCGTCGCCGAGGATCACGGGCACGGCGCCCTTCTCGCGGGCGTCCAGGCAGTATTTGCGCAGGTACCAGCCGAAGGAGTAGACGGCTTCGTTGATGCCGTCCGCCTCGCGCGTAGCCACCACTTTCTCGTCGTCGTTGCCGGGCCGCTCGCCCTTGGAGACGCCGGTGTTGAGGGGCTTGTCGTCCCGGTGGAAGCGGATCAGGACATAGTCTCCGGGCTGCAGGGCGCCGTAGATCCGGTTCCAGTAGCCGTCGCGCAGGTACGTGCGGGCGCTGACGCCGGCCTGCGCCCGGTTGTCCACCGTGCCCTTGCTGCGCGGGACGGCCTGGGCGAAGGCCTTCGCCCCGTCGGGATTGTCGCCGAACAGGAACACGACCGGCTTGCCGGCCTTGCGGACGGCGCTCTCATAATGCTTCTCGGGCAGCAGGAAGGCGGACAGGCCGATGTCGGGGCGCTTGCGCAGCTCCTCGACGAAGGTCTCGGCATTGATCACAGCCCCGAAAGTGCTGGGGTGGATGCCGTCGCTGAAGAAGAGGTAGTCGACCTTGCGCGGGTCGAACACGTCGTCGAACTTGTGGCGGATGGCGGCGTTGAAGTCGATGAAGGGGACGCCCTTCTCCTGCGCGATCGTGCGGATCACCTCGGTGTTGCGGTCGGGGTTGATCCGGCCGTCCTCTCCGCGCCCGCTCCGGGAGGTCAGGGAGAGCAGCAGCGGGTGAGCGCCCTTGGCGCGGATCTCGTCGATGTAGATCCGCAGGTATTCGCCATAGGTGTAGACCCGCTCGCGGGTGCCGTTGCCGGGCAGGATCACTTCCGTGAACTCTTTGCCGGTGCCGGGGAGGATCCCGCGGTAGCGGCCGCTGTTCATCTCGCGGCCGCCGTACTGGTCGTTGTGGCCGAGCTGGATGATCACCCAGTCGCCGGGCCGCACGGCACGCAGCATCGGGAAGAGCCAGTTCTTGAACCAGCTGCGCGTGCTCTCGCCGCCCAGGGCGTGGTTCTCGACGCTGATCCTGTCGGCGTCGAAATAATTCGGGAGGAAATAGCCCCAGCCCCACTGGCCGTTGTCGCCGTTGCCGGCCACCTCGGTGCGCATCGTGGAATCACCGACCAGGAAGAGGATGGGATTGTTCCCCTTGCGGCGCGTGCCGGCGACGGGGCGCTCGCTGCGGGCGGTGTTGACGCTGTCGATGGCGGCGTCCACCTTGAGACTGTCGGAGTCGACGGGGTAGTAGCGCTGGCGGCGGGGGGCCTGCTGCGGCTGCTGGCCCTGCGGGGCCGGCATCGGCGCGGCTGGCTGGAGGACGGTGTACTGGTTGGCCAGGACCATCCTGCCGGTGAGCGGCGGAAGTTCGCGATAGCGGGCGTCCGGGTCGAGGACACCCGTCTGGGCGGCACAGACGCCGCCCCAGAGGAGAGCGGCTGCCGTCAGGAGAAGAGAGAATCGTTTCATTATGCGGTCAAATGACAATTCGGACTAGCTATACAAAGTAAGCAAAAAAATCCGGATTATCCGCCACCGCCCGGGCTTCAGCCCTTGATGTCGATGTCGAAGCCCTCGTCGATCAGGGGCTGTACGAGGGCGCGCATCTGCGCGGCCGTGAATTTCTCCAGCCCCTGTGCCGGGGTCGGGCGGTCGATGGTGTAGACCATCACCTTGCGGGGACGCAGGTCCCGGACGATGTCCATCCAGCCTTCGAGCACCTCGGGACGGGAGGAGTCGAAATCCGGGCTGCGCAGGAACATCGTCTGCAGGACGAAATCCCCCTTGAAGCCACGCAGGGCCTCCAGGACCCGCTCCAGGCGGTATCCGGGGGCCGGGCGGTCGATCCTGGCGACCAGCCCGTCGGTGGGGGCGTCGATCTTGAGGATGGGATTGTCCACCCGCGCGAGCGCCGCGGCGATCTCGGGGACGTGCACGCGCGAGGCGTTGGACAGGACGGAGACCTTGGCGGCGGGGTAGTAGGCGTCGCGGAGCCGGAGCGTGTCGTCGATGATCCGGGGAAACTCCGGGTTGAGGGTCGGCTCGCCGTCGCCCGAGAAGGTGATGGAGTCGATGGGCGTGCCGTCCAGCAGGCAGGCCGCCAGTTTGTCCTCCAGGGCGGAGCGGACCTCGGCGGCCGTGGGCAGGACCTGGTCGTCGCGCCCGTCGGCATTCCACCCGCATTCGCAGTAGATGCAGTCGAAGGTGCAGAGCTTGCCGTGGCGCGGCAGCAGGTTGATGCCGAGCGAGGACCCCAGCCGGCGGCTGTGGATGGGTCCGAATACCGTTTCTTCGCGAATCATCTTTCCTCTTTTTTGCCTTGACAAATTTATGGTCAAACCGAGAGAAATGCAAAACATTTCGTAACTTCGTGCCCACAATCCTACAAGCGTTATGAAAGCTATCCTCAGTACAGATTTCCATTTCCCCGGACAGGTCGCCAAATATACCGGCAAGGTCCGTGATGTCTACAGCATCGGCTCCGATTATCTCGTGATGGTCGCCACCGACCGCATCTCCGCCTTCGACGTGGTGCTCCCCAAGGGCATCCCGTACAAGGGGCAGGTGCTCAACCAGATCGCTTCGAAGTTCCTCGATGCCACGGCGGACATCCTGCCGAACTGGAAGGTGGCCGAGGTGGATCCGATGGCCACGATCGGCTGGCGCTGCGAGCCCTTCAAGGTCGAGATGGTCATCCGCGGCTACCTGACGGGCCACGCCTGGCGCGAGTACAAGGCCGGCAAACGCAGCCTCTGCGGCGTCGCCCTGCCGGAGGGGATGGTGGAGAACCAGCGTTTCCCCGAGCCCATCATCACGCCCACCACCAAGGCCGCCGAGGGCCACGACGAGGACATCAGCAAGGAGGAGATCATCGCCCAGGGCATCGTGTCCCGCGAGGACTACGAGCAGCTCGAGCGGTACACCCGCGCCCTCTTCGCCCGCGGGACGGAGATCGCGGCCGGCAAGGGCCTGATCCTGGTGGACACCAAATACGAATTCGGCAAGCGCGACGGTCGGATCATCCTGATGGACGAGATCCACACGCCCGACTCCTCCCGCTATTTCTACGCAGAAGGGTACGAGGAGCGCCTCGCCAAGGGCGAGCGCCAGAAGCAGCTCTCCAAGGAGTTCGTGCGCGAGTGGCTGATGGCCGGCGGCTTCCAGGGCCAGGCCGGTCAGCAGGTCCCCGAGATGACCGACGAGGTGGTGGCTGGCATCACCGACCGCTATGTCGAACTCTACGAGCACATCACCGGCGAGAAGTTCGTCCCCGCCTCCGGGGAGGATGCTGCCGCCCGCATCGAGCGGAATATCAATACTTTCCTTAATAAGTAACCATTTGCTGCCCGCCGGAGTCTTCCAGACGGGCGGACGGAAATTATTTTTCGGACAGGTTTGCCGAAAAACCAATTTCCGCTCCGCTGTCCGGCGGGCAGCAAGCCAAAAGCAGTAAATATGATTGAGCGTTATTCCCGCAAGGTGATGCGGGACGTCTGGACCGAAGAGAACAAGTTCAATGCGTACCTGCAGGTTGAGATCCTCTCCTGCGAGGCCTGGAGCGAGCTGGGCGTCATCCCGGCGGAGGACGTGGACAAGATCCGCGCGAACGCGCGTTTCGAGGTGAAGCGCATTCAGGAGATCGAGGAACAGACCCGCCACGACGTGGTGGCCTTCACGCGCGCCGTCAGCGAAAGCCTCGGCCCGGAGCGCAAGTGGGTCCACTACGGCCTCACCTCCACCGACGTGGTCGACACCGCCAACGGCTACCTGCTCAAGCAGGCCGACGCCATCCTGCTCAAGGACCTGGAGGACTTCCTCGCCGTGCTCAGGAAGCGCGCAGTCGAATTCAAGGACACCCCCTGCATCGGCCGCACCCACGGCATCCACGCCGACATCACCAGTTTCGGCCTCAAGTGGGCCCTCTGGTATGAGGAGATGAAGCGTAACATCGACCGCTTCAAATACGCTTCCGCCGGGGTCGAAGCCGGCAAGATGAGCGGCGCCGTGGGCAATTTCGCCAACATCCCGCCCTTCATCCAGGACTACGTCTGCGACAAGCTCGGTATCCACTCCGCCGACATCTCCACGCAGGTGCTCCAGCGCGACCGCCACGCCTTCTACATCGCCACGCTCGCCGTCATCGCCTCCACCCTGGAGCAGATGGCCTTCGAGGTGCGCAACCTCCAGCGCACCGAGGTCCGTGAGGCCGAAGAAGCCTTCCGCAAGGGCCAGAAGGGCTCCAGCGCGATGCCCCATAAGCGCAACCCGATCAGCAGCGAGAACATCTGCGGCTGCGCCCGCGTGATGCGCGGCTACATGTCCGCTTCCTGCGAGAACGTCGCCCTCTGGCACGAGCGCGACATCTCCCACTCCTCCACGGAGCGCATCATCCTCCCGGATGCCACGGAGTTGCTGGACTATATGCTGAACCGCTTCCGGGGCATCCTGGAGAACCTGACGGTGTATCCGGAGAATATGATCAAGAACATCTGGCGCACCAACGGCGTCATCTTCGCCCAGCGCGTGATGAACGCGCTGATCGGCAAGGGCCTCTCCCGCGAGGAAGCCTACGACACCGTCCAGCCCATCGCGATGAAGGCCTGGTCGGAGGGCCTCGACTACCAAACCTTGCTGAAAGGCAGCGAGAAGGTGATGGGGCTGCTCTCCGCCGGAGAGCTCGAAGCCTGCTTCACCCTCGACTACTACTTCAAGAACGTCGACTTCATCTTCAAGCGGGTCGGCATCCTGTAATAGGTTGCAATTACTTAAATTTCAAACAAATAGAGTATGGAACAAACAAAAACGTATGAGCCCCCTAGAACGGAGGTGATTGTAATGGAACCTCGAGGCATCGTTTGTGCCTCGGAATTCAACGGTACAGGAATGGAGTTTAATCGTCAAAACGGAGAATGGTGATGAAAACAGTTGTCAGTTATATAGGCCTGTGTGCCTTTGCAGCTCTTGCCCTCACTGCCTGCAAGAAAGTCGATGCCCCGAAAGTGACGGGTTTCACGGCTACCATCGCCCAGCTTGAGGCTGGTACCAAAACCCACGCTGTGAAGTTCTCGCTGGTCTGGGACGAAGGCGATCAGATCAAGGTTCTTGACGAGGAATCCGCTTCCTTCGATTTTACGGTCAGTTCCAGCGAAGGAACGACGGCCACTTTCGTCGCTGATAGTCCGGAGAAGGTAGCTTTCCTCGCCGATCTCGAAGCTGCGGACTATGTCGCTTTCTATCCGAATGCCGTTGTCGATGGAGAATATGTCAAGTTGACAATTCCGGCCGAACAAGAATATGTGCCCGGCTTCAGTTTTGCCACCGACACTTATCCCATGGTTGGTTTTAACGAGGGGAAGTCCTTCAAATTCCTAAGCAATGCCGGCTTCCTGAATGTGTCGTTCCGGGCCCCTGAAGGAGAGACCAGGCAGGTCGACAAGGTAGTCCTCATCGCAAATGAACCGGTGGCTGGCAAATTGGCTTACTCCAAAAACGGCATGTCTTATTTATTCTATGGTGAGAGCAATGTTATCACGCTGAAGAGCACCACCAAGCTGGAGGTTACGGACAATTCCGATACGGACTTTACCTTCATCCTTCCCGAGGGCGCCCTGTTTGGTGGCTTTACGGTTGAGGTTTATGACGGCGAGACCCTGCTTGGCCAGTATACTACCACTAAAGTTCAGAATTTGATCGTAGCCCAGACGTTCCGGGAGATGCCTGTCCAGGTTCTTCTGTAGTCAATATCTGCCGACTGGAACGGCGGCCGCCCCCGGAAAGCTGAAGGTCCCTTTACGGGAACAGCTTTCCGGGGGCGGTCCGTTCCGGGCCGTTGCCCTTAGCGGAGGACGATCTCACTGCGGTCGGGACCGACGGAGATGATCTTGACCGGACAGCCGGTCTGCTCTTCGATGAAAGAGACGTAGTCCTTGAACTCCTTCGGGAAGGCGCCGTAGTCGCGTACGCCGCAGATGTCGCAGTCCCAGCCCGGGAATTCCTTGTAGACCGGAGTTACCTGCTCCCCGCTCTCGAAGGGGAAATAGTCCACCTGCTTGCCGCCGATCTCGTACGCGGTGCAGACCTTGATGGTCTTGAAGCAGTTGAGCACGTCGGCCTTCATCATGATGAGCTCGCTCACGCCGTTCATCATCACGGCGTACTTGAGGGCCACGAGGTCCAGCCAGCCGCAGCGGCGGGGGCGGCCCGTGGTGGCGCCGAATTCGTGGCCGATCTGGCGGAGGTTCTCGCCGGTCTCGTCGAAGAGCTCGGTCGGGAAGGGACCGCTGCCCACGCGCGTGCAGTAGGCCTTGAAGATGCCCATCACCTTGCCTACGCGGTTGGGGGCGACACCGAGGCCGGTGCACACGCCGGCGGCCATCGTGTTGGAGGAGGTCACGAACGGGTACGTGCCGAAGTCGATGTCCAGCATCGAGCCCTGGGCGCCCTCGGCGAGCACGGGGACGTCGTCCTGCAGGTATTTGTTGACGACGAGTTCGCTCTCGATGAAGCGGAAACGCTTGAGAGCGTCGACGGCCTGCATCCACTGCTTCTCGTATTCGGTGATGTCGTATTCGAAGTCATACTGCGCCAGGAGTCCGAAATGCTTCTGCTTGAGCGCATCGTAACGGGCCTGGAACTCGGGGGAGAGGATGTCTCCGATGCGCAGGCCGTTGCGGCCGGTCTTGTCCATATAGGTCGGGCCGATGCCCTTGAGGGTGGAGCCGATCTTGGACTTGCCCTTGGCGGCTTCGCTGGCGGCGTCGAGCATCCGGTGCGTGGGGAGGATGAGGTGCGCGCGCTTGGAGATCAGGAGCTTGGCGGTGATGTCGCCGGCTTTCTGCTCGATGGCGCGGATCTCGTCCATAAGGATCACGGGGTCGATCACCACGCCGTTGCCGATCACGTTGACGGAATCCTGGCGGAATATGCCGGAGGGGACGGTGTGGAGCACGAATCCGTCACCGTCGAAGACCAGGGAATGCCCGGCGTTCGGGCCGCCCTGGAAGCGTGCGATCACTTTGTATCCGGGGGTCAGGACATCGACCACCTTTCCTTTGCCTTCGTCGCCCCACTGGAGCCCGAGCACGACGTCAATTTTCTTCATTGCAACAATAATTACGGTTCTATTTTTTCCAAACGATAAATTTAGCAAGAATTCCTGACACTGGCAAACGCCCGGGGTGGGATTTTGTTTTTTGCGCCCGAATGGTTATCTTTGAGTATGAAACGAACCATCCTGTTCCTGACGGCCTTCCTGTTCTGTGGGACGGCAATCGGCGCGGAGCGCCTGCACCAACTGTTTGACTTTGACTGGAAATTCACCCTCTCGACGCCGGAAGGGGCGGAGGCACCGGGTTTCGACGATGCCGCCTGGGAGAGCGTCCAGCTGCCCCACGACTGGAGCCTCGGGCTTCCGTACCTGACCCCGCAGGAGGGCGGCAAGCCCGCGATGGGATTCATGCAGGGGGGATTGGGCTGGTACCGCAAGACCTTCACCGTCCCGACGGGCTGGAAGGGCCGCCGGGTCGGCCTGGAGTTCGACGGTGTCTACCACCGTGCCACCGTGTATGTCAACGGCCGGGAGGTGGGCTTCCATCCCTATGGTTATACTGCATTTGCTTATGACATAACGGATTACCTGCTTCCCGGAAAGGAGAATATCGTGGCCGTCAAGGTTGACCACACCGACTGTCCGAGCTCCCGCTGGTACTCTGGCAGCGGCATCTACCGTCACGTATGGCTGAATGTGACCGACCCCGTCCATATCGGCCTGTGGGGCACGTATGTGACCACGCCGCAGGTCAGCGCCTCCGGCGCGACGGTGCGGGTGCAGACCACGCTGCAGAATGACGGGCCGAAAGCTGCGCAAGTGACGCTGGCCAGCGAACTGCGGGACCCCGCCGGGCGCGTGGTCGCCAAGGCTTCGGCCAGTGCGGCCCTGGCCCCTTCCGGACAGGAGGTGCTGGACCAGGAGTTCCAGGTGGCCGCCCCGGCGCTCTGGGACCTGGATGCGCCGAACCTCTATACCCTGGTGTCCACGGTGCGCCGGGGCGGGCGGATCGTGGATACTTATGAGACGCCGTTCGGCATCCGGGACATCCGTTTCGATCCCGGCAAGGGCTTCTTCCTGAACGGGCGCAGCGTCAAGATGAAAGGCGGGGACATCCACCAGGATGCCGGCTCGCTGGGCGCCGCCATCCCGGACCGTGCCCACGAGCGCCGCGTCGCCCTGATGAAGGACACCGGCTTCAACGCCATCCGCTGCAGCCACAACCCGCCTGCGCGGGAGTTCCTGGATGCCTGCGACCGCCTCGGGATGCTGGTGATCGACGAATCCTTCGACAAGTGGAAGAGTGGCTACTATGAGCAGTGGTACGATGACTGGTGGAAGGCGGACCTCGGCGCGATGGTGCTGCGCGACCGCAACCATCCGAGCGTCGTGCTCTGGAGCGTGGGCAACGAGACCCGCGAGCAGGGCGACCGCACGGGCGCAGGCACCGCGCGCCTGCAGGCGCTGCGCGCCGAATGCGAGCGCCTGGACCCGACCCGCAAGGTCGCCGTGACCACCTCGCCGGACTACAACAGGACTTACAACAAGAACGGCTTCAACGCCTCCGTGGAGGTGGTGGGCTACAACTACCAGGAGCCGTTCTACGACGAAGACCACGCGCAGTTCCCGGACCGGATCATCTATGGGTCAGAGGTTTTCCCGTATTACTCCGCGGGCCGGAAGCAGATGCGCGAATACATCGAGCGCAACCCTTGGTACGACTACGCTTCGCGCGATTTCATCTTCGGCTATTTCATGTGGGCGGCGATCGACTACTGGGGCGAATCCTCGGGCTGGCCGAGCAAGGGCTGGCCGACGGGCGTGTACGACATGATGATGCAGGAGAAGCCGCAGGCGGCTTTCTTCCGCGCGGTCTGGAAGGACGATCCGATTGTCAAGGTCGCCGTCCGGGATCCGGCTGCGCCGCTGGACCGCGGCAAGGACATGTGGACCTGGCCCCTGCTGGTCTCGCATTGGAATTTCCCGCGCCACGACAATCCGCAGATGATGCAGATCGACGTCTTCACCAACTGCGAGCGCGTGGAACTCTTCGTGGGTGGGGTGTCGCTGGGTGAGCGCCGCACGGCGGACTATCCGAACAATACGGTCGTCTGGCATACGCCCTACAAACCCGGCACCGTCGTGGCCCGGGGCTACAACGGCGGGATCGAGGTGGCTTCCGACGAACTGCGCACCGCCGGCGAGCCGGTGGCGCTGCGCCTGCGCGCCGACCGCTCCGACCTTGCGGCCGACGGCCAGGACCTCTCCTATGTCGACATCGAGATGGTGGATGCCCAGGGCGTGGTCGTGCCTGATGCAGACCGGCCGGTGCGCATCCGCGTGTCCGGTGCGGGCCGCTTCCTGTGTATGGACAACGGTGACACGGCCGACGGCGGCGCCCAGCTGCGGGCGGACAAGCCGACCTTCCTGGGCCGCGCCCAGGCCGTCGTACAGGCTGGCCGCGCGGCGGGCCCGTTGCGGATCACCGCCAGCGCCGACGGCCTGCCGGATGCGGAGCTGCTGCTGATTGTCAATTAGATACAAAATGACCTTCGGAAAAAAGTCCGAAGGTCATTTTGCAAGTAATTGATTGTCAGGTGGTGCCTAGATGGCCTTCTCGATGTATTCGACCACCTCGCGGACCGTCTTGAACGGCTCCTGGGTCTGGAACTGGAACCCGAACTCGTGCTCGATGGCGAGCGAGAGCAGCAGCATCGACAGCGAGTCGATGCCCAGGTCCGTGGTCAGGGCGGCGTCCATCGAGATCCGGGCGGGATCCATCTTGGGCTTGACGGTCTTCAGGATTTCCTGGAGCTTGGCGTAGATTTCTTCCTGGGTCATGGGACTAGTTGTCTTTGCGTGAAACTTTGAGGGAACCGGTGCGCTTGAAGTCTTCCTTGCGGATGGTCACCTTGGCGATGCGGTGCGTGGAGGGGAGGGTTTCGTTGACTTCGTGGACCAACTGTTTGAAGAAGGCCTCCACCTCTTCGGGCGCCTTGCCCTCGAAAGCTTCGGGGCGGGGCAGGATCTCGATGGCTAGCACGGTCTGGCCGCCGGCCTGGTCTTCCTTGACGAGGCAGTCACGCAGGGCGGGGCACTTGTAGAAGGGCTCCTCGATGCTCTCCGGCGAGACGTTCTCGCCGCTGGGCAGCACGATGAGGTTCTTGATGCGTCCCACGATATAGAGGTAGCCGTCTTCGTCGAAGCGGCCCAGATCGCCGGTCTTGAGCCAGCCGTCCTCCGTGAGGGTGGCCGCCGTCTGCTCCGGATCGCCATAGTAGCCCAGGAACACGTTGTCGCCCCGGAACCAGATCTCGCCGTCCACGAGTTTGACTTCCTGCTCGGGATAGATCTTGCCCACGGATGTGGGGCGCGTGTCGGTGTCGGCGTTGCCGGAGGTGAGGTTGGCTCCTTCGGTCATGCCGTAGCCGGCCAGGACGTTGATGCCGAACTGCTTGAATTCCTCCATCAGCTTCGGAGGGACGTTGGCGGCCCCGGAGATGATGGTCTTGAGGCGGCCGCCGAGGAACTGCGGACCGTACATCTTGGTCAGTCCGACCAGGACCTCGACGAGACCCGGCACGAGCACGAGCACGGTCGGGCGGATGACCGGCAGCTTGCCGATGGCGGCCTTCATGTCTTCGGCGGAATACCACAGGGCGCCGCACATCAGTTTGCCGAGCGTGCCGGCGATGAGCCCGAAGACGTGGCTGAGGGGCAGGAAGCCGATGGTGACGTGGCCGAAGAGCTGGCTCCCGGGGGCGAAGCAGCCGTTGAAGGCGCCGCGCATCAAGGCGCGGTGGGGCAGGACTGCACCCTTGGGGGCGCCGGTGGTGCCACCGGTGAAGAAGATGGCGGCGGGCGCCTCCTTGTTCACCACGGCGGCGGGGGCTTCGGTCTCGCCGAGTGCGGAGGCGGCGATCAGCGGGCACGGCGCGCCCGCGACGCCCTCGCGGAATTCATCCCGCACGATGAGCGCCTTGGCGCGGAACTTCGCGCAGCAGCCGATGACGGCGGGAGCGGGAAGCTGCGCCGGGAGCTGGATGGCGACCATCCCGGCCGAGGTGACGGCCAGGAAACTCTCCAACGCGTCGATGGAGTTCTTGTCGAAGATGGCCACGTGGTCGCCGGGCTGCAGGCCCGCCTGCTGCAGCAGGCTGCGCCTGCGTGCGATGCGGCTGCCCATCTGGGCATAAGTGTAAGTGTTGACGGTGTCGGATAAGGCGGGCCGCTCGGCCCATTGGGTGGTGATCCGCTCCAAATACTCGGGAACGGTCGGAAGATACTGGAGTTGCGCCAGCTCCTCCGCAGGAATCATGTCATAGAAGTAATTTGACATAGGTTTGGGTTTTTGTTTCAAGGCGCAAATTTAATAATTATTTTAATTATATTTGTGAGGTACTAACCTGTCCGATATGGCTGTTGAGATCAAGATTGTCAGAACCCGCCGCGACCTGAAGCGTTTCGTCGACTTCCCGGAGTGGCTGTACAAAGATTGCGCGAACTGGGTCCCCGCCCTTCGCGGAGACGAATTCGATACCTTCGATCCGCAGAAGAACGGCGCCTACGCCTACTGCGAATCCGAGTGTTACCTGGCCTACAAAGACGGCCGCGTGGCAGGGCGCGTAGCCGCAATCATCAACCACAATGCCAACCGCGACTGGAAGGAGTCGACCGTCCGCTTCGGCTGGCTGGATTTCATCGAGGACCGGGAGGTCCTCCAGGCCTTGATGGATGCCGTCGAAGCCTGGGGCAAGGCCCGGGGCTGTACCCGGATGAAGGGTCCCTGGGGCTTCACCGATATGGACAAGGAGGGTCTGCTCGTCGAGGGTTATGAGCACCTCAGCCCCTTCACCTGCCTGTACAACTATCCCTATTACGACAAGCTCCTGAAGGAGATCGGCTTCAGCAAGGACGTGGACTGGACCCAGCGCATCGCCAAGGTCACGGACCAGCTTCCGCCGATGTTCCAGTTCGCCGAGATGATCGAGCAGCGCTTCGGCCTGCACATCTTCCAGGCCCGGAGCACCCGCGAACTGGCGGACCGCTACGGCCTGGCCATCTTCCATATGTACAACGAGACCTTCGCGCCCCTGTTCCAGTTCACGCCCCTGACGGACAAGCAGATCGACAGCTACCTGAAGACCTACGTGCCGATCCTGCGCCCCGAATTCGTGTCCGTGTGCCTGGACAAGGACGACCGTCCGGTGGGGTTCACGTTCTGCGTCCCTTCGCTCTCCAAGGCGGTCAAGAAGGCCCGCGGACGACTGTTCCCGCTGGGCTTTGTGCACATCCTGCGCGCCCTGCGCCGCAACGACACCCTGGAGGCGCTGATGATCGGCGTCCTGCCCGAGTATCAGGGAAAGGGTGCCAATGTGCTGATGTTTAAGCACATCCACGAGAATGCCCTGAAGTTCGGCATCAACCGGATGATCCTCAATCCCCAGCTGGAGGACAATTTCAAGGTCCAGTCCCTGTTCGAACAATACGAGACGGAGCCGTTCATGCGGCGCCGTGCATACAGCAAGAACATCTAAATCATTCCCGATATGAAACAGACACTCACTCTCCTGGTCATCGCCGCGCTGCTGTCCGTGGCGGGCTGCCGCCAGAATACGCTCCCCGTCGTGGAGGGGCAGGTGATCGATTCCACCATCTATTCCGTGACCCTGGAGACACCGGACGGCGAGACCGTCGCGCTGAGCACGCGGGGGACGGACCCGCTGCTCGTCCCGGGCGTGCTGCCCGGCGACTATGTGCGCGTCGCCTACGAAGTGCTCCCGGACGACGAGTCGCTCCGCGCCGTGCAGCTCGACATTGCCGTGCCGTCTTCGTATCGTCTGGTCCCGGGTATCTGGCGCGACTGTACGGGCCCGGCCGAGGTGGGCCTGGTGCTCGCCGAGGATGGCTCCGCCCAGGCCACGGGCCTGCCGGGCCTGACCCTGCAGGACTGGTCGCTGGACGGCGAGCAGCTGGCCATCTCCGCTGCGGACGCCTCCGATCCCAAGACTACGTGCACGCTGCTTTATTACATCGAGAAGCTGGATGCCGATTCGCTGGTCGTCCGTCCACTGTCCGAAGGAGCGACCCGCCTTGCGCTGGGACGTCAGCAGTAATAAGCATTTTTTGCTATCTTTGCGGCCTGTATGGCAGGCCTCAAGAACCAATTGCTCGGCAAGCTCCGTGGCGGAGCGCCGATGAGCGGAGGTGAGCAGTTCAAGCTCACCTTCTTGCTTGCCTGGCCCTCGATCCTGGCGCAGCTGGCGATGTGCCTGATGAGCTACATCGATGCGGCGATGGTCGGACGGCTCGGTTCCGCCCAGGCCGCGGCCATCGGGCTCGTGAGCACGACGACCTGGATCTTCGGCAGTTTCTGCTATGCCAACAGTTCCGGGTTCAGCGTCCAGATTGCGCACCGCTGCGGCGCCCGGGATTTTGCCGGCGCGCAGCGCCTCTTCCGGCACGGCATCTTCGCGACGCTGGCCGTGAGCGTGGTCCTGGCCCTGCTGGCGGTGGCCATCCACCGCGCGCTGCCCCACTGGCTCGGCGGCACGCCCGAAATCGTGGACGACGCCTCCGCCTACTTCCTCATCTATGCCCTTTTCCTGCCGCTTTTCCAGGTCACGATCTTTTCGGAGGCGTCCTTGATCGCCAGCGGGAACGTGCAGGTCCCGGGCATCCTCAGCATCGCGATGTGCGTGCTGGACGTGCTCTTCAACTACCTGTTCATCTTCGTGCTGGACCTCGGGGTCAAGGGCGCGGCCATCGGCACCGGCCTGGCCACGGCCTGCGCGGGCGCCTTCCTGGTCGTGTATGCTTCCCGCCGCAGCGTGGAGCTGCGCCAGAGCGGGAACTGGCTGCGGCCGGTGCGGCGGACCCTCAATGAGGGCCAGAAGGATATCTATAAGCAGGCTTTCGGGATCAGCTGGCCGCTCTGGCTCCAGAACCTGGTCTCGCGCGGCGCCTATATCGCCGCCACGGTGATCGTGGCCCCGCTCGGCACCGTGGCCATCGCCGCCAATTCCTTCGCCATCATCGCCGAAGGCTTCTGCTACCTGCCCGGTTACGGGATGGAGGACGCCGCCACGACCCTGGTCGGCCAGAGCCTGGGGGCCCGCCGTCCCGAGATGGCCAGGCGTTTCGCCTGGCTGACCATCGGCTCGGGCGCCGCGATGATGACCCTGTTGGCCGTGCTGATGTGGGTCTTCGCCCCGCAGGTGATGGGCCTGCTGAGCCAGGATCCGGAAGTCATCCAGCTGGGCGTCAAGTGCCTGCGGATCGAGGCGTGGGCGGAGCTCCTCTACGGCGTGAGCATCGTGGCGTACGGCTGCTGCGTGGGGGCAGGGGACACGCTGGTCCCCTCCGCCATCAACCTGCTCAGTATGTGGGTGATCCGGCTGGGGCTCGCGCTGGTCCTGATCCCGCGTTACGGCCTTGAGGGGTACTGGTTCGCCATGGCGTTCGAGCTGAGTGTCAAGGGTCTGGTTTTCGCCGTCCGCATCGCCCGCGGGCGATGGATGAAGACGCGTCTGACGGCCGCGGAAAGCCGCTGATTTCTTTTGGAAAATATCCGGCGATTTGCTATTTTTATCGTCACTAAGACCACACGATGAAACGCTATTGCCAAACCCTCGAGCTGGTGGACGACCCCGAGCTCATTTCCAAGTACTGTGAAGCCCACGCCCACGTCTGGCCCGAGATCCAGGCGGGCATCCGCGAGGTCGGCATCCTGGATATGCAGATCTACCGCCGGGGCACGCGCCTTTTCATGATCTGCGACACCGTCGACGACTTCGACTGGGTGCGGGACAATGCCCGGCTTGCCGCGCTGCCCCGCCAGGCCGAGTGGGAGGCTTATGTGGCGCAGTTCCAGGGCTGTCCGCCCGATGCCCCCAGCACCGGGAAGTGGCAGTTGATGGAGCAGATCTTCCAGTTGGACACCAAAACCTCTAACCAATGAAATATCCCAAAATAGGCATCAGGCCTACCATTGACGGGCGCCAGGGCGGCGTCCGCGAAAGCCTTGAAGAGAAGACGATGGCGCTTGCCCGCGCCGTCGCCGACCTGATCAGTACGAACCTTCGCAACGGGGACGGCTCCCCGGTGGAGTGCGTGATCGCCGACAGTACGATCGGCCGCGTGGCCGAGTCCGCGGCCTGCGCGGAGAAATTCGAGCGCGAAGGCGTCGGGAGTACCATCACCGTGACCTCCTGCTGGTGCTACGGCTCCGAGACGATGGACATGAACCCGCACTGGCCTAAGGCCGTCTGGGGTTTCAACGGCACGGAGCGGCCCGGCGCCGTGTACCTGGCCGCCGTGCTGGCCGCGCACGCCCAGAAGGGGCTGCCCGCCTTCGGCATCTACGGCCACGACGTCCAGGACCTGGCCGACAACAGCATTCCGGCGGACGTGTCGGAGAAGATCCTGCGTTTCGCCCGCGCGGCGCAGGCCGTCGCCACGATGCGCGGCCGCAGCTACCTGTCGATGGGCGGCACCTGCATGGGGATCGCTGGCTCCATCGTCGATGCGGATTTCCTGCAGGATTACCTCGGCATGCGCACCGAGTATGTCTCGTTGGTGGAGATCCTGCGCCGGGTCGATTTCGGCATCTATGACCACGAGGAGTTCGACAAGGCGATGGCCTGGGTGGAGAAATACTGCAAGCCCCAGGAAGGCCACGACTACAACGAGGACCGTCCGCTCTTCCCGGGCACGCCGATGACCTCCTTCAACGGCAAAGGCAAGGGCAAGACCCGCGCCGAGAAGGATGCCGACTGGGAGTTCACCGTCAAGAACATGATGATCATCCGCGACCTGATGTGCGGCAATCCCCGGCTCCTGGAGATGGGCTACAAAGAGGAGGCCCTGGGCCACAATGCCATCGCCGGCGGCGTGCAGGGGCAGCGCCAGTGGACGGATTACAAGCCCAATTTCGACTTCCCGGAGTCGCTGATGTGCTCCTCGTTCGACTGGAACGGCATCCGCGAACCTTATATCCTCGCCACGGAGAACGATGCGCTCAACGGCCTGTCGATGCTTTTCGGGCACCTGCTCACGGGCCGCGGGGTGATGTTCAGCGACGTGCGTACCTACTGGAGTCCGGAAGCCGTGGAGCGCGTCACGGGCGAGGCCCCCACGGGCATTGCCGCGGGCGGCTTCATCCACCTGATCAACTCCGGCGCCACGACCCTGGACGCCACGGGCGCGATGAAGGATGCCGACGGCAAACCCACCGTCAAGGCGCCGTGGGAGATGACGGAGGCGGACGCCGAAGCCTGCCTGGCAGCCACGAACTGGATGCCGGCGGACCGGGACTATTTCCGCGGCGGCGGCTACTCCGCGCATTTCGTCAGCCGCGGCGGGATGCCGATGACGATGATGCGCCTGAACCTTGTCAGCGGCCTGGGGCCCGTCCTGCAGGTCGCCGAGGGATGGACGGCCGAGCTCCCGCAGCGGATGCACGACATCCTGGACAAGCGCACCGATCCGACCTGGCCCACCACCTGGTTCGTGCCGCGCCTGGACCCGTCCAAGGATTGCTTCAAGGATGTCTACAGCGTGATGAACAACTGGGGGGCCAACCACGGCGCTATCGCCTACGGGCACATCGGCGCAGACCTGCTCACCCTGGCTTCCATCCTGCGCATCCCCGTTTGTATGCACAATGTCGCAGATGAGGATGTCTTCCGACCCGCTGCCTGGAATGCCTTCGGGATGGACAAGGAAGGGGCCGACTACCGTGCCTGCGCCAACTTCGGCCCTCTCTACAGATGAAAACGATCGAGAGGAAGTACCTGCTGCCGTTCTGCCTGGTGACGGTGCTGTTCCTGCTCTGGGGCATCGCCAACAATATGACGGACACGCTGCTCAGTGCCTTCAAGCGCATCATGTCGATGAGCGACACCCAGACCTCGCTCATCCAGTTCGCCTTCTATGGTTCCTATTTCTGCTTCGCCCTGCCGGCGGCGCTCTATATCCGGAAGTATTCCTACAAGAGCGGCGTGATCCTGGGGCTCTGTCTCTACGCCGCCGGGGCGATCCTCTTCTTCCCGGCATCCAAGGTCGCTTCGTACGGCTTCTACTTGGCGGCCATCTATATCCTGGCGGGCGGTTGTTCCGTGCTGGAGACGACGGCCAACCCCTACATCCTGAGCATGGGTGCGCCGGAGACGGCCACGCGCCGGCTCAACATCGCCCAGTCCTTCAACCCGCTGGGCTCCATCACCGGCATCCTGCTCAGCCAGTATTTCATCCTCGGCGAACTGTCTTCCGCCTCGGCGGCCGAGCGGGCGGCGATGAGTCCGGAGCAACTGCAGCAGATGCAGGCCCACGAACTCGGCGCCGTGACCGGCACCTATATGACCCTGGGCTTTGTGCTGCTGGCCATCATGGTGGTGATGCTGCTGGTCCGGATGCCCGAAGGCCGGGACGACGGACAGGCCGGTAGCCTGAAGGAGACTTTCCGCCGGTTGTTCGCCAACAAGCCTTACCGGTGGGGGGTAGTGGCCCAGTTCTTCTACGTGGGCGCCCAGATCGGCGTGTGGAGTTTCACCATACGCCTAGTGATGCAGGAGCTTGGCATCCTGGAGGCCCGGGCTGCTACGATCTACCTCGTCTCGATCATCTGCTTCAGCGCTGCGCGTTTCCTGTTCACCTGGCTGATGAAGTGGTTCCGCCCGTCCCGGCTGCTCGCCGTGGCGGCGGCCGCGGACATCGTGCTGTGCCTGCTGGTCTTCGTGTGCCGCGGCACGGGCTGGCCGTGCGTGATCGCCCTGATCGCCGTCAGCTTCTTCATGAGCCTGATGTTCCCGACCATCTACGGCATCGCGCTCGGCAGTGTGGGGGAGGATGCGAAGATCGGCGCGAGCGGCCTGATCATGGCCATCCTGGGCGGTGCGTTGCTGACACCGCTCCAGGGCCGGGTCTCCGACCTTTTCGGGGTCAACGCTTCCTATTTCGTCCCGCTGGTATGCTTTGCGGTGGTGCTGGCCTATGCCTGTTATGTTGTTAATAAATGTGTTGATAAAATCAGCTGACGCCCCGGTTTTTTGCCCGGGATAAGGGCTAAATTTGTCATCCGGACTACAGGGTAACCATGCCCTCTCCGGACCACAGAATCTCAAGAAACAACATATATGGACGTACGTAAAACCAACGGCTCTTTTGAAGAGTACGACAAAGCCAAACTTGCCCGTGGCATCCACGAGGCATACAAAACAGCCGGAGAGTATTGTGACGACGCCATCGTCGTCTCGATCATCAACAACCTTTATGTCTATGAAGGCATCACCAGCCAGGAAATCCGCCGTCAGGTAGAGGATTCCCTGATGTCCGTCAACAAGCGCGTGGCCCTGGCCTATATCGAGAAGTTCGACGCCAACCTGGACCTGCGCAAGAAGCGTGACTTCATCAAGGACTACATCAAGGCCTCCAACGCTGCGACGGGCTCCAAGTTCGACGCCAATGCCAATGTCACCCGCAAGAACATCGTGACGCTGGGTAACGAGCTCTACAAGGAGAACAACATCAAGCAGAACCGCTACATCATGCAGGACAAGATCAAGGCCCTGTACGGCCGCGCCCTGGCGGACCAGTATATAGCCGACCTCGAGTCCCACGTCCTCTACAAGCACGATGAGAGCGGCACGCCGGGCTTCCCGTACTGCGTGGCCATCACGATGTATCCCTTCCTGGAGAGCGGTCTGCGCGAACTGGGTGGCGTGTCCATCGCCCCCACCGACCTGAAGTCCTTCTGCGGCGAGTTCATCAACCTCGTCTATTCCGTCTCCTCCCAGTTCATGGGCGCCGTGGCCACGCCGGAGTTCCTGATGTATATGGATTACTTCATCCGCAAGGACTATGGTGACGACTACATCGCGCACCTCGATGACGTGGTGGAGTACAATGTCAAGCACCGCACGCTCGTCAAGGTCATCGACAACTACTTCCAGCAGGTCGTCCACTCGATGAACATGCCCGCCGGCAACCGCGGCTACCAGACCGTGTTCTGGAACATCGGCTACTTCGACAAGCCCTACTTCGAGGGCGTGTTCGGCGACTTCCGCTTCCCGGACGGCTCCGCTCCCAAGTGGGAGACGCTCAGCTGGCTGCAGAAGCACTTCATGAACTGGTTCAACGAGGAGCGCAACCACTACATCCTCACCTTCCCGGTGGAGACGATGGCGCTGCTGACCGATGGCGGGGACGACTACGCCGACAAGGAATACGCCGACTTCACCGCCGAGATGTGGGCCAAGGGCCACAGCTTCTTCTGCTACATCTCCAACAGCCCCGACTCCCTGTCGAGCTGCTGCCGCCTGCGCAACGAGATCCAGAAGGAGGACGGCCACAACCACACCACGCACCAGTACTCGATGGGTACGGCCTCCGTGGCCACGGGCTCCAAGTCCGTGATGACCATCAACCTCAACCGCCTCATCCAGGATGCGGTGCGCCGCTACTTCCTGGAGCGCCGCGGGGTCAACCTCGAGGCGGGCAAGCCGCTCAACCCGGTCGCCCACTTCTACGACAAGGAGGACCTCTACAACAACTACATCGACAAGGACATCCGCGAGATGACCGAGCGGGTGCACAAGTACCAGATCGCCTTCAACGAGATCATCAAGGACTTCCTCAAGGCCGATATGCTCGATGTCTACAAAGCCGGCTTCATCGACATGAAGAAGCAGTACCTGACCGTGGGCGTCAACGGCCTGACCGAGGCCGCCGAGTTCCTGGGTCTCAGGGTCTCCCCGAATCCGGAGTACGGCGAGTTCGTCAACACGATCCTCGAGACCATCAACATCGCCAACCGCAAGGACCGCACCAAGGACGCGATGTTCAATACCGAGTTCGTGCCGGCCGAGAACCTTGCCGCCAAGAACTACAAGTGGGACAAGAAGGACGGCTACTTCGTCTCAGACAAGCACAACCTCTACAGCTCCTACTTCTACAATCCCGAGGATGTCGAGCTGTCGATGATCGACAAGTTCAAGCTCCACGGCGAGGATTTCGTCAAGTACCTTGACGGTGGTTCCGCCCTCCATATGAACATCGCGGAGCACCTCTCCAAGGAGCAGTACCGGAGCCTGCTCAACACGGCGGCCCACTATGGTACCAACTACTTCACCTTCAACTGCCGCAATACGGTCTGCAACGACTGCGGCTACATCAGCAAGGATACCCTCACCAAGTGCCCGAAGTGCGGCAGCGAGAACCTCGACTACCTGACCCGTGTCATCGGTTACCTCAAGCGGGTCTCCTCGTTCGCAGAGCCGCGCCAGGTCGAGGCGGAGCACCGCTTCTACGCGCCGAAGAATGATTAAGTACATCCCGGAGCTCACGGATATCGTCCTCGAAGAGATTCCGGACAAGGTGACCCTGGCAGTTGAGATTTCCAACTGCCGGGGTTCTTGCCTCGGATGCCACTCACCCTTCCTGAAGAATGACATCGGGGAGGAGTTGACCCCGGCCGTGGTGGACCGGCTGATTGCGGACAATTTCGGGGTCAACTGCTTCCTGCTGCTCGGGGAGGGGAAGGACAAGGATGCCCTGCTGCGCATCGCTGCGTATCTCAAGGACAAGTATCCCCGCATCGAACGGGCGGTCTATTCCGGCCGCCAGGAGGTGGATCCGGAGTTCTACGAGGCCTTCGACTATGTCAAGGTCGGCCCCTACATCGCCGAGTGCGGCCCGCTCAACGAGCGGACCACCAACCAGCGGCTCTACTACCACCGGGAGGACATCACCTCGCGGTTCTGGCACAAAGGATTGGACCCAAACCGATAATCGACCCATTTTATGAGACGAATCACATTCTTCCTGACCGTCCTGCTGGCGCTGACCGCCTGCAGCGGCAAGATCGACCGTGCGGCGCTGGTGGCCCGCAACAACCCCCATCTGACGGCCCTCGACCCGCTGGCCTCCCTGTCGGTCGGCAACGGCCGCTTCGCCTTCACGGCCGACGTCACCGGGCTGCAGACCTTCCCGGAGCGCTACAGCAGGGGCGTACCCCTGGGGACGCAGTCGCAATGGGGCTGGCACTCCTTCGCCAACCCCGACGGTCTCCGTTTCGAGGAGACCCTGCTGCCGTATGACTTCGGCCGCGGGCACGAAGAACTCTATGCCTGCCAGATCCGCGAAGGCCGTGGACAGGATGCCTCCAACTGGTACCGGATCAACCCGCACCGCCTGCACCTCGGCGTAATCGGCTTCGCCGGGATCGAGGAGGACAAGCTGAGCGGCATCGACCAGACCCTGGACCTGTGGGAGGGCGTGATCCGTTCCTCTTTCCTGGCCGACGGCAAGCGCTACGACGTGCTGACTTCCTGCGACCCTGACCAGGACCTGGTAGCCGCCTCCGTGCAGTCCGAGGGGTCGATCGCCATCCGTTTCCGCATGCCGTATCCGACCGGCGGGCACTCCGACGACGCCTGTGACTGGACCAAGGACGATCTGCACACGACGGAGATCGTGGAACAGGGGCAGGGCGTGGCCATCCTGCGCCACACCCTCGATGAGACCGTCTACTACATCAAGGTCTCGTATGACAACGGCAAGGTGGAGATGGCGGGACCCAACGAGGCGCGCCTGACTGCGGACGGCAAGGCCCTGCATTTCACGGCGCTGTTCTCCAGCGAGAAGCCGGACCTGACCGTACTGCCGGCTGCCGCCTCCCGCGCCGCCTCGGCCTCCTATTGGCGCAGGTTCTGGCAGGAGGGCGGCGTGGTGGACTTCAGCCGCTGTACCGACCCGCGTGCGCCAGAACTGGAGCGCCGCGTGGTACTGAGCCAGTACCTGCTCGCCGTCAACTGCGCCAGCGACACCCCGCCGCAGGAGACGGGCCTGACCTACAATTCCTGGTACGGCAAGTTCCATATGGAGATGATCTGGTGGCACCAGGCCCACTTCCCGCTCTGGGGCCACGAAGACCTCATCGCCCGGACCCTGCCTTGGTACGGCAAGGTGCAGCCGGTGGCCCGCGCCATCGCGGAACGCCAGGGCTTCAAGGGCGTGCGCTGGATGAAGATGACGGATCCTTCCGGCCTGGAGGCCCCGTCCAACACGGGCTCGTTCCTGATCTGGCAGCAGCCGCACCTGATCTACCTGGCGGAGCTGCTCTACCGCGCCAATCCTTCCCAGGCCGTGATCGACCAGTATTTCGACCTGATCCAGCAGACGGCGGAGTTCATGGCCGACTTCGTGACCTACGATGCCGACAATGACCGCTATCTCCTCAAGGGCTGCATCGCCGCCCAGGAGACGCTCAAGGCCGCCAAGACGGTCAACCCGCCCTACGAGCTGTCTTACTGGCATTTTGGCCTGAGCACCGCCCAGCTGTGGCGCGAGCGCAAAGGCCTGGCGCGCGACCCGAAGTGGGACGAGATCATCGCCAAGCTCTCGCACCTGGCTTCCAAGGACGGCCTCTACCTGGCTGCCGAGAGCGAACCGGACACGTATGAGGACATCCGGATGTATTCCGACCACATGGCCGTGCTGGCCGCACTGGGCGTGCTCCCGCAGACTCCGCAGATGGAGCCGGAGCTGATGAAGAACACCTTCGACTGGGTCTACAACAACTGGAACTGGGACGAGACCTGGGGCTGGGATTTCCCGACCACCTGTATGAACGCCGTGCGCGTGGGCGAGCCCGAAAAGGCGCTCAACGCCATCCTGATGGACCAGCGCACCAACACCTACCTGCCCAACGGCCACAACTTCCAGGATTCACGTCTGCGGGTCTACCTGCCGGGCAACGGCGGCCTGCTGACCGCCGTTGCGCTGATGTGTGCCGGTTGGGACGGCTGTACGGAGAAGAATCCGGGTTTCCCGAAAGACGGGACCTGGGATGTCCGCTGGGAGGGCCTAAAACCGCTTCCGTAGCGGGCTGAAGAACGCCATGACCGTGCTGTAGATTGCCTGTGCCGCAGGCTCTACGGCGCGGTTCGTGTGCCAGGAAAGCGTCTGTTTCCGGCCGTTCTGGTATTCCAGCGAGACGGAATAGGTGTTGCCGCCCTCGATGTAGTCGTCCTGTTTGAAGTCTCCCAGTTCGATGGCATTCAGGTCGATGAGGGCCTGCTTGAGCTGCTCCACGCGCTCGATGTCGGCTTCGTCTTCGAGGTTGAACTGCTCGTGGATCTCGGGACTGCTGCTGTCGCGGCCGTCTACGTTGAGGTCGAACACGACCCTGGGCGTGAAGCCCTGCTGGCAGAGCAGCAGATAATGGTCCGTGGCCCGGGTATTCATATTCCTCACGACGATGCTGCACTGGGAGATGGGCTCGCTCGCCCGGTAAGCCCGTTCCCGCCAGGGGTTGAAGAAGGACTTGATCATCCCGTAAGCGCTGAGGGCCTCCGGCTTGATGTCGTGTCCGTACCAGTGGGCGTTGACCTTCCGGCCGGAACTGTATTCCATATAGATCCGGTACGTGTGGCCGCCGGACATCCTCTCTTCCACATTATAGCCGTCCAATTTGTGGACCTTGTTGTTGATGAGCAGGGACCGGAGCGATTCCACGACCTCCTGCGTCACCGGATACTCCTTGTGGATCACCTGGGTGCCGAAGCGGTTGCCTTCGTTCATCACGACGACGACCTTGGGGATCGAATCCTGGTCTGCGATGAGTTCACAGTATTCCTTGCCGAGCCCGGCGGCTCCGGTCGCGGAATAACTGCAGTAGGTCAGGGCGCCTTTGGGAGACTGGGCGCCGCAGCCGAGTCCGGTCAGACAGGCAGCCATCATAACAAAAAGTTTTTTGAGGTTGGAATGCATAGGTCAGAGATTATTTTACAAGAGAATTGAGATAGTCTTCTATGTCGGAGAACTTGCGCTCCAGCTTGTCGGGAATGCCGTTGCGGTTGGTGTCCGGGGCTGGCTCCTTGTGCGCCAGCACAGGGTAGCCGCCGCACTCCTCCGGGGTGTTGACGAAGCCGCGGTCGCCCCAGGGGGCCGTGCCCGTGCGCACCTGCTCCACGACCGCGGCGTCGAAGCTGTCGCGGCGGTGGCTGCAGCCCACGCCTTTCAGCACGGCCGCCAGCAGGTCGGCGGGGCGCTTCTCCAACGGGAATTCCATCCGGGGGAACTCCGTGTCCACCACGGCGACTTCGGGGTTCTTGCCTTTCACGGCCAGGCGGTTGTCGGCCGTGACCTCCGGCTGCCCCTCCACGAAGTTGCCCTCGACATAGTAGCGGCTCGTACCGTCGTCGGAGACGTTGAGGATGTGGTCGGGATGGTCCGTGCCGGGCCCAGGCTTGTAGTAGTTGTAGCAGAAGTTGATCTTGCCGCCGCGGCCGCCGCCGTAGGCGGGCATGAAGCCCCAGTTGTACACGACGTTGCCGCGGTAGTCGACATTCTCCGTCCCTTCGACCGAGGAGAAGCGCGGATTGCGGCTGGAGTGGTTGGCGAGCAGGTTGTGGTGGAAGGTGGCGTTGAGCCCGCCCCAGATGCCGCCGAAACCGTGCTGGCCCTTGGTGTGCTTGGAGGCGCGAAGGCTGTTGGCGATCAGGCACCACTGCACCGTGAGGTTCTCGGTCTTGTAGATCGACAGGCACTCGTCGATGGACCAGGAGGCGCTGATGTGGTCGAGGATGACGTTTTTCTGGCCGTATTGCCCACCGCCCACGGCGTCGGAGTCGTGGGCGACCTTGTCGCCGAGCCGGCAGCGGATGTAGCGGACGATGACGTTGGAGGCGTCGACCGTGAACTGGCAGTCACACAGGCAGATGCCGTCGCCGGGAGCGCTCTGGCCGGCGATGGTGATGTCGTCGTTGACGATTCGCAGGGGCGTCTCCAGGTGGATGTCGCCGTCCACTTCGAACACGACGATGCGCGGGCCGCTGGCCTCCACGGCCTCGCGCAGGCTCCCGGGACCGTGGTCGTTGAGATTGGTGACGATCATCACGCGGCCGCCGCGGCCGCCGGTGGTGTATTTGCCGAAACCTTCCGCACCGGGGAAGGCGAGGGGTTCCGTCGGGGCGGCGGTGCAGCCGCAGACCAGGACCGCAAGGGCGAGGAGCAGGGACTTGTTCATGGGGTCAGAGGAGTTATGTTTCCCAAAGATAGGAATTTTCAGACAAATAATTACGGCGACCCGGAACCGGATCGCCGTAATCGTGAAATGGGTCGCAGTCCGTGCTAACCGATGAGCTGCGGCAGGAAGATGCTGAAGATGAGCACCGCCAGGCCGCAGAGCAGCACGGTGATGGTCTTCTTCGAGCAGCCTTTCCACTCCTTGAGGATGATGCCCCAGACATTGGAGAAGATGACGTTCAGCGACATCAGGATGCACCAGCTGAAGGTCAGCAGCACCGGGAAGTCCGTCAGGAATCCCTTGCCGAGGCTCAGGCCGAAGAACTGGCTGTACCAGAGCAGACCGGCCAGGCAGCAGAACAGCAGGTTGTTGCCCCAGAGGGAGCCCTGCTTGTAGTCGCCGAAGGTCTTGTTCTTGCTGTTCTGGAAGAGGCAGTAGCAGGCGTTGGTCAGGAATCCGCCGAAGGTCACGAGCATCGTGGCGGGCAGCGACTGGAAGATCGGCTTCGTGCCCTCCAGGAAGAGGTCCTTGCCGAAGTTGAGGCCGATGTTGAAGCAGGCGCTCATGAAGCCGCAGAGCACGGCGATGATGATGCCCTTGCCGAAGTTGAAGTCCTTGACGGCCTTCTTCTTCTCCTCCTCGGGGAGGGCGTTGGCCTTCATCGCACCGGCGATGCCGATGATGGCGATGCCGATGATGGTCACGACCACGCCGATCCAGATGGCGGCGGTGAGCGTGTGGGCCTGGCCCGTGAAGACCGGACCGAGGATGGCGCCGAGGCCGGAGCAGAGCCCGAGGGCGATGCTCTGGCCGAGGGCCACGCCGAGGTAGCGCATCGACAGGCCGAAGGTCAGGCCGCCGACGCCCCACAGGGCGCCGAACAGGATCGTCAGCCAGGTGTTCTTAGGATCGGCGTTCATCAGGCCGAGCAGGTCGCCGAAGCTGCCGCCCGTCCCGGAGAGGGACAGGAGAGCGCCCAGGCACGGGAAGACGAGCCAGGCGAAGACGCCCTGGACGAGCCAGTAGCTCTCCCAGCTCCACTGCTTGATCTTGTTGATCGGGACGTAGCAGCTCGACTGGCAGAACGACCCGATCGCAATGATCAGCAGGCCCAGGAAAATGGAGGAACCCATACTTCAGGACAGATTAGCAGCGCTTGGAGGTGACGTCCTTCTCGTACTGCTCGATGCAGCCGATGAACTCCTCACCCACAGGGACGTTGTTCTTGTAGTTGAAGTAATCGAACACGGCGCCGAACGGCAGGGTCTTGGCCTCCTCGAGGAGGGCGAGACGCTGGAAGCCCTTGCCGGCATCCTCGTACTCACGCAGCTTGGCGAGCGGCTCGAGCAGGGCGCTCAGCACGCACTTCTGCGTGGCGCGGGTACCGATCACGTAGGCACCGATGCGGTTGATGGCGGCGTCGAAGTAGTCCAGGCCGATGTGGCTGCGGTCGAGGGCGTCGGCACGCACGATCTCCTTGAAGAGGTCGAGGGTCTGGTCGTTCATGATGGTCACGTGGTCGGAGTCCCAGCGGATCGGACGGGAGACGTGGAGCATCAGCTCAGGCACGAAGAGGAGCAGGGAGGCGACCATGTCGGACACGTTCTCGGTCATCTCATAGTGGCCGGTGTCGAGGGTGTACATCAGCTTGCGGGTGGCGCAGTAGCCGGCCACGAAATCGTGGGAACCCACGGTGTAGCTCTCCAGACCGATGCCGAAAAGCTTGGCCTCGAGGCAGGTCTTCATGCCGGGGAGGTCCTCCTTGAGGATCTCGTCGAGGGCCTCGGCGAAGATCTCGCGGTAGCGCTTGCGCTCCACGGTCTGGTCCTTGGAACCATCGTGGACCCAGATGTTCATGATACAAGGGTCGTTCTGGGCCTTGCCCATCGCGTCGGCGATGCGGCGGCAGCGCTTGGTGTGCTCGATCCAGAAATCGCGGATGGCCTTGTCGGGGTTGGCCAGGGACAGGTCGCCGCTCTTCGGGTGGCCGAAGGAGGTGGAGTTGAAGTCGAGCTTCATATTGTTCTCCTTGGCCCAGTCGATCCAGCTCTGGAAGTGCTTGACTTCCACCTGGTCGCGGTCGACGAACTGGCCGCCGAAGTCGCCGTAGATCTCGTGGAGGTTGAGGCGGTGGTTGCCGGCGAGGAGGCTCTTGGCGAAGAGGACGTCCTTGCGGACTTCATCGATGTTGCGGGCGCGGCCCGGATAGTTGCCCGTGGTCTGGATGCCGCCGGACAGGCCGGCTGCACTCTCGAAACCGATCACGTCGTCGGTCTGCCAGCAGTGAAGGGAGATGGGGGTCTTCTCCAGCTGGGCGACAGCCTTGTCAGTGTCCACGCGGATGGCGGCATAACGCTCTTTGGCGATCTCGTACGCCTTGAGGATTTTCTGTTCGTTCATTTGTGTTGTAATTGGTTTTGTTTGTTATTTAGTAGGATTATAGACTTTGAGTTCGACGGAGTTCGCAACGATCTTGCGCATCTCAGGCAGGCTGCCCACCAGGCCCTGGGCCTTGATCTGGAGCAGGACGTTGCCGAGGGCGGTGCCTTCGGTCGGGCCGCAGATCACGGGCATCTGGAGCTCGTCGGCGGTCATCTGCATCAGGTACTTGTTGAGCGAGCCGCCGCCGATCACGTGCAGGCACTTGATCGGGTTGGGGGACATGGACTGCAGGATGCTGATGATGGCGGTGTAGCGGTGTGCCAGGGATTTGTAGATGCAACGGATGTACTCGGCCGGGGTGCGCGGGGCGATCTGGCCGGTACGCTCGCAGTATTCGTCGATGGCCTTGCACATCGAGACGGGATGCGCGAAAGCCGGGTCGTCGGGATTGATGATGGAGCCGAAGCGGGTGGTCTCGCACAGGGCGGTCAGCGGGCCGATCTCCTTGGGGACGTCCTTGAACTCGGGGCGGCACTGCTCGAAGAGCCACAGGCCGCAGATGTTCTTCAGGAAGCGGGTCGTCCCGTCGATGCCGCCTTCGTTGGTGAAATTCTGCTTGAAGCTCTCGTCGGTGATGATCGGGGTGGGGGACTCGATGCCCATCAGGGACCAGGTACCGCAGCTGAGGTAGGCGTACTCGGCATCCTTGGCGGGCACGGCGGCCACGGCGGAGGCGGTGTCGTGGGCGGCGATGGCCACGACCTTGACCTCGGGACCGATCCCGGTGGCGTCCTGGACCTGCTGGGTCAGCGGGCCGATCACGGTGCCGGGCTGGGTCATCGGACCGAACTGCTCCCGCTTCAGGCCGATGCTCATCAGCAGCTCCTTGTCGAGGTCCCCGGTGACGGGGTTGAGCAGCTGGGAGGTGGAGGCCACGGTGTATTCGCAGATCGCCTGCCCCGTGAGCATATAGATGAGGGCGTCGGGGATGAAGAGGATCTTGTCGGCATTCTCCAGGGCCGTGCAGCCGTTGTGGCGCAGGGTGTCCAGCTGGAAGAGGGAGTTGAACTCCATGAACTGGATGCCGGTCCTGTCGTAGACCTCGCGCTTGTCGTGCATCTTCATATAGCGCTCGATGGCACCGTCGGTATGGGAGTCGCGGTAGCAGTAGGGGAGGCTCAGCAGCTGGCCGTCCTTGCCGAAGAAGGCGAAGTCGCAGCCCCAGGTGTCGATGCCGATGGTCTCGATCGCAATCCCTTCCTCCACGGTCTTGCGCAGGGCGAGGATGATCTCGTTATAGAGGGCGGGAAGGTCCCAGAAGAGATGTCCTCCGAGGGGGATCTGCGGGTTCTTGAAGCGGGTGAGTTCGCGCATTTCGACCTTTTTCCCGTCATATGTGGCGACGATGGTGCGGCCGCTGGTGGCGCCGAGGTCGACTGCTAGATAATTCTTGGTAGGCATATACGTCTTATGTTAAAAGTGGTATCCACAAATATAAGCAAAATTCGTTATATTTGCCCTATGAAAACGAAAACTTGTTTGGCAGCCCTGGCTGCCCTCCCGCTGTTCTTCTCCTGCGCGCACGGCGGAGCGCAGACCGCAACCAGCCTCTTCTGGCGTTCCGACAGCCTGCAGGTCAAGGAAATCGTCTCCGAGCAGGCCGTCCAGTACAATTTTGTCGGCCACCACGGTGCGGCCGTCGAGAATTCCCACTGTGCGCTGCGCATCTATTTCAATGACAGCGGCGCCATTGACGTCTACTCCAAGAGCGGCGCCCAGATGGAGCTCCTCAAGTATCACTGGTACCCGACCGAGAAGCAGATGGCCGAAGAGGGAGCCGGATGCGACGAGTACCTGGTCGGGCGGACGGTCGGCCTGGGCGGCATCGCCTTATGGGACGGCGAGAAGGAAGTCAAGCTCGTGGCCACCAAGGGCCGTACGGCCCGCGTCGGGCAGATCCGGGGCGGCTCTTTCGCCGAGATGATCGCCTATGGGGTGATGTACAAGGACGAACCGGTGGACATCTCCATCCGCGTGGAGATGACGGACCGCAGCCGCGTGGCGAAGGTGATCGCCACCGAGCTCGGGGGCCGCAAGGTCCAGTTCCTGACCGGTGTCAACTACCATCCCGGCGAGACGGTGGAGTTCGGCAAGGACTACATCTCCGTCTGGGGCATCCATCCCGCCGACGTGTCGCAGAACCCTTGCGAGCTCGGTGGCGGCATGTGGTTCAAACCCGCCAAGTTCCTCGCTCCCGAGAAGACGGCGGATATGGTCCGCATCATCTCCAAGCCGGCTTCACGGATCGAGACGCAGGTCGTCGCCGCTTCCGTCAAGGAGTCCGAGCTGAACACGGCGGAGAAGTTCGCCGCCTATATGCGCAAATAGCTGATAATAAATGAAAGGCAAACGGATTATCGCCCTGCTGGGTGCCTTCCTGCTGACCCTGCCGCTCTCCGCGGTGCTGGGTGAGCGGAACCTGGCATCGACCCTGCACGCGCTCCGGGAGGAGCTGGAGGGGGACTACGACAAGATCTTCACTGCGCAGGGACGCCTGGCCGAACAGCACGGCCGCCAGCACGACCAGATGGTCTCCATCATGAAGAAGTGCAACGAGCTGGCCCTGATGCTCTATTCGCAGAAGCAGGAATATACTTTCGACCTGACGTATGCACTCGAATCCGTTACCAACGAATACAACGATTTCAACGACAACCGGATGCCCTTCGACCGGATCGTCGGGCAGCTGGACATCGAAATCGAGCGCCTTTCCCGCCTGATCGAATCCCTGCGGCGGCTTCCGCCCCAGCTGCAGGAGATCGCCGACCTACCGGACAGCCTGCGGTACCACAACGACAGCATTAAGGTGGACATCCTGGAGCTCGAGCGTGAACTGGGACTGACTTCCGAGGAAGCGGAGGAGCTGGAGGACGATGCCTTCGTGCTGGACGAAAACGGCCAGCTGGAGCGCGATTCCTGCATCTTCTTCGCCACGACTTTGCTCAAGATGTACTCCGCCAACAAAGAGTACATCGTCGAGGACAGTACCCACTATCAGAATGTCTACCTCCGGCTGAAAGAGTCCTACGACTATGCGCAGCGACGCTACAAGATCCTCCAGAACCGGATCTTCATCGAGGGACAGACCAGCTACGGCAGCATCATGCCCAGCTTCAAGCGCCAGTGGCAGATGGCCGTGGCCGGGATGAAGGACCGCTATTCCGTGACGCGTCACATTCACGGCGAGGATGCCCCCGGCGTGGAGGACAGCCAGTGGGGCGGAGACGTGTTCATGCGTTTCATCCTCAGTTTCCTTCTGGCGCTGATTCTCAGCGTCGGGGTTGCGGGACTCATCATCTTCCTGCTTCCGCGTTTCTTCAAGGGGCTCCGCAGACCCGGCTTTCTCCAGCGGCGTTTCGTGCTGTCGCTGTTGGTCGGAATGATCATCTTCGCCTCTCTGATGATGATCAATCCCGGTGGCAGTTACGTGGCACGGGCCTCCTCGTCGCTGGTGCTGACCTATTCGTGGCTCGTGGCGGCCATCCTGCTGTCACTGCTGGTGCGCCTGGAGCCGGCCAAGATCGTCCGCGGTCTGCGGCACTATCTGCCGATGATGATCCTGGCCCTGCTGGTGTTCGGCTTCCGGATGATCTTCATGCCCAACGCGATGATGAACATCCTGCTCCCGCCGGTCCTGCTGCTCTTCGTCATCTGGCAGTTGGTGGTATGCCTGCGGGTCAGTCCGAAGCTGATGGACAGCGACCGGCTGGTGGGTTGGCTGTCCCTGTTCGTCATCCTCGTGTCCCTGGGGATGTCGCTGAAGGGTTATATCTTCCTGGCCCTGATCGTGCTGCTGTGGTGGTTCTTCCAGCTGGCCTGCATCGAGACGCTCGTCGCCATCCGCACCCAGCTCAACCTCTATCGGGACAACCGGATGCAGCAGGAGGTCACGGAGTACCGCAAGAAAGTCAATTACGTGACGGGCCCCGAGCGGGAGCGGCTCCTGCTGCCCGCCACCTGGTTCTACGACCTGGTACGGATGATGCTGATCCCGGTCCTGGCCCTGATGTCCCTGCCTTTCTGCATCAAGATGGCGCTCAATGTCTTCGACTTCTCCGACCTTTATGAGCAGGTCTTCACGACCCCGTTCGTCAACCTGACCAACGCCGAGGGCGGCGAGATCCTCAGGATCTCCTTCTACAACATCGTGATGACCATGGGCCTGTACTTCGTCTTCCGCTACTTCAACTATGTCGCCCGCGGTCTCTTCATGATCCTGAGCTACAGGGCGTTCCTGAGCAAGACGGGGCGGCGGGTCGTGCGCAGCAACGAGATCAACCTCTCGCTGGGCAACAGCATCGTCAGCGTGCTGGTTTGGTTCATTTACATCGTAATCGTGGTGCTGATGCTGCGGATCCCGACGGGTTCGCTCTCGCTGGTCGCCGGCGGTCTGTCGGCCGGTATCGGTCTCGCCATGAAGGACGTGCTCAACAACTTCATCTACGGCATCCAGCTGATGTCCGGCCGCCTGCGTGTGGGCGACTGGATCGAATGCGACGGCGTGCGCGGACGCGTGTCCTCCATCAACTACCAGAGCACGCAGGTCGAAACCATCGAAGGGGCTACGATGTCCTTCCTCAACGCCTCGCTCTTCGCCAAGAATTTCACCAACCTGACCCGCAACAATTCCTACGAATTCGTCAAGATCATCGTGGGCGTGGCCTATGGCACGGACGTCCAGAAGGTGCGCGAAGTGATCGAGGAGGCGATGCAGTCCCTGCGGACCAAGGATGCCTACGGGCGTGAGATCGTGGAGCCGCGCAAGGGCGTCTATGTCGTCTTCGACAACTTCAGCGACAGTTCCGTGGACATTGCCGTGAAGCAGTTCGTGCTCGTGCCCGAGCGGAACGGCTACATCGACCGCGCCAAGGAGGTCATCTACAACGCGCTCAACGAGAACGGCATCCAGATTCCGTTCCCGCAGCGCGACATCCATATCGTGTCCGGCGGAGAGGAGTGATGGGCATCGGAACCCTGTCGGCCGGGATGTGTTTTCTGCGGATAATTTGTATCTTTGTAGAAAAGCATAACGATAACCGTTTATGAGACGTATCCTGATCCTCCTGTCCGTCCTGCTGCTTTGTGCTCCCGTCCTGCGCTCGCAGGTGCTGCTGCGGAGCCAATGGGAGGGCGCACGGGTGGCTTTCCTGGGCGATTCGATCACCGACGCCCGCCAGATCGCCACCACCAACAACATCTTCTGGAACAACTTGAAGGACATCCTCGGCATCGAGCCGTATGTCTACGGCATCAGCGGCCACCGGATGAACCAGATCATCGGGCAGGGCGAGCGCCTGGAGCGCGAGCACGGCCAGGAAGTGGATGCCATCATCGTCTTCATCGGCACCAACGACTTCAACGGCAACATCCCGGTCGGAGAGTGGTACACTTACTCGATGGAGAAGACCATCGACGACGGGCCGGAAGAGGTGGAGCGCAAGCACCGCGAGCTGGTCTATGACGATGCGACCTTCAAGGGCCGCGCCAACACGACGCTCCGCTGGCTCAAGACGCACTATCCCGACAAGCAGATCATCTTCCTGACCCCGATCCACCGCGGCTTCGCCCGCTTCAACGACAAGAACATCCAGCCGCCGGAGTCCTTCGCCAACGACAACGGCTATTTCATCGACGATTACATCCGTGCCGTCCGGGAGATTGCCGACGTGTGGGCCGTGCCGGTGATCGACCTGGCCGCCATCAGTGGGCTCTACCCGCTGCTCGACGAGCACACGCCCTACTTCCGCAATGCGGAGACCGACCGGCTGCACCCCAATACCCCGGGGCAGCTCCGGATGGCCTGGGCCATAGCGTACCAGCTGCTGGGTTATCCCGCCCGTTTCCCGAAGTTTGTCGCTGTGGAGATGGATTATGCCGAGGATGCCCCGGCCCTGCCTGCGGACGTGCTCGACAAGGTTCGTGACGGGGACATCCTGCGCGTACCGGCCCGGGACGAGGCGGCGGTCAAGTCCCTGGAAGAGCTGATCCCGGCGCTGGAGCGCCGCGGGTTCACGGTCCTGGACGGCGCCGCCAAGCTTTGGGCTGTCCGCGGCATCCCCGCCCCTGAGAAAAGTGAAAGAACCAATGTGTATTGATATGAAGAAGAGGCTTTTATTGACCGTTTTCTCCCTGCTGGCCATTATCCCGTGCCTGCAGGCCAAGGTGTACAACGTGCGTGATTTCGGTGCCGCCGGGGATGGCGTGCACATCGATTCACCCGCCATCAACGCCGCCATCGAGGCGGCTGCCGCCAAGGGCGGCGGCGTCATCTACTTCCCTGCCGGTATCTATAGCAGCTATTCCATCCGGCTCAAGGACAACATTACCCTCCGCCTGGACGAGGGCGCCGTCATCAAGGCGGCCAAGCCCACGGCCGAACAGGGCTACGACATTGCGGAGCCCAACGAGTGGGATATGTACCAGGACTTCGGCCACAGCCACTGGAAGAATTCCCTGATCTGGGGCATCGGCCTGAAGAACCTCAAGTTCGAAGGCAAGGGCCTGATCGACGGCACGGACGCCCTGTCCCGCGGCCTGGGCCGCCAGGGCCCCATCGCCGAGGCCAACAAGGCCATCGCCCTCAAGGAGTGCAGGAACGTGACCATCAAGGGGATCAGCCTGCTCAACAGCGGTCACTTCTCCCTGCTGCTCACGGGCGTGGACAACCTGGTGATCGACCACGTGCTGTGCGACACCAACCGCGACGCCTTCGATATCGACTGCTGCGCCAACGTCAAGATCACGAACTGTGTCGTGAATTCGCTCAACGACGACGGCATCGTCCTCAAGAGCTCCTACGGCCTGGGCCGTCCCAAACCCACGGAGAATGTCCTGATCAAGGACTGCACGGTGTCCGGCTATGATCCCGGTACCGTCTATTACGGCACCTACGGAACTACCATTACGGCCGCTCCGGACCGCGACGGCCCCACCGGCCGCGTGAAGTTCGGCACCGAGAGCAACGGCGGCTTCAAGAACATCCGCATTGAAAACATCACCTTCAAGCGCTGCCGCGGCCTGGCGCTCGAGACCGTGGACGGAGCCCTGATCGAGAACATCAAGGTCAAGCACCTCCGGATGGACGACATCTGGAACTCCCCGATCTACATCCGCATCGGCGACCGGATGCGCGGCCCCAAGGAACTGCCTGCGTCGGTGGCCCGCAACATCGAGATCCGCGACGTGGTCGTGACCAACTGCGACACGCGCTATGCGCTGCTGATCGTCGGCCTGCCCGGCAATCCGGTGGAGAACGTGACCCTCAAGGACGTCCACATCCAGTACAAGGGCGGCCTCACCAAGGAGGACGTCCGCCTGCAGCGGGGCGCCAACTCCTTCTTCTTCGGCCGCAACAGCGGTTATCCGGAGCCTTCTGCGCACGGCATCCAGCCGGCCTGGGGCCTCTCGATGCAGCACGCCCGCAACATCAAGTTCCAGAACGTGACGATGGAGCTGATGCAGCCCGACGAGCGCGAGAAGATCTTCCTGGACGACGTCGAAGGTTTCGTCTGGGAGTAGCCCGCCTCAAATCCACAGGACCATCTAACCAAATTGTTTAAGGATATGAATAAGTCAGTTCTCTTCGGAGTAAGCGTCGGCCTGGTGCTTCTGGGCGGCGTGATTGCCTGCAACCGCATGGCGGGTTCCGGCGCACTCGCGCGTCCGGAAGGCCCCTGCGATGTCTACGCGCGGGGCGGTACGCCTTGCGTGGCCGCGCACAGTACTACGCGCGCGCTTTACGCTTCCTACAACGGCCCGCTCTACCAGATCATGCGCCAGTCCGACGGACGCAGGCTGGACATCGGCGTGGTCAAGGCTTCTGCCGGTGACCCGGGCGGCTATGCCGACGCGGCGGCGCAGGACGCCTTCTGCAAGGACACCTACTGCTGGGTCACGATCCTGTATGACCAGTCCGGCACGGGCAACCATCTCTATCAGGCCCCGCGGGGCGGATTCAGCGGCCCCGCGATGGGCGGCTACAACAACGTCCCCCTCGCAGACTGGGCGCCCGTGACCGTGATGGGCCACAAGGTCTACGGCCTGTTCATCGCCCCGGGTATGGGTATGCGCATCGACGACCCCATCGGCACCGCGGTGGATGACCAGGCGGAGGGCCAGTATTGGGTCTTCAGCGGCCAGCACTACAATTCCGGCTGCTGCTTCGATTATGGCAATGCCGAGACCGACAGCCGCGACGACGGTGACGGCACGATGGAGACGACCTATTTCGGAAACTCCCGCGGCTGGTACTACGGCGAGGGAGACGGCCCCTGGATCATGACCGACCAGGAGAACAACCTTGTGGGCTGCGTGAATCCCGATCCCAACGACAAATACTGCCGCGGACTGAACTCCGTGGACTGGCGTTTCGTGACGGCGATGGCCGACGGCGAGCCGCACCACTGGCGTTCGATGGGCGGAGACGCCCAGCAGGGCGAGCTGAAGATCTATTACGACGGCGGCCGCATCCAGAACCCGCGCAGCAGCTATGACCCGATGCGCAAGCAGGGCGCCATCCTGCTGGGCAACGGCGGCGACAACAGCAACGGCTCCGCCGGCACCTTCTACGAGGGTGCGATGACGGCGGCCGGCACTTTCCCGACCGAGGCGGTGAACCAGGAGATCCAGGCCAACGTCGTGGCGGCCGGCTACAAGGTTGCCACCGTGGAGGTGTTCCCTTCGCTGGAAGGCAACCGCCCGTCCAACGTGCAGACCTATGAGCCCGGCCAGACCCGCAAGGCCGTGGTGCGCTTCGTCAACACCACGGAGGCTCCCGTGGAGGGGCTCGTCCTTTCGCTCAAGACCCCGAAGGGCTGGAAGGCCGCTGCAGAAGGTAATCCGCAGATGCGGGTGCCTTATGCCGTCGCTCCCGGCCAGACGGTCGTGGCGGAGTTCGACGTCACCGCCGGTTCCTCCGCTCTCAGCGGCGACCTGGTGGCGCTGGCAGCCTGGAAGGATGCCGGCGGTACGGTGCGGCAGTCCGGCCGTCTCAAGGTCCGCAGCGTTCCTGCCGTCAAGATCAACGAGTTCAGCATCAGCGACGGCTTCATCGAGCTCTACAACGCCTCCGACCGCAGCGTCGACCTGTCCGGATGGACGGTACGCCACCACGCGACCCACATCCCGGCCTTCTCCGAGATCCGCATCCCGTCCGGCACCCAGCTGGCCCCCAAGGCTTACTATCTGCTCGGTATGGCGCAGACCGGACTGGCTGCCGGTGCCGCCAAGGGCGACGACGTGATCTATGTCCGCAGCGTGGACGGCATCAAGGCAGGGGATGAGATCGTGGTGGACGGCGAGAAGCGCACCGTCAAGTCCGTGACGGCGCCGCAGCCGCCGCAGCCCGTCGCACCCGGGACCCGCCGGCCGGCCGGCGGTCCGGGCGTGCCCACGACGGTCTGGCAGCCGCTTCCGGGCGGCCACGGCATCGAGATCCCTGCGGGTTCCACCAATGTTCCCGTCACTTCCACTTATGGGTTCCAGGTCGGGCAGAAGATGCTCCTCGGCTATGGCGCCGAGCGTCCCGCCGTCTCGCAGAACCTCGAGAAATACGAAGTCGTTACGGTGACCGCGGTCGGCAAGCCCGGCACGCAGGCCTGGCTGTCGATGGATGCTAAGCCCGGCGACACCAACATCAAGGTCTCCTCTACGGAGAACATCTCCGTCGGAGACAAGATCCGGCTGGATATCGACAGCAAGGGCCACGGCATCGAGACCGTGACCGTGACCAAGGTCGGTACGCCGTCCGTCCGCAACACCTTCGGCGGACCGCTCGGTCCGGACGAGGATCCCGGCACGGGCCTGGACATCGCCGAGCCGCTGAAGTTCGCGCATGCTTCCAACATGCCTTTCAGCAACAACGGCACGGGCATCACCTTCGAGCCCGCCACGAAGTACCCGCACTACAGCAACGAGCCGGTCCTGGCGCTCTGCTATGAGATTGCGCTGGACAGCCCGCTCGCCTCGGCGCACCCGATCGACGCGGCCGTGACCGGTGGCAGCGGCGCCGCTGCCGGCGCTTATGCCGGCGCCGTCCCCGCCGACCTGGTGTACGGCGGCCCTGCGCTCTCCGAAGCGGGCGGCAGCATCCTGCTGCGCGACGCGCGCGGCAATGTGGCCGACGCCCTCAATTTCGGCTTGCTGGTCGATCCCTGGCTGTCCGAAGGCTATCAGGCGGATTCCGGTGCCAACGAGCCCGGCAACTTCGTCCAGACCCCTTCCGGCGGCCGCCGGGGTGGCTTCATCGCCGGACCGGCGATGCTGCCTGCCTCCACGAGCGCCGGCCGTTTCCCGGACGGTGCGGACCTGGATGACAACAAGAATGATTTCCGTGCCCAGCGGACCTTCGTCCTGGGGGCCCCCGTCGCGGCCGGAGAAGACAATATCAAGCTGCTGTCCGTGCAGGGCATCGCTCCGAATGCCTCCATCGTGATCGGCCGCGGGGCGGACGCCCAGCTCGTGCAGGTCAAGGAGGTGGGCTCCGCCGGCGCCACGGCTCTGGCAGCCCCGGCCGGCCCCGGTGCCCGGACCCTGGTCGTGACTTCCGCGCAGTCCTTCACTGCCGGACAGGCCGTCCTGGTCGGTGGCGAACGTGCCGAGGTCGCCGAGGTGATCATCCCGCGCGGCCGTCGGCTGTCTCCTGCCGAAATGCAGCAGAAACTGGTGCTCAAGACCCCGCTCCGCAAGTCCCACAAGGCTGCTGAGCCGGTCTGCGGTACGGGCGTGACCCTGGCCGCTCCGCTGAAGGCCGCGTTCGCGGCCGGAGCTCCCGTCGCTACGGGCCGGCCTACGCCGGGTGCCGCCAACCAGTATTGATGCCGTGGAGGGCCTGCGTCGATTCAAGGCCCTGGCACTGCTCCTGTGTGCAGCCTGCCTGGCGCTCTCCGTCTGGATGCTGATCCATTCCGGGACGGGAGCGCCGATGGCAGGCTGCGGCGCAGGCAGCGGTTGTGACAGTGTGATGGGAAGTCCCTGGGCCTATGTACTCAGGGTGATACCTGTGAGTCTGGCTTCCCTCATCCTGTATGCCCTGCTGCTGGTTTGCCTGCTTTTCCTGGGACCGGACGTTTCCGTCAAGGGTTCGCTGGACCGTCTGCTGTGGCGGATCCTTCCTCTCTTCGGCGGATGCGTGGTCGGCGCCGCCTTGTGGTTCTGCTGGCTGCAGGCCGGGGTTCTGCACGCATTCTGTCCCTATTGCACGGCCCTGCACCTGACGGGGTGCGTGCTGGCGGTGCTGCTCCTGCTGCGCGCGCGGCGGGAGGGTGTGCGGCCGTGGTGGCCGTTCGCCGCCGGTTTGGCCGCCGCAGCTGTCTTCGCGTTTGTCCAAGCCCGGACGCTTCCGGATGCGGTCTATGACAGCGGCCGCACGGATGCGCCGCTGCCGGAGTTCCGGAGCGGGGAAGTGCCCGCGCTCGGAGCCGGCCCGTCCGCCGAGGCGGAGACGCTGACCTTGCTGTTCGACTTCCAGTGCATCCATTGCCGCCGGCTGCACCGCGTGCTCCCCGAGCTGCTGGAGAAGTCGGAGCGCCCTTTACGGATCCTGCTGTGCCCGGTGCCGTTGAGCAGCGCCTGCAATCCTTATATCCCGGCTTCCGGGACCGACCGCTTCGAGGGCTCCTGTGCGCTGACGCGCCTGGCGCTGGCGGTCTGGTATGCCGCGCCGGAGAAGTATGCCGCTTTTTGGGACTACCTGCTGGGGAGCGGGGACGAACGCCTGCAGTCCGACCCTGCCGAAGCGGAGGCCCGCGCCCGGCAGATCCTGGGCCCGGCATTCGAGAAGGCTGTTTCTGACGGGCGTATCGATACCTATCTGCGCGCGGTCTACGAGCTCTTCGGACGGACTTCCGTCGGGCAGAAGAGTGGTGTGCCGCGCCTGATACACGGCGGCCGCTGGCTGGTGCCGGAGACGGACACCGCGGACGATCTTCTCGCCCTGATCCGTACGGAATTGTTTTGATCCTAATCTATCTGCTTTATGCGTAGCCAATTATTAACCGCCCTTGCGGCCGCCTGCCTCCTGCCGGCCGCCCTCCCTGCACAGGAGAAATTTGAAATCAACGGGATCGATATGACCCGTGTGGAGTACGAACAGTTCCGCAATCCCGACCGGGAGTTCCGCGGCGTTCGCTTCATCGCGCTCAACCTCGACCGCGCCACCGAGGAGTCGATGCGTGAGGCCGTCGAGCGGGATTTCCGGACGGACAAGTGGGGGTCGTTCGTGCTGATTGCCGGCGGCGGCAGCACGGCGGGCCTCTCCGACGAGTACCTGGCCGGGTCCGGCCGCCAGCGCAAGGACACCGGTGTCGCCTACCTGAGCGAGGAGTATTTCAAGTTGTACCGGGCCGCCATCGAGAAGGGCCTGGAACTTGGATTCAAGTGCACCACGCTCTATGACGAGTGGGAGTATCCGAGCGGTATGGTGGAAGGCCTCTTCTACAGCCGTTATCCCGAGGACTGTGCCAAGGGCCTCGAGATGGAGGAGACGGACGTGACGGGCCGCGGACAGAAGGTGACCCTCTCCCTGCCCGAAGGCGGCATCTATGTCGGCGCCGTGGCGATGAACCTCGACACCTGGGAGCGCCGCGACGTCAGTGCCGGCTTCCGGGACGGGCAGCTCAGCTGCAAGGTCCCCGCCGGCCGCTGGAAAGTGATGCTGTTCTGGCTCAATCCCGCATTCGCCCCGCGCTCCAGCAAGGGCGGCTTCGTGGATTATATGGACCGGGACGCCGTCAAGAAGTACATCGACATGAGTTTCGGTGCGTACTATTCCCACCTGTCCGAATTCTTCGGGACCGTGATCCGCCGGACTTTCTACGACGAGCCCACGATGATGCTTCAGGGCGGCCGTATGTGGACGCCCAAGTTCAACCAGGGCTTCAAGGAGCGCTACGGCTACGATCCGATGACCCTCTATCCCGCGCTCTGGTACAACATCGGGCCGGAGACGGCCTCGGCGCGCAACGCCCTGTTCAAGTACCGTGCGGAGCTCTTTGCCGAGAACTACATCGGCCAGGTGTCGGAGTGGTGCCGCGCCCACGGCATCAAGGGCGGCGGGCATCTCGACCAGGAGGAGACCCGCAACCCGGTCGGCCCCAACGGCGACCTGATGCTGGCCTTCAAGTACCAGGACGTGCCGGCCACGGACGATATCTATTACCCTGGCCGCTCCAACGTCGGCTACAAGATCGTCTCCTCGTCGGCCTACAACTGGGACAAGCCCGAGATGTTCACGGAGACCTTCGCGGCCTACAGCCGTCCGCAGTACGCCGCCCTGAATCCCGAGAACTACAAGCGGGTCTCGCTGGACCAGATGGCGATGGGGACCAACATCCAGATCGAGTTCGAGCAGAAGTTCGACGGGATCGACTATTTCCTGGGCCGCGGCGGCTATATGCTGCGCGGTGGACGGCACGTGGCCGACGTGGCCGTGGTCTATCCGATCGCGGCGCTCCAGACGGCGTACACCTTCCCCTCCAAGCAGCAGAACGGCCATTACTATGCTTATATGGGCGGTATCCTGCCGCCTGAGATCGACTATATGGACGTGGGCGAGAGCCTTTTCCGCGGCCTGCACGTCGACTATACCTATCTCCATCCGGAGGTGCTGACGCAAAAGTGCACGGTCGAAGGGAAGGAACTGCGGCTCAACAATACCAACAACTGGGAGCAGTACAAGGTGCTGATCCTGCCCGGCGGCGACACCTTCTCCGCCGATGCGGCCGCCCGGGTCCTGGAGTTCTACCGCGCCGGTGGCACGGTCATCGCCACCAGCAAGCTGCCGGTCTACGCCGCCGAGGCAGGCCGGGACCAGGAGATCCGCGATATGGTGTACGAAGTCTTCGGGATGTCCGACATCAAGCCGATGACCTGCAGCGTGCGCCACGCCACGTACCGCTTCCTGAACATCTTCACCAACACCAACGAAGCCGGGGGACGCGGCTATTTCATCGCCAATCCCTATACGTCCGTGCTGGAGGAGATCCTGGCCGAGGTCATGCCCGTGCGTGACATCGACCTGGGTGTCCCCGGGGAGTATTACGTCAAGATGGACCACGACTACGACGGCGCCCTGACCTACACCCACAAGGTGCGGGGAGGCAAGGATATCTACTTCATCTCCAACTCCACCGGCGCGGCGGTCCAGCTCAACGTGGCGCTGCGCGGCAGGAAGGACCGCGTCGAGTTGTGGGATCCGCAGACGGGGGAGCGCAGCCTTGCAGCGCAGAAGCTGGGGGAACGGCCGGCGGTGGCCCGCCGCGGCGCCGCCCCGGGTGCCCCGGTGCCGATGGCCGTCGTGACCGAGTTCCCGCTGGAATTGCCTGCATTGACCGGGATGTTTGTCGTGGCTGATTGATTTTTGTTATCTTTGCAGACATTTCAGAGCAGCATGGAGATTTCTCAGAGAGCACAGAACATGCCTTCTTCCCCGATCCGGAAGCTGGCGCCTTTTGCCGATGCGGCCAAGCGCAACGGCGTGCATGTCTATCACCTCAACATCGGACAGCCCGACATCAAGACCCCGCAGTGCGGCCTGGATGCGCTCAAGGCCGTGGACCGGAGCATCTTGGAATACAGCCCTTCCGACGGCTACCTGAGCCTGCGGACCAAGATGGTGCGCTACTATGCGCAGTATGGCATCTTCCTGTCGCCGGAGGAGATCATCGTGACGACCGGCGGGTCGGAGGCGGTGCTGTTCGCTTTCCTGGCCTGCCTGGCGCCGGGTGACGAGGTGATCGTCACGGACCCGTTCTATGCCAACTACATGGCTTTCGCCATCTCCGTGGGCGCTGTGATCAAGAGCGTGAAGACCAGCATCGAGGATGGCTTCCGGCTGCCCTCGGTCGAAGCCTTCGAGGAACAGATTACCCCGCGCACCAAAGCCATCCTCATCTGTAACCCCAACAACCCGACCGGCTATCTCTATACCCGCAAGGAGATGCAGCGCCTGCGCGACATCGTCAAGAAGCACGGCCTGTTCCTCTTCAGCGACGAGGTTTACCGGGAGTTCATTTACACCGGAATGCCCTATATCTCCGCCTTCCATATGGAGGGGATCGAGGAGAATGTCGTGCTGTTCGACTCCGTCTCCAAGCGCTATTCCGAGTGCGGCATCCGCATCGGCTGCCTCTGCACCAAGAATCGCAAGGTGCGCGACGCCGTGATGAAGTTCTGCCAGGCGCGCCTGTCTCCGCCCCTGCTCGGCCAGATCGTGGCCGAGGCCTCGCTGGATGTGCAGAAGGAGTATCTCCAAGGGGTCTACGAAGAGTATCTGGAGCGCCGCAACTACTTGATCGACGGGCTCAACAAGATTCCCGGGGTGTATTCTGCGATTCCGATGGGCGCCTTCTATACGATGGCCAAACTGCCCGTCGACGACGCGGAGAAGTTCTGCATCTGGTGCCTGCGGGACTTCCAGTATGAGGGTGCGACCGTGATGCTGGCGCCGGGCGCCGGCTTCTATACGGAGCCGGGGGAGGGCCGCCAGGAGGTGCGTATCGCCTATGTCCTTTGCAAGGAGGACCTCTGCAAGGCCCTCATCGTGCTGCAGAAGGCGCTGGAGGCCTATCCAGGCCGGGTCTGACCTGTAAGAGTCCCGTCCTCAAATCAGGCCCTTGTTGAGGACATCTTGTAGAAATAAGCCCTTCCCTCCTCAAATCAAGGCTGTTTTGAGGAGGGAAGCGTTTTTTTTCGTTCCTGGTTTCCATCTTTCGCGGAAAATCCGTATCCTTGTATCCGAGTGAGGCCTAAGTATAACTATAAAAATTTCAAGATGGAGTCTTTCACTCAACCCCTTGTCTCCCAACCTTCCCGGGAGACGCTTGTCCAGCAAGTCTTGGATGAGCACCGTTCCACGGCGCTTGATGCGTTGGATGACCTGATGTACGAAGCCTTCCTGGAAGTCGGCCGGATCCTCGCGGAGCGGGATCCCGACGCACGGATCGGCGGCCTGTCCCCCTTTTCCCTCCGGCAGATCCGCCGGCATTGCGCTGCCGGAGACCTGGCCGACTGGCTTTCAGCCGGCGCCGACGGGGATAAATCCTTATATCTGCGTGATTTCCTGGACCTTGGCAGGATGCAGATGACGGAGTTCAAGGCGCGCTATCCGCGTGCATTCACCAAATGGACCCCGGAAGAGGATGATGCCTTGCTGAATCAGTACCAACAGGAGTCGCAGGACGGACGTGCCGTCTCCTGGAGCGGGATGGCAGCCGTGTTCGGCCGCAACCCCAATGCGCTCCGGCTCCGCCTGGAGCACCTGGGTGTCCGTCTCGGGTCGGACGCCGGGCGGCCGCGGTTCCGGATCGGCTCTGCACAATGAGCCCCGAATCCGCCTGCGAGGCCGCCTTTGCCAGGGGCGGCCCGTTCTGGCATCTCTACACGGACGGCGGTAAGATGGAGATCCTGTTTGCCAGCCCTGAAGATTTCCTCTTCGGGATCACTTTGCTGGGCATCTGCTGTGCCTCTTTCCCGGGATGCAGAGTGCTGACGTTCAGTCTGATGAACAACCATCTGCACATCGTGCTGGCCGGTCCGGAGCAGGATGTCCGGGCCTTTTTCGAAATGTTCAGGCGGCGCCTGCAGCGATATCTCAATGACCGGAAGCGCTACTGCGTCCTGGACCGTTCCGAGGCGGACCTGTTCAGGATTCCCGACCTGCACGCCTTGCGCAACGAGATCGTCTATGTCAACCGCCATGGATATGTCACCCGTTCTGACTGTACGCCCTATTCCTATTGGTGGAGTGCCGGGATCTTCTTTTTCAACCCGATGGCGGGACTGCTCCCCGCCAAGCCGTTCCAAGCGCTGACGCTCCGCGAGCGGCGGGCGATGTGCCATTGCCGGGAGGCGGATCTGCCCGCCCGGTATCAGGTGCTCGCGGGTTTCGATACGGGGAGCTGCGCTCCGCTTGCCCGGATGCTCCTGGCACCAAGCTTTTGCGCCATCCGCGAGGGTGAAGGTTATTTCCGGAATGCACATCAGTATTTCCAGCGTCTGGGACGCAATCTCGAAGCGCACGCAGAGGTGGCCGGCGGCTCGGAGACAAGGTCTTCCTGACGAAGAGGAAAGAGGATACTTCTGCGATTTGGCTATCCGGGAGTTCCGGTGTATCTTTGCCGGGTATGACGATCGAACAGCATCCGCTCGAACCGTTCCTCCCGGAGGGGGCGACGACGCTCTTCCTCGGCAGCTTCCCGCCGCCGCGGGAGCGCTGGTCGATGGATTTCTTCTACCCCAATTACATCAATGACTTCTGGCGCGTGATGGGCCTGGTCCATTTCGGCGATCCGAAGTGGTTCGAAGAGCGGGACCGCAAGGGCTTCGATCGCGCAAGGATCGTGGCCTTTTGCCGGGAGCGCGGTCTGGCTTTCTTCGACACCGCCACCCGCGTACAGCGGCTCAAGGACAATGCCTCGGATGCCTTCCTGGAGGTCCTGGAGCCGACGGATGTCGGGGCGCTTCTTGCGCAGATGCCGGCCTGCCGCCGCATCGTGACCACGGGCGGCAAGGCCAGCGAGGCGTTTGCGGGGATCCTGGCGGCCGGCGGGACCGGGATTGCGCGCGCGGAGCTGCCGCCGATCGGCGGCAGCTCCGCGCTGCAGGCCTGGGGCCGGACGCTCGAATGGTGGCGGATGCCTTCTACCTCCCGTGCCTATCCGCTTGCACTGGCGAAGAAGGCGGAATACTACCGGCGCCTGTTCTGAGCCGTCCTTTTCCCGGCGTTATTTGAGTTCGAAGACGTAAATGTCGAAGCAGTACGGGGCCAGGTTGACCTCGACGCAGCGGTCGGTGGAGCGGAGCTGGGCGCGCGCGGGCTTGCCGCCGGCAGCAAGCACGCGCTCCGCCTCCGTGGCGGGCTGTCCGGTGAAGGCCCCGCGGACCGGAGCGATCAGGGCCGGGGTCTCAATGGTGTTGTCCTCGTAGAGCCTGTTGGTCGTGAAGCGGATGCGCTCTGCCGGGGCGATGCCCTGGCCTTTCTTGAGACCTGTGAAATTGAGGGCTACGGTGCGGGGCTCCGCGGCGGTGTTGACGACCTTGACGTAGACCTTGCCGCCGTCGATCACGGAGCTGGCGAAGATGCCGTCCTGCCCCTCGGCGCCCGACACGGAGGCGCCGGCCATCGTGGTGCGCAGGACGCGCTCTCCCTTGAACTCAGAATACAGCTCCTGCACGTGCCAGCTGGCGGTGCGGAAGGAGTTGAGGTTGTCGTACCAGATGAGGTCCGGACGCCACTGCCAGCCTTCCACGTGGGCGAAGAGGGGAGCGTAGGTGGCCATATGCACGATGTCGGCATTGCGCTCCAGACCGGTCATGAAGGCCGCTTCCAGCAGCGAGGCGTAGAAGTGGTTGAGCTTGCGGCCGCGGGCGTGGCAGGCATACTCGCCGGCAAAGACCTTCGGGCCCTTGCGGTCGTAGTTGTCATAGCGGGCGCCCTGGCTGAGGAACCATTCGTAGGGGCGGTAGAAGTGCTCGTCTACGAGGTCGGCGTTGAGCCGGCGCATCTCGGGCCAGAGGTAGTCGAACTTGTTACCCTCGGAATCCGGCCCGGAGGTGCCGACGATCTTGATCTCCGGGTGCGCGGCGCGGATGGCCTTCAGGAAAGGCTCCAGGTGCTCGGGATACTCGGGCCCCCACTGCTCGTTGCCGATGCCGAGGTACTTGAGGTTGAAAGGCGCGGGATGGCCCATCTCGGCGCGCAGCGCTCCCCATTTGGTGTCCGTGGAGCCGTTGGCGAATTCGATCAGGTCCAAGGCGTCCTGGATGTAGGGGGCCAGTTCGGCCACGGGGACGTGGGCGTCCTGGGAGTCATTCTGGAACTGGCAGGCCAGACCGCAGCTCAGGATCGGGAGCGGTTCGCTGCCGATCTCCTCGCTGAGCAGGAAGAACTCGTAGAATCCCAGGCCGTAGCTCTGGAAGTAGTCGGGGAAGAATCGGTACGGGAAGGTGTATTCCCAGCGGTTCTCGTTGAGGGGCCGGTTCTCGACCGGACCCACGGAATTCTTCCAGTTGTAGCGCGTGGCCAGGTCCGCACCTTCGACGATGCAGCCGCCCGGGAAACGGAAGATGCCGGGGTGCAGGTCGGCCAGGGCCTGGGCGAGGTCCTTGCGCATGCCGTTGCGGTGTCCCATCCAGGTGTCGGTCGGGAACAGGGAGACGTGCTCGAGGTCCACCGTGACGTCACGGCTCTCCAGGAAAATGCGCAGCGTGGCCTTGGGGTCGGTCTGGCCGGCCTTCATCACCACTTCATACTGCTTCCAGTCACGGGAGTCGACGGTGATGTGCTCCTGGGTGAAATACTGGCGCTCGCCCATCGATGCCGTGTTGATGAATTCGATGCGGAGCACGGCCCGCCCACCCTGCGGGACGCGGGCCCATACGCTGAAGCGGTAGGTCTCGCCCTCCTTCAGGCCGATGCCGAAGAAGCCTTCGTTGTCCAGGCCGGTCCATTTGTGGGGATGGCCGGGTTCGTAGAGCCGGACATAATGCGGGTTGCGGTCGAAGGGGCCGTCGTCGCGGACCTCTACGCGCCCGAAGGCCTTCCAGCCCTGGAGGCGGTCCTGGGGGAATTCGAACGAGCGGTTCTTGACCAGCTCGGCATACAGGCCGCCGTCGGCGGCGAAATTGATATCCTCGAAGAAGATGCCGTACATCGTCGGCTGGATGGGGGCACCCGGTTTGCCGACATTGATGTCGATGGGTGCGGCGAAGGCGCTGGCGCCCAGCAGGAGGGCCGCTGCCGCGGAGATGAGGCGGATGGCTTTCATATAATTGGTTCTGATAAGGTTATCGTGTGCTTATTTTCCGGCTATGGCGTCGATTTCGACGAGGGCGCCCATCGGCAGGGCAGCAACCTGATAGCAGACGCGCGCCGGCTTGTCGGCAGGGAAGAATTCGGCATATACGGCGTTCATCGCTCCGAAGTCGGCGATGTCCTTGAGCAGGACCGTGGTCTTGGCGATGTCGGAGAAATCCAAGCCGTCGGCGGCCAGGATGGCACCGAGGTTCTTCAGGGACTGGCGGGTCTGGGCTTCGATGCCTTCGGGCATGCGGCCGGTAGCGGGGTCGATCGGGAGCTGGCCGGACAGGAAGAGGGTGCCGTTGAGCTCCACGGCCTGGGAGTAGGGGCCGACGGCCTTGGGGGCCTCGGGGGTGGCGATGGTCTTTTTCATATGGGTTTCTTGTGTGTATATCTCTTCGAACAATGTGTGCAACCGGGCTTCGTCCGCGATCAACCGGCGCAGTTGCACGAGTTTGGCGGCGTTGGGAGACTCCGGGATCCATAGCTTGAGGTAGCCGCCTTCGGCGTATTTCTCGTGGAGATGCCGGAGCGTGCGCTGCCAGTGCTCCTCGCGTCCCAGCTCCGGGTAGTGGGCGAGCCCGAAGAGGACGGTCCGGCGGACGATGGTCTCCGGTTCGATCTGGCGGTCCGCCTCGGCGATGATGCGCCCGTAGATGCTGCGCGGGGCGTATCCGAGCGAGGCGCGGTGGTCTTCGGCGGCCTGCGCGACGGTCTCGATCTGCTCCGGGGTGAACCAGCGGGGGAGCAGCGGGTCTTCGCGGATGATGCGTCCCGAGACCAGGTGGTGGGTCTTCCGGTCCTCGCACAGGCCCGTGTCGTGGAAGGCCGCCGCGGCATAGACCATCTCCCGGTCTACGGGATAATATGCCGCCAAGGCGAGCGCATCGCGGATCACGCGCTCGGCGTGCGGCCGCCGGTGCGCCTTGTCGAAGGCGTCGTAGCGGGGGAGGATCTCCGCCTCGACATAAGCGTGCAGGGTAGGATAGTCCGGCATCATATCGCGAAGATACGATTATTTTTTTGCATCTTTGCAAGGTGAAAGGCGGCTTCCTCATACCGATTCTGCTCCTGACGTGCCTGTCGGCTGGCGCAGGGGAGCCCTTTTTCTGTACCCAGTCTGGCAGGACCCTCTATTATGAGCGCTCCGACGCCGCCTCCGGCCGGCTCCGCCGCACCACCACGCTGACCATCGGCAGCGTGCAGCGGACCGGGGACGGGCGGCAGGTCTCGTATACCTTCCAGCTGGGCCGCCCGTCCGGTGCTCCGCTGTACGGCGGCCCCGCTCCGATGCGGGTGGAGATCGACTCGGACGGGACGGTGCGGATGGATCTGGGAGCCACGCTGAAGGCCGTCCTCGCCAACCTGTTCCCCCGGGCGGAGATGCAGTCCACCGGCACCACGGCACTGCTGCCGCCGGATATGCGTCCCGGCGATGCCCTTCCGGAAGCACATTGCACCGTGGAGGTGCTGGGGACGAAGTACCGTATCGATGTCACGGAGCGCAGGGTGCTGCGCACGGAGCGGCTGCGTGTCCCGGCCGGGACTTTCGACTGCGTAGTTGTGCGCGAACACAAGCTGGAGCGCGGCCCGGGCCGCCACCGCGACACCATTTCCGACAGCTGGTATGTTCCCGGGATCGGCTACGTCCGGCACGACACCTACGACAAGAATCTCCGCCTGGAGACGACGGAAGTCCTGAAAAAGTATTAAATTTGCAAACTATACCCAATTTGTCATGAAGTTCGGACCGTCCCTGTTCCTCGCTTGCGCGATGCTGCTGTTGCCCTGGTTGACAGCGGCGCAGCCTGCATCCCGTGTGGACAGTACGGCCCGGCGTCTCGCCGATGCGGGGTTTGCCAACGTCCGTGCGGTCGAGACGCCGGAGTTCACGGTCTTCACGGTCGAGAACGATTATTATAAGATTCCCGCCGAAGGCTTCGCCCGTGCCATCCAGATCATCGAAGGGGCCGGCGTGGACACCTCCAAGCCGGTCAAGCTGATCGGAACGGCCTACCGGATCCCGGAGCTGACCATTACATACGATCCCGGCGCCGGCCAGTGGCGCAGCACCAAGCGCCTGGACGCCTCCTGGGATGCCGTCCGGAAGGAGCCGCTGCTCAACAATTCCTTCGGCAAGTCGGACCTGGCCATCTATCCCGCCCTGTCGCTGACCAACCTGATCATCACGCAGGTTTACCAGTCCCTGTGGGAGTTGAAGCCCGCCCTGTCCGTCTCGTTGTGGCCGGGTGCGCAGTTCACCTATCAGCTGGTCATCCCGGTGTTTTCCGATTTCTTCGATGCTTCGACCAAGAAGGTCCATCCCGGGTTCATCACTTTCTCCCAGCGTTTCCGCGATCCTTGGCACCTCAACATCCTGGGCAAGTTCTCGGTAGGGAACTTTTCCACCAATCGTTTCGGTGCCGTCCTCGAAGCTGCCTATTGGTTCCCGAACGAGCGTTTTTGGGTCAACACCCAGTTGGGCGTCATTGCTCCGGCGCGGTTCAACGGTTTCCGTTGGCAGTGGGTCGATGCGCCGTTCTTTGCCTGGAACGTGGCTGGTAATTACTACAATGCCCGGCTTCAGACCCAGTTCATCCTGCGCGCGCAGCGTTGCATGGAGGGGGACTACGGCTTGAAATTCGAGATGATCCGGCATTTCCGCCATTGCTCCATCGGTTTCTACGCGCAGCGCGGTGTCGAAATCTTTGACGGCATCGTCTACCATACACCGCATACCAACGGCGGCTTCCGTTTCCAGATTGCGCTGCCCCCTTACCGGATGAAGCGCCACGGCTACATCCCGCGGGTTTCCACCTCCGGACAGATGGGAATGGCCTACAATGCCAACAACGAGCAGAAGTTCTACAAGGAGTTCCGCACGGAGGCGACGGACAACATCATGAGCTTGAACTATTACAATCCCTATTATATTAATAGTCAGCTGTCCAGATAGTCCGTTTTTTTCTGAAAAAATTTGTTTTTCTTGTTTTTCTGTGATAACTTTGTCGACTGTAACGTAGTATGCCGTATAAGGGCATACGTAACGTGTGGATTGAGAGTTAGTTTAATGTTTAATATTTATTTTAAAGAAATGAAAAAGTTTTTTTCACTCATCGCGTTAGTAGCTGTGTTTGCCGCTTGCCAGCCTGAGAAGGTTCAGACTGCGTTCTCGGTCGCCGGTGCTACCGCAACGATCAACGTCTCGGTGTACAATGTCAACACCGGCGCTCTCTACACCGGACAGACTTCCGTGACTTCCTCCGAGGGTGCTGTCACCGGTGCCAATGGCTCCTGGACTGTCGCCATCGAGGCTCCCCAGAGCACGGGTCTCACCAAGCACGATGTGACCCTGACGGTTACGGGCCCGAAGCTTGCCAAGGCCTATCCTTACACTGCTACGGTTCCCAACGTGCTGGCCGGCGGTCACGCTGACATCAATGCCATCATCGTTGTCGGTGAGGACGGCGATGCTTACACTTATGAACTCGTAGGTACTCCCACCGAGAAGGTCACGACCGTGAAACTGGTCAATACCCACTATCCGACCCACTCTCACGCTGGTGACGACTGGTACTACAACAACAGCGAGTTCATCCTCCCTTGCGACATCGATTACACTGTCATCTCCGGTTCCGTGATTCTTGAGAGCAACTACTTCCTTGGTTTCGACGAGGCCCTTGCCGCTAGCTATGAGAAGATTTACAACACCGGCAAGAAGACCGAGACCAAGACGCTCAGCGAGTTTGTCTCCGCTTATGCAATGTGGCGTGCCACCGCGACCTACACGGTCAAGACCACGCCGTACACCATCAAGGCCAAGAACGTCGTGACTGGCGCCGAGCTGACCGCCGGTACGCTGACCGTCGCCGAGTACAGCTCCACGGTCGCCGTTATCGAGGAGAAGCCTTATCCTGGTGCTTCCGGTACTTATGTCCACGGCCATGGCACGGATGCCCACGGCTCCAAGGCGAACGCGGGTGGTGGTATCATCTACTCCGAGTAATCCGCTCACGTCCACAGTTTAACGAAATTAAAGAACAACGATATGAAACTCAAAGCACTTGCATTGTCTATCGCTCTTGCAGCCGGTGTCTTCGCTGCAAATGCCCAGACTGCCTACAAGGGCAATGATACGTTCATCGGTATCGGTGGCGGTATCATCTCCACCTACAATGGTGGCTTCAACACCCCGCAGCCTTACGGCAACATCATGATCGGTCGTTACATCACGCCGGTCTGGGGTGTCCGTGGTGTCATCGGCGGTCCTTTCCAGACCCTCGATCCTAAAGTGAAGGGTAATGGCTATGACCTTACGGTCGACAACGCCCGTGGTTACAGCAAACAGCTCTTCGGTGAGATCAACCTCGACGGTATGGTCAATTTCTCCAACATCTTCGCCAAGGATCTTGCCCGCTTCGATGTGTACGGTTTCGTCGGACCGACGATGAACGTCTCCAAGCAGAACACCGAGCTCACCAATGCCAACAAGTTCCTCGATGCCCTCCCGGTCGTTGAGAGCGACAAGACCCGCGTCCGCTTCGGTGCGAGCGCCGGTCTCGGTCTCGGCTACAACTTCACCAACGCTTTCGAACTCGCCATTGAGGGCCGTTACGGCATCACCCCGTCCATCTTCGGTGACGCCAGCCAGTTCCGCAGCGCCGAGGGTACCGGTCGCGTGACCCTCAACGCCATCTGGACCATCGGTGGCAAGCATGGCAAGTTTGCCCGTGCCGCCGCTGCCGCTGCCGCCGCCGGTTACCTCTCCAAGGAGGCTGCTGACGCCCTGGCCCGCGAGTATGCTGAGAAGCACCCGAAGACCATCGAGAAGATCGTCGAGAAGGAGGTCATCAAGGAGGTCGAGAAGTACATCAACAACGAGATCCCTGCTTCCACCGCTGTCTTCTTCGAGATCAACAAGGCCAACCTCACTCCGAAGGACAAGGCTCGCCTGCAGCTCTATGCTGAGTCTATGAAGAATGCCAAGGATGTCACCTTCTCCGTGGCCGGTTACGCCGACAAGGCGACGGGCACCCCGAAGATCAACCAGACCCTCTCCGAGAAGCGCGCCCAGGCCGTTTACGACTACCTCATCAGCCTCGGCATCCCTGCCAGCAAGATGGAGAAGAGCGCCAACGGTGGTGTCGATCCGATCTTCTTCAACAACGATGTGCTGAGCCGCACCGTCATCATCAAAGCGAAATAATTTCTCTTTAGATAAATATTATTCGCTGAGGACCCGCAAGTGATTGCGGGTTCTCTTTTTTTGTGTCGCGTTCTTTTTGTATCTTTGCGAAATGAATTGCGAAAAGAAATTTGAATCGGTCTACCGGAAGTCTCCGGAGAGTATCGCCTTCTGTCCATACCGTGTCTGCCCCGTTGGTGCCCACGTCGACCACCAGTATGGCAAGGTTACGGGCTTTGCGATCGACCGCGGTATCCACATAGCGTACAGCACCAAGTTGAACGGCATCGTCGAACTGGCCTCCCTGCAGTTCGACAAACGTGCGCAGTGGCACGTGCGGGACGTTTTCAAGACCCGGCGGGGGGACTGGGCGGACTACCTTCGCGGTGCGACCATCGAGTTGGCGAAGCATTATCCCCTGCGTAACGGCATCAGCGGCGTGATTGAAGGGACGCTCCCGATCGGCGGCCTGTCTTCGTCCGCCGCCGTGACGATTGCCTTCCTGTCAGCCCTCTGCAAAGTCAACGACCTGCATCCTTCGCAGCAGGAACTGATCGAGATGGCCCTGCTGGCGGAAGTCAATTACGTCGGCGTGTCCGTCGGCAAGCTGGACCAGAGCTGCGAGGTTTATTCCCGCAAGGACCACCTACTGTTCCTCGATACCCAGGATGATTCCTATGAGTTGATTCCCGCCCCGGCGAAGATGCAGCCCTGGAAGATCGGCATCTTCTTCTCCGGACTGGAGCGGAACCTGACGGGCAGCAAGTATAATATGCGCGTGGACGAAGTCCGCAGCGCTGCATATGCCTTGAAGGCCTATGCCGGGATGGAATACGGCAAATTCCGCGAGACGCACCTGCGGGAGGTCCCGCGTGAGGTGTTCGAGCAGTACAAGGACCGTCTCCCCGACACGTGGCGGCGCCGCGCGGAGCATTTCTACGGAGAGTATGACCGGGTGGAGCGTGCTGCGCAGGCGTGGCGTGCCGGCGATATGGCACTTTTGGGCCGGATTTCGACCCAGAGCGGACTCTCGTCCATCCACAACTGGGAGGCGGGCTCTGATGAGCTGAAAGCGCTCTCCGAGATCATCGTCCGCCAGGACGGCGTGTACGGCGGCCGTTTCAGCGGCGCCGGTTTCAAGGGCTGTTGCATGGCCCTGATCGATCCGGCTTATGAAGAATCCATCGCCGCGGCGGTCCGTCGGGACTATCTGGCGGCGTTCCCCGCACTCGCAGACAAATACCTTTATTGCGGTTGTATGACCGCAGACGGAGTCAGCCTATGAAATGCCTGATCCTGGCGGCCGGATACGCCACGAGACTATATCCGCTCACGGAGAATTTTCCAAAGCCCCTGCTCAAGGTCGGCTCCAAGACCATCCTGGACTGGTTGATCGACGACATCGCTTCGTCCGGCCGGGTGGACGGCTTCGTGGTGATCTCCAACCACAAGTTTGCACATATTTTCGAGGATTGGGCGCCGGCAGGCGTGACGGTCGTTGATGACGGCACTTCCTCCAACGAGACCCGCCTGGGGGCCGTCTGCGACATCCAGTTCGCCATCGACCGGCTCGCCCTGGACGAGGACCTGCTCGTGATTGCCGGCGACAATGTGCTGGACTTCAGCCTGTGCCGTTTCATCGACTACGCGCAGTCCAAGGGCACGTCCTGTATCATGCGCTATTACGAGCCGGAGGAGAAGCGCTTGCACAAGAGCGGCGTCGTGGAGGTGGATGCGCAGGACCGGGTCCTGTCGATGGAAGAGAAGCCGGCGGAGCCCCGCAGCCACTGGTGCTGCCCGCCGTTCTACTACTACACGCGCGAGGACGCGCGGCGTGTCCGGGAGGGGATTGCCGCCGGTTGCGGAACGGATGCTCCCGGCTCCTTCATCTCCTGGCTGTCCCGGCAAGTGCCGGTCCACGCAATGGAAATGCCCGGCCGGCGCTACGACATCGGGAACCTCGAGAGTTACAAGAGCGTAAGCGACACATATAAAGGAATTACAGAGATTTGACAATCTCTGTTTTTTTATTATATTTGCATATTGTACAATGGGTGTTGACTATGCTTGAAGACATCAGGTCCAATATCGCCAAGTTGGTTGCGCAATACGAAGCCGAGAGGCAGCGGGCGGACGCGCTTGCCGAGCGCCTGGCTTTGAGCGAAGAGAAATGCCTGCGGTACAAGGAGCAGATAACCGATTTAAACCAACAGATAGACAATCTCGAGCTGATGCGTGCCTTCCAGGCTGCCGGGGATCCTGCCGAATCCCGGGAGCGGATAAGTAGGCTGATCAAGGAGATAGACAAATGTATCAAGCTGCTGGAGAACTGATATGGCACAGGACATTACACTGAAGGTCGCCGGCAAACCCTACCGCCTCAGCGCTGCCACCCCCGAGATGGAGCAGCTGATGCGCCTGGCTGCGCAGGATGTGACCGCGATGGTGACCAAGTTCGATGCCCGGTTCCCGGACAGCAGCCCCGAGGACAAGCTGGTGTTCGTGGCCATCCAGGAAGCCGCCGGCAAGCTCTCGGCCCAGAAGAAGATGGCCCGCCTGGTCGAAGAGGTCCAGGCTTTGGAAGGGGATGTCGCAGCCTATCTGGATGGGATGAAAAAGTGATAAGCCGTCAGGCCCAACTTCTGAAAACAACAAGTTCTTCGGAACCGGGTCGACTCGACCTGAGGAAGGCAGGCCCGCTACGACGGGAAGCCCGATACAGGACGGAGCCCAAAACATGATCAGAGGCTTTCTGAAAGCTCGGCTGACGGCTTTTTTCCTTTCAAAACGGTATCTGCCCCGCTGAAGGTGGATACTGTTTTTATTATATATATTATGTTTTTGTACTATATCCTAGCTGCAGTTGCAGGCGCCGCCCTGGCCCTTGCAATTTATATACTCGTCAGCCGCGCCGCTTCGAAGGGCCGCGCCGACGCCATTATCGAAAAGGCCAACCTGGAGGCCGAGAATCTCAAGCAACAGAAGATCCTTCAGGCCAAGGAGAAATTCCTCCAGCTCAAGGGTGAGCACGAGAGTTTCGTCAACAAGAAGAACAACGAGCTGCGCGAGCGTGAGAACGGCATCAAGTCCCGCGAGGGGCAGCTCAACCAGCAGGCGAACGAGCTGAACCGCCGCCAGCACGACCTGGATTCCCAGAAAGGCCAGGTCAATGCGCTCAAGAACAAGCTGGACGCCAAACTCGAGGAGTGTGACCGCATCACGGCGCAGGTCAACAAGGAGCTGGAGAGCATCGCCGGGATGACGGCGGAGGAGGCCCGCAAGATGCTGGTCGACAACATGAAGGCGGAGGCCCGCACCGAGGCCCAGGCTTATATCAACGATACGATGGACGAGGCTCGGCTCAATGCCGCCAAGGAGGCCAAGCGCATCGTCATTAATACCATCCAGCGTACCGCCACGGAGACGGCCATCGAGAATGCCGTCACCACTTTCCCGATCGAGAATGACGAGGTCAAAGGCCGCATCATCGGCCGCGAAGGCCGCAACATCCGCGCCCTGGAGGCCGCGACCGGCGTGGAAATCGTCGTGGACGACACGCCCGACGCCATCCTGCTGTCCGCCTTCGATCCGGTTCGTCGCGAGGTGGCCCGCCTGTCGCTGCACCAGCTGGTGATCGACGGCCGCATCCACCCGGCCCGCATCGAGGAGGTCGTGGCCAAGGTGAGCAAGCAGCTGGAGGACGAGATCCTCGAGACCGGCAAGCGCACCTGCATCGATATGGGCATCCACGGCCTCAACCTGGAGCTCGTCCGGCTGATCGGGCGGATGAAGTACCGCTCTTCGTACGGCCAGAATCTGCTCCAGCACTCCCGTGAGGTGGCGAACATCTGTGCCATTATGGCTTCCGAACTGGGTCTGAACCCCAAGATCGCCCGGCGCGCCGGCCTGCTGCACGATATCGGCAAGGTCAGCGACGCGGAGCCGGAGCTGCCGCACGCCATCCTCGGCGCCAAGCTCGCCGAGCAGTACAAGGAGCGTCCCGAGATCTGCAACGCTGTCGGTGCCCACCACGAGGAGATGGAAATGACCTCCATCTACGCCCCGCTGGTGCTGGTCGGCGATGCCATCTCCGGTGCGCGTCCCGGTGCCCGCCGCGAGGTGATAGAATCCTATATCAAGCGCCTCAAGGGGATGGAAGACCTGGCGGCCTCCTATCCGGGCGTGACCAAGTCCTATGCCATCCAGGCTGGGCGCGAGCTTCGCGTGATCGTCGGTGCCGACGAGGTGACCGACGAGCAGGCGGCCCGCCTCTCCACGGACATCGCCCAGCGGATCCAGGACGAGATGACCTATCCCGGACAGGTCAAGATCACCGTCATCCGCGAGACCCGTTCCGTCGCCATCGCAAAATAACGCCTTATGTTCCGTGTCCTCTTTCTCCTGGTCCTGGCCCTGCAGGCTTCGCCCCAGATCCGCTGGAAGTCCGAAGTCCGGCAGGCTGCGGACGGTACCAACCAGATTGTCCTGACCGGAGACCTCGACGAGGGGATCGACCATGTCACCGGCACGGTCAGCTATATGTCCTGCCTCGGCGAGGCTTGCTATCTGCCGGTCGACTGGGACTTTGAAGAGTTCTTTACTGCGCAGCAGAGCGGAGTCGGCAGTGGGCTCGGCAACGTCCTGCTTCGCCGGACCCCTCCCACCGACTCCGACAAATCTGCTGTGAAGCAGGACGTTGCAGGAGGCAGCGGAACCTCCGCCCCGGAGAACCGCGGTCTATGGGCTTTGATCCTGGAGGCGATCTTGTGGGGATTCGCGATGCTGTTGACCCCGTGCGTCTTCCCGATGGTCCCGATGACCGTGTCCTTCTTTATGAAGGGCAGTGAGACGCCCCGCCAGGGCCGTCTGAAGGCCTTCCTGTACGGATTGTTCATCATCCTGCTGTATACCGTCCCGATCAGCCTGATCATCGGCATCACCTGGGTCGTCGGCGGCCGGGGCGTCACGGCCGACATCTTCAACTGGCTGTCGACCCACTGGCTGCCCAACATCATCTTCTTCCTGGTGTTCATGGCCTTCGCCGCCAGTTTCTTCGGCGCGTTCGAGATCACGCTCCCGTCCAAGTGGACCAACAGCGCGGATAAGAACAGCGACCGCAAGGGCCTGGGCGGCATCTTCTTCCTGGCCCTTACCCTGGTCCTGGTCAGCTTCAGCTGTACCGGTCCGATTGTGGGGACGGTCCTGATCAAGAGCACGCAGGGCGAGTTCTGGACGCCGATGGTCACGATGCTTGCCTTCAGCGTCGCATTCGCCCTCCCGTTCACAGTCCTGGCGCTCTTCCCGGCGCTGCTCAAGAAACTGCCCAAGAGCGGGGGCTGGCTCAATTCCGTCAAGGTGGTCCTTGGTTTCATCGAGATCGCCCTCGGCTTGAAATTCCTCAGCGTGGCCGACCAGACCTACCACTGGCACCTGCTTGACCGCGAGGTCTATCTGGCCATCTGGATCGCCGTGTTTTTCCTGCTTGGACTCTACCTGATCGGCAAGTTGCGCTTCAAGAACGACTCCCCGCTGGAGTACCTGTCCGTGCCGCGCCTGGCGCTCGCCATCGCCGTCTTCTCCTTCGTGGTTTACCTGGTCCCGGGGATGTGGGGCGCTCCGCTCAAGGCCTTGTCCGGCTATATGCCCCCGATGGAGACGCAGGATTTCGTGCTGGCTTCCGGAGAGCGGGTCGTGGCCGCTTCCCCCGCGGCGCAGCCTTCACAACCCGGCACGATCACGGTAGCCCACGGGCTGCAGGCCTATGACAATCTTGAGGACGGCCTGGCTGCCGCCAGGGAGTCCGGCAAGCCGGTCTTCCTGGATTTCACGGGCTTCGGCTGCGTGAACTGCCGGGAGATGGAAGCGCGCGTGTGGTCGGACCCGGAGGTGCTCCGTCGCCTGCGCGACGACTTCGTCATCGTGGCCCTGCATGTGGACGACAAGACCAAGCTGCCAGAGTCCAAATGGGTGGTCAACGACAAGGGCCATACCCTCAAGGATGTCGGGCGGGTCAATTCCTACATCGCCCTGCACGACTTCGGCGTCAACGCCCAGCCGAACTACTTCCTGCTGGACGGCGACGGCCGCCGTCTTGCGGGACCGCGGCCGTACAATCTTGACATTCAGGGATTTGTAGACTTCTTGGATTCTGCGCTATAGCGTGGCAATAATCCGGGAGAAGAGCTCCGTCATCTTAAGCGCGGCGGCGTCGGCCTGTTGGACGACGTCGTCGCCGTCGTTGAGGGTGTCCGTGCGGTTCTCGAAATTGGCGCAGTTGGTGACGACGGACATCCCGAAGACGCGCAGCCCGCAGTGGCGGGCGACGATCACCTCGGGGATGGTGGACATCCCGAGCAGGTCGGCGCCGACCTGGCGGTAGAAGCGCACTTCGGCGGGCGTCTCGTAGGTCGGGCCCGTACTGCCCAGGTAGACGCCCTTGCGGAGGCTGATCCCCATCGCGGCGGCGCATTCCTCCGCCACTTGCTGGAGATCCAGGTCATAAGCGCAGGTCATATCGAGGAAGCGCGGGCCGAAATCGTCCATGTTGGGGCCGATCAGCGGGTTCGGGAACAGGCTGATATGGTCGCGGATGACCACCAGGTCGCCGATCCTGAAATCCGGATTGCAGGCGCCGGCCGCATTGGAGACGAAGAGGACCTTCGCGCCGAGGATGGCCATCGTCCGCACGCCGATGGTCACGAGCTCCATCGGGTACCCCTCGTAGTAGTGGAAACGGCCTTGCATTGCAATGACGTCCTTGCCGCCCAGCTTGCCCACGATGAAATTGCCTTTGTGGCCGATGGCCGTGGAGACGGGGAAACCGGGGATGTCCTTGTAGGGGATGACGACGGGATTCTCGATCTGGTCGGCGAGACGGCCCAGGCCGCTGCCGAGCACGATGCCGGCCTCCGGGATGCATCCGCCGGTCTGCTGGCGGACGTAGTCTGCCGCCATCTGAAGGGTGCGAGTTCTGCTGTCCATATGGTTTTGTGTCTGGTGGTTATGCAATCTTGGCGAGGACCTTGCGGGCTTCGGCGAGGATCTCCCGCTCCCCGGGGATCTCGCGGTGGCGCATCAGGAAGCGGCCGTCGCAGATGACCGAGTCGATGCAGTCGGAATGGGCGGAATAGACCAGGTTCGCCAGGAACGGTCCGGGGGAGAGGAAGAAGGTGTTGTCGGTGTCCACGAGGAGGAGGTCGGCGACGGCCCCCTCCGCGATGCGGCCGGAGTCGATGCGGAGCGCGCGGGCGCCGTTGACCGTGGCCATGTCCATCAATTCGGGCAGGGGCAGGGCGGAAGGGTCGTCCCGCCAGGCTTTCTGGAAGATGGCGGCGGTCTTCATCGCCTCGAGCATGTCGAGGTTGTTGGAGGACGCGCAGCCGTCCGTGCCCAGGCAGAGGTTGACGCCGGCATCCCGCATCTCGTTGTACAGGAAGCGGTAGCCGGAGGCCAGCTTGGTGTTGGAGTTGATGTTGTGGATGCAATGCACGCCGCGGGCGGCGAGCAGCTCGATGTCGTGGGGGGTGAGCCACAGGGTGTGGGCCGCCAGCAGGCGGGGGGAGAGGACGCCCAGGCTGTCCAGGTATTCGACGGGCGTCAGGCCGCCGTGCGCCGCCTTGCAGTCCTCCACCTCCTTGCGGGTCTCGCATAGGTGGATATGCAGGCAGACGTCGTATTTTTCCGCCAGGTCGGCCGTCCAGCGGATCATCTCCTCGCTGACGGAATAGATGGCGTGGAAGGCCAGTTCGTAGATATGGCCGGGATCCCCGGCGCCCAGGAAAGCCTCGCTCTTGGCGATGCACTGCTCTTTCTGGCGGTCCGCCTCCGCCTGGCTGCCCTTGTCCATCACGTCATAGCCCGTGGCGATGCGCAGGCCCATCTCGCGGGCGGCGCGGACCGATGAGTCGAAGAACCAGTACTGGTCGTTGAAGGTGGTCGTGCCGGTGCGGATCATCTCCAGGCAGGCGACCTTGGTCCCCCAGTAGACGAAATCGTGGTCGAGGTGCTCCTCGACCTTCCAGATCTTGTCCAGCCAGCGGTGGAAGACCATATCCTCGCCGATGCCCCGCATCAGGGCCATGGGCGAGTGCGTATGCATATTGATTAAACCGGGAATGGCGACCTTGCCGGAGCAGTCCATCATCTCCACGTCGCCGGCGATCTGCCAAAGGGCACAGGAGCCGGCCGGACCGATGCGGCGGATCCGGCCCTGGCCGATCAGGATGTCCTGCCGTTCATTCCCGACGGTAACGTCCTTGAGCAGGATCGAGCCCATCAGAGATTGTCAAAGTCCACCTCGCCGAATCCTTCCGGCGTACGCTGCGGGATCTCGCCGTGGAAACAGTTGTCCCGGATGTAGGCGATCACCTCGTCCAGGCCTTCGGCGAATTTCTCGAAATCTTCCTTGTACAGGAAGATCTTGTGCTTATCGTAGTTGAAAGAACCGTCCGGATTGGTGCGGCGCTTGCTCTCGGTAATCGTCAGGTAGAAGTCCTTGCGGCCCTTGGTGGCCTTGACGTCGAAGAAATAAGTCCGTTTACCGGCCCTTACGGGCTTGGAAAAGACATCCTCCGCGTCCCGGCTTTCGTACCTCGGCGAGTCGTAATCATCTCTGTACATAGCGATTTTTAATACTTATCCATTTACAAAAATAGGATTTTTTATCGATTACTTGCTATCTTTGCAGACAAAATTGTTTGAAAGTATGCTCAACCGAAGAATTCTCCGTATCAAGGCCTTCAAGGCCATTTACTGCTACGCGGAAAACCACGGTATGACTCTCAAGGAGGCGGAGGCGTTGCTCGATATCTCGTGTGAGTCCACCCGGGACCTGTACCTGTTCCTGCTCGCGCTCGCCGGTCCCCTGACGGACGAGGCCCGCTCCCGCATCGAGACGGCCCGGGCCAAATTCAACCCCACGGAGGAGGAGCTCCATCCCAACCTCAAGTTCGTCTCCAACCGCATCGCGCCGATCCTGCGCGAGGACCCGGATTTCAACAAGCTTGTCACCCGCAAGAAACTCTACTGGGACCAGTACGACGTCCTGCTGCGCCGGCTCTATGAGCGGATCCGCGGCCGGAAGTATTTCAAGGACTATCTGGACAGCGGGGAGGACTCTCTGGAGGAGGATGCGCGCCTGTGGACGCGTATCTACGAGCGGGAACTCGAGGACAACGCCGACCTGGCCGGTATCCTGGAGGACCTTTCCATCCACTGGAACGACGACTTGGGGTATGCCCTGGGCTGGTGCTGCCGGACCTTCCGCGCGCTCGGCCAGGGAGAGCCCTGGCGGCTGCCGCCCCTGTACCAGAGCGAACTGCCCGGCAACGAGCAGATGGACAGCGACCGCCGTTTCGTGGTGAACCTGCTGCGTACGGCTTTCGTCAATTACGATGCCTTCTGCGCATCCGTGGCCGAACTCACACCGAAGTGGACCCGCGACCGGCTCTGCACCACGGACCTGGCCCTGATCGCCTGCGGGATGGCCGAGGCCCGGATGGCGCCGGAAGTGTCTCCGCGGATCATCATCAACGAATACGTGGAGATTTCCAAATACTACAGCACGCCGGAGAGCAGCGGTTTTGTCAACGGCTTGCTGGACAAACTGATCAACCAACACGAATAATAGAATATGATGACGATGCTTTTACAGGCAGCTGGCGCTGCCGGACAAGGCGCTGCCGGTGGCGGCAGCCTCAGTTTCATCTTGATGCTTGCCCTGATGTTCCTGGTGATGTGGCTCTTCATGATCCGACCCCAGCGCAAGCAGCAGAAAGAGCTCGAAGCGATGCGCAACGCCCTCAAGAAGGGCGACAAGGTCATCACCGCCGGTGGGATCTATGGCACCGTGGCCGACATCGACGAGCGTACCGTCCTGATCAAGGTGGACGGCGAGACCAAGCTCCGCGTCGACAAGTCCTCCATCCAGAAGGACATGACCGACGCCCCCGCCCAGACTGACAAGAAGCAGTAGGTGAAGCGCTGGGTCCAGTTCCTGCTCTGCCTGCTGTTCTCCGCCGGTATCTGGCTTGTGCTCAACCTGTCGCAGAGTTACGTCGCGATCGTGAGCGTGCCGGTGGTTGCCGGGAGCAACATCGAAGGCCGGGCTGCCGTGTCCACGTCGGAAGCCACCGTGACCGCACAGGTCGCGGCGGCCGGTTTCCAGCACGTGTTCCTGTCCCGCAAGCACAAGCGCCCCGTGCAGGTGGCGTTCGCCGCCACGGACTTCCGGCACGACAGAGGGGAGTGGTATTCCATCGCCAATGCCAACCTATACCGCTACGCCACGCAGATTTTCGGCGACGGCGTGTCGGTCGAGTCCTTCATCTCGGAGGACCTGTCCTTCTCCTTCCCGGAGGAGACCTATAAGAAAGTGCCGGTCCGTCCGGTGCTCTCCGTCTCGTATGAGCCGCAGTTCATGGCCCAGACACCGATGTCCCTGCAGCCCGATTCCGTCCTGCTGTACGGGGAACCTTCCCGTCTGGCCAACGTGGACTTCGTGCAGACCAAGCCGCTGGAGCTCACTTCGCTGCGCAGCAGCGTCCACGGCAAGGTCCGGCTCGAGGCGCCTTCCGGGATCCGTCTCTCGCACGACGAAGCCATCTACTCGATGGAGGTTACCCGCTACGTGGAGATCCGCTCCGAAGTCCGGATCGCCACGCGCAACGTGCCCGCCCGGGTAGACCTGGCCGTGCTGCCCTCCACGGCCACGGTGGTGTTCCGCTGCGCCTTCCCGACCACGACCAATCCCGCCTCGACGGCCGAATTCTTCATCGACTACCGGGATTTCTCGGAGTCCCGTACGGGCCGCTGCGTCCCCCATGCCGCCGGGGTGCCTCCCCAGGTGATCGATTACACGATCACACCGGAGGTGTTCGACTGTCTGGTCAAAAGCGCTGACTGAGGATGAAGACGATCCTGGTCACCGGTCCGATCGGCAGCGGCAAGTCCGAGGCCTGCCGTTATCTCGCATCGATGGACTTTCCGGTCTACGACTGCGATTCGCGCACCAAGATGCTCTATTCGCTGGTGCCGGGCCTCAAGTGCAGCATCGAGGAACGCCTGGACCTGCCCTGGTCCGAGATCGGCAAGGTCTTCTCGGACCCCGCCAAACTCCGGACCCTCGAAGAGATGGTCTACCCGTATGTGGTGGAGGACCTGCGTGGCTGGAAGGCCGCCCAGACGGCTCCGCTGCTGTTCGTCGAGTCTGCCATCGCGCTGGACAAGCCGCAGTTCGACGGCCTCTACGACCAGGTCCTCTTGGTCACGGCGCCCTTCGAGGTGCGCGTGCAGCGTAATCCCAAGGCTGCCGAGCGCAACGCCCTGCAGTCCTTCGATCCTGCGCGGATCGATTACACGGTCGACAATGATTCGACCCCCGAAGCATTACAACTCAAAATCCGACAACTGATATGCAAACTGATTTAGCAAGACTCCTGTCCATTTCCGGCCAGCACGGCCTCTTCAAGTATATTGCGCAAGCCCGTGGCGGCGCCATCGGCGAAAGCCTGGAGACGAAGCAGCGCAAGGTCTTCCCGTCCTCCAGCCGGATCTCCACCCTGGCGGACATCGCCATCTACACCAGCGAGGGCGAAATGAAGCTCGACGAGGTGTTCCTGGCCCTCAAGGCCGTCCTGGGCGAGGAGGAGGCTCCGTCCTCCAAGGCCCCCGAGCAGGAGCTGGTGGCCCTCTTCTCCAAGGCCATCCCCAATTACGACGCCGACCGCTTCTACGTCTCCCATATGCGCAAGGTGGTGGACTGGTACCGCCAGATCGCCAAGTTTGCCTCGTTCGATTTCGTCAAGGAAGAGGAGCAGGCATCCGATGCGCAGGAGGCTTAGGGTCGTCACGCTCGGCTGTTCGAAGAACACCGTGGACACGGAGCATCTGCTGGCACAGCTGCCGGCAGATGCTTTCACCATCGTGGATGCCGACGAGCCGGTCGATGTCCTGATGCTCAATACCTGCGGGTTCATCGGCGACGCCAAGGAGGAGTCGGTGGGTGCCATCCTCGAGGCCGTCGAGGCCAAGAAACGGGGCGAGGCTGGGGAGGTGGTCGTCTTCGGCTGCCTGTCCCAGCGCTATGCCGCCGAACTGCCCGCCGAGATCCCCGAGGTGGATGCCTGGTTCGGCGCCCGGGACCTTGCGCCGGTCCTGCGCTACCTGGGCGTGACGCCCGGTCCGCTGGTCACGCGCCGCATTGCGGAGGCCAAGGGCTATGCCTACCTGAAGATTTCCGAAGGCTGCGACCGGCGCTGCTCGTACTGTGCCATCCCTTTCATCCGCGGTGCCCACCGCTCCGTGCCGATGGAGGACCTGGTGGCCGAGGCGGAAGGGCTGGCGGCCCGCGGCGTGCGCGAACTGATCCTGATCGCCCAGGACACGACCTACTATGGCCTGGACCTGTATCACCGCCGGGCTTTGGCGGAGCTGCTGGACCGCCTGTCCGCCGTGTCCGGCATCGAATGGATCCGCATCCATTATTCCTACCCGGCTGATTTTCCCGAGGATGTGCTGGCCGCGATAGCGCACAATCCCAAGGTCTGCCACTATCTCGACATCCCGCTCCAGCACATTGCGGACGGAGTGCTGGACCGGATGCACCGCCACGTGGACGGCGCATGGACGCGCGCACTCATTGAGCGGCTGCGTCGGGACGTGCCCGGGGTGGTGCTGCGCACGACAATGATCGTCGGGCATCCCGGCGAGACGGAGGCGGATTTCGAGGAGCTGCTGGACTTCGTCCGGCAGGCCCGTTTCGAGCGGCTGGGCGCCTTCATGTATTCCGAGGAGGAGGGTACATACGGAGCGGAGCACTTCGCCGATGATGTGCCTGAGGAGGTCAAGCGTGAGCGTTTGGACCGTTTGATGGAGCTCCAGCGGGAGATATCGCTGGAATACAACCAGAGCCGGGTCGGCACGGAGGTGCAGGTCCTGGTGGACGACATCCTCGACGGTACGCTGGTGTGTCGCAGCGAGTTCGAAAGTCCGGACGTGGACGGCGAGATCCTGGTCCGGGAAGCCTCCGCTGGGGTCCGGGTGGGGGATATGGTCCGCGTGCGGATCACAGCCGCGGAAGATTATGACCTGATCGGGCGGCAAATTCTGTAATTATTAACAGAATTTTAATATATTTGTCTGGACTAAAACCTGCCAATCATGCCTGAAGATATTTCCGATCGTCTGTTGGATCTGGACAGCATTGTCGCTGCCAAGTTCAAAGGGAAGAAAGTCCCCGGGTTTATCGTACGCTTCATGAAGCGTTTCGTGCACCAGGACTGGATGAACAGCATCCTGGCGCGCGGATTTGACGGCGTGGAGTTCTGCGACGACCTCCTGGAACAAATGGATGTCAAGATCGAGGTGGAGGGGCTGGAGAATGTCCCTGTGGACGGTACGCGCTATACTTTCGCCTCCAACCATCCCCTCGGTGCGGTGGACGGCATTGCCCTGTGCTCGCTGATCACCCGCAACTTCGGCCCGATGAAGATGCTGGTCAACGATTTCCTGCTCTATATCAAACCGCTTGCGCCGCTCTGCATCGGCATCAACAAGGTGGGGAACCAGGCCCGCAACCTCCCGGCCCTCATCGATGAAGCCTATCGCTCGGACGAGCATCTGCTCATGTTCCCGGCCGGCAGTTGCTCGCGCAAGGAGAACGGCAAGATTCAGGATCTGCCTTGGACCAAGACCTTCATCAGCAAGAGCGTTGAGACCGGCCGTGCGGTCGTGCCGGTCCACTTCATCGGCCGCAATCCGGAGCGCTTCTACCGTGCCGACTGGTTCTTTCGCAAGTTCCTGAAAACCAAGTTCAACTTCACCATGCTGTTCCTGCCGGATGCGTTCTACCATGCGCAGCACAAGACCTTCCGGATCATTCTCGGCAAGCCCATCCCGGCTGCCGCCTTTGACAAGACCCGCAAGCCGCTCGAATGGGCGGCCTGGGTGCGTGAACAAGTATACCAGTTATAACCGCATACGATATGGAGAAAGTCCTCGACCCGGTAAGCGTGGACCTGCTCAAGGCGGAGCTTACCCCCGACAAGAAGCTTTGCAACACCAACAAGGCCGGCAATGAGATCTATGTCATCGACGGCACGGACGCTCCCAACGTCCTGCTGGAGATCGGCCGCCTGCGCGAGATCGCCTTCCGCGACTCCGGCGGCGGCACGGGCTTCTCTGTCGACCTGGACGAGTTCGACACCACGACGGACCATCCCTACAAGCAGATCATCATCTGGGACCCGGACGCTTCCGCCATCCTGGGCGGCTACCGTTTCATCCTGGGGCCCGACATCCAGATGCAGGAGGACGGACAGCCGCACATCACCTCCTCGCACATGTTCCACTATTCGGACCGTTTCATCAAGGATTACCTGCCCCACGTGATGGAACTGGGCCGGTCCTTCGTGACGCCCGAGTACCAGAGCTCGAAGGCGGGCGCCAAGGCGATCTTCGCCCTGGACAACCTCTGGGACGGCATCGCCGCCGTCATCCTCCAGCATCCCAACATCATGTATCTGCTGGGCAAGATGACCATCTACCCCTCCTTCGACAAGTCCTGCCGGGAGCTGATCCAGCATTTCCTGTGGAAGCATTTCCCCGATCCCGACGAGCTGGGACGCCCCAAGAACCCGGTGGGGGAGGACAACGATGGACGGCTGCTGGACCTGATCCTCAAGGACGACGACTTCAAGGCGGACTACCGCAACCTTAAGGAAGCGGTCCGCAAACTCGGGTTCAACATCCCGCCGCTGGTCAATTCCTATATGAACATCTCCCCGACGATGAAGATGCTCGGCACGGGCATCAACGACGAGTTCTTCGATGCCTACGATACGGGCATCCTGATCTGTTTCGACGAGATGTATGCCGACAAGCGCGACCGCCACAAGGAGCCGTATTTCCGCCACCTGGCGGAGAAGATGCGCATCCGCTTCCCGGGCATCCGCCAGGAGGCGGAGGAACTCGCCGGCAAGTTGTCCGCCATCATGGACAGCCGCCGCGTGCAGAATTTCAACAAGTTCCTGGCGAAGCAGAAGCAGCAGGTGGTCGAGGCGGAGAAGAAGATCCGCAGGAGCCTGCGGCGCAAGAAAAAAGAAAAGGTGGAGCCGTAAGCCGGTTTCTGTTCACGGGTTTTCTGTCATTTATCTTCGCAACCTACCCCCTGGCATCGGACGGGCCGTCCTCATCTGCCAGTATATTTGGTCTTGCAGGTCCCGGTGCCGTACCCGCACGGCATCGCTGACGTGCGTCGTGGGCTCTTACCCCGCGTTTTCACCCTTGCCAGGTCTCCCTGGCGGTCATTTTCTGTTACGGCTGCCGTAAGGTTACCCCTACCTGCGCTTTCCGCAGCGGGATGCCCTGTCCTGTCCGGACTTTCCTCCCTTTCGGGCGACAGATCGCTCCACCTTTTTCTGCAAAAATAAGCATTTTTTGCAGAAAAAGGTGGAGCTTCGCTTACAAACCCCCAGTCGCTTCGCTCAAAAACTATGCGGTAACGATAAGGCCTTTTTGCAATTATTGAAAATCTACGATGCTACAGCGAGACAGGCAGGGTGCAGATGTCGAGAACATCTGCACCCGTCGTTTCACTATGTCTGAGGGGCGTTCCCCTCAGACTCCCCCCGTCGCTCCGCTCCGAATCTACCTTCGCCCGACCGGAATGCTATAGCGAGACAGGCAGGGCCGCAGTCAGCATCGCGTGACGTAGTCCGCGATGCGTGGTGGCGCGTGCGACGAAAAGGATCCCTGCCTGCGAGCAGCATTGTAGATTTCCTTATTCAGTTTGTGCTGCCTTCAGCGGGGCGAGCGTCACGGGACCGAGCAGGCCGGACTCGCGGATGTCCCAGCCTGCGGCGCTGAACTGGCCGCCCGGACCGCGGCTGATGGGCAGGCGCGGTGAGATGTTGGCATTGTAGAGGACCTTCCATTCCTGGTCCTTGCGGTCCATGTCGATGATGCGGTTGGCCATCAGGTTGGACACCTTGACGACCAGTTCGCCGCCGCGACGGGCCTGTTCGTGGGTCAGACGGACGGCATAGGGCTTCCCGAACACGGTGCCGAGGCACTTGCCGTCCAGCCAGACGCTGGCACTCTCGCGTACCTCTCCGAGGTCGAGTTCCCAGGCGTCGGCCGCGCCCTGGACGGGAGCGAGCCGGTACTTGTACTCGGCCGTGCCGGAGAAGGCCTCGTAGGCCTTGCCGAAGAGCGTCCAGGAGCCGAGCCGGCTGACGGTGCGCGAAGCGGGGAGGGTGGGACCGCCGTCCGTGAAAGTGACGGTCCAGTCGCCGGTGAGGATGCGGCGGCCGCCGTCGACCTGGTAGAAAGCGAAGGCGTCGCCCTCGTACGTGCCGGCGAAGGTCTCGAGCAGCAGGGCCTGGTCGGGCAGGAGCTGCAGCCACACTTCGGCCTTGCCGTCGGCGTCCGTGCGGACCTTGCCGAAACCGAAACGCCCGTCGATGGGGTCGTAGATCCCGATGGAGCCGCAGACGGCGTCCACGGGGACCCAGCCCGCGATGAGTTCCGCGGTGGGATTCTTGAGGAAGTAATAGCGCCCGCCGTCATCCTTGACGCGGCTGATGCATTGCAGGCCATAGTCGTACATCCGCTCCCGGCTCACGCCGGCGAGGGAGAGCATTGCGTCAAGGTCGGGGGAGACGCAGATGCGGCCCTTGCCCACGCGCGCAACGCGGATTCCGTCCTGTGCGTTGAAGCGCAGGCCAGCCTTGAGCTTGGCCAGCCGGGCACGGTTCTTCGCCAGGTTGGACAGTCCGGGGACATCCTTCGGGAGGTCGCCCTGCACCAGGATGGTGGCGCCCTTGCGCGCCAGCGCCAGGAGCTTCTCGAAGGTCTCCAGGTACATCTTGTCACACTCGGGGACGACGAGCGTCTGGTAGCGGCTGCCGCCCAGGGTCACGATCCCGCCGCGGTCGGCGCGGATGTTCTCCCGGACCATCTTGTCCGTGATGTAGTCCCAGGTGTAGCCCCGGTTGTAAAGGACTTCGGCGGACTTGCCGAGGGCGGTCTGTGCCGGGGTGTTCTGGCCCATATGGAAGAGCAGCTGCTCGCGGCCGCGCTCGGACAGCAGGTCGGTGGCGTCGAAGAAGAGCAGGATGTCGCTGTCCGGGTGCCCAGCCTGGAGGAAACTCTGGCAGCGGGCTACGTAGGCGTTGAAGGCGCCGAAATCCTTCCAGAACGGGTTGACCGGCTGGAAATGCACGGCGGCGTAGAACATCCAGCCCGGCCAGGGAGCATCGTCGGGCGAGAGGCAGGTGCCGTGGTAGAAGATGTGGTTGACGCCTGACAGGAAGTAGGTGTCCACGGAGGTCTTGACATCTCCGAGGGTCGACAGGAAATGCTCGTTCAGCCAGGTGCAGGCCTCGGCCGAGGTGAGCGGCTTGTCGGTCACGTGTGCCGCCGAAGAGGCGGTCTTCATCCCGATGATGCTGCGGCCTTCCGTCTCGGGCACGTCGCTCACGCCATACAGGTCCATGATGTTGGCCGGGGAGCCGTGGGCCTGGTTGCGGATGCCCTTGCCCTGGGCGGCGGCCCAGGCCTGCCAACGGGCGGAGTAGGTCTCGCGCAGCAACTCGCCGATGGTCTCGCGGTAGTCGAAGACCACGCGGTCCTGGACCTCCTTGTCGCCGGCGAGGCCGAGCAGCTCGGCCACGTGCGGACGGAGGTCGTAGCCCCGGCGGGCCTGGAATTGCTCGAAGAAGTCCGGCGTCCAGTCAGAGTTGCCCGTGGCATCGTCCACCTCGTAGGAATCGTTGAAGTAGTAGCGGATCCGGCTGACGTCGTAGCCCTCGAAGGCCTCGTCGAACTTCTTGAGGTAGCGGTCGATGGCCTCGGCGGAGAAATGGTCGATCACGTCGCCCTCGCCGCCCGGCCCGGCCCGCTCCACGAGCTTGCCGTGCCAGCCCAGGAACAGGGCGCAGAGCGTCCAGTCTCCCTCCGGCGCCGTCCAGTCGAGCGTGCCGTCGGACTGGACCCTGGCGGTCAGGTCCTCGTAGGCGCCGTCGGGACCGTGGGCCGTGACGGCGATGACCGGCAGGTCCAGCGGGTAGCGCACCTGCTCGTAGGCGTGCTGCTGCAGGCTGTCATTTTTCGCGATGGGATACTCCATCCGGGAGATGTCGTCCCGGATGCCGATGGTGCGGACCATCGGACGCTCGGTGTACTGGATCTTGTCCTGCAGCCGCTCGCCGCCCTTGAGCCGGAAGGTCTTGGTGGCGAGATAGCGGCAGGCGTAGTCCGGGGTGACCCAGTTGCCGCCGAAGGGCCAGCCGGAAGCGTTGGCCAGGTCGATGCCCAGGTCGTGCCGGTCCGCCTCTTCGAGCGTATAGGTGAAGAGGTCCATCCAGGCCGGGGAGAGATACTCCAGGTAACGGTCTTCGTAGCCCTTGGCTCCGTAGATGGTCGTCACTTCCATGCCGCCCAGTCCGGCGGCGGCATACTGGTCCAGCATCGTGTCGATGTCGGACTTGCCCACGGCGCTGGCGGGCCACCACCAGCGGGTCCAGGGTTTCGTTTCACGGGTGATCTCGGGCCAGCCGAGCCGGCCGGTCTCCGCCTTGGCGGGGGCCGGTTTCGCACCGGGATCGCAGGAGGCCAGGGCCAGTGCTGCGGCGCAGGCCAGCAGGGCGGTGCGCAGGGTGCGGGAGAAGATGTTTGTCATATCGTAATTGGTTTGTTGCAGTCCTAGGGAGTTATACAAAGATAAGGGAAAAGTACATATTTTTCACGGGCTTGGAGAAAAATGCTAACTTTGCGGCTATGAAAAGGATTGTACGGATCGGACTGACGCTGGCACTGGCACTGTTGTGCCTGGGCTGCTCTGCGCGCGTCAAGCAATACAAAGTGGAGGTCGTGAAGGAGTATACGCACGACACAGGGGCTTATACCCAGGGGCTCTTCTTCGACGGAGGGCGGTTCTACGAGAGCACGGGCCAGTTCGGAGAATCCTCCTTCCGCGAGGTGGAGCTGGAGACGGGCAAGGTGCTCAGCAGGATGGATTTCCAGCAGAAGTATTTCGCCGAAGGCTCCGTGATGCTGGGCGGCAACCTCTACATCCTGACCTGGCTCAACAAGGTCGCCTTTGTCTACGATGCCGCCACGTTGCAGTACAAGCAGACCTATTCCTACCCGCGCGAGGGCTGGGGCCTGACCACGGACGGCACGTCGCTGATTGCCTCGGACGGCTCCTCGCGGCTGTATTTCCTGACGCCGGAGTTCAAGCAGGAGCGCGCCGTGAACGTGACGATGGACGGCCGCCCCGTGCGGTATCTCAACGAACTGGAGTACATCGACGGCAAGGTCTGGGCCAACGTCTACACCACCGATATGATCGTCATCATCAATCCTGAGGACGGCAAGGTGGAGGCGAGCATCGACTGCACCGGCCTGCTGCCGCGCAAACTCCGCTCCCCGGAGACCGACGTGCTCAACGGCATCGCCCGCGACCCTGCCTCCGGCAGGATCTACCTGACCGGCAAATACTGGCCGCGGCTGTACGAAGTTCGGCTCGTTCCTTCCCGGTAACAGACTCTTTATCAATAGGATATAAACGACAAAAACTCGCTGTCACAGCGAGTTTTTACGGTTAGTTAGTAGTGTATTACCTTATAGAAGGTTAATTATTGTTGGTTAGAAGTCTCCGGCACAGAACCGGAGTAGAGTTGTTTCATTTCCGACTACAAAGATACGCACATTTTTTAATTCGGCAATATTTTTTGAAAAAAATCTCAAAAAATTTTTACGAATTTTTAAAATTATTTATTAATTAACTCAGGTCTCAAGGCCTTCGTGCGCTCCAGCGCCTGCTCGTCCTGCCAGGCCTGGATGAGCTTGGGATTTCCGCTGAGCAGCACCTCCGGAACCTTCCAGCCATTGAACTCCGCCGGGCGGGTGTAGACGGGCGGGGAGAGGAGTCCGTCCTGGAAACTGTCCGACAGGGCGGAGGTCTCGTCGGTCAGGGCGCCCGGGATGAGCCGGACGATCGAATCCGCCAGCAGGGCCGCCGGGATCTCGCCGCCGCTCACCACGTAGTCACCCACGGAAATCTCGCGCGTGACGAGGTGTTCGCGGATGCGGTGGTCGATGCCTTTGTAGTGGCCGCAGAGCAGGATGAGGTTCTCCTTCAGCGAGAGTTCGTTGGAGATGGACTGGTCCAGCCGTTCACCGTCGGGGGAGAGATAGATGACCTCGTCGTACTGCCGCTCGGCCTTGAGCTCCTGGATCATCTGGTAGACGGGCTCGATGCGCATCACCATCCCGGCGTCGCCGCCGTAGCTGTAGTCGTCCACGTTCTTGCGGGGGCCGATCCCGTATTTGCGGAGGTTGTGGACCCGGATGTCCACCAGGCCTTTCTTGATGGCGCGCCCCACGATCGAGTGCGCGAGCGGGCTCTCCAGCAGTTCGGGAACGACGGTCAGGATATCGATTCTCATACAGGTAAGTTTTGTCCTGCAAAATTACCCTTTTTATTTAATTTTAGTATATTTGTGGGTTATAACAAATCTATAACTCTGATATTATGAGCGAAAACATCAATCCTGAAGAGATCCGGCAGGTCCTTTCAGATGTAGAAGGCCAGGTGGACACCGTATCCGAAGAGGCCGTGGAAGTCGCCGAGAACGTGGCAGCAACCGTAGAAGAAACCGCACCCGTGCAGGAGGAGACTCCTGCCGCAGAGACCCCCGAGGCCCCTGTGGCAGAGGCCCCCGAAGCTCCCGCAGCAGAAGCAGCCCCCGAAGCCCCCGCCGAGGAGGAACCTGCGGCAGAGGCCCCTGCGGAGCCGGCAGCGGAGAAGGCTGACAGTTTTGCGGACAAGACCCTCGCGGAACTTTCCGATTTGTTCGTACAACTCAAGGACAGTGCGGAGCGGATGTCCCGCTCCAAGGAGGCCGAAGCCATCAAGTCGGCTTTCTACAAGCTGCTCGGCAAGCTCAAGGGCGAGAGCGGCGTGTCCGAGGACGGTGCGTCCAGCCAGAACAATCCTTTCGATGCCGTGGAGCAGAATTTCAAGGCGCTGTATGCCGACTACAAGAAGGAGCGCGCCGAATTCAACAAGCAGCAGGATGCCCAGCGGGAGGAGAATCTGGCCAAGAAGCAGGCCATCATCGCAGATCTCAAGGCCATCGTAGAGGGCCAGGAGGATGTCAGCGCCCAGTTCCCGGCGTTCCGCGAATTGCAGAACCGCTGGCGTGAGGCAGGCCCCGTGCCCGCCACGGCCTTCCGGGACATCAACGATACCTACCAGTTCTATGTCGAGAAGTTCTACGACATGGTCAAGATCAACCGCGACCTGCGTGACCTGGACTTCCGCAAGAACCTCGAGGCCAAGGAGGCCTTCTGCGAGGCCGCCGAGAAGCTCGCCGAGAACGAGAATGTCGTGAGCGCCTTCCACGAGCTCCAGAAACTCCACGAGCAGTGGAAGGAGTACGGCCCCGTGGCCAAGGAGAAGCGCGAGGACATCTGGAACCGCTTCAAGGCCGCGACGGCCGTGATCAACAAGCGCTACCAGGCCCATTTCGAAGGACTCAAGGAGCAGCAGGCCGACAACCTAGCCAAGAAGACCGAGCTGTGCGAGCGCACCGAGGCCATCGCAGCCCGTGAGATCACCTCTTCGGGCGAGTGGAACGCCGCCTCCAAGGAGATTGAGGAGATCCAGGCCGCCTGGCGCCGGATCGGCTATGCCACCAAGAAGGACAATCAGAAAATTTACGACCGCTTCCGCGCCGCCTGCGACGCCTTCTATTCCCGCAAGCGTGAGTTCTACTCCGGGATCAAGGACAACATGAACGTCAACCTGGAGAAGAAACTCTCCCTCATCGAGCAGGCCGAGGCCCTCAAGTCCAGCACCGACTGGAAGAAGGCCACGGACCAGTTCATCTCCCTGCAGAAGCAGTGGAAGGAGATCGGCGCCGTGCCCCGCAAGAAGTCCGAAGCGCTCTGGAAGAAGTTCCGCGGCGCCTGCGACGAGTTCTTCGCCGCGCGCGACGCCAACGCCGGCGGCGAGAACGACTTCTACGGCAACCTCAAGGCCAAGCGCAAGGTCATCGAGGACATCCTGGCCTACGAGCCGGCCGACGATGCCGCCAACGAAGAGGCGATGCGCGCCTTCGCCGAGCGCTGGAGCGCCATCGGCCACGTTCCCTTCAAGGAGAAGGACAACGTCGCCAAGGCCTACCGCGACGCGATGCAGCAGAAGTTCTCGTCCTACTCTGCAGCCCGCGGCGCCCAGCCGCGCGGCGGCCGCGCCCCGCGCAGCCCCAAGGACCTGCTGATCGAGAAGTACAACAAACTGCAGCAGAACATCACCACCTACGAGAACAATATCGGGTTCTTCTCCGCATCCAAGAACAGCGAGCCGCTGATCCGCCAGATGGAGGAGAGGATTGAGCAAGCCAAGGCCGAGCTGAAGGAGTTGGAGGCGCAGATCCGGAAGGCCGAGGAGGGCGAGGCGTAATGGACAAGAATTCAATCATCGGCTTCATCCTCATCGCGGCCATCTTCATCGGCTTCTCGATGTTCCAGTCCCGGCAGATGCGCAAGCAGGCCGAACTGCAGGCGCAGCTGGATTCCGTGGCACGGGCCGAGTCGCTTGCGCTCGAGCTCGCGGAGGCGGAGCGCATCGCTGCGCTGCCCGACTCGCTGAAGGACTCCGCCGGCACCCCGCTGGCTCCAGTTCCCCAGAGCATCTATAAGGATTCCTCGCTGGAGGCGGCTTCGCACGCCCAGGAGCGGGTCGTCACGCTGGAGAACGCCAAGCTCCGGCTTGAGCTCACCACCAAGGGCGCACAGCCGTATTCCGCCTGGATCAAGGACTACAAGAACTACGACAGTACGGACCTGTATCTCTTCCGGCCGGGCGCGTCCGAGTACTCCGTGAGCGTCTACACGGGCGAGTACATCAACACCCGCGACTTCGTCTTCGAAGTGGCTGAACAGACCGACAGCACCGTGGTGATGCGCCTGCCCTTCACCGGCGGCGGTTACATCGAGCAGAAATACACCCTCCACGCCGACAGCTACCGCGTGGACAACCTGCTCTCCTTCGTGGGGATGCAGGGTGTCATCCCGCGCAATGTCAGTGCATTCGACCTGGACTACCACGTCACGATGCCCCGGATGGAGAAGGGCTACAAGAACGAGTCCCAGTACTCCAAGCTGGATTACTATTTCGACGGCGACAAGAAGCCCGTCGAGATCGGCCGGGGCCGCAACGCCTCCCGTCGGGTGGACTCCAAGCTCAGTTGGTTCGCCTTCCAGCAGCAGTTCTTCTCCGCAATCCTCCGCGCCCCGCAGCAGTTCGCCTCCGGCGAGCTCGCCGTCACTTTCCTGCCGGAGAACGATCCTGAGCGCAACCTGATGAACTGCAGCGCCAAAATGCGCGCCGACCTGCCTGCGGGCGGGCAGGGGAGCATCCCCTTCGAGTTCTACTTCGGCCCCAACCACTACCGGACGCTCAAGGAGATCGGCTACAAGTTCGAGAAGATCATCCCGCTGGGCGGCTGGCTCGTGGGCTGGTTCACGAAGTATGCCATCATCCCGATGTTCAACTTCTTCCACCGCTTCATCTCCAGCTTCGGCCTGATCATCCTCCTGATGACGCTCGTAATCAAGCTCGTGGTCTTCCCGCTGACATACAAGTCCTTCTCTTCGTCCGCTAAGATGAGCGCACTGAAGCCCGAGATCGAGAAGATCAACGCGAAGTATCCCCACACGGACAACCAGCAGGAGATGATGAAGAAGCAGCAGGCCACGATGGATCTCTACAAGCGGGCCGGCGTGAGCCCGATGGGCGGCTGCCTGCCGACCCTGCTCACCTTCCCGATCCTGTGGGCTATGTTCCGCTTCTTCCCGGCGTCCATCGAGCTGCGCCAGCAGCCCTTCCTGTGGTGCCACGACCTATCCGCCTACGACTCCATCGTGGACTTCGGGACCCGCGTGCCGCTCCTGGGGGACCATATCTCGTTGTTCGCCCTGCTGATGGCTGCGACGATGTGGCTCTACTCCAAGATGACGATGGCCAACCAGCCTGCGACGGCCGGCGATCCCAACGCCGCCTCGATGCGCTTCATGAGCGTGTGGATGATGCCGATCATGATGTTCTTCATCTGCAACAGCCTCTCCGCCGCCCTCAGCTACTATTACCTGCTCTCCCAGCTGATCTCCATCGTGCAGACCTGGGCGATCCGCAAGTCCATCAACAAGGAGGAGATCCTTGCGAAGGTGCGCGCTTCCGCCGGCAAGCCGGTGCAGAAGAGCAAGTGGCAGCAGCGTCTCGAGGAGGCGCAGAAGATGCAGGAGCAGATGCAAAGGGAGCAAGCGAAGAAACGCAAATGATGATTGAAGAAAGAATCATAGCGATACGACAGGAACTGCCACCGGATGTCAAGCTGGTGGCAGTTTCCAAATTCCACCCGGTCGAGGCCATCCGGGAGGCATATGCCGCCGGCCAGCGGGTCTTCGGGGAGAACCGCCCGCAGGAGTTTTTCCGGAAAGTGCAGGAAGTTGCCGCGTGGAAGGTACACGAAGTGCCACGGAACGAAGTGGAGTGGCATTTCATCGGCCACTTGCAAACCAACAAGCTCAAGCTCGTGCTGCCTTATGCGCAGCTCGTGCAGTCCGTGGACAGCCAGCACTTGCTGGATGCCATCCAGGACTGGGGCAAGGCCAATGGCCGGGTCGTGAACGTGCTGCTTGAGTTGCACATCGGCGCCGAGCAGACCAAGACCGGCTTCAAGGAGGAGGAGGTCCTGGACATCCTCTTCCGGGCCGACAAGTACAAGAACGTCCGTTTCTGCGGCCTGATGGGGATGGCCACGCACACGGACAGCGAGGCGGACATCCGCGCGGATTTCGCGCGCATCGCCGATTTCCGGGCATACCTGCAGGACCTCTTCCCGGAACTGACGGACTTCCGCGAACTCTCCATCGGGATGTCCGGTGACTGGCGCATCGCCCTCGATTACGGCGCCACGATCGTGCGTATCGGCACCGCCATCTTCGGCGAAAGACAGTACTAGCGGGGCCTGCCAGTCCGGTATTTTTCGTATATTTGTGGATATGAAGATACTGATCACCAACGACGACGGGATCCACGCGAATGGGCTGATGGCCCTGGTGAATGTGATGAAACGCTACGGCGAACTCACCATCGTGGCTCCCAAGCACGCCCAGAGCGGGATGTCGATGGCGGTGACGATGGGCTACAAACCCATCGCCGTCAAGCATTTCGGCAAGCGCCTCGGCGAGGATTGGTGGTATCTGGACGGCACGCCCGCCAGCTGCATCAAGTACGGCATCGACAACGTCCTCTTCCCGGAGCGCCCGGACCTCGTGGTCAGCGGGGTCAACCACGGCAGCAACGCCGCCACCGCCTCCATCTACTCCGGCACCATCGGCGCTGCGATGGAGGGTGCCGTCAATGGCATCCCCGCCATCGGCGTGAGCCTGGACACCTTCAGCCCGGATGCGGATTTCTCCTGCGTGGAGACCCTGCTCCCGAAGATCCTGGACCGGCTCCTCCCGCAGATGGACGGCCGTTTCGGCCTCTTCTACAACATCAACTTCCCCGACCGTTCGGCCGACCGCATCCACGGCATCCGCGTGGGCCGGATGGGCCACGGCCACTGGGAGCGGGAATACCAGGATTATGGCGCATTCCTGCGCGAGCGCGGCCATACGCCCTCCGAGGAGGATTGCCGTTACGTGGCGCACCTGGAGCCGGACGAGAGTCTGGTCGTGATGGCCGGAGACTTCACGGACAACGGCGACAATCCCGCCGATGCCGACCACATCCTGCTTCAGCAGGGATACGTCGTCATCACGCCTGAGTCAATCGACAATACGGACCACGCCGAACGCGAACGCCTATGCGCTGTTTTCTGATAGCCGGAGAAGCCTCCGGAGACCTCCACGGCAGCAATCTGGTGAGAGGCCTGCTGGCCGAGGACCCCACGGCGGAATGCCGCTGCTGGGGCGGAGACCTCATGCAGGCCGCCGGTGCACAGCTCGTGCACCACTATAAGGAAGGGGCCGTGATGGGCTTCTCGGACGTGCTGGCCAAAGCCGGCCGGCTGCTGCGCAACATCCGGGCCTGCGAGGAGGATATCCTCCGCTGGCAGCCCGATGTCGTGGTCCTGATCGACTATCCGGGCTTCAATATGCGGATTGCGAAGTGGTGCCACGCGCACGGCATCCGCGTTTTCTACTATATCGCCCCCAAGACCTGGGCCTCCCGTGCAGGCCGCAACCGCAAGCTGAAGGCCTGGGTGGACAGGCTTTTCATCGTCTTCCCGTTCGAGGTTCCGTATTTCACGCAGAAAGGGATTCCTTTCGTCTACAAGGGCAATCCGCTTGTGGACGCAGTCGACGGACACCCGTATGCGCGCCCCGTGGAGGGTCGCTATGTGGCCCTGCTCCCCGGTTCGCGCAATGGGGAGATCAGCCGGATGATGCCGGTGTGCATGGAAGTTGCGGACCGTTTGTCGGCGCTGCCCGGCTGGGAAGACGTGCGTTTCGTGGTGGCCGGGGCCCCGGCCCGCTCCGAAGCGGACTATGCGCCCTGGATTGCCGGTCGGACGGACGTGGACCTCGTCTTCGGCAGGACCTACGACATACTCAAGTTCGCCGACGCGGCTGTAATCAACTCCGGCACCGCCTCGCTGGAGGCCGTGCTCACCGGCACGCCGCAAGTCGTGTGCTGGAGCGCCTCGCCCCTGACAATATGGGTGGCGCGCCACATCCTGCGCGTGCAGGACCACGTCAAATACATCTCCCTGGGCAACCTCTGCCTGGACCGCCTGGCTTTCCGTGAGCTGATCCAGGAGGACTTCACGGCAGACGCCGTGGCGGCGGAGGTGCAGCGCCTGGTGCAGGATACGGCGTACCGGGAGCGGATGCTCGCCGACTACGCCGGGATCCGGCGCTCCCTGGGCGGGAGCGGGGCTTCCCGCTCCGTAGCGCGGGCGATGATCGAAGAACTCCACAAACAATAAATCCCTATGGTAGCACTTGTCACAGGCGCTTCGCGCGGCATCGGAAAAGTCATTGCAATGGAACTCGCTTCGCTGGGGTACGACCTGGCGCTCGTGGCCCGGGATGCAGCGGCCCTGGCGGAAGTGATCGCTGCCCTGCCGGAGTCCTGCACCAACGCGCTCGCCATCCCGGCAGACCTCGCCCTGGAGGAGTCCTACGAGAGCGTCGTGGAGGAGACGGTCTCCCGGCTCGGCGGCCTGGACGTGCTTGTCAACTGCGCCGGGCTCCCGCAGTCCGGCCCCTTCACGGACGTCACCCTGGAGCAGTGGGACCGCATCTTCGCGGTCAATGCGAAGGCCCCGTTCTTCATCAGCAAGGCCGCCCTGCCGTACCTGAAGAAGTCGGAAAAGCCGGTGGTGATCAACATCGCCTCCGTCGTCGGCTTCAAGGGCTACATCCACCAGAGCGCATACGCCTCCTCCAAGCACGCCCTGACGGGCTTTACCAAGGTCTTCGCCAAGGAGGTGCAGCCGTTCGGGATCCGGGTCCACCTGATCAGTCCCGGCGGCGTGGCCACGGAGATGGTGACCAAGATGCGTCCCGACATCGACCCCGCCGAGCTGATCCAACCGGAGGAGATCGCCGAGATCGTCCGTTTCCTGCTTACGAAGAAGGGGCAGGGGACCATCGACCAGTTCTACATCCGCCGCTATACCGGCCTGGCTTTCGACTGAAATATTTTCTCCGAAGGGTTGGTTTTCACCCGGAAATATGCTAAATTTGCGACGCTTTTAAGGTTAGAAGCTAAGAAACGATTTATTAACATTTTATAGTCTTACAAACAAATGATTAAAGTTGGTATTAACGGCTTCGGCCGTATCGGCCGTATGGTCTTCCGCGCTGCGGTTGAGAACTTCTCCAAGGACATCGAGGTTGTGGGCATCAACGACCTGCTCGATCCCGATTATCTGGCTTACATGCTCAAGTATGACTCCGTCCACGGCATCTTCAACCACGACATTAAGGTTGAAGGCAACTTCATGTTCGTCGACGGCAAGAAGATCCAGGTCTTCTGCGAGAAGGATCCCGCCTACATCACCTGGGGCGCTCTCGGTGTCGACGTCGTCGTCGAGTCCACGGGCTTCTTCCTCACTGGTGAGCTCGCTTCCGCGCACCTCAAGGCCGGTGCCAAGAAGGTGATCCTCTCCGCTCCGTCCAAGGACGCCACCCCGATGTTCGTCTACGGTGTCAACGACAAGACCTACGCCGGCCAGGACATCATCTCCAACGCTTCCTGCACCACCAACTGCCTGGCCCCTGTGACCAAGGTCCTTAACGACAAGTTCGGTGTCGTCCGCGGCCTTATGACCACGGTCCACGCTGCCACCGCCACCCAGAAGACCGTCGACGGTCCGTCCAAGAAGGATTGGCGCGGCGGCCGCGGCATCCTCGAGAACATCATCCCGTCCTCCACGGGTGCTGCCAAGGCTGTCGGCAAGGTCCTTCCGGAGCTCAACGGTAAGCTCACCGGTATGTCCCTCCGCGTCCCGACCTCCGATGTCTCCTTCGTCGACCTGACCGTCGAACTCGCCAAGGAGGCCACCTACGAGGAGATCTGCGCTGCGATGAAGGCCGCTTCCGAGGGCGAGCTCAAGGGTGTCCTGGGCTACACCGACGAGGCTGTCGTCTCCACCGACTTCCGTGGCTGCCCGCTGACGTCCATCTTCGACGTCAAGGCCGGTATCCAGCTGGACAAGACCTTCGTGAAGGTCTGCGCCTGGTACGACAACGAGTGGGGTTACTCCAACAAGGTCCTCGAGATGGCCAAGGTCATCACCGCCTAATCCGGAGATTCTTCAGACTTTTTCCCAAGGATGGCAGATTTCTGCCATCCTTTTGTTATATTTGTAGATGAAAACTATAAATAACATCTTGCAATGAAGAAATTTGCCATGATTGCCGCCGCCCTGGTATGTATGGGTGTTTCGGCGCTTGCCCAGCAGCAGCGCCCTGCGGCGCCAGTATTCCCGGAGTACACTTTTACGACCGTGAAGGCTGCTCCCATCACTTCCATCAAGAACCAGGGTAGCAGCGGTACCTGCTGGTCCTTCTCCGCCATCAGCTTCCTCGAGTCCGAGGCCATCCGTCTCTGTAACATCAAGGATGAGGCGAAGTATCCTGATTTCTCCGAGTTCTTCGTGGTGGGTACTTCCTATAAGGAGCGTGCGGACAAGTTCGTCCGTCTGGACGGCAAGCTCAACTTCAGCGTCGGCTCCGGCTGCGGCGACGTCATTTCCGTGGTCAAGTACCACGGTATCGTCCCCAACGATTGCGTGACCGGCCTGAACTACGGCACCCCGCTCCCGGCCCAGTCCGAGCTGGACAACATCCTGCTTGGCTATGTTGAGGCCATCGCCAAGACCCGCAAGCCGTCCATCGCCTGGAAGCGCGGCTTCGCCGCCGTGGTGGACGAGTACTTCGGCAAGGCCCCGGAGACCTTCGTGGTGGATGGCAAGACCTACACCGCCGAGTCCTATCGCGATGCGATGAAGATCGTCGCCGACGACTATATCGAGCTGACTTCCTTTACCCATCATCCTTTCTATACCTGGTTCCCGCTGGAGGTCGCCGACAACTGGCGCGCTACGCTCTCCTACAATGTCCCCATCGACGAGATGATGGCTGCCCTGGACAACGCCCTCGAGAACGGCTTCACCGCTTGCTGGGGTGCCGACGTGAGTTCCACCGGCTTCACCCGTGACGGCCTGGGCATCCTTGTGGTCCCGCAGGCTGCCACCACCGCAGGCTCCGACCAGCAGCGTTGGGTCGGCAGCGATCCCGCCGCCCCTGCCCGTCCGGCGGAGATCAAGGAATCCGTCCCCACGCAGGAGTCCCGCCAGGAGGAGTTTGACAATAAGACGATGACCGATGATCACGGTATGCACATCTTCGGCATCGCCAAGGACCAGAACGGCAAGAAGTACTATATGGTCAAGAATTCCTGGGGCGAGACCGGCAGGTACAAAGGTATCTGGTATGTGACCGAGGCCTTCATGCGCGCCCAGACGCTGGACCTCACCATCCACAAGGATGCGCTGACCCCGGCTCTGAAGAAGCACCTGGGCATCAAATAAATGACGCTTAAGAAATACATTCCTGACTTTATCACCTCGATGAATCTCGTTTGCGGGCTCATCGGGGTGATATTTGCGTTTAAATCCCGGCTGGACCTGGCGTTCTACTGTATGCTGGCCGCAGCCGTCTTCGACTTCCTGGACGGGCTGGCCGCCCGCCTGCTGGATGCGTATTCCGACCTGGGCCGGGAACTGGATTCGCTCTGCGACCTGGTCAGCTTCGGCGTGCTGCCCGGCCTGATGCTCTGCCGCCTGATGCAGACGTACCATTTCGACGACACGTGGCTGAGTTGGCTGCCCCTTGTCCTGGCGGTCTTCAGCGCGCTCCGGCTCGCCAAGTTCAACGTGGATACGCGCCAGGCTGCCGGATTCCTCGGCCTGCCCACGCCCGCTTCCGGCCTGCTGTGCGGCGCGCTCTGCTGCTATTGCTGCCACGCGCCGGCGGAGTTCCTCTCCACCTGGGTGGCGGGCCCGGTCTTCGTGCCGCTGGTGGCCCTCTGCCTGTGTGTCCTGCTGGTCTGCGAGGTCCCGATGTTCTCCTTCAAGTTCCACAAGGGGGATGGGCGGACGCTGACCATCAAGCGGATTACGCTGGCGGTATTCGTCCTTGCGGCGCTGGCCTTCTGCCTGGCAGCCGGCCACCATTGGTCGCTGGCCCTGCTGCTGGGACTTGTCTTTTATATCCTGAACAACTTGGTCTACGCCCTTTTCAAGCTATGATACGCGCCGATGTCCGCCGAGTCGTGCAGCCTTTGCTGCTCTTGATCCTGTTGGTCCCCGCTGCCTGCAAGCGCCAGGTAGTGGAAGTCCGCCCCACCATCCCGCTGGTCCGGGAGATCCTCTCCGACCGGTCGGATCCCCGTGCAAGACTGCTCCGGGAGGCCATGGTCCGGCCGGCTTCGGACATCGCGATCATCGGTACGGAGTACGCCTGCGAGCGGCTGGCCGAGCAGTTCTATTTCCGGGACCTGCAGGACAATGTGGACGCCCGTCCTTTGTCGGACGGACTGCCGGATTTCGCCGGCGAGACTTTCGACTGCATCGAGGACAGCGGTGACTACGCTGCCGTCTTGCAGACCTCCGGCGAGGAGGAGCTTCGCCGCCAGACGGTCTTGCGCGTGCTCGCCGCCCTGGATACGACGGCCCATATCAGCCCGTACGACCTGGAGGGCCTCTCCTCCAAGGCCCGCTCCAAACTCGTCATCCTGGCCGATCCCTTCCTGGCGGAGTACGGCGGTTTCGACGTGGATACCCTGTTGCGCAGCACGGGCTGCGACGTGCCCGTGGTCAGCCCGATCGAATTGATGATCGACGAGGCCTTCGACCAGGGCAAGCGCGGGGACCTGTCCGTGGCTATCCTCTGTGCACCGCAGTATGCCGCCAGCGGCATCTACGAGCGGATCTTTGCCCGCAAGGCCGGCGCTCGCGGCCTGAAGGGCGCCACCTGCGTCGTCGCGGGCGTGGAGCAGCGGGACAGCCTGCTGCGGCATTTCCTGTACCAGTATGTGGAGGAAGGCAACACCAAACCGTTGGACGCTGTCCTGATCGACGACCTCTCGGTCAATCCCGATTCGCTCAAGATCGAGTTGGCGGGGATCGTGTCCGTGATGAACGAGAGTTCGATGACTTACGGCCGCCTCATCCCGCGGGATTTCTTCTTCCTGGACGCCTTTGACGAGGTGGCCGACCATTGCTACGCCTACCTGCGTGCCAACAACCTTTTTACCCACAATATCGCAAAACCCAAGGTTTCGATCTACCGCGCGGCCAGGCGGCCGGACGCGGAGGACGGATCGATCATCCTGATCCCCGGATCGTATGTTCATAATTAGCATCCAGTCTGAAGAGATAGAGAAAATGCCGTTGGGGGCTTTCCCCGGCACCATCACTGTGATTGAGAAAACCGGATTCGATTTTTTGAAGGCGGTGGCGTACCTGCGTACGCAGAAGATCATCGGTTTCGACACCGAGACACGCCCTGTTTTCGCCCCGGGACAGCACCACAACCATGTCGCCCTGCTGCAGCTCTCCGGCCCCCGCAAAGCCTACCTGTTCCGTGTGGCTTCGCTCGGGATGCCCAAGATGCTCTGCAACCTGATGGCCAATCCGCGTATCCTCAAGGTCGGCGCCGCCGTCCACGACGACGTGCGGGGACTGCAGTTCTACCAGAAATTCCCTGAGCGCGGTTTCGTGGACCTGCAGAAGATCGCTTATGAGTGGGGGATTCGAGACAAGAGTGTCAAGAAGCTGGCAGCCAATATTCTGGGAGTCAAGATCTCGAAATCCCAGCAGTTGTCGAACTGGGAGGCGGAAGAGCTTTCGCCGGCCCAGCAGATGTATGCCGCCACGGACGCCTGGGTGTGCCGCGAGATGTACCTGAAGTTGCTGCAGTGCGAGAAGCATCCCCTGACTCCCGAGCAGCTGAATCCTCCCCAGCCGCAGCCGGAGCAGCCCAAGGCGACGAAGACGGCGCAGCCCGCCAAGCCCGCGGCGGAGGAACAGAAGGCGCTGTCGCCTTCGCAGAAGCGCCGCCGGCGCCGCAAGCGGGCCAAGGCCGCCGCGGCGGCCGCCGGCGGCGGTGCCCAGGCCGAAGCCGCGAAGCCGGCTGCAACACCGGCCGCCGCTGAGACTGCGGCGGACAAGCCGAAACCGAAGCATCGCCGTCGTCACCGCAAACCCAAGGCGCAGCAGGAGGCGCCTCCGCAGAACAATGATTAAGGTCTTCCTGAAACACGGGCGCGACGAGTCGTTGCGCCGTTTCCACCCCTGGGTTTTCAGCGGGGCGGTGGCCCAGGTGCAGGGTTCGCCTGCCGAGGGCGACATCGTCGGGGTGTATAGCGCCGAGGGGCAGCTGCTTGCCTGCGGACACTGGCAGGTCGGCTCCATCGCCGTGCGCATCCTCTCTTTCGACGGAGACCCTACGGCTCCTGATTTCTGGGTCAACGCCATCTCCCGCGCCCTGCAGGTCCGCATCGCCGTCGGGTTGTACTCTGTCTGCGACATTTCAGAGCCGGTCGGCGAACTGCCTCTGAAAACGTCCGGCTGCGCCGGACCCCTCCCATCTGACGATGGGCCCCTCCCTCTTACGATGCCGAGGGTGGCACGGTTTTCTGAGGCAGTTGCCGACCTGGCTTATTCTGAAATGCCGCGGACAACGTGTTTCAGATTGATTCATGGGGAAGGAGATGGGCTGCCGGGGCTGATTATCGACTGGTATGACGGCGTGTGTGTGATGCAGGCGCATTCGGTGGGAATGTTCCGTGCGAAGATGCAGATCTGCGAGGCGCTGCGCACCGTCTTCGGGGACCGGTTGAAGGCTGTCTATGACAAGAGTTCCGGGACGGCGCCGTTCAAGGCCGGGCTGGACTTGGTGGATGGCTATCTGTGGCGTGCAGAGGGATTTACCGCCTCCGAGACGGTCGTGTACGAGAACGGCCGCCAGTTCCTCGTCAATTGGGAGGAGGGCCAGAAGACCGGCTTCTTCCTGGACCAGCGGGACAACCGTGCGCTCGTGGGCAAGTATGCCGCCGGGCGCAGCGTCCTCAACCTGTTCTGCTATACCGGCGGCTTCAGCATCTATGCGCTGACCTCCGGCGCCGTACGCGTCGACTCCGTCGATTCCTCCGCCAAGGCGATGTCCCTGGTCGAACGCAACATAGCCTTGAACTCCACTCCGGGGAGCGGCCCCTCCTTCTTACGGAGCCGAGGGTTGCTACGAGTTGGTGAGGGGCCCGCCGAATCCGCTATGCAGGTTGCTGTCGATGCCGCGAGCGGGCCGGATCGCGAAAGCGATTATCCGGCCATCCCCCTTGAGGGGGTGCAGGGGGTGAAGGAGGATGATTCGCAGAAATTGTGCAACAATTTCTGCGAGGATGCGATCGAGTTCCTGCGGAAGATCCCGGAGGGGAAGTACGACCTGATGATCGTGGACCCGCCGGCATTCGCGAAACACCGGGGAGCGCTGAAGAACGCCCTGCGGGCATACCAGCGCCTCAACGCCGCAGCCATCGCCAAGGTGGCTCCGGGCGGCCTCGTGTTTACATTCAGCTGTTCGCAGGTGGTCGACAAGATCACCTTCGCCAATACGGTATTCTCCGCCGCAGCCCAGACGGGCCGGAGCGTGCGGATCCTGGACCGGCTCTGCCAGGGGGTGGACCACCCCGTCAGCATCTACCACCCCGAAGGCGAATACCTCAAGGGCTTGCTGCTCTACGTCGAATGATCGGTTAACCGGCTAGTGCCACCAAGATATCTGTCTATGAAAAGACCGCTTGCATCAACCCTGACGGCCCTGGGCCTGTCAGTTATCCTGTGCGGGCTCAGTGCCTGCACGGATCCGGCCGACAACGGCCCGTTCACCCGCGGGATCGGCGTGTATCCCGGCGAACCGTCCGCCTACGTCGGACCGACAATGGCCCCGGCGGGGCAGGAACTCCGCAACCTGGCGCTGCACCGTACGGCGCGCCACTCCTCCAGCTATGACTACAACCTCACGGCCCAGCTCGTCACGGACGGCATCCACGCCACCGGGACTCCATACTGGATCGAGATGGAGATGGATGGCGAGCCGCTCCCCAAACGCGACCGCGAACGCCTCTTCGACGGCAACACCTGGACGCCCCTGACCATACAGGGCGGGACCACCGAACTCACGCTGCGACTGCACGAGGGGACCGCACGCGCCGACCGTCTGACCCTGATGGGTGCAGCCGACGGTCGGGCGGACCAGGCGGCGGTGGTGCTGGAAGTGTCTCCAGACGGGGCGAGCTGGAAGACCGTCAAGACCCTGCGCGAGCGGCCGTTTCCGACGGGGCGGGTCCCGCGCGGCGAGCGGGTGAACTGGCGCAACTACCTTTGGACGCTGGACCTGCCCGCGGAGCCGTTCGCGGCGCTGCGCCTGCGGATCGACGCGCCCGGCATCCGCCGTCTGACCGTCCAGCAGTGGGACTTCAGCCTGGCCGGACAGCCGGTGGACATTCTCCCATCCGCACGTTTCTGCAGTGCGTGGATGAGCGCCGGCCGCGAAGATGAATGGGTCTGCGTGGACCTGGGCGCCGAGGCGGCCTTGGAGCAGGTCCGGCTGGACTGGCTCGCCGGTCCAGCCGCCGGCACGCTGGAAAGCTCGGCGGACGGTGAGAACTGGACGCACCTGGCTGACCTGTCGCCTCAGAGTGAGGCGATTGACGTACAGGGTCGCGCCCGCTACGTGCGGCTGTCTGGTCTGAAGGCTGCCGGGGAGCGCCTGATCCTCAGCGAGATGGAAGTGTGGGGCCGCGGGGGCGTGGTGCCGCAGGCACAGCCCGCAGCGGCGCCGCAGGGCCGCCGGCTCGCCCTGCAGGGCGGAGCCTGGCGCCTGCAGCGCGCCAGCGAAGTGGCCGCATCGGGCGAGGCGCTCTCCACCATTGGCTTCGATGCAGAGAACTGGCTCCCGGCCACGGTCCCCGGCACGGTGACGATGTCCTACTACAACGCCGGCGCCATCCCCGACCAGCGTTATGACGACGACCAGCTGCAGATATCCGACTCCTATTTCCTGGAAGATTTCTGGTACCGCGATGAATTCGAACTGCCGGCGGACTGGGCCGGACAGGAGTTGGTCCTGCATTTCGACGGCATCAACTGGAAGGCTGAGGTCTATGTCAACGGCGCTGCTGCCGGCCGGATCGACGGTGCCTTCACGCGCGCCGCCTTCGATGTCACCTCCCTGCTGAAGGCCGGGCGCAATGCATTGGCTGTCAAGATTGTCAAGAATGCCCATCCGGGCATCATCAAGGAGCAGGACCGCCGCAGCGCCGATCTCAACGGCGGCGTGCTCGGCGGGGACAATCCCACGATGCACGCGACCATCGGCTGGGACTGGATCCCGACCGTGCGCGGGCGCAACATCGGCATCTGGAATGATGTCTTCCTGACCGCCCACGCAGGTGGAGTCACGGTCGACGACGTGTTCGTGGACACCGACCTGCCGCTGCCCGCCACCGGATACGCCGACCTGAAACCGGTCGTTACCCTGACCAACCACGCCTCCAAGCCGCAGCAGGCGGAGATTACGCTGCGTTACGGTGAGCTGCAGATCTCGGGCACGGCGGAACTGGCGGCCGGCCAGACGCGCGACATCACCCTGCCGACGGCCCGGTTGGAGCAGCCCGAGCTCTGGTGGCCGGCCGGCTACGGCAAGCCGCATCTCTACAAAGTGGAGACTTCCGTCAGTGTCGGCGGTGTCGTGTCCGATACCCGGGAACAGTTCTCCGGCGTCCGCGAGATGTCCTACACGATGGACGGCGGCGTGCTGGACTTCTACGTCAACGGCCGGCGCCTGATCGGCAACGGCGGCAACTGGGGTTATCCTGAGATCGACCTGACCTACCGTGCACGCGAATATGACATCGCGGCCGCTTACCATGCGGACATGCACTTCACGATGATCCGCAACTGGGTGGGGATGACCGGTGACGACGAGTTCTGGGAGGCCTGCGACCGCCACGGCGTGATGGTCTGGCAGGACTTCTGGCTCGCAAACCCGGCCGACGGCCCCGATCCGTTCGACGAGGCGATGTTCCTTGCCAACGCCGAGGATTTCCTGCGCAAGATCCGCCACCATCCCTGCCTCGCACTCTACTGCGGCCGCAATGAGGGCAATCCGCCCGCCGCACTCGACGCCGGGCTTGCCGCGCTCGTGGAGCGCCTGCATCCCGGGATGCAGTACATCCCGCACTCCGCGGACGGTCCCGTGAGCGGCGGCGGCCCCTACCGGGCCCTGCCCGTGCGGGAATACTTCTCGATGACCCGCGGAGCCGACCGTTTCCACAGCGAACGCGGGATGCCCAACGTCCCGACCCTGGAGAGCCTGGAGCGTATGCTCGGCCCGGCCCACCGGTGGCCGCAGGACAATGTCTGGGGAATGCACGACTACGCCCTGGAGAGCGCCCAAAGTGCCGCCACCTTCAACGCGATGGTCGAGAAGCTGTTCGGGGCGCCGAAGGACCTGGCGCAGTTCGCCGAATGGGCGCAGTGGATCGACTATGACGGCTATCGCGCCATCTTCGAGGCCCGCAGCGCGCAGCGCAAGGGCATCCAGCTCTGGATGAGCCACTCCTGCTGGCCGTCGATGGTCTGGCAGACCTACGACTATTACTTCGCCCCCACGGCCGCCTATTTCGGCGCCAAGAAAGGCTCCGCGCCCATCCGCATCCAGTGGAATCCGGACAAGGCGCAAGTTGAGGTCGTCAACAACAACGCCGGCGACCTCGCCGGCCTCACGGCGCAGATCGTTGTCGTGACGCCGGACGGCACGGTCCTCTCCGAGCAGGCCGCTGCGCTTGACGCTCCGGAGGATTCGACGGTCCCCGTCGCCTTTGAGATCCCCGGTCAAGCCGGGAATCCCATCCTTTTGCGCCTCCGCCTGATCCAGGACGATCAAGAACTCGCCGACAACTTCTACGTCCTCAATCCCGCCGACCCGGGCAACCTGCAGGCCCTGCGTCAGATGCCGGCTGCGAAGGTCGGCCTGAAATACGGCTTCCGCCGGGAAGGGAAGGACTGGATCGCGGTCGCGACCCTGGAGAACCGCTCCAAGACGCCGGCGCTGATGCTTCGCCTCAACTTGGTCGGCGCGCGCAGCGGGGAGCAGATCCTGCCGGTCTTCTACGAAGACAACTGGATCTCCCTGCTCCCGGGCGAGCGCAAGGAACTGACCATCCGCTGCGCCGCTGCAGACACGCGCGGCGAGCGCCCGACGCTGCAACTGTCCGGCTTCAACCTGCATTGAGAATCAATCGATTACAAAATAACCTTCGGAGAAAACTCCGAAGGTTATTTTGTAAATGGCTGACAATCAATCAAGCCTTGTCAGTTTCAATCAGTTCCAGCAAGCGGTCGATGGCCTCGGAGTCGGGGATGTGGCGCAGGACGGGCTCGCTCTTGTGGTAGATCGTGACCCGGCCGCCGCCCTCGCCGACGTAGCCCCAGTCGGCGTCGGCCATCTCGCCGGGACCGTTGACGATGCAGCCCATCACGGCAATCACGAGGCCCTTGAGATGGGCGGTGCGGCGCTGGACTTCCTCGAAGGTCTCCTGGAGGTTGTACATCGTGCGGCCGCAGCCCGGACAGGCGATGTACTCGGGCTTGTAGAAGCGGCGCCGGGCGGCCTGCATGATTTCGTCGCGGAGGTACTCCGACAAACCTGCCTCTGCAGGGATCTCGTCAATCTCGCGCTTGAGCAGCTTCGGCCCCCACAGGATCGCCGCATCCAGCATCGGATCCGGCGCCGCAGACGGACGAGCGGATCCCCGCCGGCCGTCCCCGTATTCAGCAATGTACTGCGCAACTGGGATTTCGTTGACCGGAGGCTCTGTCAGCGAGACCCGGATCGTGTCGCCGATACCTTCCTGCAGCAGGGAGGCGATCCCTACGCAGGACTTGATGCGCCCGCTGTCGCCCCCGCCGGCCTCGGTCACGCCGAGGTGCAGCGGGAACACGACGCCCCGCTCCTGCATCCGCCGGGCGAGCTCGCGGTAGGCCTCCACCATCACCACGGTGTTGCTGGCCTTGAGCGAAACGACCACATTGAAGAAAGATGCCCCGATACACATCTCCAGCCATTCCATCGCCGCCATCGCCATCGCGTGCGGCGTGTTGCCGTAGCGGTCGGTGATGTAGCGGCCGAGCGAACCGTGGTTGAGGCCCACGCGCACGGCGGTGCCGTGCTCCTTGCAGACCGAGAGGAACTTTGCGAACTGCCGCCGCGCCTCCTCGTGGTCGGGGTGGAAGTTGCCGGGATTGATGCGGACCTTTTCCACGACGGGGGCCACGTCGATGGCCGTCTCCGAACTGAAGTGGATGTCTGCGACCAGCGGCACGCGGCAGCCCGCTGCGCGCAGCCGCCGCTTGATCTCCGCCACGTGCGGCACGTCCTGGCGGCCGGGCACGGTGATGCGCACCAGCTGCGCACCCGCGGCGGCGAGCTCCAGGGTCTGGGCCACGGTAGCCTCCACGTCTGAAGTATGGGTGTTGCACATCGTCTGGACGACGACGGGCTGCCCGGCGCCGATGATGAGGTCCTCACCGACCCGGACCGGAAGTGTCTCAATGCGTGCCATATACGATCTCTTTGGCCTCCCGGCGAAGCTGTCCGCTCGTCTTGCCGGAGCGTTTGGTCAGCTGGAAATAGACGCCCACCGTGGCGATGATGTCCATCGGATAGGCGTAGCGGTAATAATACTTGCTGGCATAATCCGGCTGGTAAAGCGAAGACCAGGACCAGCGGATCAGGGCGTTGAAATGGATCTCGACGGGGTCGAACATCAAGGCGAAGCCGCCGCCGCCCTGCAGGCCGTATTCCCAGCGGTTCTCGTAAGGGCGGAAGGCGTTGGTGTAGGCCGGGTCCAGGTTGGGGCCGCTCCGCGAGATGCTGTTGCGCCAGCCGCCGTAGACACCCACGTTGGCGAGTATCTTGCCGGGATGGAAGTCCACGTGGATCTGCGCCAGGGCGGGAATCTCGAAGACTTCGATGCAGCCCTGCTCGGCGCCGTCCACGTCCTGCGAGGCGCCCGTGTCCGGATCGCGCTTGAAACCAAAACCTTCGTAGCCGTGGGCGAAGCCCGCTGTCAGCGCGAAATACGGCAGGATGTCGAACATCTTGCTGTGTTTGGAGAACATCACCGAGATGTAGTTCGGGTTGACCTGCCAGGCCCGGTTGTGCCGGGACGGCGAATAGAACATATTGCAGAAGGACACGCCGTAGTTGACGCCGACCATCACATAGTCGTTGATCGGCGCCTCTTTCGTGGGGGCGATGGCGAGCGAGTCGAACTTCACTTCCTGGGCGCCCGCCATGAGGGCGGCGAAAAGTAGCAGCAGGGTAAGGATCTTTCTCATAGCGGCGTCAGGGTTTTTGGAACAATTCACCGATGTTCATGGGCTGCACGAGCTCGGTACTGGCCGGGATGTTGATATACTGGGAACCGGAGATCTCCAGGAAGACGACGGACTCGGGCTGCCGGTGCTCCAGCAGCGAGCCGGTGTCCACGATGCTGTTGCGGTTGCCGTCCTCGGTGATGCGGATGCTGTAGCGGCCGGCCTTGAGGTAGGGGAAGCGCAGCGTGCCGTCCTTGTCGGTGACATAGGTGCGCAGGACCCGGTCGCGTTTCTCGCCCAGCAGCTCCACGATGATCTTGCGGTCTACCCCGGAGACCTCCAGCTCCAGCACGCTCAGGGACTCGTCCGTGGGCAGGCTGACCTTCACGAGGGCGCTGTCGGAGTAAAAGCCGTTGATGTCGCGGAAGGCGCGGTAGGGGAGTTTCATCGAATACTCGAAGCCGCGGACCAGATCCTCCTTGGGCCGCAGGATATAACGGCGCAGGTTGAGGCTGTCCTGCTCCACGGTGAACTCCCCGCGGCTCTCCCGCTGGCGGGTGTTGATGATGCGGAACTGGACGGAGTCGAACTGCTCCGAGATGATTGGATTGCGGAACTCCAGGATGAATCCTTCCTGCTCCACGTTCTCGGGCTCCGCCTTGAACGTGTAGACGCAGGTCGTGTCGTCGTGCTTGATGTCGCGCCGCGTGCTTTTGGAATAGGTGCGGTTCTCCCGGGTCATGGGCAGTTTCACGATCTCCTGGTCCGGGACGAGCCGCCCCAGGGAGTCGGTCTTGCGGTAGTTGACGTAGATGCGCATCGTGTCCGGAGCGGCCCGGCGGCTGTTGATCCAGAGCTCCAGGCTGTCCTGGAGGATGTTGAACTGGCTGATGAGCTGGTCGTCGCGGTAGCCGCGGATCCACAGCGAGTCGATCCAGGCCCCGGGGGCGTGGAAGGTCAGGTAGGCGGAGCGCTCGGAGGCGCGGACCTTCTTGACGATATACTGCCTGGAAGGCTTCTCGCGGAAGAGCTTGAGCTCGTGCTCGCTGCGGCGTGCCAGGCAGCGCACGGTGTCGAGCATGTCGTACTTGAGCATCTCCCGGACGGTGTCTCCGGCCACCATCACCGGACGCAGCAGCGAGTCGATGAAGGCGACCTGCTCACTCTCGGAGTCGTAGAGATTGTCGTTGTTGGCATCCTTGATGGCGTAGAGACGGTAGAGCGTGTCCTGGATGTAAGGCAACACGAAGAAGCCCCAGTCGTCGGTCTTGGTGGCGGCGTAGGGCGGCCCCTGGTAGATGGCGGAGTCACGGTGGTCTTTATACAGTACCACCGTGGCGCCCTTGACCGGGGCGAGGGTATTGCAGTTCACGACGGTCCCCGTCATCATCATCGTGTCGATCTGCTCGCCCGTGGAGAAAACATAGGTGTAGCCCGCGAACATATTGCCCTCGTTGGCGTCCGCGATGGCGTCCGTGAAACTTAGGGTATAGGTCGTGTTGGGCAGGAGCGGCTCCTCGAAACTGACGATCAGGCTCCGGCCGCGCAGGCGCGACTTGGGCGTGCGCTTCTGCGGCGGGGAGAGGAAGATGTTGGTGGGCGTCTTGATGGTGACGTATTCGCTGAAGGTGAAGACGAAGCTGGCGCCCGTCAGCGGGACACCCACGACACCGGGCAGGGGCTTGATGTCGATGATATAGGGCGGGATGGTGTCCTTCTTGCCGCCGGAGGGGGCCTGCGTCGTATTGGCGCAGGATGGGAAGAAGAGCGGCAGCAGGCAGCCGCAGACCAGCAGGATCAGGGGCAGGAATCGCTTCATAGGGCTAAATGTCTGTTCGGATGACATCCTGGATGCCGTCGATCTTGGACAGGCCTTCCACCATCCGTTCGAGGTTCCGCTTGTCGCGGACCCGCAGTTCGATGAAGCCCTCGAAAAGTTCGCCGTCGGTGGACAGCTGGAGCTTGCGCATGTTGATGCCGAGGGTCTGGGAGATGTAGCTGGAGATCTCGCTGAGCAGCCCGAGCCGGTCGATACCCTTGAGCGCGATCCGGATGGGGTACTCCTGCTGGACGTCGCCCCACTGCGGGACGACCATCCGGTTGCCGTATTTGCTGGCGAGACTCTCCGCCACGGGGCAGGATTTCTTGTGGACGATGACGAGATGCTCCGAAGTGGAGAATCCGATCACCGGGTCGCCGGGGATGGGCCGGCAGCATTCGGCGATCTTGTAGGTGAGGGGGTGGGCATTGTCGTCGCGGAAGGAGAACTTGCGGCGCTCGCCCGTGGACATGTCCTGCTCGTCGATGATGGCTTTGAACTCCTCGGGGCCGAGCAGGCCCAGCCCGATGCGGAAATAGAGCTCGTCCGGGGCGTTCAGCTGGCTGTATTCCAGGAATTTGCGAACCAGCTCCTTGGAGACCTGCAGGCCCATCAGGCGGATGCGCTCGCCAAAAATCCGTTCGCCGTCCCGGGCGATCTCGCTGAAATCCCGGCGGAAGTACTCGATCACGCGGTTGCGGGCGTAGCGGGTTTGCAGGAAGGAGATCCACTCCATCTTGGGGTGCGCGTTGGCCGCCGTGATGATTTCCACCTGGTCGCCGGCCTTGAGGGTGTGCGACAGGGGGACGAGCCGCATGTTGACCTTGGCGGCGATGGCCTTGTTGCCGATCTCGGTGTGGATGAGGTAGGCGAAGTCCAGCGCCGTGGCCCCGCCGCGGATGGCCTTCTGCTCGCCCTTCGGGGTGAAGACCACGATTTCGCTGCTGACCAGGTCCTTGTGGATGATGTCCAGCAGCTCCAGGGCGCTCACGTCGTCGCTGAGCAGGATCTCCTGCACCTCGGCGAGCCACTTGTCCATCTCGGAATCGTTCTCGGTGATGTAGCCGTCGTTCTTGTACGCCCAGTGGGCGGCGATGCCCTTCTCGGCGATGTCGTCCATCCGCCGGGAACGGATCTGGACCTCCACCCAGAAGCCCGTCTGGCTCATCAGCGTGCAGTGCAGGGCTTCGTAGCCGTTGGTCTTGGGCTGGGAGATCCAGTCGCGCCGCCGGCTCACGTTCTCGTTGTAGAGGTGCGTGATCGTGGAGAAGATCAGGTAGGCCTGGTTGCGCTCGGTCTGGCTGGTGTTGTCCTGGGGCTCGAAGATGATCCGGACGGCATAGAGGTCGTAGATCTGCTCGAAGGGGACGCGCTTCGTGCGCATCTTGTACCAGATGGAGTAGGGGGTCTTGATGCGCTTCTTGATGGTGAAACGGTAGCCGGCGTCCAGCAGGGCCTTCTCGATCGGGGCGATGAAGGTGTCGATGTCCTTGTCGCGGTTGGCGACGTTGCGGTGGATGCGGTCGGTGATGCGCTGGAAGGCCTCCGGCTCCTTGTAGCGGAGCCAGATGTTCTCCATCTCGGACTTGACGCTGTACAGGCCCAGCCGGTGCGCCAGGGGGATGAAGATGAACATCGTCTCCGAGAGGATCTTGTCGCGCTTGTGCTCGGGCATATACTCGATGGTCCGGCAGTTGTGCAGACGGTCGGCAAGCTTGATCAGTACCACGCGCACGTCGTCGTTGAGGGTCAGCAGGATGCGCTTGAAGTTCTCGGCCTGGAGGCTCTCGGTGCTGCTGCCGCTGCCTTTGCGGTCCTCGTTGTCCAGCACCGTCTTGATCTTGGTGAGACCGTCTACCAGGGTCGCCACCTTCTCTCCGAACAGGTTGCTGATGTCCTCCACAGTGTAGCCGGTGTCCTCCACGACGTCGTGGAGCAGGGCGGCGCAGATGGACTTGCAGCCCAGGCCAATCTCGCTCACCACGATGCGGGCCACGGCGATGGGATGCAGGATGTAGGGTTCGCCCGAGCGCCGCCGGACGTTCTTGTGGGCCTGGTTGGCGAATTCGAAGGCGCGCTGGACGGTCTCCACTTCCTCCATGTTCCGGCAGCGGGTGGTGGCGACTTCCAGCAGGGCGTCGAATTCCTGGTGGATCAGCTTGTAATCGTCGGGTGTGAACTCAGTGAAACTCATTATCTGCTCTCATTGTCCCAGGCCGTGGCCTGGTATTGGTCGACATTCTGGAAACTGTAGGTAAGCTGCGCTCCGAAGATGATGATCTGCCAGCTGAAATTCAGGAAGATCAGGAAGAGGGGAATGGCTGCGAGGATCCCGTAGGCCTGGTTGAGCCGTCCCACGAACATCTGGGTATGGAGGTAGAGGTACTGGAAAATCATGAAGATGACGCCCGCGATCAGCGCGGAGCGCAAGGCGTATGGGTATTCGACCTTCGTGGCGGGGATGTACTTGTACATCACCGAGAGGGTCAGCACGAGGATGAGATAGAAGATGACGTAGCCGACCAGCTTGAAGATGAAACGCGCCTCCTTGACGTCGATGCCGTAGAGGTTGGGGAAATTGGAGGCATAGACGACCCCGGAGCCGAAGATGATGACGATGAAGGGCGACAGGAGCAGGACCAGGAAGTAGAAACCGAAGCGCTTGTAGATCTTGCGGGGAATCTTGAGGATGCCCCAGACGTTGTTGAAGACCCGCTCCACCTGGAACATCATCCACAAGATGGCCCAGAGGAAGATCAGGGCGGACACGAGTCCGAGCCCGCCGCCCTGGGCGGAATCGAGGATGCCTGCGGCCCGCTCGGAGAGCAGGGAGACGATCTCCGGATTGTTGGGCAGGATCATCTGCAGGATCTCCGTGATCTTGCCGTCCAGCCCCAGGCCGCCGGTCACGGCGAAGGCGAAGGCGATCAACGGGACGAGGGCGAGGGTGATGAAGTAGCTCAGGGACACGCACTGGAAGCCCATCCGGTTCTGCGTGAAGGTCCTGAAGGTGATGCGGACCAGCTTGACGACCCGGACCAGCTCTGCGTAGGCCGGGCTGGACGCGCTCGTGTCGAGCGTCCAGACCCGGTCCGTGAAGAGGTCGGTTATCTTGCTGGCTATCTTCATCTTATGTATTCAAAACAAAGTTGGTTCTTCGATGAGTTCCTCATTTTTGGGTCGGGACGGCAGGGACCTTTCTTCCGCTATCGGAGCCACGCTTCGCTCCTCCGACCCTACCCGGGCAAACGCTGCAGAAAGGCCCTGCCGCTCCCTCCCTGTATTTTCGTCACTGCCTTCGGGTAGCAGGGCGCGGAACTCCTCCTCCGAGAGGACGGGGATGCCGAGCTTCTCGCATTTGCGGAGCTTCTCCGGACCGGGCTTGGTGCCGGCCAGCAGGAAGGCGGTCTTGGCACTGACGGACGAGCCGGCCTTGCCGCCGTGGGCGACGATCAGGTCCTTCATCCGCTCGCGGCTGATGCTGAAATTGCCGGAGATCACGACCGTCTTGCCGGCCAGCGCGTCCGAGACGGCGGCGTCCTGGCCGGCGCCCTCGAAACGCAGCCCCGCGGCGCGCAGCCGCGCGATCTGCTCCTGGTGGGCGGGCGCGTGCAGGAACTCAAAGACGCTGCGGGCGATCACCTCGCCCACGTCGTCCACCTCCAGGAGCTGCTCCTGCGAGGCTTCCGAAAGGGCGTCGATGCTGCCGAAATGGCGGGCGAGGCCCTTGGCCGTCGTCTCGCCCACATAGCGGATGCCCAGGGCGAAGAGCACGCGCTCGAAAGGTACCTGCTTCGAGGCCTCCAGGCTGTCCAGGAAGCGCTGTGCGGCGCGGTCCTGCCAACCTTCGAGGCTGAGTAGTTGATATTTGCTGATGTCGTAGAGGTCGGCGGCCGTCCGGGCGAGCCCGGACGCGTAGAACTGCTCGATGGTCATCTCGCCGGCCAGGATGTCCATCGCCTTGCGGCTGACGAAGTGCAGCAGGCGGCCCTTGATCTGCATCGGGCAGCCATCCTGGTTGGGACAGAACCATTTGGCTTCCGTCTCCGCCTTGACCAGCGGCGTCCCGCAGTCCGGACAGCGGTCCGGGAAGACGGGGGCCTGGGCGCCGGCGCTGCGGTGTCCGGGATCGATGCCCGTGATCTTGGGGATGATCTCGCCGCCCTTCTCCACGAACACCCAGTCGCCCACACGGATGTCCAGCAGGGCCATCTGGTCGGCGTTGTTGAGGGTCGCGCGTTTGACTACCGTCCCGCTGAGCTGGACGGGGGCCAGGTTGGCGACGGGAGTCACGGCACCGGTACGGCCCACCTGGTAGTCGATGCTGAGCAGCTCCGTGCAGGCCTGCTCGGCCTTGAACTTGTAGGCGACCGCCCAGCGGGGCGACTTGGCCGTGTAGCCCAGCGCCCGCTGGCAGGCGAGTTCGTTGATCTTGACCACGATGCCGTCCGTGGCGTAAGGGAGGTACTTGCGGGCCTGGTCCCAGTGGTCGATGTAGTCCTTGATCTCGCCGATGTTGCGGCAGATGCGGCGCTCCCCGGAGACGGGCAGGCCCCAGCGGGCCGCGGCGTCGAGCGCCTGGCTATGGGAGTCGAAGGTGACGGACTCGGCGGGGATGTGGTAGAGCGTGCAGATCAGGCCGCGCCGGGCCACCTCTTCCGGGTTGATGAGCTTGAGGGAACCGGAGGCGGCGTTGCGCGGGTTGGCGAAAGGCGCCTCCTCCTGCGCCTCGCGCTCACGGTTGAGGGCGTCGAAGGCGGCATAGGGCATCAGGATCTCCCCGCGGATCTCGAATTCGGCGGGGTAGTCGCCCCGGAGTTGCTGGGGGATGCTGCTGATGCGGCGGACGTTGTCCGTCACGTCGTCGCCCTGCACGCCGTCCCCGCGGGTGAGGGCCTGCACGAGCTTGCCGTCACGGTACGTCAGGCAGATGGCCGTGCCGTCGAATTTCAGTTCGCAGCTGTACGTGAAGGCCGTCCCGTCCAGGGTCTTGTCGGCGCGGGCGGCGAATTCCTCGATCTCGCCGAGCGAGTAGGTGTTGCCCAGCGAGAGCATCGGGTAGCGGTGCGGGCGCTGGACGAAGCCCTGGCGCGCGCCCGCCTCGGCGTTGGCGCCCATCGGCGCGTCAAGGTCGGAACCGACCCGCCGGGTGGGGGAGTCGGGGCTGTCGAACTGGGGGAATTCGGCCTCCAGCCGCTCCAGTTCGTGCATCAGCTGGTCGAACTCAAAGTCCGACATCGTCGGCGCATTGTCGACATAATAACGCCGGCTGTTCTCCCGGAGAATCTCCCGGAGTTCGTCGATCCGTATCTTGGCCGCTTGTTCTTCCATGCTTTCGCGCGCGTGTAAGCAACAAAAATACGCATTTCCAGCGGGAAAAGCAAACGGGGGCATTCGTCGAAGCGGCGGGGCCGTTTGTCGAAAGTTCATTGACACGGGGCGGGCCCCGGTGTACTTTTGCAGCAGAAAACAGAAACAACGCGATATGAAACGATTCTTCCTCCTCCTGATCTCCGCCCTGATGTCCGGCGCAGCGCTCTCCGCCCAGCAGACCGTCGTGTCGGGCGCCGTGCTTGATTCGCTCACCCGCCAGGGCGAGCCGGCGGCCGTCCTGCAGTTCTTCAAGGCCGCCGACGCCGGCAAGCCCGTGGCGTTCACGACCACCGACGCCGACGGCAGGTTCTCCCAGCCGCTCACCGGACAGGGCGCCTACATCCTCCTCTTCTCCGGGGTGGGTCGCCAGGACCGCCGGGTGGCTTTCGAGCTGGCCGGCCAGCCGGCCCTGGACCTGGGCGAAATCCTCATCTCAGACGACGTGGAGGCCCTCAAGAGCGCCTCCGTGACCGCCCAGCGGCCGCTGGTCAAGATGGAGGTGGACCGGATCAGCTACAATGTGGCCGATGACATGGACGCCAAGACCAGCACTGTCCTGGAGATGCTCCGCAAGGTGCCGATGGTGACCGTGGACGGCCAGGACAACATCACCGTCAACGGCTCCTCGAGCTTCCAGGTGACCGTGGACGGCAAGCCCAGCCAGATGTTCTCAGCCAACCCCTCGCAGATCTTCAAGATGATGCCCGCCAGCAGCGTCAAGGACATCCAGGTCATCACCAACCCGGGCGTGCGCTACGACGCGGAAGGGGTGGGCGGCGTGCTCAACCTCGTGACCAACCGCGAGACGACGGGCGCCCAGGCCCTCTCGGACGGCTATTTCGGCTCGGCGCGCGTGATGGGCAGCACCCGCGGCGGGGGCGGCGGACTGTTCTTCAGCCGCCAGAAAGGCAAGTTCGCCCTGAGCCTCAACGCCAACGGGATGTATATGCGGATGCCCGGGACCACCAGCGACATGACCCGGGAGATGCTCGGCCCCGTGACCGGCAAAACCCTGACCCACAGCGAGTCCGCGATGACCCTGCCGATGGGGATGGGCAACCTGAGCGCCAGCTACGAGATCGACAGCCGCAACCTCGTCTCCGTGACCGCGGGCCTGATGCACTTCGGCACCACGATGGACGGCCTGACGTCCACCTCGATGAGCGGCGGCTTCTACGGCGCCGGCTTCAGCTACGACGGCACCACTTTCACCCGGATGGGCTCCAACGCCGTCACGGCCGGCATCGACTACCAGCACCTCTGGCCGGACAATCCGGACCGGAACTTCGTCCTCTCCTACCAGTTCTCCGGATCCCCGTCCAAGACCTTGTCCGAGAATACGTTCCGCAGCAGCGCCCTCGCCGGGCTGGACCTGACCGACCGCCAGACGGACGGGAAACAGGGCGCCACCGACCACACGGTGCAGCTGGACTTCATCACCCCGCTCGGCGGGGCCGGCACCTTGAGCACGGGCGCCAAGTTCATCGCCCGGCACAACAGCTCCTACCAGCTCAACTACCTGCGGGACGGTTCCGACTGGGCACTCAATCCCTTCGGAAGCCTCGACTACAACTTCTACAACCGCATCGGGGCGCTCTACACGGAGTTCAAGGCCACGGTGAAATCCTTCAGCCTGCTCGCCGGTGTCCGCTACGAACACACCTGGCAGGCCGTGACTTACGCAGCCGGCCAGGGCAATGACTTCAAGACGCAGTACGGCAGCCTCGTGCCCACGGCAAGCCTCCAGTGGAACCTCGGGATGACTTCCAACCTGGGCCTGTCCTACAACCTGCGCATCAGCCGCCCGGGCATCAGCTACCTCGACCCCTACGTGGACATCTCCGACCCGACGGCCCGCACCTATGGCAACGGCAGCCTGGAGGTCGAGCGCGGCCACAACCTCAGCCTGGTCTACAACCTGTATTCGCCCAAATGGATCCTCAACCTCACCCTGCGCGAATCCCTGGTGAACAACGGCATCGCCCCGTACAGCTTCTACGACGCGGACGGGCTCCTCAACACGACCTACGGCAACATCGTCCGCTCTTCGATGACCGGCCTCAACGTGTTCGCCAACTGGAACGCCGGCCCCAACACCCGCATCTTCCTCAACGGCGGGCTGAACTACAGCGACTTCAGCAGCCAGGTGCTCGGCCAGGCCAACCACGGCTGGAGCGGCAACGCGATGGCGGGCATCCAGCAGACGCTGCCCGCCGGCTTCCAGCTGAGCGCCAACCTGGTGGCGATGAGCCGCAACTACACGCTGCAGGGCTGGAGTACGGGGATGAGCATGGGGATGGTCGGGCTGACCAAGAACTTCCTGGACGACCGGCTGGGCGTCAGCCTCAACTACACGCTGCCGCTCACCGGCGGCCGCGGACTTGAGATGCGCAGCTATATGTCCGGCAAGGACTTCCGCTCCGAGAGCGTGAGCGTCATCCCGATGCAGAATCTCAACCTGAGCATCAGCTGGAACTTCGGCCGGGCGGGCGGCGCCCGCGTGAGGAGTACACGCACGACCATCCTCAACGACGACGTGCTCAACGCCGAGAGCACGACCGAGAGCCTGGGCACCAGCCTGATGGGAAACGGCACGGGAGGCGGAATCCAGTAAAAGAATTGCTATCTTTGCAAAAAGCGGATTCATTATGGGCAGTAAGCGCAACCATCTCATCCTCAACCTGGCGCAACTCCTCGTCTGGGCCTGCGTCCTGATGCTCCCGGCCTTTGTCAACTGGCTCGTGGCCGGAGACGTGCAGTACGCGACGATGGTCTTCCGGGGTTCGCTGACGATGATCCTCCCCCTGCTGGTCATCTATGCGGTCAACTATTTCCTGCTGATTCCGAAACTGTTGTTCCGCAAACATACCGTCTGGTTCATCGTGGCCAACCTCGTCCTGATCCTACTGCTCAACTACCGGATCCTGGTGCCTCCCGCCACGGAATTCGAGATCCCGGAAGCGGTGCGCCAGCAGTTCAAACTGCGGGACATCTGGGCCTTCCGCCTGGTCTCCTTCCTCTCGTCCGCCTTCTTCCAGGTCCTGTTCGTGTTCCTGGCCATCGGCATCCGCTTCATCGTCCGCTCCAACGACATCCAGCTGCAGCTCCAGGAGGAGCGCCGCAAGACGGCCGAGGCCGAGCTGACCTGGCTCAAGAACCAGCTCAACCCGCATTTCCTGTTCAATACGCTCAACAACATCTCCTCCCTGACCCAGATCGATCCGGACCGGGCCCAGGAGAGCATCGGCCAGCTCAGCGACACGCTCCGCTACGCCCTGTACGGGACCGAAGCGGACAAGGTCCCGCTGGCGGGGGAGGTGGAGTTCATGGACAACTACATCCAGCTGATGCAGCTGCGCTGCAACGAGCTCACGGAAGTGACGACGGACTGGGAGCTTCCGGCGTCGAAGGATGTCAAGATCGCCCCGCTGCTGTTCATCTCCTTGATAGAGAACGCTTTCAAGCACGGCGTCAATGCCCGCACGAACTCTTTCGTGCACATCAGTTTGCACCCGGAGGGGCGCGACCTGACTTTCCGCTGCGAGAATTCCATGTTCGACAGGAGCGGCGCCGACCACATCGGCTCCGGCATCGGACTCGAGAACCTCCGGCGCCGCCTGGAGCTCATCTATCCGGACGCCTATGTCTACGAACAGCACGCGCAGGACGGGGTCTATTCCGTCCGGCTCACCCTCAAGGACCTGCTGGTATGAGTCCGCTCCGCTGCATCGTCGTCGACGACGAGCCCCTGGCCGTCAAGATGCTGGAGAACAACATCTCCCGCACCGCTTTCCTGGAGTTGGAGGCGTCGTTCACCGACCCGGTGGCGGCGCTGGAGGCCATCCGCGACCGGCAGCCCCAGCTGGCCTTCCTGGACATCCAGATGCCAGACCTCAACGGGATGGAGCTCTCGCGGATGGTGCCCCCGCAGACACGGGTCGTCTTCACCACCGCCTTCAAGCAATACGCCTTCGACAGCTACGAAGTGTCCGCGCTGGACTTCCTGCTCAAGCCCATCCGCTACCAGAAGTTCCTCGAGGCCGCGGAGAAGGCGCTGCGCTGGTTCGAGCTGCTGGAGGCGGCCGCCAAGGCCCCGCAGGCGACCCTCGACCCGCACGACGGCAAGACCTCCGTCTTCGTCAAGTCCGACGGACAGTTCCGCAAGGTGGAGTTCTCCGACATCCGCTACGTGGAGGGGATGAAGGATTACGTCCTGCTGCACCTGTGCTCCGAGCGCCAGCCCATCGTGACCCACATCACGATGAAGGCCGTGGAGGAGCTGCTCCCCGCCGCCTCCTTCATGCGGGTACACCGCTCCTTCATCGTCTCCCTGGACAAGATCGACTCCATCGGCGGCTCCTATGACATCTCCATGGGCGACACGCTCGTACACGTTTCCGACGCTTATAAGCCTTCATTCGAGCAGTACCTGTCGCAACGGATGTTGCGATAGGACATTCCCTGATTCCGTTTTTCATCATTTTTTTATAGTTTCGTGATATGAAAAAGTCAACCCTCCTTGCCCTGACGGTAATGGCCGCCGTCCTGCTGGGCCTTTCTTCCTGCAGCCCAGTCTCCCTCTCGGCCACTTTCCGCATTTTCGTGAACGAAGTCGAAGCCCGCTGTCCCGGATATACCGCTGAGGACTGGGCAGAGGCGAACGCGACCTGCGACCGCTTTATGAACGATTTTAAGAAGAAGAGGATCACCATGTCCCGCGATGAGGTCCGGGAGATGAAGGAAAACCTGGCGAGATTCCGTGAACTCGAGGCGAATACGCCCGTCCTGACCGAAAGGCCGCCTGTCGAAGAGGTCGAGGTGGACCCCAATCGTGTGGAGGATTTCCTGAAAGGCAATCTGTAACGGGATCATCTCCCGTCCGAGCTGCGGCTTTGCACCAAAGACGGAAAACACGACCCATCCGGCGAAAGGAATGTCTTTAGAGCGCATCAGTGAAACGATGGCATATTCTTCTTCACCGGAACAATCTTTGAGGTAGAAGGTGTGCTCGATGTTGCAGTTCATCGGTCGCTCCTGTATCTTTCGCATCTGCGCCTCCATCGTGATGGCCAGCGCTATCAGAAGGTTTATCGGCCATAAGTTTGATCCCGGGGATGCGGCTGCGTGCTTGCATCCCCGGTCTATTTTTGTTTATCCGGGAGAAAATATGTAAATTCGCAAGATTTCCTGAAAATCCAACAGTTAGTTATAGCAACAAAATGAAAGATTCCATCATCATCCTTTGCGGCGGCGGCCCGGCTCCGGGCATGAACACCGTCGTGTGCTCCGTGGCCAAGACCTTCCTGGCCGGCGGTTATCGTGTCATCGGCCTCCACGGCGGCTACAGCGGCCTGTTCAGCAAAACTCCGCGCACCGAAGACCTCGACTTCTTCAAGGCTGATGCCTACTTCAACCGCGGCGGTTCCTACCTCCAGATGAGCCGCTTCAAGCCCACGGACGAGGATTTCGAGAAGAATTTCAACCTGTCCCTGTTCACCGACAACAACATCAAGCTCCTGGTGACCGTCGGCGGCGACGACACCGCCTCCACCGCCAACCGCATCGCGAAGTTCCTGGAGAACAAGAAATACCCCATCGCCAATATCCACGTCCCTAAGACGATCGACAACGACCTCCCGCTGCCCGACAACACGCCGACCTTCGGCTTCAACTCCGCCAAGGATGAGGGCGCGCACATCGCCCGCACCGTGTACGAGGACGCCCGCACCTCCGGCAACTGGCTGCTCATCAGTGCGATGGGCCGCAGCGCCGGACACCTCGCCCTTGGCATCGGCGAGGCTACGCACGCCCCGATGACGATCATCCCGGAGATGTTCAACAAGACCTCCATCACCATCGACAAGATCATCAAGCTCACCCTCTCCACCATCATCAAGCGCCGCCTGATGGGCATCCCTTACGGCACGGTGGTGGTCGCCGAAGGCGTCTTCCACGACCTCGCCCCCGAGGACATCAAGGCCGCCGGCGTGAGCATGACCTATGACGAGCACGGCCATCCCGAGCTCGGCAAGATCTCCAAGGCGGTCCTCTTCAACGAGCTGCTGGAGAAGGAGATGAAGAAGATCGGCTTCAAGGCCAAGACCCGCCCCGTGGAGATCGGCTACGACGTCCGCTGCCAGGATCCGATCGGCTACGACCTGACCTACTGCTCCGAACTCGCAATGGGTGTCTTCGAGCTCTTCAAGAAGGGCGAGACCGGCTGCATGGTCTACGTCAACGCCTTCGGCGAGGCCAAGCCGCTCTACCTGCACGACCTGCAGAACGAGGAGGGCAAGATTCCGCCGCGCCGCGTGGACATCTACGGCGGCACCGCGCAGAACTACTTCAGCCACATCTGCCACTACATCACCCCGGCAGACTACGAGGCGGCCAAGAAGTTCGTCCCCGATCCGGAAGCCTACGACTTCAAGAAGGTCCTGAACTGGTAAAGTCCAGCAATATTAAAAGGAAAGCGGCCCGAGCGGGCCGCTTTCCTTTTATTTCTTGGTCTCGAAAATCCGGCACTTGCCGGCGTAATCCACGCGGCCCTGGTGCTCCAGGTAGTCCTGGATCAGCGAGGCGGTGGTGCGGTTGAGCCCGTGGCCCTGGTCCTGGCGGGGGGAGTCCGCGATGGCGGCGGAGTAGCTGTTCGTGACGACCTTGTAGAGCCTCTTGAGGTCGAACTTGACGCCGTCGGGGAAGGTGATGGCCACGTCCTTGATCGTCTCGGGACGCTTCTTGTCCCGGACCACGTTGCAGACGATGCCGCTGACGCTCGGGAAACGGAATTCGTCGGCGTTGGCGCAGGCGATGAGCATCTCCTTGAGCTCCTTGCCCGTCAGGGTCAGTTCGACCGCCTCATTGCCGAAGGGGTCGAGGCGCAGCACGTCGCTGACCGTGAACGGTCCGGCGGGCAGCGAGTCGAAGCGGATGCCGCCGGCGTTGGTGAAGGCCACGTCGGAGCCCGTCTCGGCGCGCCAGGCGTCGGTCATCAGGCAGCCGAGCTCTTCGTAGGCGCTGACGGGTTTCTCCAGCTGGCAGAGCACGCGCTCGAAGGCGGGATTGTCGCAGAAGTAGCGGGTCAGTTCCTCCACGATCTTGTTCTTCGCGGGGAAGTTGGTCACGTTGATGAGCTCCGCCTTGCGGCCGGTCACGCGCCCGTTCTCCACGGTCAGCGTGGTGTGGGTGACGTTCTTGAGTTTGTTGCTGTCCTGGGTGATCATCACGCCGTTGTGGATCTCCCCGCCCTTGACCTGGGTGTGGGAGTGGCCGCCGATGATGAGGTCCACCCACGGCAGGTCCGCGGAGATCTTGACGTCGTCGTCATAGCCAAGGTGGGAGAGGAAGATCACCACGTCGCACTGGTCGCGCAGCCACTTGTACTGCTGCACCGTCTCCAGGACGGGGGTGAAAGCGATGTCCACGCAGTTGTCGGGGTGGGAGTCCGGATGCCCGGCCGTGCCGAGCTGCACGGCGCCGACGACTCCGACCTTGACGCCGTCCACGAAGAGCATCTTGTAGGGAGATAGGTGCATCCCCCATTTGGGATCCGGGTGGACGTTGGCGCATACATAGTCGAAGTTGGACAGGGAGATCAGCCTGGCCAGTCCGGCCTGGCCGGAGTCGAACTCGTGGTTGCCCAGGGTGGTGAGGTCGAAACCGACCTGGTTCATCAGGGCGACCATCGGATAGGCCGGGATCTCATAGAGGTCGTTGAGCGGCTCTCCGGTGCGGTTGTCTCCGGCGGAGATCACGAGCAGTCCGGGGTGGACGGCACGCATGCTGTCCACGATGGCGGCCAGTTGCGGGAAGGCCTGGATGTTGGCGTGCATATCGTTGGTGGAGATGATATGCACCTCTTTGGGCTGGGCGCCGGCCAGGGTGCAGACCATGCACGCGGCGGACAGCAGGAGCGGCAGTTTTCTTCTCATCTTGCAGGCTTTATCTGACTTTGCATTTGAGGATCATCCCGTCGTGCAGGGGGGCGTCCAGGTCGAGACTGTGGCCATAGGCGTCGAAAACGGGCGTCTGCTCCACCAGTTTGAGGTCGTACTTGCGCCTGACGAAATACCGCAGAAGCGCGTGACGGACCTGGGCCCCTTCGAAAAGGTCCAAATCCGTCCGGTTGACTTTGACTCGCATAGTGTTTCGGCCTCTAGTCTCCGGTGTTGGCCAGCGTGCCGGCGATGTACTGGTCGTAGGCGCTCATGTCCACGAGACCGTGGCCGGAGAGGTTGAACAGGATGGTCTTGGCCTCGCCGGTCTCCTTGCATTTGTTGGCCTCGGCGATGGTGGCGGCGATGGCGTGGCAGGACTCCGGGGCGGGGACGATGCCTTCGGCCTTGGCGAACAGGACGCCGGCGGCGAAGGAGTCGAGTTGGCGGATGTCCACGGCCTCCATCAGGCCGTCCTTCAGCAGCTGGGAGACGATGGCCCCGGCGCCGTGGTAGCGCAGGCCGCCGGCGTGGATGTTGGCCGGACGGAAGTCGTGGCCCAGGGAGAACATCGGGATGAGCGGGGTCAGGCCCGTCTCGTCTCCGAAGTCATACATGAATTCGCCTTTGGTGAGCTTGGGGCAGGATGCCGGCTCGGCGGCGATGAAGCGTGTCTTCTTGCCGTCGAGGAGGTTGTGGCGCAGGAACGGGAAGGAGATGCCGCTGAAGTTGGAGCCGCCGCCGAAGCAGCCGATCACGATGTCGGGGTATTCGCCGGCCATCGCCATCTGCTTTTCGGCCTCCAGGCCGATGACGGTCTGGTGCAGGCAGACGTGGCTGAGTACGGAACCGAGCAGGTATTTGCAGTTCGGCGTGGTCATCGCGAGCTCCACGGCCTCGGAGATGGCGGTGCCGAGTGAGCCCTGGTGGTTGGGATCCTTGGTCAGGATGTCCTTGCCGGCGCGGGTGGACATCGACGGCGACGGAGTCACGAGCGCGTCGAAGACCTGCATGATGGAGCGGCGGTAGGGCTTCTGCTCATAGCTGATCTTGACCTGGTAGACGGCGCAGTCCAGACCATAGAGCTTGGCGGCGTAGGAGAGGGCGGCGCCCCACTGGCCGGCGCCCGTCTCCGTGGTGACGTTGGTCACGCCCTGCTGCTTGCAGTAGTAGGCCTGCGGGATGGCGGAGTTGAGCTTGTGGGAGCCCAGCGGGTTGACGCTCTCGTTCTTGAAATAGATGTGCGCCGGGGTGCCGAGGGCCTCCTCGAGGCCGTAGGCACGCACGAGCGGCGTACAGCGGTAGTAGGCGTATTTCTCACGGACATCCTCGGGGATGTCGATCCAACGGTCGGTCTGGTTGACTTCCTGGTTGGCGCATTCCTGGGCGAAGAGGGGATAGAGGTCTTCGGCCTTGATGGGCTGCTTGGTACCCGGGTGGATCATCGGCTGCGGCTTGTTGACCATGTCAGCCTGGATGTTGTACCACTGGGTAGGGATTTCACTCTCGGGGAGGATGAATCTTTTCTGTTTCATATTCTGGTAATAATGATTAATAATTCTTTGTCGTTACAGCTTGCGGACCGCAGCCTCCAACGCCCTGACGGCGCTCTCCTAATAATGATTAATAATTCTTTGTCGTTACAGCTTGCGGACCGCAGCCTCCAACGCCCTGACGGCGCTCTCCGGCGTGGCCCAGCTGGTACAGAAGCGCACCCCATCGTGCTCCTCGTCCACGCCCTGCCATCGCTCGAAGCCGAATTCGGCGGAGAGCTGTTCGATGGCAGATTTGGGCAGGATCGGGAAGACCTGGTTTGTCGTGTTCTCGACCAGGAAAGGGAAGCCCTTGGCGCGGAAGGCGTCGCGCACGCGGTCGGCCAGCCGGTCGGCGTGGCGGGCGAGCTTGAAGTAGAGCCCTTCGTTCATCAGGGTCTCGAACTGGATGCCCAGGAGGCGGCCCTTGGCGAGCATCCCGCCGTTCTGCTTGATGTTGTAGCGGAAGTCCTGGGCGAGGGCGGGGTTGCTGAAGACGATGGCCTCGCCGAACAGGGCGCCCTGCTTGGTCCCGCCGATGTAGAAGACATCTGCGATCTTGGGCAGGTCCTTGGGCAGGACGTTGCAGCCGGAGGCTTCCAGGCCGTAGCCCAGGCGCGCTCCGTCGATGAAGAGGGGCATCTCCCAGTCGCGGCAGACCTGGCGGATGGCCAGCAGCTCCTCCTTGGTATACAAGGTGCCGAGCTCGGTGGGGAAGGACAGGTAGACCATCCCGGGCTGGACCATATGCTCGCGGCTGAAGTCGCTGTGGTGCGCCTGCACGAAGGAGAGGATCTGCTCCGCAGTGATCTTGCCGTCGCGGGCGGGCAGGGCCAGCACCTTGTGGCCGGTGTGCTCCACGGCGCCGGTCTCGTGGACGTGGATGTGGCCGCTCTCGGCGCAGACCACGCCCTGATAGGGTTTCAGGATGGAGGAGATGACGGTGGCGTTGGCCTGCGTGCCGCCCACGAGGAAATGCACGGAGGCATCGGGGGCATCGAACACATAGCGGATCATATCCGCGGCCCGGGCGCAATGGGAATCTTCGCCGTATCCGAGCGTCTGCTCGTAATTCGTATCCTGCAAGGCTTTCAAGATCGCCGGATGGCAGCCCTCCAGGTAGTCGCTTTCGAAAAGGATCATCTGTCTTCTAACCAAAAAACGAATTGCAAGATACACAAAAAATCCCTTAATTTTGTATGCGGATGGAAAAAGTTGGGGGGAAACGAAAAAAGCCGCGATTCACATCGCAGCCTTTTCTCAATTCTAACCAAAATTATTAACCAATGAAAATCTATTCGACACAACTATTAGCAAGCACCGTGCCAAAATGATCAAGACCAATGCTGCAAGATTGTTGGATGCTGCCGGTATCCACTATGAATTAATTCCTTACGAATATACGGAGGAAGATCTTTCCGCGCAGCACGTCGCTGCCGAACTGGGCGAGGACATCGACCAGGTGTTCAAGACGCTGGTCCTGCGCGGCGACCGCACGGGCTGTTTCGTCTGCGTGATCCCAGGGGATTTCGAGGTGGACCTGAAGGTCGCCGCGCGTATCTCCGGCAACAAGAGCTGCGAGATGCTGCACCTGAAGGAGCTCCTGCCCACCACAGGTTACATCCGCGGGGGCTGCAGCCCGATCGGGATGAAGAAGCCGCTGCCGACCTTCGTCCACGAATCCGCGCTGCTCTATGACTACATCTACATCAGCGCCGGCCAGCGGGGCCTGCAGCTGAAACTCTCCCCGCGGGACCTGATTGACTTCATCGGAGCGCAGCTCTATCCAATCTAACCTCCTTTCTGCAGAATATGCCAAAAAAACTGAAGTCCCGGCCATCCATCGGAAAGCCTCGTGAATTATCTTTGCAAAAAATCAAGATCTTGAATAGTATGAAAAAGTATCTCATCCCGACCCTGGCCGCGGCCCTGCTGATCGCCGGCTGCGCTCCCAAACAGAACGAAGACAAAACCACAGAAACCCAGACTACGATGATCGAACAGACCACGCCCAATCCCGAGAACGCCGCCATCGCGCAGCAGTTCCTCAAGCAGTGCGGCACCTACTACCTCGCCACCGTCGAGGGTGACCAGCCGCGCGTCCGCCCCTTCGGCACCGCCGAGATCTTCGAAGGCAAGCTCTACATCCAGACCGGCAAGGTCAAGAACGTCTACAAGCAACTCGTCGCCAACCCCAAGGCTGAGATCTGCGCCTTCAACGGCACGGAGTGGATCCGCATCCAGTGCGAACTGATTCCCGACGAGCGTATCGAGGCCAAGCAGGATATGCTGGACAAGAACCCGTCCCTGCAGGGGATGTACAAGGCCGATGACGACAACACGATTGTCCTTTTCTGCCGCAACGCCACGGCCACCATCTCCTCCTTCACGGCTCCCGCGAAGGTGATCAAGTTCTAATTATAAATCTTATATTTGTCTGAAACCACTAACCGTATTCTGATATGGAAGAGAAAATGACCCGCCGCGAAGCCCTCCGGGGTATGTTTCTGGCCGGTGTCGGGATTGCCGCCGGCGGCCCGCTCCTGCACGCTCTCGACGCGCCTGCCGTCGCAGGCCTTCACGCCGCTCCCTGGAAGGAAGCCCCGGACGGCACCAAGATCGATACCCGGACCTGGAGCAAGATGGGGGAGACCCTGGGCATGCTCGGTCTGGGCTGCATGCGCCTGCCGACAAAGGGCGGCGGCGGAGGCGGCTTCGGCCGCCGCCAGCCGCTGGACCAGGATGCCGTCAACGCGATGGTTGATTATGCCATCGCCCACGGTATCAATTACTTTGACACCGCTCCTGCCTATGGCGAGTCCGAGGTCGTGACGGGCAAGGCCCTCAGCCGCCATCCCCGCAACGCCTACAAAATCGCGACCAAGATTTCCAATATGAGCGGCCGCGCCACCCTGGAAGCCGGCCAGGAGATGTTCGAGACCTCGCTGAAGAACCTTCAGGTCGACTACGTCGATTTCCTCCTGCTGCACAACCTCCAGAACCTGGCAGGCTACAACAGCCGCTTCCGCGACAACGGCCTGTTCAATTGGATCCTCGAGCAGAAGGCCAAGGGCCGCATCAAGCACCTGGGCTTCTCCTTCCACGGGACCAACGACGACCTGCCGCCCCTGGTCGATCTCTATGACTGGGATTTCGTGCAGATCCAGCTCAACTACGCCGACTGGAAAGAGATGTCGCGGGGCTGGGGTGCCGGCGGCTCGAGCACGACCAGTGCGGAGTTCCTGTACAACTACCTCGTCGGCAAGGGCATCCCCGTGCTCGTGATGGAGCCGGTCAAGGGCGGTGCGCTGGCCAATGTGAGCGACGGTGTTGCCAGCGTCCTGCGCGAGCGCCATCCCGACCTCACGCCCGCTGCGAACGCCCTCACTTTCGTGGGCTCGCTCCCGGGCGTGATGGTGACCCTGAGCGGAATGTCCAATATGGAACAACTCAAGGAGAACGTCTCGCTGTTCACGGGGTTCAAGCCTTTTGACGAGCAGGAGAGGGCCTTCATGCTCACGGTCGCCGACCTCTACAAATCCAAGGGACAGATCCCGTGCACGGCCTGCGCCTACTGTATGCCTTGCCCGGCCGGCGTGGACATCCCCGGCAACTTCAAGATATTCAACAGTGCCAGCGACGCCTTGCTCACGGCGGACACCGCCCGCAAGGACGTCAAGGACAAGCGCAAGGCCTTCCTGAAGCTCTACAAGGCGCAGAAGAAGGGCGTCAGCGCCGATGCCTGCGTGGCTTGCAACGCCTGTCTGCCGAAGTGCCCGCAGCACATCAGCATCCCGCAGCATATGCAGCGGATCAAGGAACTGGCCGCCAAGCTCTGATTCGCCCGGCCAGATTGTTGCGTTTATGCAACTGGTTTTATTGAACGTATATTATGATTTTGCTCCGGGGAATCCGCCCCGGAGCAAAATCGTAAGTGTTTGTTAGTCAATATTATCTGACAACGGGCTTTATTCAGCGATGAAGGGCTCGAGGTACTCGGCGATGCGGTCCAGCCAGGTGTAGCTGCCGGTGCCGGGCGAGGCCTCGCGCTGGAAGCAGTGCTTGCGCAGCGCGAGCGTGTGCAGCTCGCTCTGGATGCCCATCGCGCGCATCTTTTCCCAAGTCTTGACGGACAGCATTGAGGAGATGGTGTCGGCGTCGCCGTGGATGAAGAGCATCGGGCAGGTATCCAGGTCGAAACTGAATTCCGGAGCCAGGTAGTCGGTGTCTTCGTTGCCGCCGTGGGCATTGCCCCCGTTGAGGCCGTCGGTCAGGCCATAGGCGGGGTAGATGCCGATGCCCCACTGGAGTTTGCAGGACACGCGGTCGATGGCGTCGATGGCGCCGTAGGCGCGGTGGCGCGAAGAGGTCACGCCCATCAGGGTGAGGTGTCCGCCGGCCGAGGAGCCCATCAGGCCGATCCGGTCGGGGTCGAGCCCGTGCGAGGCGGCCTCGCTGCGCACGATGCGGATGGTCCGCTGGAGGTCCTCCCAGGCCGTGGTATGCTTCGCCAGGCCGGCAGGGCGGGGGGTACGGTACTTCAGCGTGACCACGGTGATGCCGCGGGCGTTAAGGTAGCGGCGGGCGGCGCCCACCTCGAAGCCGTTCTCGTCCGTGCCCATATAGGAGCCGCCGGAGACGATGATCTGGATGGCGCGGGTCTTCAGTTCCTTGGGGATGGACCACTCCAGGAAAGGCTTGCATTGATTCTCACGGAAATCCGGCATGCGGCCCTCGGGCCAGACATCCTCGCGGATCTTCGTCACGCCGGGGACCTCTTCCGGGAAACGGCTCATCAGCGGCACTTCCGGCTCCAGCGGGCCGAGGATCCCCATCTGGCGCAGGAATTCGATGCCGCGCTCCAGGCCGTAGGCGCCGTGGCCCTTGCCCGGGTAGAGATGCAGTTCGGCCGGGATGCCCATCCGGCGCAACTTCCTGTATATCAGCGTGGATCCGTTGGGCGAATAGGGGTCCGCACCGCCGTGGTGCAGGCTCATCGGACAGGTCTTCTCGTCGAATTTGAAGATCGGGCTCAGCGCGACGTCCGCGCCGTAGCCCTCGCGGGCGGCGGGGATGCCCTCCGCGTCGGCGTCCGTGGTCACGTAGGCCGGGGCGTTGACGATGGCGAAATTGATGTGGCAGGGCGTGTCGTCGACCTTGTCGACGCGGGCATAAGCCGGGGTCTGCGAGCTCGTGGCGAGCAGCACGGCGAGATGCGAGCCGGCGGACATCCCGATCGCGCCGATGCGCTCGGGGTCGAACCCGCGCTTCTTCGCCTCGCTGCGCACCAGGCGCACGGCGCGCTGGCCGTCCTCCCAGGCGGTCTGCCAGTAGGGGATCCCGACGGGCCGGGGCGTGCGGTAGACCAGGTTGACGCACTGGACGCCAGCGGCGGTCAACTCCTTGTGCCAGCGATCGATGTGACCCACGTCCACGGTGCCGTTGTAGGCGCCGCCGGAGATCAGGATCATACAGGCGCCGTTGCGTACGGACGCGTCGGGCGTCTCGTACCACTCGAGGTAAGGCATCCTGTAGTCGTCGGGATTGAAGCCCGGCGTGCGGATCTCGTTGGTCATCGCGGCGAACTGGGCGGGCTGGTTGTCGGGCATCTTGCCCTTGGGCCAGACGGGCTCACGTTCGTAGGCGGAGAGTTGGACGGCAAAGCTGACAAACAGGAGGAGTCCGAGTATTTTCTTCATCTCTTTGGGACAGGTTGGTTATTGAGACAAATATAACGAAAAAAACGGCTATTTTTGCAGTAGAGATGGCCGATAACTTCAAACAGACACTGACCCTGGGGGATGCGCAGAAGCTGACCGGGCCTCGGGCGTTCAACATCATGATGAAGCCCGCCGGGTCGCTCTGCAACCTTGACTGCGCCTATTGCTACTATCTCGACAAGGCGGAGATCTACGGTGGCCGGGAGCCCCGGATGAGCCTGGAGATGCTGGAGCAGGTGGTGCGGGACTACATCGCGGCCAACGACGTGCCGGAGGTGCAGTTCGTCTGGCACGGCGGCGAGCCGCTGGTGATGGGACTGGACTTCTACCGTCGGGCGGTGGCGTTCCAGCAGAAGTATGCCGGCGGCAAGAAGGTCCACAACAGCCTGCAGACCAACGGCACCCTCATCACGCGCGAGTGGGCGCGTTTCTTCAAGGAGAACGACTTCCTGCTGGGTGTCTCGATCGACGGTCCGCAGGACATCCACGACAAGTTCCGCAAGGACAAGGGTGGCGCCCCGTCTTTCGGGCGGGTCCTGCACGGCATTGAGCTGCTCTACGCCGAAGGCGTGCCGTTCAATACGATGTCCACGGTCAATTCCTGCTGCGAGGGCCGCGGTCTCGAAGTCTATCATTTCCTGAAGGGAATAGGCAGCCACTATATGCAGTTCATGCCCGTGGTGGAGCACGTGAAATATCCGTTGGTCAACGGCCGGGAGAACCGCAAGGGCCGCCCCTGGATCGTGGATCCGGACACCCCGGGCGCGAGCCTCGCCCGCTGGTCGGTGAGCGACGTGGGCTTCGGCCGCTTCATGTGCGACATCTTCGACGAGTGGGTCCGGCAGGATGTGGGGGAGTACTTTGTCAACCTGTTCGATGCGGCGCTGGCCGGTTGGTGCGGTGTCCGGCCCGGCCTGTGCGTCTACGGAGAGACTTGCGGCGACAACGCCAGCCTCGAACATAACGGCGACCTGTATCCCTGCGACCATTTCGTGTATCCGAAATATCTCCTGGGCAACATCGCGGAAAAGGGCATCGCCGAAATGATGGACTCCGAGGCGATGGTGCAGTTCGGCATCGCCAAGCGCACCGGCCTGCCGCGGGCCTGCCGTGCCTGCGAGTGGCTGCATCTTTGCCACGGGGAGTGCCCCAAGCACCGCTTCAACCGGACGGAGTCCGGCGAGACGGGGCTGAACGCGCTCTGCGGGGGCTACCGCAAGTTCTTCGCGCATTCGGCGCCTTACATGGAGAAGATGCGCGAGCTCCTGGAGCAGGATTTGGCTCCCGCCCTGGTTATGTCCTGGGCACGGGCGCGCCGCTAGTGCTGTTTTTCCGGCGGTCCCCGTGACTTTGAACATTCGGAACAGAATGTGAACGGAGGAACAAGTCGTTAAGGGATGAAATACGTATATTTGCAGACACAAGGAACACATAATTACTATCTGAATATGAAAAAGATTTTCTTGATTGCTGCCACGGCGCTGATGGGCTTTTCCGCCCTGGCCCAGCCGCAGCTCCGCAAGGACAACATCGACGAAGTCCTTGCCGCGATGACCCTCGAAGAGAAGGCCACCCTGCTGGTCGGCGGCGCCCGCGCCGCAATCGTCAACGGCGTGACCTCCGGCGTGGCGCACCAGGTGCCCGGTGCCGCCGGCAACACCCGTCCGATCCCGCGCCTGGGTATCCCCGGCACGGTCCTGGCCGACGGCCCTGCCGGCCTGCGCATCAGCCCGACCCGTGAGGGTGCGAACCAGACCTTCTATTGCACCGGTTTCCCGGTGGGTACGCTCCTCGCCAGTTCCTGGGATACCGCCCTGGTGGAGGAAGTGACCACGGCGATGGGTGAGGAAGTCCACGAGTATGGCGTGGACGTGCTGCTCGCCCCGGGTATGAACATCCACCGCAACCCGCTCAACGGCCGCAACTTCGAGTACTTCTCCGAGGATCCGCTCCTCTCCGGCAAGATGGCTGCCGCCTACGTGCGCGGCATCCAGAAGAACGACGTGGGCACCTCCATCAAGCACTACGCCGCCAACAACCAGGAGACCAACCGCAACGAGAACGACGCCCGCATCAGCGAGCGGGCCCTCCGCGAGATCTACCTCAAGAACTTCGAGATCGCCGTCAAGGAGTCCGCTCCCTGGACGGTGATGTCCTCCTATAATAAGCTCAACGGCGAGTACACCCAGCAGAAGAAGGACCTGCTCACCACCATCCTGCGTGACGAGTGGGGCTACAAGGGCATCGTGATGACCGACTGGGGCAACAAGGCCGGTACGGTCAAGTCCGCCTGGTCCGGCAACGACCTGATGGAGCCCGGCAACCAGAACGAGATCGACCGCATCGTCGCAGGTGTCAAGGACGGCAGCCTCGACATCAAGGACGTGGACCGCAATGTCCGCAATATGCTCGAGTACATCGTCAAGACCCCGTCCTTCAAGGGCTACAAGTTCTCCAATAAGCCTGACCTCAAGGCCCACGCCGCCGTGGCGCGCCGCGCTGCCGGCGAGGCGATGGTCCTGCTGCGCAACGAGGGCGTCCTGCCCGTCAAGGGCGGCCAGAAGGTGGCCCTCTACGGCATCTCCTCCCTGGACTTCGTGGCCGGCGGTACCGGCTCCGGCAACGTCAACAAGGCTTACGTCGTCAATATGAAGGAAGGCCTGGAGAATGCCGGCTTCACCGTGGACCAGGGCCTGATGAACTTCTACCAGGCACAGCTCAACCTGAATGCTGCCACGGCCGGCCTGATGGGCGGCGGTGGCCGCGGTTTCGGTTTCGGCTCCTCCAAGGCCGCCGAGGTCGCCATCCCGGAGGCCGCCATCACGAATGAGGCCCGGGCCAACGACATCGCCGTCGTGGTGATCGGCCGCAACGCCGGCGAAGGTGCCGACCGCCGGATGGTCGATGACTTCGACCTGACCAACGTCGAGCGCGAACTGCTCCGCAACGTCAGCACCGCCTTCCACGCCGCCGGCAAGAAGGTCGTGGTCGTGCTCAACGTGGGCGGCGTGATCGAGACCTACTCCTGGAAGAATCTCGTGGACGCGATCCTGCTGCCCTGGTCTCCCGGCCAGGAGGGCGCCAACGCCGTGGCAGACGTGCTGACCGGCAAGGTCAACCCGTCCGGCAAGCTCCCGATGACCTTCCCGGTCAACTTCATGGACCACCCGTCCTCCGCCAACTTCCCGTACAACTATGTCCGCAACCAGAACCAGGGCTTCGGCCGCGGGCCGCAGCAGCCGGTCAAGGACGTGGACTTCACGGAGTACAAAGAAGGCATCTACGTGGGTTACCGCTTCTTCAGCACCGCCGGTGTGGGCGTGTCCTATCCGTTCGGCTATGGCCTGAGCTACACCAGCTTCTCCTACAGCAAGCCCGCCGTCAAGGCGACCGCCGACGGCTTCACCGCCACCGTGACCGTGACCAACACCGGGTCCGTGGCCGGCAAGGAAGTGGTCGAGCTCTATGTGACCGCCCCGGAGGCCGGTCTCGCCAAGCCCGCCTGCGAGCTCAAGGCCTTCGCCAAGACCCGCGAGCTGAAGCCGGGCGAGAGCCAGACCGTCACGATGAGCGTCCGCAACTACGACATCGCCTCCTTCAACGAGGCGGCTTCCGCCTGGGAGGCTCCTGCCGGCGTGTACGCCGTCCGCTTCGCCGCCAGCGTCGAGGACGTCCGCGCTTCGGCCGTCTACACACTCAAGAAGGCCCAGAGCTGGCCGACCAACAACTTGTTCGAGCTCAACGTCCCGCTCGAGGAGATCACCGTCACCCGCAAATAAGGTCGTGTACTATGAATAAGGCAATGAGTGTCCTCTGCGCCTCCACCCTGTTGTTCGCCGCCTGCCAGGGCGGCGAACCGCAGTTGGGGGAGGCTTCCGTGGACAAGGTCCTCAAGGCGATGACCCTGGAGGAGAAGGTCCATTTCGTGATCGGCACCGGCATGGCCGGCGCGTCCGGCGACAACGCCGTCATCGGCGCCACCAAGAAGATCGTGCCCGGCGCCGCCGGTACGACCTATCCTATCGAGCGCCTCGGCATCCCGTCCATCGTGCTCGCCGACGGCCCTGCCGGCCTGCGTATCGATCCCACCCGCGAGGGGGATGACGCCACTTACTACTGCACCCATTTCCCGATCGGGACCCTGCTCTCTTCGACCTGGAACCAGGAACTCGTGGAGCAGGTGGGCACGGCGATGGGGGAGGAAGTCCACGAATACGGCGCGGACGTCTACCTGGCCCCGGCGCTCAACATCCACCGCAATCCGCTCAACGGCCGCAACTTCGAGTACTACTCCGAGGACCCGGTTGTGGCCGGCAAGACCGCTGCCGCCTATGTGCGCGGTGTCCAGAAGAACGACGTGGGCACATCCATCAAGCATTTCGCCTACAACAACCAGGAGACCAACCGGACGGGCAACGACGCCGTGATCAGCCCCCGCGCCCAGCGTGAGATCTACCTCAAGGGCTTCGAGATCACGGTCAAGGAGTCCGCTCCCTGGACGGTGATGTCCTCGTACAACAAGATCAACGGCACCTACACTTCCCAGAGCCGCGACCTGATTACCACGGTCCTGCGTGACGAGTGGGGCTTCGAGGGCCTGGTGATGACTGACTGGTTCGGCGGGGACGACGGCGCCGCGCAGATCGCCGCCGGCAACGACATGCTCCAGCCCGGCACCGACCGGCAGTACGAGCAGATCATGGCGGCACTGAAGGACGGCTCGCTCAGCGAGGCCGAGCTGGACGTGTGCGTGCGCCGCTGCCTGGAGCTCGTGGCGCGCAGCCCCAAGGTCAAGGGCTACACTTACAGCAACAAGCCTGACCTGGAGGCCCACGCCGCCGTGACGCGCCAGAGCGCGCTCGAGGGCATGGTCCTGCTGGAGAACAAGGGCGTGCTGCCCCTCAAGGGGACCGGAAAGGTGGCCCTGTTCGGCTGCACCTCCTACGACTTCATCCCGGGTGGCACGGGTTCCGGCAACGTCAACCGCGCCTACACCGTGTCCCTGCTGGACGGCCTCAAGAACGCCGGTTTCACGGTCGACGAGAGCAAGAAGGACGCTTACCTGAAGCACATCGCCGATGAGCAGGCTGCCTTCCAGGCCTCGATGTCCCAGGACCAGAATGCCGCCTTCTATCCCGTTCCGCGCCCGTCCGAGCTGGTGATCCCTGCCTCCGAACTGGCAGCCTCCGCCCGCGCGAACGACCTGGCCATCATCACCTTCGGCCGCAACTCGGGCGAGTTCTTCGACCGCACCTCCGCCGACTTCGCGCTGGATCCCAAGGAGCGCAAGCTCCTGCAGGACGTCACCGCCGCCTTCCACCGTCAGGGCAAGAAGGTCGTCGTGGTGCTGAACATCGGCGGCGTGATCGAGACCGCTTCCTGGAAGAACATTCCGGACGCCGTCCTGCTGGCCTGGCAGGCCGGACAGGAGGGCGGTAACTCGGTGACCGACATCCTGACCGGCCGCCAGAGCCCCTCAGGGCGTCTGCCGATGACCTTCCCCGTGAACCTGATGGACGCCGGTTCGTCCGCCAACTTCCCGATCGATGCCGACACGGGCGTGTACTTCGTCAACCGCCGCGAGGACATCGGCCAGAAGGACGTGGACCGCACGGTCTATGCCGAGGATATCTACGTGGGCTACCGCTGGTTCGACAAGAAGGGCCTGGCGGTGTCCTATCCGTTCGGCTACGGCCTCAGCTACACGAGTTTCGCCTACGCGAACGCCGCCGTGAAGCCCGCCGGTGACGGGTTCGACGCCACCGTGGAGGTGACCAACACCGGCGCCGTGGCCGGCAAGGAAGTGGTCCAGCTCTACGTGTCCGCGCCTGCGAGCGGCCTCGACAAGCCGGTCCGCGAGCTCAAGGCCTATGCCAAGACCCGCGAACTGAAGCCCGGGGAGAGCCAGACCCTGACCCTGCACGTGGACGCCTACGGCCTGGCTTCCTTCAACGAAGCCACCTCCGCCTGGGAGACGGCCTCCGGCGAATACGCCGTCGCCTTCGGCGCCAGCTCCCGCGACCTGCGGGCCACGGTGCCCTTCACGCTCGCCGAGGCGAAGTCCTGGCCGGCCCACAATGTGCTGGCCACGGCCGAACCGATTCAGAAGCTTCTGTAGCAGCTGCTGATTCTCAGCGTTTTGCAAAATGACCTTCGGAAAAAACTCCGAAGGTCATTTTGTAAGTGCCTGGCAGTCAAGTATGACGAAAAATACTTATCTTTAGTCCCATGAAACGAATCCTGCTCACATTGTTGTCCGTCCTGCTGCCCGCCGCCCTGTGGGCCCAGGACTTCGATGCGGTCTATGCCAAGACGGAGTACGCCACCCAGTATGGCGCCAAGATCTACCAGGGCGCCGTCCAGCCCGTGTGGCTGGACGATGACACCTTCGTGTACCGGACGACGGAGCCGGGCGGTGACGCTTGGTACCGCGTGTCGGGAGGCGTCCGGACCCCGATCGACAAGGCGGCGTTCGAGTCCGCGACCCGCACGCCCCGGCGCGGCGGCCCCGCGATGCCCGCCTTCGACGGCCGGGCGCGGCGCCCGCTGCGCGTGGCCTCCCCGGACAGCTCGCTGGTCGCTTTCGTGCGCGACAACAATGTCTGGGTCAGCAAACCGGACGATTCCGAGCCCTGCCAGCTGAGCTTCGACGGCACGGACGGCGAGCCTTACATCCGCGTCCAGTGGTCGCCGGACGGCACCAAGCTCTCCGCGATGAAGCGCGAGGTGGTCCAGGAGCGCCAGATCCAGCTGCGGGAGTCCCGGCCCGCGGACCAGGTCCAGCCGCGCTACCGCTACCTGGACTACGCCAAGCCGGGCGACCGCCTGCCGCAGGCCACCCCGGCGCTCTTCGACGTGGCTGCGCGCCGGCAGCTGCCGCTCGACCGCCCCGTCCCGCGGGACCAGTATTCGCTCTCGCTGGGCCGCTGGTCGCCGGACTCGAAGTTCTTCACCTTCGAGTACAACCAGCGCGGCCATCAGCTGTATGAGTACAACGCCGTCGATGCCGCCACGGGCGCCGTGCGCACCCTGGCGCGCGAGACCAGCAATACGTTCATCTACTACAACGACCTGTGGCGCTACCTCTTCTCCGACGGCTCCCGCAGCCTGTGGATCTCCGAGCGTGATGACTGGCGGCACCTCTATCTCATCGACACCCGCACCCTGCAGATGCGCCAGCTCACGCGCGGCGAGTGGAACGTCCGCGAGATCCACAAGGTGGACGAGGCGGGCGGCTTCATCCTGGCCTACGCCAACGGGCTGGCCGCCGCATCCGGAGAGGACCCTTACAACAAGCACCTGGTCAAAATCGACATCGCGAGCGGCCGCGTCACGGACCTGACCCCGGAGAATGCCAACCACACGGTCAGCTTCAACCGCAGCTTCACGGCCTTCGTGGACAACTACTCCCGACCGGACCAGCCCGTCGTGTCGGTGCTCCGCTCCGCCGCGGACGGGCGCGTCCTGCAGGAGCTCCAGCGGATGGACATCTCCGCCCTGATGAAGGACGGCTATACGATGCCCGAGGTGTTCTGCGCCAAGGGCCGCGACGGTGTCACGGATATCTGGGGTACGATCTACCGGCCGTTCCACTTCAATCCCCGCAAGAAATACCCGGTGGTGGAGTACATCTACGCCGGCCCGCACGATTCCCACGTGGTGAAGGATTTCGCGGCGGCCCCGCCGCGCTTCTCGCACCTGCTGGAGCTCGGCTTCATCGTGGTGACCATCGATGGGATGGGCACGGACAACCGCTCCAAGTCCTTCCAGGACGTGGCCTGGCGTGACCTCAAGGACGCCGGATTCCCGGATCGCATCCTGTGGATCCAGGCGGCTCAGGCAAAATATAAGTATATGGACACCAGTAAGATGGGTATCTATGGATATTCCGCCGGCGGGCAAAATGCGATGGCGGCGCTGCTCTTCCACCCCGAGTTCTACAAGGTGGGCGTGGCGCTGTGCGGCTGCCACGACAACCGGATGGACAAGATCTGGTGGAACGAGCAGTGGATGGGCTATCCGATCGGCCCCTGGTACAGCGAGAGTTCCAACGTGGACAACGCCTGGCGCCTGGAGGGCAAGCTCTTCCTGATCAACGGCGAACTCGACGACAACGTGGATCCCGCCTCCACCCTGCAGGTGGTCTCCGAACTGATCAAGCACGGCAAGGATTTCGAACAGATGTACCTGCCGGGCTACTCCCACAACCTGGGCGCCGCCTGGATCAACAGGCGGGTCTTCGAATTCTTCTGGCGGCACTGCCGATAGGAAATCGAAAAAAATCCTTATCTTGCATAAAATATCCCGAATATGGTCAGAAAATGGATTCATCGCGCGCTTAAAGGCGCATCGCTGACGACGGCGCTCTTTGTCTTCCAGGCTTGCTACGGCACGCCTCCGAGTTTCGATGGGGAGTATCCCGAGGGAGAGCCTGTCGAATTGGTGGAGGAGGAGACACCGGCTCCGGAGGACGGGGAAGTTGTCGGGATCCAGGAACAGGCCGCGGGGCAGAACGCAGAATGATCGGCAGGCTGCTCCACCGCGCGTTCCGCGCCAACGAGACGGCCGTGCACGAACTGAATTACCTGTTCTGGGAGTGCACCACCCGCTGCAACCTTCACTGCCGCCATTGCGGCAGTGATTGTTTTGCGGCCAGCCAGGACGTCGATATGCCCCTGGAGGACTTCCTGCGGGCTTTCGACACCATCCCCGTCGCGGAACGGGCCAAGCCCTTCACCGTCGTGCTCACCGGCGGCGAGCCGCTGCTGCGCCCCGACCTCCCGGAGGTCGGCGCGGCGCTGCGTAGCCGCGGCGTGGGCTGGGGGATCGTATCCAACGGCTGGTTCTACGACGCCGCGATGCACGCGCGCCTGGCCGCCGCCGGCTTGGGCGCGCTGACCATCAGCCTGGACGGCCTGGAGGCCTCCCACGACTGGATGCGCGGCCGGCCGGGCAGTTTCGCACGCGCCCTGAAGGGCATCAGCGTCGCCGCCACGGACCCGCGGGTCAACTTCGACGTGGTGACCTGCGTCCACAAACGCAATTTGGGCGAACTGGAGGAGCTGTATACGCTGCTCTCCGGCATCGGTGTGCGTCAGTGGCGCATCTTCACGATCATCCCGATCGGCCGTGCCGCAGACGACCCCGAGATGCACCTCAGCGACGCGGAGTTCGTCTCCCTGATGGATTTCATCGCCGCCAAGCGCCATCCCCGACCTGAACGGGGATCTATGAAAGTGACTTACAGCTGCGAAGGCTACCTGGGCCCGTACGAGAACAAGGTCCGGGACGTGCCGTACTTCTGCCACGCCGGGATCAACATCGCCTCGGTGCTCATCGACGGGCGTATCTGCGCCTGTCCCAACATCGACCGTGACGCCTTCAGCCAGGGCAACATCTACGAAGATGACTTCTGGCAGGTCTGGCAGGAGCGTTTCCAGCCCTTCCGCGACCGCAGCTGGGCCCGGCGGGGCCGCTGTGCGGACTGCCGGGTCTGGCGCGACTGCCTGGGGGGCGGGATGCACAACTGGCACGGCGACTGTGCCGAGGTGCTCAACTGCCACTACAACAAGATAAAACAAACAAAGAAGCATTGATATGAAGAAAAGAACCTTCCTGTTCGTTTTGGCCCTGCTCTCCGCCTTCCAAACACTGCGGGCGGATGAAGGCATGTGGCTGCCGGTCCTGATCTCCCAGCGGATCGAAGATATGCAGGCCCACGGTTTCCGGCTCACGGCCGAGGATGTGTACAGCGTCAACCAGGCTTCGCTCAAGGACGCCGTCGTACTGTTCGGCGGCGGCTGCACGGGCGAGGTGGTCTCGCGCGACGGCCTGCTATTCACCAACCACCATTGCGGCTACGGCCAGATCCAGCAGCACAGCAGCGTGGAGCACGACTATCTCAAAGACGGCTTCTGGGCGATGGACCGCAGTGAAGAGCTGCCCAACCCGGGACTGACCGTCAGTTTCCTCCAGAGGATGGAGGAAGTCACGGCCCAGGTCCTGAAGGGCTATGAGCCGGGGATGAGCGAGGCGCAGCGCGACTCCATCGTACGCGCCAATTCCGCGGCGATCACCAAGACCATCATCAACCCCGACAAGGGGATCCGCGCCAGCGTGGAGGCCCTCTACTACGCCAACCAGTACTTCCTGTTCGTCTACAAGGTCTACCGCGACGTCCGCCTGGTAGGCGCCCCGCCGTCCTCCATCGGCAAGTTCGGCGGCGATACGGACAACTGGATGTGGCCGCGCCATACGGGCGACTTTTCCATCTTCCGTATCTATGCAGGTCGGGATAACGAACCGGCTGATTATTCGAAGGATAACGTGCCGTTTCAACCGCGGCGTTTCTTCACCGTCTCCCGCGCCGGCGTCAAGGAGGGCGACTTCACCTTCGTCTATGGCTGCCCGGGCAGCACCAAGGAATACGTGACCTCCGACGAGGTCCGCTATGTCGGCGAGGTCTCCGACCCGCAGAAGATTGCGCTGCGCACCCTGCGCCTGGACATCCAGAAGAAGTATATGTCGCAGGACCCGGCCGTCCGCATCCAGTATTCCTCCAAGAATGCCAATGTCTCCAACGCCTGGAAGAAGTGGCAGGGCGAGGCAAAGGGCCTGGCGCGCCGGGGGACCGTGGCCTCCAAGAAGGAGTTCGAGCGCTATTTCCGTGCCTGGTCCAGGACCAACCGCTACGACGGCCTGCTGGACCGCATCTCCGCCCTGTACGAGAAGCGGAACCCGTACTACCGGGCCTATGAGTATTATACCGAGACGGTCCGCACCATCGAGCTGCTCACGTTCGCCAACAACGTCCGTACGGCCCTGGACGCCGGCCGGCCTGTCGCCGCAGTGGCGGAACGCTTCTTCAAGGACTACTACCAGCCCATCGACGAGGAGATCTTCGTGGCGGTGATGGACGCCTTCGACAAGCAGATGGACCCGGCCTTCAAGCCGGCGTACTTCCGGGACAAACTCGCCGCCTACGGCAGTATCGCGGCCTGGCGGGACGACCTCTTCGCCCGCTCCCTGTTCACCGACAGGGACAAGGTGCTGAAACTCACCAAGGCCGACCTGGCCAGGATTGACGCCGATCCCGCGTACGAGATGTACGGCGCCTTCAACCAGTGGTACCGGGACGAGCTGCAGGGCGTCATCACGGAGACGACCCGCGCGATCAACCTCGCATATCGCGACTATATGAAGGCGCAGATGGAGTTCCAGCCCGACAAGGCCTTCTATCCCGACGCCAACCTGACCCTGCGCGTGGCTTACGGCAAAGTGGCCGGCTACAGCCCTTCGGATGCGGTGTATTACTCACCGGTCTCGACCCTTAAGGGCATCATCGAGAAGGACGACCCCAACATCTTCGACTATGACATCCCGCAGGCCCTGCGCGACATCTATGCCGCGGGCGGCCACGACGACCAGCCGGTCTGCTTCCTCGCCACGAACCACACCTCCGGCGGCAACTCCGGCAGTCCGGTGATCAACGCCGACGGCAATCTGGTCGGCATCAACTTCGACCGTGTCTGGGAGGGAACGATGAGCGACCTCGCCTTCGATCCCGATTTCTGCCGCAACATCTCCCTGGACATCCGCTACCTGCTCTTCGTCGTCGAGCACATCGGCCATGCCACCTGGCTCTTCGACGAGATGTCCTTCGCGGACTAGGATTTGTTGCGCTGATACAGATAGCGCTTGATGCTGCGCTTGGGCGTGCGCTCGAAGTCCTCCGGCAGGAACTCGAGCGCACGCAGGCGTGCATAGTTGGGGAGTTCCTTGTTGATGACGGGCAGGCTGGCCGTCAGCAGGTTCTCCAACTGCGCGCGGTCCATCCCGTCCTGCTCGCCTTTGTGCCAGTCCGGATAGATGAGGGCTGTCAGCCCGCCTTCATCCTCGATGACCAGTGAATCCACCACGTAGGCGAGGTTGTTGAGCACGCCCTCGATCTCCTCGGGGTAGATGTTCTGGCCGGAAGGCCCCAGGATCATGCACTTGGAGCGCCCGCGCAGGAACAGGAACCCTTCCTCGTCCAGCACGCCCATGTCGCCGGTGCGGAACCAACCGTCCTCCGTCAGGGCCTGTGCCGTGGCATCCTCGTTCTTGTAGTAACCCAGGAAGACATTGGCTCCGCGTACCTGCACCTCGCCCGGGATCCGGGCGGGATCGGGGGAGTCGATGCGGATCTCCATATGGGGGGCCGCCTGGCCGCAGGAGAAGAGCTTGGTCTTGTCGAAATGGGCGTAGGTGATGATCGGGGCGCACTCGGTCATCCCGTAGCCGACGGTGAAGGGGAACTCGATCTTGCGGAAGAAACGCTCCACTTCGGGGTTGAACGCCGCGCCGCCGATGATCACCTCGATGAATTTGCCGCCGAACGTGGCCACCAGTTCCTTGCAGATCTTCTTCTGCAGGAACTGGTCCACGATCGGCAGGCCGAACAGCACGCGGTGCTTGTCCAGGATAGGTTTCAGTTTGGTTTTATAGATCTTCTCAATGATCAGGGGGACGGAGATGATGATGTCGGGCTTGATGTCCGCGAAGGCCTGCATGATGATCTTGGGGCTGGGGATGCGGGTCAGGAAATGCACGTGCATCCCGATGGTCATCTCGAAGAGGAACTCGAACATCATCCCGTACATGTGGGCGGAGGGGAGCATCGAGACCACGGTGTTCTCGCAGTTGAGTTCGGGCAGGGCGTAGTTGTGCGCGAAGTCGATGTTGGACCACAGTGCGCGGTAGGGGATCATCACCCCCTTGGAGAAGCCGGAAGTGCCTGAAGTGTAATTGATGACCGCCAGTTCGTCGGGGCTGTCGATGTAGTAGTCCAGGTCCTCCGGACCGAAATGGTCCGGGTACTTCCGTCCGAAACTCTCGTTGAGGTGCTCGCGGATTCTCCAGAGCTCTTCCGAACAGGCATACAGGAACTTGAATGTATTGATCTGTACGACGACTTGAAGTCCGGGCATCTCGTCTACGAGCAGCCCTTCCCAGATCACCTCGTCCACGAAAAGGACCTTGGCTTCGCAGTGGTTGACCAGATAGTGGATGTTGCCGGGCTTGAATTCGTGGAGGATGGGCACGGGGACGGCACCGTAGGTCAGCGCAGCCAGGAAACTCACGCCCCAGTTGGCCTGGTTGCGGGAGCAGATGGCCACTTTGTCTCCCTTGAGGAGCCCGCACTGCTCGAAGGCGATGTGCAGTTTCTCGACCCGGCGCGCCACGTCGCCGTATTTGAGGGTGATGCCCTGGTAGTTGGACAGGGCCGGACGGTCCCAATGCTTGCGGAAGCTCTCTTGGAGGAGCTTGTTGACGGATGTGAACTCCATTTCTCTTTCGTTTTCGCCGGCAAAGTACTCCCTTTTTCGCTGACTGTGCAAGTTTTGAGGAAAAAAGTTGTAGTTTTAGTGTTAAATTTTCTATTTTTGTAGAAGATATGGCGCAAAAAGAACAACTCCAAGTGCATTATGCCGATGGTGACATGGTCATCCTCGGCGACCTGGCGGATTTCCAGCAGGTCGAGACTACGGGAGCCGGGATGATCCTGTCCATCATCGTGGTGGACGGCCGGCTGCGGATCGACATCGGCGGCGTGCCCACGGAAGTGCGGGCGCACGATATGCTGATCTGTCCGCCCAAGACCGTGTTGGACAACATCTTCAGCACGCCGGACTTCCGCGGGCTGATCTTCGGGATGTCCTACGCCAAGTTCCAGAAGACGGTCGGCACCGACGACAGCCTGTGGTCCGTGATGATGTATGCCCGGGAGCATCCTGTCTACCATATGACCGATGCCGAGATGCGGATCGGGTCCCATATCTTCCACCTTTTCCAGGAGAAGCTCTCCGGCCCGCAGGACTTCTACTACAAGGAGGTGATGCAGTCGCTGATGGTGACGGCATTCTTCGAAGTCAGCGTGATCATCAAGCGCAATATGATCCCCGCCGGCAGTGCCCGCGTGCGTCAGCCCGAGCGGATCTTCAAGTCGTTTCTGTCCCTGCTCGCCGATTCCGAGGGCCGGCGGCGCACGGTGGGGGACTATGCGCGTGCGCTGTGCGTCTCGCCCAAATACCTCTCCGCGTGCGTGCGGATGACCAGCGGCCGCTCGGCCCTGTCCTGGATCCACGAATATATGCTGGAAGGCATCTCCCGCCAGCTGCGCAGCTCCGGCCGCTCCGTCAAGGAGATCGCGGGCGACTTCGGCTTCGCCAGCCTGTCCGCCTTCGGCAAGTTCGTCAAGACCCGCCTGGGCGTCTCTCCGCGGGATTACCGCGCAGAAATCCAGAAGCAGGCGGCAAATGGATGATTTTCAAAAAAAATATGTATATTTGCATCCGCTTTCGGGGTATTAGCTCAGTTGGTAGAGCGATAGGTTCGCAATCTATAGGTCAGGGGTTCGAATCCCCTATGCTCCACAAGTCAGGGCCTGGCAGTTTGCCAGGCCTTGTTTTTTTATGCTATCTTTGCGCTATGGGCTTCTGGAAGAATTATGGCTTTACGCTGGCGCTGCTGGCGGGTGTGGCTGTCGGGGCCGTGTGCGGAATGGTCTGGGGGGAGGGGACGGCCGTGGTGCGGCCCGTCGGGGACCTGTTCCTGGACGTGGTGTTCGTGCTGATCGTCCCGCTGGTGGCCTTCAGCATGTCATCGGCTGCCGTCAAGGTGTGCCGCAGCGGGATGGCGTGGCGGCTGCTGGGGACGACCCTGGGGGTGTTCCTCCTGATGTCGGTCGTGGCGGCCCTCCTCACGTATGTGCTCGTGATGGTCTGGAATCCCTTCCAGGCGGCGGATCCCGAGACCTTCCTTGCCGGGCTGGGCCCGGAAGGCGGCGGGGGAGGCCGCCCGTCGCTGAAGGCGGCCGTGGCGGCGTCGCTCCTGCCGCTGATCGGCGCTTCGGTCGTGGCGGGGATCCTCGTCGCCCTGCTGGGCGAGCGGGGACGCCGCGTGGCGGATTTCCTCGACAGGGCCTCGGCCCTGACGGTCCGGGTGATGCAGTTCGTCATGTATGCCGCACCCGTGTGCCTGGGCTGCTATTTCGCCTGGACGGTGGGAAGCCTGGGGAGCACGATCCTGGGCGGGTATGCGGATGCCGTGCTGGTCTATGTCGTGGCAGGGTTGGTCGTCTTCTTCCTGGTCAACTCCGGCTGGGTGGCGCTCTGTGGCGGACGGAGCCGGGTCGGCCGCTATTGGCGGGGGATCGTCCCGCCGTCCCTGATGGCGGTGGCCACGTCCTCCAGCGCCGTGTGCCTGCCCCTCAATATGGCGGCTGCCACCGGAATGGGCGTGCGGCCGCTCATCTCGGACAGCGTCATCCCCCTGGGGACCAACATCCACAAGGACGGGTCCACGATGGTGGGCGTGGTGAAGGTGGTGTTCCTGCTTAGCGTCTTCGGGGCGGTGGCGCCGTCCTGGGGCGATCTCTTCCAGGTGGTGGGCGTGGCCCTGCTGGTCGGCACGGTGATGGGCGCCGTCCCCACGGGCGGGATGACGGGGGAGCTGCTGGTCTGCACCCTGTTCGGCTACGCTCCGGAAATGGCCGCGATCCTGATGGTATTCAGCACGCTCATAGACATACCGGCCACGCTGTTGAACGTGGCCGGCAATGTGGTCGCTGCCGTGGTGGTGGACCGCTGGACGCTTCCGGGTGGACCGGGCGTCAGATCGACAGGATGCTCAGCACGTTTATGAGCTCCTTGTCGATGGGCTTGTCGTAGTGGACGGCCCGGGAGAAGGGGACGTAGACGATCTGGTCGTTCTTGATGCCGACCATCACGTTGCGCTGGCCCTCCTTGAGCGCCTCGATGGAGGCGACGCCCAGGCGGCTGGCCAGGATCCGGTCCTGCGCCGTTGGGGAGCCGCCGCGCTGCAGGTGCCCCAGGATGGAGACCTTGACCTTGTATTCCGGGTACTCCTGGCGGACGCGCTCGGCATAGTGCATCGCCCCGCCGTCCTTCTCGGACACGAGCACGATACTGCTGTTCTTGCTCTTGCGGATGCCGCGGCCGATGAAGGTGGCCAGCTGGTCGATGTCGGTCTGGTCCTCCGGGATGATGGCGGCCTCGGCGCCGGCGGCGATGGCGCTGTTCTGCGCCAGGAAGCCCGCGTCGCGCCCCATCACCTCCACGAAGAAGATGCGGTCGTGGCTGTTGGCGGTGTCGCGGATCTTGTCCACGCACTCCATGATGGTGTTGAGGGCGGTGTCGTAGCCGATGGTGGAGTCCGTCCCGTAGAGGTCGTTGTCGATGGTGCCGGGCAGACCGATGACCGGGATGTCGTGCTCGCTGGCGAGGGCCTGGGCGCCGGCCAGGGAGCCGTTCCCTCCGATCACCACCAGGGCGTCGATGCCGAATTTCTTGATGTTCTCAAAGGCCTTGGCGCGCCCCTCCGGGGTGCGGAACTCGTCGCTGCGGGCGGTCTTGAGGATGGTACCGCCGCGCTGGATGGTGTTGCTGACGCTGGAGCTGGTGAACTCCTTGATGTCGCCCATGATCAGACCCTCCCAGCCGCGGTAGATGCCGAACACGCGCCAGCCTTCGTAGATGGCGGAACGGGTGACAGCACGGATGGCGGCATTCATCCCAGGTGCATCTCCACCTGAGGTGAGAACTCCTATAGTCTTGATGTTCATAATATTATTGTTTCTGATTAGTTGCTTGCTGATCGGGGTCGAAAGCCATGATCTCGCGGATGACCTCGTCGGGTTCGTCCGTGATGGAGAGCAGCAGGTTCTTGTACTTGCCGCGGGCGACCATGTCCTCGAGGAAGGGATAGACCGGGATCTCCTCCGTGAAGAACTGCCGGCCCAGGAAGGCCATCGGACTGGAGACCCCGCAGGTGACATAGTGGTCCTGGGCGGCCTCCTGGAAGATCTCCTGCACCGTGCCGGCCGAGCCGGGCGTGAAGACGATCCCGCCGACGGCGATGGAGAGGATGCTGTCCTCGCGGATGCTGTTCTCGTAGAACTTGGCGATGCGGGTGGCGAAGGGGGTGGCCGGTTCGTGGCCGTAGAGCCAGGTGGGGATGCCCAGACTCTCGCAGGCGCCCTGCGGATAGCGCTCCATCACCCGGAAGGCGGAGCCCAGCCAGTCGGGCTCGCGGAAGGAGTCCGCTTCGTAGACGAGCTGCCCGATGGCGGCGTCCAGCTCGGCGTCGGACCGCCCGGCCATCCAGGCGCCCAGGTGCGTGGCTTCCATCGCCCCGGGCCCGCCGCCGGACACCATCAGCTTGCCCCGCTCGGAGAGTTGCTTGGCGATGTAGGCGACATTGCGGTAGGAGGGGTCGGAGCGCCGCATTGCGTGGCCGCCCATCACGCCGACGATGCAGCCCGGTTCGTATCCCTGCAGGAAACGGTGCATCGCCTCGCTGACGGAGTGGTCGTGGAGCGTGCGGGCGAGCGTCACCTGGAAGTCGCTGCTCCGCCGGCCGTGGAAGCAGTAGTCGGCATAGGCCTGGCCGTCATAGCAGCGGTTGTACGACCGGCAGTCGGAGGGGTCGAAACCTTCGTAGAGGGAAGCGGCATTGTAGAGCTCGCGCCGGATCTGGTAGCTGTCCATAAATGTGGTTTTACATATGCGAATATACGAAAAAAACGCGTTCCGGAGCCGGGTCTCCATCAACTTGGCTAAAAATATGACAAATTATTGATAATCAATGAAGGAAACAATAAAGTTAAACAGCATAACATTTTTGTTATATGTCATTTGTATCAAAAAATTAGCTATCCGGGGGTACACCGCTGGATAAAATTGCTATATTTGCGAATAGCGAAACAATACCAAAACCTTATAAACTCTAAAACACTAAGACAATGGGAAAATTTGTTGTGACTCTCCGCAAGAACGGCGAGTTCCAGTTCAACCTGAAGGCCACCAACGGCCAGGTCATCCTCACCAGTGAAGGCTACACCACCAAGGCTGCCTGCCTCAACGGCGTCGAGTCCGTCCGCAAGAACGGCCCCGTGGCCGAGCGCTACGAAGTCAAGGTCGCCAAGAACGGCAAGCCTTTCTTCAACCTGAAGGCCTCCAACGGCCAGGTGATCGGCTCCAGCCAGATGTATGCCTCCGAGCGTACGATGAACCAGGGCATCGCCTCCGTGATGCGCAATGCTCCCGATTCCCCGGTCGTCGAGGAACTCGACTAATCTTCTCCAGAATCTTTGGGAAGCCGGATTTCCGCAGTGGAAATCCGGCTTTTGTTTGTATCTTTGCGGATAATGAGCATCACCCAGGCAGAAATCAAGCAGATCCGCTCGTTGCGCGAGAAGAAGTTCCGCGACGAGCTCGGCTTGTTTGTCGTCGAAGGGGAGAAACTGGTGCAGGAAGCGCTCGACTCGGACTTCGAGGTGGTGCGGGTCCTGCGCCGCGAGCAGATCGGCGAAGCGGCGATGGCGCGCATCACGCAGCTGTCCACGCCCTCTCCCGTGCTGGCTGTCGTCGCGCGCCCGCAGGCGCTGGCAGCGCCCGCGCCGGTGCGCGGCCTCTGCCTCGCCCTGGACGGGGTCCGCGACCCCGGCAACCTGGGCACGATCCTGCGGATCGCCGACTGGTTCGGCGTGCAGGCGGTCTTCCTGTCCGACGATTGCGTGGACCTGTACAATCCCAAGGTGATCCAGGCTTCGATGGGCTCGCTCTTCCGGGTCCGGACCTCGACGGCGGACCTGCCGGCGCTGTGCCGTCGTTTCCGGGAGGAGGGCCTGCCCGTATACGGGACCTTCCTGGACGGAAAGGACATTTACCGCAGGGAGCTGAGCCGGGAAGGGCTCGTGGTGATGGGCAATGAAGCCGCCGGCATCCGCCCCGCCGTCGCCGCTGAGGTGGATGCGCATCTGCTGATCCCGTCTTTCGGCGGCTCTGGCGCCGAGTCGCTCAATGTGGCCGTGGCCACGGCCGTCACGCTGTCTGAATTCCGCAGAAGATGAGACGTATCCTCTTGTTGCTGACGCTGTTGGTGCTCGCTATCTCTTGCAGTACTACAAAGCTCCTCCCGGAGGGGAAGTACCGCCTCGCGTCCAACAAGATCGAATTCAAGGGCACGAAACTGCCTTCGTCCGAAGTGACCCCCTATCTCCGTCAGCAGCCCAATTCTTCCATCCTTTTCGGCTGGAGTCCCGGCCTGTACATCTACAACTGGTCCAACGGCAGCGGGGAGGGGATCAACGCCTTCTGGGAGAAACTGGGCGTCCCTCCGGTGGTGTTCGATCCCTCTTTGGTGGAGAGCTCGCGCTCCAACATCGCCAACCATCTCCAGGTCCTGGGCTACTACGATTCGAAGGTGGATGCGGAGGTGCAGTACGACGGACGCCTGGCCAAGGTCACCTATTTCGTGGAGCCCGGCCACCGCATCACCATCGACAGCCTGGTCTTCGACGTGCCGGGCGGCACCTTCGGGGAGGAATTCCGCGCCGACAGTGCCAACGTGACCGTCAAGCCGGGGGATTTCCTGGCGGAGAAGTCGCTGGAGGCCGAGACGGTGCGCGGCGCCTCGGTGTTCCGGGACCTGGGCTACTACGATTTCAACAAGAACCATTATTTCTTCGAGGCGGATACGCTGACGGACCGGACCACGCTCTACTACCGGATCAAGGGCTATACCCGCAACGAGAGCGCGGCCAACGACGCCCCGATCCGCAAGTTCCGCATCGGCGACGTGCGGATCTCGCGTCCCGCCGACATCCGCTTCCGGGAGTCGCTGCTGCGCAAGTTCAACACGATCCATCCCGGGGCGCTCTACAGCGAGCGGATGGTCAATACGACCTATACCCGTCTGTCTGCGCTCAAGGTGTTCAACAACGTCAGCATCGAGATGAGCCCGACGGACAGTACGACGGTGGATTGCGACATCCGTCTGGGGGGCACGGACCAGCTGGGCTTCAAGGCCAACGTGGAGGCATCCACCAACGCCTCCGGCCTGCTGGGCTTCTCGCCCCAGCTCAGTTTCTACCACAAGAATATCTTCCACGGCGGGGAGTGGCTGAACCTCGGCTTCTCGGGCAACTGGCAGTACCTGCCCAGTTCCGGCGCCCATTCGACGGAGTTCGGCATCTCGGCCAGCCTGAGTTTCCCGCGCCTGCTGGGGTATCCGCTGGAGCGGATCCGGGGCGTCAACATCCCCCGCACGGACATCTCCGCGTCGTTCAACTACCAGAACCGTCCTGAGTACCGCCGCAGCCTGGCCACGCTCAACTACGGCTTCAGCGGCCAGATCGGCCGGCGGGTCTTCTACCAGATCACCCCGCTGCGTTTCAACCTGGCCAAGCTGTATGCGATCAGCGATGATTTCCGGGCCGTGATGATGGAGTATCCTTACCTGTGGGACACCTTCGACGACCACGTGGATGCCGGTATCGGCCTGATGGTGAACCATACGACCAACGCCGACGTGGTGCCGATGACTTCCTACCACTACGAGCGGCTGGCCCTGGACGTGTCCGGCAACGTGATCTCCCTCTTCAATTCGGTGCTGCCCGTGCAGGAGGCGCTCGTCGGTACGCAGCGTCTGTTGTTGGGTCTCCCGTACAAGCAGTATGTCCGCGCCGAACTGAACCTGGGTGGAGCCCTGCGTTTCGGCTGGGAGGGAGACCAGGCCGTGGCACTGCACCTCGTGGCGGGCGCCGGCTGGGCGTACGGCAATTCCTTCGCCCTCTCGTTCGAGCGCCAGTTCTATTGCGGCGGCGCCAGCAGCATGCGCGGATGGCAGGCCCGTATGCTGGGGCCCGGCTATGAGCCGCTCAGCGAATTCTTCGTGCTCCCGAGCCAGACGGGCAACTTCAAGCTGGAGGCCGACCTGGAGTACCGTTTCCCGATGTTCTGGAAACTCGAAGGCGCCCTGTTCGCCGAGGCGGGAAACGTCTGGGAAATGGCAGGCAATGAGCAGTCGCGGTTCAGCCTGGGCAGCATCGCCGCAGACTGGGGCCTCGGCCTGCGCGTCAACCTCAGTTTCATCCTGCTCCGGCTGGATGCGGGCTTCCGGATCCACGACCCGGCCCGCGCCCTTGCTGACCGCTGGGTCGGGCCCAAGGGCTGGTTCTCCGGCGGTTCGGCCCTGCATTTCGGCGTAGGTTATCCTTTCTGATATGGCCAAGCGGATCATCTACCAGGTTTTGCCCCGGCTGTGGGGGCGCGGCCGTTTCTCCGACTGGGACGCGGCCTCCTTCGACTACCTGCATTCCCTGGGGGTGGACTATGTGTGGTATACCGGCGTGCCGCGCCACGCCACGGGCCAGCCCTTCGTCAAGGGAGACCCCGGCTCGCCCTATGCCATCACCGACTGGTATGACGTCAATCCTTATCTGGCGGACGACCCCGCCCGGCGCCTGGAGGAGTTCGACGCGCTGGTGACGCGCACGCACGCCGCAGGGCTGCGCCTCCTGATCGATTACATCCCCAACCACGTGGCGCCTGACTACCAGGGCGCGATCCGGCACTTCGACTGGTGCGACGGGGACTGGACGGATACCCGCAAGAATGACTGGTCTGCACCGGAAACGCGCGCGGAGATGCTCAGGATCCTCCGTTTCTGGGCTTCCCGGGGCGTAGACGGCTTCCGTTGCGACATGGTGGAGTTGGTCCCCGCCGATGCGTTGGGGGCGCTGATTTCGGCTGTAAAGGCCGATTATCCGGACCTGCTCTTCGTGGCGGAGGTATACCGGAAGGAGAATTACCGCCGCTACCTCTACGAAGTGGGATTCGACCTGCTCTACGACAAGTCCGGCCTGTACGACACCTTGCGCGCCGTCTGCTGCCAGGGCGCATCCGCGCGCAGCATCACCTGGAACTGGCAGTGGCTCGCCGGGATGCAGCCGCGCGTGCTGAATTTCCTGGAGAATCACGACGAGCAGCGCCTGGCCTCGCCCCAGTTCCTGGGCGATGCGCGCCGCTCTTTCGCTCCGCTGGCCTGTTCGCTGCTCTTCAACACGGCGCCCTTCATGCTCTATTTCGGACAGGAGGTGGGGGAGGACGGCATCGAAGGGGCCGGAGGCCGCACCTCCATCTTCAACTGGTGCGACCCGCCCGAACTGCGCGACCTGTACCTCTCCCTGCACGGCGGTCCGGACCTCCGGCGTCCGGAGGCTGCCCTGCTACGGCGCTACCGCGAGCTGCTCGCCTGCGCCAAGCGCCCCGCCTTCGCCCTTGGCGGCACCTGGGATCTTGCCTACTGCAACGGGAAGGCCCCCGGCTTCAACCCCGACCGCCATTTCGCCTTCGTGCGCTACGACGCCCGGGAAGCCTGGCTGGTCATCTGCAACTTCTCGGAACTCCCGGCCTCGATGCTCCTGACGATTCCGGCGGAGCTCCGCGCCGCCGCCGCGGCCCTGCCCGGCGGCCCGGCCCTCCCGGCGCTCGCCCCCGTCACCGTCCCGCCCTTCGACGCTACGGTCCTTCGCTTGCGGTAGGTCGAAAGGGGAAAAAGTAAAAGGCGGAACGCTTTTGTTGCGTTCCGCCTTTTACGTAACCATCCGGTCACTGGCGCACGTTAGTGCGCCATGATGGCACCGACGAGACCCAAGATCGCGTAGAACTCCGGGAGAGCGGCGTAGATCAGGGTGTTGGTGAAGACGTTGTGGCCCTGGGACACACCCACGATACCGTTGGCGCAGACCTGGCCCTGGCGGATGGCGGAGAGCAGACAGGCAGCCCCGACGGACACGCCGATGCCGAAGCAGAGCGCGCCGGTGATAGTGCCGGCCGTGAACTTGCCGAGCAGGATGAAGAAGGCCACGAAGCCGTAGATACCCTGCGTGGCAGGGAGGGCGGAGAGCACCATGTAGCTTCCGGAGGCTTCCGGTTTGCGCTTCAGCGCACCTTCGGCGGCATTGCCGGCAGTAGTAGTTCCGATGGAGGAGCCGATACCGGCGAGCGCCAGCACGAGACCCAATCCGAGATAACCAAGAATTTGTTCCATAATGAATTGATTTTATTTGTTTTACTTATTTAGTCAAAGGATTGAACTTACGGCCGGTCGCCTCATATCCGGAATTCTTGAAGAACTCCAGGAAGTTGAGTCGGAGCGGGTGTACGAAAGCGCCCAGGGCACACATCGCAATGTTGAGCGTGTGGCCCACGAGCACCAGCAGGATGAACGGGATCCAGAGCACGATGTTGGAGCCGTCACCGAGCACCATCTTGCCCATGTCGTTGAACGCCATGCCGAGCATAGCGCCGGCAAGGCCAAGGGCGTAGAGACGCAGGTAGCTGAGCACGTCGCCCATCAGGCCGGTGACCGTGTTGTACGTGTCCCAGAGGCCCATCCCCACGTTGGCGAACTTGTTGCGCTTGGGATCGTTGAAGACGAAGATGCCCAGGGCGGACACGATGCCGAGCCCGATCAGCACCCACTTGGTGACGGACTTGTCCAGCACGCCGGTCAGCGCGATGGCGCCCACGATCACCCCGCCCACGATCAGCAGCGTCCAGCCGAGGGTGCCGAGCGAAGCGGCGAAACCGTTGACCTTGACGCAGTTGATCGCCTTGACGACCATCGCGATGCAGAGGTGCACCACACCCACGATGAGCGAGAGGACCATGCCGCCGGCATAACCCGCTATCTCGTCCGGCAGGAACATCCAGCGGATGCCCTCGAAGCACTTCCACTGGGCGATGTCGATCGAGAAGAAGGTGTGCAGGAAGAAGCCCACGACAACGGTCGCGATGCCGAGGGTGACGACGAGCGGGGCCATGTCCTTGAAACTCTCGACCTTCTTGAGCAGGAAGCCGACGAGGATCAGCACCAGGCCGTAGCCGGCGTCTCCCATACAGAGCGCGAAGAACAGCAGGAAGAAGACCGCGATGAAGGGCGTGGGGTCGAAACCGTCGTAGGCCGGGCGGCCGTACATATCGGTCAGGACCTCGAACATCTTCACGAACTTGTTGTTCTTGAATTTGATAGGTGGGTTCTCCTGGACTTTCGCTTCATCCTTGAGATAGAAGACGCCGGACTGGTCGAGGAAGGCCGTGACGGCCTCGTCGTTCTCGCTCGGGGCGAAGCCCACGAGGGTGTCGATGGTGTCTTCGGCAGCCGGCACGGCCGCCACGCCCGCGAGGTAGCGGTCGAGGTCGGCCTGCATGTTCTTCAGGTGCTTCTCCATCTTGGGGAGGTTGCCCTTGCGCTCCTCGAGGATGGCGCGGTGCAGCGCGATCTTGTCCTCCTGGTCCTCAAGGATGGGAGCCAGTTCGGAGGGCGTGTGCTGCGGCGCCGGCAGCTCCTTGAGCGGGAAACCGGCGTTGTCGCCCACGACGACGAACCAGGTGAGGCCGTCCTCGGATCCGACGACCTGCAGGGCGTACTTCTCCTCCCAGGCCGGGTCGAACTTCTTGGTGGCCACGGCATAGTAGTGGATGCCGAAGGGACTGAGCCGCTCGCGGTCGTACTCGCCCCAGGGCGTGACCTCCGCGATCTCGTCGAGGATCGCGTCGCGTCCGGCTTCGAGCTCCACGAGCGCGGGGTCGGACCCCTTGATGGTGCAGTCGATGTCGTTGCGCAGCGTCGCGATGTTGTCGAGCAGGCTCTGCGAGAAACTGTCCACCGGCTTGGTGGAGCGGGTGATGTCCATCACGCCGAGCTGCTGCAGCTCGGAGAGGAATGCTTCCTTGTCCCCGTGCAGGAGGATGAAGGAGTATTGGGTCATCTTGGCGATCATAGGCCGGCCTCCTCTTCTTCTGCGTGACGGGTCTTGACAATCTTGGACGAAGCCTTGGAGAGGTTCTCCTCGTCCTCCATATAGCGCTTGATCTTGCGGATGGCCTCCTTGTAGCCCGGGATCTGGACCTTCTCGTAGAGGTTGACCTTCTGGGTGGTCTTCTTGCGGTTGAACTCGAGGATCTGCCGCTTCTGCTCGAAGATCTCGGACTCGATGCCCAGCCGGGACAACTCCTTGAGGATGTCCACGCCGTCGGCATACCAGGCCGGCTTGACGAAGGCGTTGAAGGGCTTGAGTTCGAAGTGGATCTTGTCCAGGCGGGGGGTCTTGACGCCCGCTACCTTGACGACGCTCAGGTCCACGTCCTTGATCCGGACCAGTCCGGGCTCGAACTCGTTCCAGAGCGCGGCGAGATAGTCGTATCTGTTCAGGGAAGCTTCCAGTTCGTCGGCCAGCCGCTCGGACTCCGCCTTGGCAGCCTGCACGCTCGAACGCAGGGCCGACTCCTTGTTCTTGAGGGTCGGCAGGGCGTTCTGGCGTACCTTGAGCTGCTTGCCAAGATTCGTCAGAGAAGTCTTGTTGTATTGAAACTTAATTGCCATAAATCTGGAATGGGATTCCGGGCACGGCCCGGAACGACGTTATCAGGCTTTCCAGTATTTGTCGACGAGTGCCTGCCGGATGCCGGTCTCGGCCGGGGAGAAGTACTTCGCGAAGATCTCCCACGCAGTGTCCAGCATCTGCTCGATGGTGATGTTGACGTCGATCGAGAGGATGCGGGTGGCGTACTCCTTGGCGTAGTCCAGGCAGCGGAGGTCGTAGTCGGACAGGTCGAAACCGTTCTCGAGCTTGGTCTTGGCATTCTGCGCGTCGGCGTACAGGCGCACGCCGGCGTTCATCACCTGCGAGTGGTCCTCACGGGTCTTCTTGCCCTGGACGAGCTGTTTGAGTCGGCTCAGGGAGCGGAACGGGTCCACGATGACCTTGCCGGAATCCGGGTCCGCACGCAGGAACAGCTGGCCCTCGGTGATGTAGCCGGTATTGTCCGGGATGGCGTGCGTGATGTCTCCGTCGTTGAGCGTGGTCACGGCGATGATGGTGATGGAGCCGCCGTCGGGCAGCTGCACGGCCTTCTCGTAGATCTTGGCGAGGTCGGAGTAGAGCGAGCCCGGCATCGAGTCCTTGGACGGGATCTGGTCCATACGGTTGGACACGATGGAAAGGGCGTCGGCGTAGAGCGTCATGTCGGTCAGCAGCACGAGGACCTTCTCGTTCTTGTCCACGGCGAAGTACTCGGCCGCGGCCAGAGCCATGTCCGGAATCAGCAGGCGCTCCACAGGCGGCTCCTCGGTCGTGTTGACGAAGGAGACGATCTTGTCCAGTGCGCCGGCGGATTCGAAGGCGTGGCGGAAGAAGAGATAGTCATCGTTGGACAGACCCATGCCGCCGAGGATGATCTTGTCGACGTCGGCACGCAGGGCCACGTCGGCCATCACCTGGTTGTAGGGCTGGTCAGGGTCGGCGAAGAAGGGAATCTTCTGGCCGGAGACCAGGGTGTTGTTGAGGTCGATGCCGGCGATGCCGGTCGGGATCAGCTGGGAGGGCTGGCGGCGCTTGAACGGGTTGACGGAAGGACCGCCCACCTCGCGCTCCTCGCCTTCGACCTCCGGGCCGCCGTCGATGGGGCGTCCGTAGGCGTTGAAGAAGCGGCCGGAGAGCTGCTCGCTGACGCGCAGCGTCGGCGGGGCGCCGTGGAAGGAGACCTCCGCGTTGGTCGGCACGCCTTCGGTGCCGGAGAAGACCTGCAGGGTGACGCTGTCGCCCTTGGTCTTGACGACCTGGGCGAGGCGGCCGTTCACCGTGGCGAGCTCGTCGTTGGACACACCCCGCGCATTGAGGGTGACCGTGGCCTTGGTGATGGCCTGGAGCTGCGTATATGTGCGCTGGAATGCTTTCGTTGCCATACTAGGAGAGTTGGTTTCTGAGCTGCTGCTCGTATTGGTTGAACTGCGGGCTCCTGAACTCGGAGTAGTTCATCTGGCGCAGGGTGTTGATCAGCTCCTTGAAGAAGCTGCGGCACTGCTCGAAGTTGTCGAATTCGAACTGCTTGTCGCAGATGCCGAGGATGAGGTCGAGGATGTACTCCTGGCGCTCCAGCGGGCAGAGGGCGTCGACGGCGTCGAACGCATCCTGCTGCAGGAAGGCGAAGTCGATCAGCTCAGACTTCCAGAAGGCTTCGTGGTAGCTCATCGGCACGCCGTCGTCGCCCAGGATGTTGATCTGGTCGGCCATCTCACGGCCGCGGCGCACGAGGTTCTTGGCGCGGAGGACCTTCTCGACCCACTGCTTGTCGATCTTCTCCTGGAGGAACTCCTGGATCTCCGGGTACTCGAGGTACTTGGAGTAGGAATCGATCGGGTTGACGGCGGGGTAGCGCTTCTGGTCGGCGCGGTTCTGCTCGAGGGCGTAGAAGCAGCGGGCGGCCTTCTTGGTGGACTCCGTCACCGGCTCCTTGAGGTTGCCGCCGGCAGGGGAGACCGTACCGATGAAGGTCACGGCGCCGGTCTGGCCGTTGTTGAGCACGACCATGCCCGCGCGGGCGTAGAAGTTGGAGATGATGGCCGAGAGGTCCACCGGGAAGGCGTCCTGTCCCGGAAGCTCTTCCATACGGTTGGACATCTCACGCAGGGCCTGCGCCCAGCGGGAGGTGGAGTCGGCCAGCAGCAGGCACTTCAGGCCCATCGCACGGTAGTACTCGCAGATGGTCATCGCCGTGTAGACGGAGGCCTCGCGCGCGGCCACGGGCATATTGGAGGTGTTGCAGATGATGGTGGTACGCTCCATCAGCTTGCGGCCGGTGTGCGGGTCCACCAGTTCGGGGAACTCCGTGAAGATCTCCACGACTTCGTTGGCACGCTCGCCGCAGGCCGCCATCACGATCACGTCGGCGTCGCCCTGCTTGGCGATGGCGTGCTGGAGGACCGTCTTGCCGCAGCCGAACGGGCCGGGGATGAAGCCCGTGCCGCCTTCGGCGATCGGGTTGAAGGTGTCGATCACGCGCACGCCCGTCTCCATGATCTTGCGGGGACGCGGCTTCTCCTTGAAGCCCTTGATGGCCACCTTGACGGGCCACTTCTGCGTCATCGTGACGGGGACGTCCTCACCGTCCTTGTCGGTGAGGACCGCGATGGTCTGGTCCACCGTGTAGCTGCCGGCCGGGACGATCTCCTTGACCGTGAATTCGCCCTGGAAGGCGAAGGGGACCATAATCTTGTGGGGCAGCCAGCCTTCCTTGACTTCGCCGAGCCAGTCGGCTGCGACGACCTTGTCGCCGGGCTGCGCGATGGGGGTGAACTCCCAGAGGGCGGTGCGGTCCAGCGGGTCGGTGTATTCGCCGCGCTTGAGGAAGACGCCCGTCATCGTGGTGAGATTGTTCTGCAGGCCGTCGTAGATGCCCGACAGCAGGCCCGGGCCGAGGGTGGCCTCGAGCATCTTGCCGAGGAATTCGACGCTGTCGCCGTTCTTGAGTCCGCGGGTGCTCTCGAAGACCTGGACCGATACCTTGTCGCCGGTCACCTTGATGACCTCGGCGAGAAGCTGCGTGCCGCCGAGGTTGATGTAGCAGAGCTCATTCTCCGCCACAGGCCCGTCCACGGCCACGGTCACGAGGTTCGAGACGATGCCCGTTACCTTACCTTTTGTACTCATATCGTGATATTCTTTTTCTTGTTGTCGTATGTGGAGCGGATCTGCTCGACCATCCGGCGGAACAGCGCCCGGCCGGAGTCGGGATCGAGCTGGAGCCAGCGGTCGATGATCTTGAGTTTGGCGACGTAGCCCAGCAGCGCCTCCAGGTCGAAGTAGTCCATCAGCGTGATCTCGTCGACCTTGCGCCAGCGCAGGTCGTCCAGACCGCGCTCGCGCTGCAGGATGTCGGTGCTGTCCAGGACGCGGGATGCGGCCTCGAGCTCGGGGAATTCCTCCACCTCGCGGCCCTCCAGCAGGATCTTGTCGTGGTCCGGCGCGCGGTGCAGCTTCTTGTTGAGGTAGCCGACCGTGGCGTTGCGCAGGTCCAGGTCGAAGCGGAACCACTCCCGCAGGAAGCGGTTCTTGTGCTGCAGCATCCGCTGGTAGAAGTCCTCGGTCAGCTGCTCCGAATCATATCCGGAGAGGAACTGGTCCAGGACGGACTGGTCGCGGCCGGAGAGCTGTCCGCGGATCTCGTCCACGAGCTCGCTCACGACCAGGCTGTCCGTCCGGGTGTCCTCCTGCCGGATGACGGGGAGGCTGGCTACGATGTATTCGTAATTGTCCATCGCCTAACCGAAAAGGAGCTTCCGGGTCACGGGACGAAGATACTCGGCGATCAGGTCCTTGAAGGTGTCGTCGGTCAGGCTGACGAACCAGCTGCCGTCCTTGGGACCGATGGAGAAGCCGCCGGCCACCTTCTTGCTGAAGTCGGCCTTGACTTCGCGGCCGAGGGCCTTGGCGAGTTCGCCCTTGAGCCAGGGCTCCAGCTCCTTCTGCAGGGAGGCCGGCAGGACGAGGGCCAGGTCCGTGGCTTCGCTGGCGTTGAAACGCTCCGCGACGGAGGTGATGATCTTCTTGAGGAAGTCGGGATCGGAGAGGGTCTTCTCTACGGGTGCGGCGCTGACGGCGCCGACCAGCAGGTTCTCGATGTCCTTCTTGGTGGCCTGGAGGCACTGGGCGGAGGCCATCTTGAGGTCGGATGCCGTCTTGTCGCGCAGGTCTTCGGCCTGCTTCTCGGCGGCGGCTACGATGTCGGCGGCCTGCTGCCGCGCGTCGGCGAGGAGCTTGTCCGCCTCGTCGTGGGCGCGGGCGAGCAGCTGTTCTCCTTCTTCTTTGCCTTTGGAGAGCCCTTCGTTGTAGAGCTTCTCGGTGAGTTCCTGTAATTTGTTGGACATATCTTGGGTTTAGTTATTAGCAGTCTGCAGCAATGTGCAATCATACAAATCTAAAAAAAATCCCCAAAATACCCAAGCGAATTGAAGATTTTGACATCAGAAAGAAGAATTTGCGTGCTATAACTGTCAAAGGGCCGCCCGAATTTCGGGCGGCCCTTTGACGGGAAGGGAAATCCACAGGACTAGCCGAGGAAGCCGAGCAGGATACCGGCGGCCACCGCGGAGCCGATCACGCCGGCGACGTTGGGCGCCATGGCGTGGGTCAGCAGGTGGTTGGACGGATCCGCCTCGAGACCGACCTGCTCGGACACGCGGGCGGCATCCGGCACGGCGGACACGCCGGCGTTGCCGATGAGCGGGTTGATCTTCTTGCCTTCGGGCAGGAACAGGTTCATGAACTTCGCGAAGAGCACGCCGAAGGTGGTGGCGATCACGAAGGACGCGAGACCCAGGCCGAAGATGAGGGCCGAACGGCCGGTCAGGAACACATCAGCCTGCGTGGAGGCGCCCACGGTGATACCGATGAGCGTGGTCACAACGTCGATGAGCGGACCGCTGGCCGTGGCGGCGAGGCGCTTGGTCACGCCGCTCTCCTTGAGCAGGTTGCCGAAGAAGAGCATACCGAGCAGCGGCAGGCCGGACGGGACGATGAACGCGGTGCAGAGGAAGCCGACGATCGGGAAGATGATCTTCTCCTTCTGGCTGACCACGCGCGGCTTGTTCATCCGGATCACGCGCTCCTTCTTGGTGGTGAGCAGCAGCATGATCGGCTTCTGGATCACGGGCACGAGGGCCATGTAGGAGTACGCCGACACGGCGATGGCGCCCATCAGCTCCGGAGCCAGCTTGGAGCTCAGGAAGATGGCCGTCGGGCCGTCCGCACCGCCGATGATGCCGATGGCACCCGCCTCGTTGGGGGCGAAGCCCAGCAGCAGCGAGAGCAGGTAGGCGCCGAAGATACCCATCTGCGCGGCGGCGCCGATCAGGATCAGGCGCGGCTGCGAGATCAGGGCGGAGAAGTCCGTCATGGCTCCGATACCCAGGAATATCAAGGGCGGATACCAGCCGTTCTTCACACCGTGGTAGAGGATGTTCAGCACGGAGTTCTCCTCATAGATGCCGATCTTGAGGCCGACGCCGGTGGCCGGGTCGAAGAACAGGGGGATGTTGCCGATAATCATGCCGAATCCGATCGGCACGAGCAGCAGCGGCTCCCAATGCTTGACAATACCCAGGGTGATGAAGACCAGACCGATGCAGATCATCAGCAGGTGTTGCCAAGTGCAGTTGGCAAATCCGGTGAACTGCCAGAACTGCTGGAGACTGTCGATTACGTTTTCCATCAACCGATCGTTACGATGTCAGCGCCTTCAAGTACGGAATCGCCCTGCTTGACGTGGACGGCGGTGATGGTGCCGTCGCACTCGGCGAGGATCTCGTTCTCCATCTTCATCGCCTCGATGACGGCGACCTTCTGGCCGCGCTTGACGGCCTGGCCTTCCTTGACGTCGACGCTGATGATCACGCCCGGCAGCGGGCTCTCGATGATCTTGCCGGCGCCGGCGGGCTTCGGAGCGGCGGCGGGGGCGGCTG